>NZ_JAJAQC010000038.1 GCF_027604915.1 Streptomonospora mangrovi
GGATCGGCCCTGCTCACAGCAGCGATGTGGCTGGCCCGGGCCGTGCCCACCTGGTGGGAGCGCCTGCGGTTGATGGATGGCACCCCCCTGCGCTGTGGCGCCTCCCGCGTCACCGTCAACCGCTCCGGCCTGGGTGAGATCGCCGGGTACGGGATGGACAAGTCCCACCACGCCTTCTACTGGGGCGCCAAGCTCATGCTCATCACCACCGTTGACGGCGCCATCACCGCCTTCTCCCTGGCCCACCCCAAGGAGCTGGACGAACGCAAGCAGGCCCTGCACCTGCTCCACGTCCACGACTGCGCGCCCGGCCCAGGGCCAGTGCCGATCGTGTGTGACAAGGGCTTCGCCGGAGCCGGGATCGAGACCGCCGCGGAGGAACTGGGCCATCTGCTCATCCGCCCGGTCCGCCAGGACGAGCCCGAACCCCAGGTGAAGGTGTTCCCGTCCTGGCTGCGCCAGCGGATCGAAGCCGTCATCTGGACGCTGAAGAACCAGCTCGGCCAGGAGCGGCACGCCGCCCGCACCACCGAGGGCCTGTGGGCGCGCACCTGCCAGCGCGTCTGCGCGCTCAACGCCGCGATCTGGCACAACTGGCTGATCGGGGCCCCGGTCAAGCGGTCATTGATCGCTTACGACCACTGACCAGGACACCAATTCCCCATCAACGATCTAGCGGGCGGCCGGGTGCCTGGACCCTGGCCGGGACGGGCCGCGGGCCCGGCGCGGGCTGGGCACCCCGGCATCCGTCCCCTACAGTGCACAGAGTGGTAGAAAACGAGCTTCCCCACCTCAGCGGCATCAAGCACATCGTCTGGGACTGGAACGGCACCCTTCTCAACGACAACCACGCCAACCTCGCCGGCCTGAACGGGGTGTGCGCGGCCTTCGGCCGCGATCCCGTCGAACTCGACCACTGGCGGTCGTTCTTCCGGCGGCCCCTCATCGCCTGCTACGAGGACCTGCTGGGCCGCGCGCTCACCGGTGCGGAGTGGGCGCGCATCAACGAGATCTACGACAGCCACTACCGCACCGCCCTGCCGGCCTGCCGCCTGGCCGACGGCGCGCCGCAGATGCTGGTCGACTGGGCGCGCGCCGGGGGCTCGCAGTCGCTGCTGTCCATGGCCGGGCACGACGCGCTCGTGCCGCTCATCGAGGAGCGCGGCCTCACCGCGCACTTCCTGCGCGTGGACGGCCGGCGCTACGACACGGTCGAGGACTCCAAGGCCGAGCACCTGGCCGCTCACCTCGACGCGCTCGACCTTGACCCCGCCACCGTGGTGCTCATCGGCGACATCGACGACGACGCCCGCGCGGCCGGCGCGGTGGGCGCCCACGCGCTGCTGGTGGCCAGCGGCATGATGAGCCGCGAGCGCCTGGCGGCCACCGGCCACCCCGTGGTGGACAGCCCCCGGGCCGCCATGGAGCTGCTGCGCCGCTGAGGCCGCCCGGCCCGCGCCCGGAGGCGGGCCAGGCCCCGCACGCGAATGAGGGGCGGTGCCCGAAGGCGCCGCCCCTCATTGGGTCGGGCTCAACCGCTGGGTCAGCCCAACTGGACCTTGCGCGCGTCCTCGAAGCGGCGCTGCACGTCGGCCCAGTTGACGACGTTCCAGAACGCCTTGACGTAGTCCGCCTTGACGTTCTTGTACTGAAGGTAGAAGGCGTGCTCCCACATGTCGAGCATCAGCAGCGGGTAGGAGCCCGCGGCGAGGTTGCCCTGGTGGTCGTAGAGCTGCTCGATGATGAGCCGCTGGCCCAGGATGTCCCAGGCGAGGATGGCCCAGCCGGAGCCCTGGACGCCGGTGGCCACGGCGCTGAAGTGCGCGCGGAAGGCGTCGAAGGAGCCGAACTGGTCGTCGATCGCCGCGCCGAGCTCGCCCTCGGGCTTGTCGCCGCCGTCCGGCGACAGGTTCGGCCAGAAGACCGTGTGGTTGACGTGCCCCGCCAGGTTGAACGCCAGGTTCTTCTGGTGCAGGTTGACCGTGCTCAGGTCGTTCTTCTCGCGAGCCTCGGCCAGCTTCTCCAGCGCGGTGTTGGCGCCCGAGACGTACGTGGCGTGGTGCTTGTCGTGGTGCAGCTCCATGATCTGACCGGAGATCCACGGCTCCAGCGCTGCGTAGTCGTAGGGAAGCTCCGGCAGCGAGTACGGCGCAGGCATTCTTAGGCACCTTCCTGACGCGGTTTAAGTGTTTATCGGGCGACCCTTGATCGCTGCTACAGAAGCTATCAGCAGCCGTGCGGGCCCGGCCGTATAGCCCTTCTGACAGGTCCGGTCGGGAATAATCCGGGCGGCCCACCCCCGCACTACCCGCGCCTTTCCGGCTGAATCCGCGCGCCCCGGTGGCGCCCGCAAAGCGGGGCGGGTGGTGGCGGCGAGGCTAGCCGCTCCGGCCCGGGGGCTCGGTGCCGACCTGGGAGATGGGCCGGTCGCCGAGCCGGGTGTGCAGGTCGGCCAGCAGCACGCGCAGGAGTTCGGCCAGCGCCCGCTGCTGCTCGGGGGCCAGGCCCGAGACGAGGTCGGCCTCGCGGGCCAGGACCCGGTCGACCAGTGACTCCACCACCTCGTGCCCCCGGTCGGTGAGCGTGACGGCCACCGCGCGCGATCCCGGTGCGGGGGCCGCGCGCTCCACCAGGCCCTCCTGCTCGGCACGGGCCACGCGCTGGGAGACCGCGCCGGGGGTGACCATGGTGCGCTCGGCGAGTTCGCGGGTGGTGAGGCGGTAGGGCGGTCCGCTGCGGCGCAGGACGCTGAGCAGGTCGAGGGTGGCGGTGTCCTGGCCGGCGGCGGCCAGGACCCGCCGGCGGTCCTCGCCCAGGAGCTTGGCGGCGTGCCAGAGGCGGGTGACGATGCCGATCCCGGTGACGGGCGTGCCGGGGCGTTCGCGCAGCCAGGCCAGCGCGATGGCGTCGACGGGGTCGCCGGGGTCAAGGTGCGCGGGGGCGGTGGCGGGCGGGGGCGGGTCGTCCCCGGTGCGGGCGCGGTCGGTCATCGGGTCGGCCCTCCTTGTCGTTTAGGTCTAAACGAGCTGCTATCGTTTAGACCTAAACGTACGTCATTGCGGAGCAGAGGGGTGACGGGGATGAGCCGTACGGTCGTGGTCACCGGAGGCGGAACAGGTATCGGCCGGGCCGTGGCGGCGGTGTTCGCCAAGGCGGGCGACACCGTGGTGGTGACGGGGCGGCGCGCGGCACCCCTGGAGGCCGCCGCCGCCGAACTCGGGCCCGGCGTGCGCGCGGTCGTGTGCGACGCGGCGGACCCCCGGCAGGTCGCCGCGTTCGCCGACGGTCTTGACGGGCCGGTCGACGTCCTGGTGAACAACGCCGGGGGCAACACCGACTTCGACGGTGAGGAGCCCGGCGACCTCGCGGCCGTGGCGCTGGCGTGGCGGGCCAACCTTGAGGCCAACCTGATCAGCGCGGTCCTGATGACCGAGGCGCTGGCCGAGCGGCTGGCGTCCGGCGGCGCGGTGGTCAGCATCGGCTCGATCGCCGCCGACAAGGGATCGGGCTCCTACGGCGCGGCCAAGGCCGCCCTGGCGTCGTGGAACATCGGCCTGGCGCGGCGGCTGGGGCGCGGCGGGGTGACCGCCAACGTGGTCGCCCCCGGCTACATCGCCGACACCGAGTTCTTCCGCGACCGGCTGACCGACGCCCGCCGCACCGCGCTCATCGACGCCACGTTCACCGGCCGGGCCGGCACGCCTGAGGACGTGGCGGGCGCCGTGGCGTTCCTGTGCTCGCCCGCCGCCCGGCAGCTCACCGGCCAGGTGATCGCCGTCAACGGCGGCGAGTACACCACCCGCTGAGCGGGCGGTGGCCGGCGGCGGGCGCGGTGGCGGCCGGGCGCCTCAGGAGTTCTCGGTGGGGTTCTCCAGTTGGAAGAAGTTGCTGGGCTGGCCGTCCTTCTTGTGCTCCTGGTAGATGAAGTTCAGGCCGCGCTCGTCGAACGCCGCGAACCAGGAGTCCCAGTCGATGTGCTCCAGCGACTCACCGGAGTAGCCGGGGAAGTCGAACAGCAGCCGTCCGGGGCGGCCGTCGTACTCGCTGCCGGGGACCGTGGCCGGCCGGGCGTCGCGGTCCTCGGCCCACCGGCGGATCACGTCGTGGTTGGTGGTGACCAGGCTCCTGCCCGGGCGCTCCTCGTGCTGGTCGGGGGAATCGATCCGCTGCTGGTAGCGGTGCTCGCCTTCGACCGGCCGGTTCTCGGACATGGGTGCCCCCTCCTGTGTGCTCGGACGAGGGCCCACTGCCCAGGCGCGCACCGGACAACCTCCGCGCGGGGCGGTGCCGGCGCGGACGGCGGCAGCGGCACGGGCCGACCGCCCGCCCCCGCGCGGACCCGCCGCGCGGGGGCAGGCGGTCGGCGGCCGGGCTACCCGGCCCGCTCGAAGGCGGAGCCGGTCCAGGTGGTGCGGGCGCAGGCCACCCCCCAGGCGCCCTTGCGCTTGAGGACGTCGTAGATGTGCATGCGGTCGATCCGGGGCGAGACGCCGTAGCCCGAGGGCCAGGTGATGGCCCAGTCCATGTCCAGGTCCACCAGCAGCTCCAGCAGCCGCGCGATGGTGGGGTCGTCCAGCCGCTCGAACGCCTCGTCCAGCAGGACCATGCGCAGCGGGCCGTCGGCCCCGGCCTGGAGGGCGTCGTAGAACGCCGCGCTGGCCGCGAACAGGGTCACGTAGGACACCAGGCGGGTCTCGCCCGAGGAGAGCTGGCGGACGCGGCGGTCGCGCGGCTTGCCGTCGGGGCCGGTGTCGTGGATGCGCACCCGGTAGGCGTACCACTGGCGGTAGTCCAGCGCGCCGGCAAGGACCTCGGCGTAGCCGGTGCTGCTGCCCTGCTCGCGGGTGGCGCGGATGCGGTCCATCAGCGCGCGGCGCAGCCGGTCGTTCTCCTCAGGGGTGCGCTGCGCCACCGACTTCTTGGCCAGTGCGAACGCCGACCGCTCGGCGGGGTCCAGGTGCGGCGCGGGCTCCCAGGACAGCTCCACCCGCACGCCCTGGCTGGAGTGGGCGCCCTCCAGGACGGTGTTCATCCGCCGCGTCAGGGCCTCGGCCGCGCGGATCTGGCGGTGCAGCTCCTCGGCGATGTCGCCCAGCAGGTACTCCTCGAAGACGCCTTCCTCGCGTTCGGTGAGGTTGTCCTGGGCCTGGGCGAGCCGGGCGGCCGTGGCGCGGGCCGTGGCCGCGACCGGGGCGGTGCCGGACTCGTCGCTGACGGTCACGGTGAGGATGCCGTGGTCGCGGTCGGCCTGGACGTCGTGGGTTCCGGCGAGGGCGGCCTGGAGGGTCTGGATACGGCCGATGAGGTCGCGCTCCAGGGCGGCGGGGTCGCCGGCGCCGCGCCCGGCCCGCCCGGCTCGCCCGGCCGGATCGGTGCCGGAGGGGGTGTCCGCGGCGAGGGCGCGGGCCAGGGCGGCGCGCAGGTCGGCGCGCTCGAACGGCGGCTCGACCTCGCCGGTGGCCGCCTCCCACACGCCGCCCACCCCGGCGGCGTCGGTCAGGGCGTCCTCGGCGTCGGCGACCTTGGCGCGGGCGTCGGCCACCTGCACGTCCACGGCCGCCACGCGGGCCTCGGCGTCGGCCAGCGCCTTGATGGCGGCCTCCACCTCGCTCTGGGCCTTGGGCGCCCGGGCGCGCAGCAGCCGCCGCTCCTCCTGTAAGGCGCTGATCTCGGCGCCGACCTGCTCGGCGTCGCGGCCCAGGCTGGCCCGCAGGGTGGACAGGACGGCGTGGGCCTCGGTGTAGGCGCGGTGGGTCTCGGCGGCGTCGGACTCGGCCTTGGCACGGGCCTCGGCGGTGCGGTCGTGGTCGGCCCGGGCCGCCGCCACCGAGCGCAGGGCCTCGGGGTAGTCGCGCTCCAGCAGGGCGCCGGTGGCGGCCAGCAGGTCGGCGGCGCGGTGCGCCCGCTCGGAGAGGTCGCGGAGTTCGCCCAGGCCGGCGGCCACCCCGAGGTCGGCGCAGGCGCGCTGGTGCTCGGCGCGTTCGGCGGCGGCGCGGGCGCGGGCCCGCGCGTGCTCGGCCTCGGCGCGTTCGGCGTCGGCCGCCGAGCGCTGGGCGGCGGAGCGGCGGGTCTGGGTCTCGATCCGGCCGCGCAGGACCTCGCCGATGTCGGGGAAGGAGTCCAGGCAGGTGTTCCAGGCGGCCTCGTTTCGCTGGGCCTCGGCGAGCGCGGCGCGCGACTCGGCGCGTTCGGTGTCGACCCGGGCGAGTTCGTCCTCGACCTCGGCCAGGCGGCGGCGCCGGGCCTGCTCGCGCGCCCCCGAGCCGATCAGTTCGGCCGCCGCCTTGCGGTGGCGCCCGCGCAGGACACCGGCCTGCCACCAGCCGTCCAGCGAGAACGCGGGAAGACCGGGAGCGCCGCCGGAACCGGGCGCGGATCCGGGCACGGAGTCGGCCACCGGACCCGGTGCGGCGCCGTCCGCGGCGGCCCCGGCACCGGCGGGCGGGGCCGCCGCGGCCGCGGGGCGGTCGGGTGCGCCGGGGGCCGGGGCGGACGAGGGGGCTGCGGCCGGGGAGGCAGCCGGTTCCGAGGAGGCCGGGGCGGCGGCGGTGCCGGGGTCGGCGGCGCCGACAGCGCCCGCCCCGGTGGCCAGCAGGGGCACCGAGCGCAGGATGGCCGCGACCGTGTCGTCGGAGACGGGGGTGTCGGCGGCGGCGGGGCGCAGGACGTCGGCCAGCGACGGGCCGGAGCACGGCGGGCCGGGCACCGCCCAGGTGTCGTCGCCGGTGTCGGGCGCGGAGTCGGGGCCGCTGATGCCGCCGTCGGCGCGCACCCAGGCGTTGAGCAGGCCGCCGGCCTCCAGCGCCGCCTCCAGGGCGGCCCGGGAGTCGGCGGGGGTGTCAGTGTGGAAGTCGACCAGGCGGTGGAAGGGGGCGCCGTCGGAGGGGACGCGCTTGGCGGTGGTCAGCGGCGGCGCGGCGGGGTCGACCTCGGCGGTCTCGCCGTGCCGGTCGCGTTCGGCCTCCAGCCGCACCCGGTCGGCCTCGGCCTGGGCCAGCCGCTGCTCGGCCTGGAGCACCGCGTGCTGGGCCGCGCGCAGGCGCGGCCGCAGCGCCGCGCGGATGTCGCGGTGGGTGTCGCGGAAGCCCTCGGGGTCGGTGGCCACGGCGTCGGCCTCGGGCGGGGGCGGGAGTTCGCCGGGGCCGGGGCGGTCGTGGGCGGGCAGGGCCTCGGCGTACCAGCGCCGCACGGAGTCGGCCCACTCCCGGCCCAGGCCGTGCAGCCGCTCCTCGCTCTCCCGCGCCCGCCGACCGGCCTCGGCGGCGTCCTCGGCGGCCTGGGCGGCGCGTTCGCCCAGCCGCTGGAGGCGGGAGTCGTCCTCGGCGAGGCGTTCGGCCTCGGCGCGCAGGCCGGCGAGTTCGGGCGCCCGGTGCGCGGCGGCCTCACCGGCCGCCGCGACGTGCTCGCGCGCCTGGGCGGCGGCGCGCTCCAGCGCCTCGGTGTCGACGGCGGGCGCGCACTCGCGCTCGACCTCCTCGGCGCGGGCGCCGGGTTCGGGCGAGCGCAGGATCCGCGCGGCGACGCGCGTGCGCGCGAGGTCGGGGCGCAGGTCGGGCAGCGCGCCCAGGGCCGAGCGCAGGCCGATCCCGGCCAGGGCCTCGCGCGCCTCGGCCGCCTGGGAGGCCACGGTGTCGCCGAGGCGCACCGCCAGGGCACCCGCCCGCTCGATCGCGCCGATCGACTGGTCCTCGGCCGCGCGCAGGCCGTCGGCGTTGTCCAGCGCCGCCGCCACGTGCCGGCGCTGGGAGGCGACGACGGCCTCCTTGTCCTCCAGGTCGCCCAGGGCGGTGTAGGCCGGGGACGCCTTCAACGCGTCGAGTTCGGTCTGGACGGCCTCGGCGCGCTCGGTCACGGTGTCGCGCTCGGCCTCGGCCGCGCGCAGGGCGTCCTCGGCCGCCGCGCGCTCCTGCTCGCGCTTGGCCCGCCGCGCGGCGGCGCGGTCGACCTCGGCCTCGGCCTTGTCGAGGGCAGCGGCGCGGTCGGCGAGCACGCCCAGGGCGTAACCGCGGTAGCCGGTGAGGAAGCCGCCCAGCGCGGAGTCGGCCTGGCGCAGCCGGGCGACGTTGCGGCGCACGCCTTCGAGGTTGTCCAGGCCGGTGGCGGTGCGGGAGATGACGTCGGGGTCGACCGGCGGCAGGGCGTCGGAGAGCAGTTGCTCCAACTGGCCTTGGAGCACCTTCAGGCCGATGTCGGGGTTGCGCAGGGTGCGCTGGAGGTGGAGGAGGTCGGTGTAGCGGCTGCCGCCGCTGATGCCGTAGACGGCGGCGGCGACCCGCTGCTGGAACGCCTCCTGGCCGCTGACCACGGAGTCGTCGCCGACGCGTTCGCGCAGCCGCGCCTGGCTGATGGGGCGGTCCTGCTCCATCAGCGCGAAGTCCTTGTTCACCCGCTGGGGGGTGATGAACCGCCAGGAGTCGCTGACCTGGCGCCCGGCGGCGCTGGCCTTGACGCCCACCCCGCAGGTGAGGAAGGACTCGGTGCCGTCGGCCGACACGCGGCGGAGTTCGACCCAGGCGTAGCCGACGCGGATGGTGCCCTCGGTGTAGTCGTCGAGCATCAGCCGGCTCATGCTGACGGTGTCGAAGCCCTTGGACCCCATGTTGCGGAGGTCGCCGTCGAGGCAGAGGGGCAGCAGGAGTTCAAGGGTGCGGGACTTGCCGGAGCCGTTGGTGCCCTTGAAGATGACGCGGCCGCCGGAGAGGTCGAACTCCTCGTCGCGGTACTGCCAGATGTTGACCACACCGCCCCGGTGCAGCCGCCACCGCTCGCGCGGCGCCCCGGGGGCGCTCGCCGCGGGCTCGCCACCGGCCGGTTCCGGGGTGGGTACCTCGGGGAGAGACATGGCTGCGGTTCACTCCGATCGATCATGGTCGGGACAGGGGCGGGCGGGGCGGCGGAGACGCGGGGCGGCCCGGTGCGGCGGCGGTGCGGGGCGGCCCGCCCGGTGCTGACCGGGCCGGGCGCGGTTCGACGGGGTGCGCCGCCTGCCTTTCTCAGTCTTACGGTGCCGGATCGCGTCCGCGACCCGGATGCGGCGGCTGTGGATAACCGGCGCGCACCCGCCGAGCGGGTGGGATGCGGCCGGGGCACGCCGCCTGGCCGGGGCGGTTTGCCGAGGGCCGCGCGCGGAGCCGGCCCGGCCCGCCCGGCGGAGGGGCCGGTGCCGCGTACTTCTCGATCTCCACCAGTCTCGCGGCGGCGGCCCGGCCGCGCGAGCGGTCGCCCGGGGCTGTGGACAGGCAGCGAGCGGCGGTGCGGGCGGGGAAGGGCGCCGTGGTCCCCGGGCCAGTGCGGCCCCGCGCGGTGGCGGAGGCCGCCACCTCCGCGCGGAGCCGGCCGGCGGCCGCACACCCGCTGTGGAGCCGTGGCCGCGCGCACTCCGGCCGGGGCGCGCCTTTCGGCGGCGGGGCCGCCGCGGAGCGCCCGCCCGCCGGGGGCGGCGGGGGCGCCGGCGCCCCCGCGCCCACCGGGCTCACGCGCGCTGTCCACGTCAGGTCCTCACGTCTGTCGTCGTCGCGGCCGCGCCCCTGGGCGGCCGAAGGAAAGCGGGCTAGAACCCGAACAGGGCGTCCTGGCCCTCGGCGGGGCGGGGCGCCCCGCGCGAGGCCGCGCCGGCGCGCGCGTCCTCGGCGGCCTCGCCGCTGCCGGGGTCCTCGCCGGCCGGGCCGTCGGGGACGGGGCGGTACCGCGCCGCCGCCGGGTTCAGTTCGACCGCGCCGCCCGGGCGCACGCGGGCCAGGCCCGCCTGGGCGAGGGCGTGGGCGACCGACTCGGCGAGGCGGCCGGTGTCGCGGACGGCCTCGCGCGACCACGCCCGGGGGTAGCGCTCGGCGATGGCGGCCGCGACCGCGCGCAGGCGGCCGGGCGCCACCGGTGTCCAGCCGTCCTCGGTGGGCTCTACGGGCTCTACTGGCTCGCCGGGGGGCTCCGATTCGCTCGCGCCGCCCGCCGCGCCGGGCGAAGGCTCCGCGCCTTCCCCGTCCCCCTCCGCGTCCCCGGCGGCGGACTTTGGCCCGGTGCGGCCCGCCCCGGGGTCCGCCAGCAGTTCGGCCGCCGCCAGCAGCGCGATGCGCGCGACCGTGCCCGTCCCCGGGAACACGCGGTCGGTCAGGTAGCCCTCGGGGTCGACCGCCAGCACGCCCTCGGCGCGGACCTCCATGCGCAGGCCCGTCAACTCCTCCAGCAGGTGCGCCTCGGCGCGCAGGTTCGCGCGCAGCCAGTCGCGCTGGGCAGCGGGCAGCGCGGCGAGCAGCACCACCGGGTCCTCCACCAGGCGGCGGCGCACCGCGTGCCGCTCGTCGGCGGGGGCCGGCCCGCCCTCGGCGCCGGCGTCCTCAACCGCCCCCGCCAGCGCCTCGGGCGAGGCGTGGCGCCCCAGCGGCGCCGCCACCAGGTGCCCCAGCAGTTCGGCGTCGACGGTCAGCAGCGCCTCGCGGTCGGCGTCCTCGGCCCACGGCGACACGCTGCCGTCGGTCTCGGCCAGCACGCCCAGGTCGATCAGGTGGCGCAGCGCCGCCGCCAGCGCGCGCCGGTCGACGATGCCGGTGCCCAGGTCCAGCCCGGCCTCGGCGCCCGCCGCCCGCACCTCGGCCACCAGCGACGACAGCAGCAGTTGCCCGCCGCCCCCGGTCAGCACCGCCAGCACCAGCGCGAGGTAGGCGTAGGCGCGCGGGGTGAACGCCGCCCCGTTGGGCTTGTGCGCGCCGCGCACGCCGTCGGGGGTGCGGCCGGTCTTGTACAGCCGGGCGAACCCCGGCTCCACCACCAGCCGGTATCCCAGGTAGGCGGCGAAGAGGGTCTGCAACCTGTCGGCGTAGCGCCGCACCGCCGAGAGGGTCTCGCCGTCGGGCCCCTCGGCGCGCAGCAGCGGGCGCCGCAGCAGCACCCGCACGCAGCGGCGCACCTGCGCCGCCTCGATGGCGTCCAACCCCTCGAACGCGGCCGGCTCGCCGCCGGCGAGCGGGTCGCGCCGCGCGGTCCGCGGCCCGCTCACGGCGCCCCCTCCGCCTGCGGCAGCAGCGGGTCGTCCACCCGCAGCCGCACGTCCACCCCGTGCAGCTCCAGGTCGCCCAGCACCGAGCCGATGCGGGTGACCTGGCCGGCGGGGCGCGGCTCCAGTTCGACCGTCAGCCCGGTGACCGCGTCGGCGGCCACCCCCCGGTCGGCGGTGCCGTCGCGGGTGGCCCCCGCCAGGGTCAGCAGCTCGCACAGCACCTCGAGGGCGTCGCTGGACAGCCGCGCGCCGGCGAGGTCGGCGCCGGCCGCCGACAGCTCGCCCACCGCCGCCGCGCGGCGGCGGTGGCGGCGCTCCTCCTCTTCCAGCAGCGCGGCGCGGCCCAGCGGGTCGTCGCCCACGCGCGGCACCTGCCCGCCGGGGGTGCGCTCGCCCCGGCTGCGGACGTTGACCTCGACGTCCACGCGCCGGCCCCGCGCCCAGGTGCGCGCGGGGTCGGGGGAGTCGTCCTCGGGCGCCAGCGCCAGGTGCCGCGCAGAGAACAGGCCGAACGCCGCCGCGTAGAGGTCGTGGGCCGCCTCGGGCTCGGCGGAGTCGAACCAGGCGGCCAGCCGCAGCAGGTCGCGGCGCCGCCCGGGGTCCACCCCGCCCGCGCCGGTGACCCGCTTGACGTTGGCGAACAGCGCGGTGATGGCGCGGCTGGTGGCCTCGCGCAGCGCGTCGACCTCGGAGGGCCGGCCGGGCAGCCCGATGAACCAGCCGGTCAGGCCGTCCCAGTCGGCCTCGCGGCGGCCCGGGGCGCGCTCCATCAGCTCCAGTTGGCCCAGGCGGCCCGGGCGCGGCGCCAGGTCGTCGCCGGGACCGGCCCCCAGGTGGTCCAGCAGGTCGGCGCGGCGGCGGTTGAGGGCGCCCAGGCGCGCCACGATCGGCTCGGAGTGGCGCAGCACGTCCTTGGCGATCAGCTCCACGTACTCCAGCAGCATGTGCTTGAAGCCGGTCATCTCGGCGGGCGCGAGGTCGTAGCGGGCGATCACCGAGCCCAGGTAGGCGTAGAAGTCGCGGACGGCGGCGGCGAACTCCTCGTGCTGGAGGAACAGGGTGGTGACCTGCTGGGCGAGCTGCTCGCGCAGGCCGCGCGCCGACGCGTCGTGGGGGCCGCGCCCGGCGGCGGAGGCCGCCAGGTCGCCCAGGGTGCGCTCGACGTCGGCCAGGCCCTGCTCGATGGCCGGCAGGAGTTCGCGCGAGACCTCGCGGGCGCCCTCGGCGACCTCCAGGACGTCCTCGGCGTCGCGCTGGACCCGCACCGCGAGCTTGGCGACCTGGTAGCGCACCCGGCTGCGGGTGAACTCGGCGATGGTGGCGGCGGGTTCGCGGCGGCCGGGCACCAGGTTGCCCCAGCGGGCGAGCTGCTCCAGGCGGTCCACCACGACCTCCAGGCGGGACTCGCCGGGGTCGATCTCGCCGCGCCGCTCGGCGGCGGCCAGCGCCGAGGCGACCTCGCCGGCGCCCAGGTCGGCCATGAGGGTGGAGGTGAACAGCCGCATCACGGCCAGGTAGGTGCGCCGCTCGGGTGCGGTGAGGTAGCCGTAGAGCCGCAGCCGGTCGAAGGGGCCGCTGCCGGAGGGGTCGGCCGGGTGGTCGGCGGCGCCCGGCGGGTGGTCGTCGGCTTCGTTAGGCATGACCCGCACCAACTTAGTGCGTCGCGGTGACGCGCGCGGCCACACCAGGGCGTGACCTGCGGCTGAGGGCGCGCGGGGCGGCCCTCAGCTCGCGTTGTGCTGGATGCCGAACTGGGCCAGCGCGGCGTCGTAGTCGCCCTGCCCGCCGATGCGGTCCCAGAAGGCGGGGAACCAGGTGGCGGCGTCGTCCAGCCACACGGTCATCTGGTTGGGCTTGTCGGCCAGGAACGCCTCGATGTTGGCGGTGACGGTCTGCACGTAGAACCGGCACACCTCCATGCGCTGGGCGTCGGGCCAGGGCGCGGGGTGGATGACCAGGGAGGTGGCGAAGGCGGTGATGACCCCGGCGGGGTTGCCGTTCTCCCACCGCTTGGCGAAGCTCTGGGCGACCTGCACCGGGTCGCGCCGCAGGTGGACGTAGAGCGGCTCCTCGCCGTAGCGCTCGTCGAGGGCGCCCAGGAACCACGACAGCCGGTTGTCGACCTCGATGTGCTGGTCGGGGTAGTCCAGCCGGTCGTCGCCGACGCGCCGCGCCCGGGTCTCGTGCCCGGCGGTGTAGTTGGTCAGCCGCTCGCAGGCGCGCGCGAGCGTCACCGACCCGCAGCGGCCGGTGTTGAGGACGAAGACGCGCATACGACGAACCTCCTGTGGCGGTACTGGAAGGCACTGCGGCGGCGCGGCGGCGGTTGCCCCCGGCTGGCGCGGATGTGCACCTCGTGCCATTGTGGGGCCAACGCGCACCTGTGGGGCCATCGTCCACAGTTGGGCGTGTCGGGACGGCGGCCCGACCGCGCCCGTCGCCGACATGTGCGCCGCTGTTCAGCGGCGCGTGGCCCGTCCGTCGCCCGCCCGACACCGGCCGCCGGGAGCTTTACAGGCTCGGGGAGCGGCGGCCCCTCCTGGCCCGTGCCCGCTCCCGCCCGCGCGGGGGCCCGGGCGCGGTCCCGCCCCGCGACCCCTGCCCCCAGATAGGCGGTTCGCTGCCTCCATGTCCGCTCCTGCCTCCGCCGCCGTGGCCGCCCCGCCCGCCGACGGCGCCGCGGCCGCCCGCGCGGCCGGCGCCCGGCCCTCCGGCTACCGCCCCGAGATCCAGGGCCTGCGCGCCGTCGCCGTGCTGCTCGTGGCCGCCTACCACATCTGGTTCGGCCGGGTCTCCGGCGGCGTGGACGTGTTCCTGCTGATCACCGGCTTCCTGATCACCGGGTCCCTGCTGCGCGCCGCCGAGCGCGACGGCGGGGTGCGGTTCGTGCCGTTTGTGACCCGGCTGGTGCGCCGCCTGGTGCCGCCGGCGGCCGTGGTGCTGGGGGCGGTGCTGGCCGCCGCCGCGGTGTGGCTGCCCGCCTCGCAGTGGCAGGAGGTCGCCGACCAGACGGTCGCCTCGGCGCTGTACCACGAGAACTGGCACCTGGCGCTGAACGCGGTCGACTACATGGAGCGCGACGGCGCGGTGTCCCCGCTCCAGCACTTCTGGTCGCTGTCCATCCAGGGCCAGTTCTACCTGGTGTGGGCGGTGCTGATCGCCGCGGCCGCCCTGGCGGCCCGCGCCCTGGGCGCGCCGGTGCGCCGCGCGGCCGCGGCGGCGCTGGCAGTGGTCTTCGCCGCCTCACTGGCCTACTCGGTGCATGCCACCGCCGCCGACCAGGCGTGGGCCTACTTCGACACCGGCGCGCGGCTGTGGGAGTTCGCGCTGGGCGGGCTGCTGGCGTTGGCCCTGCCGCTGCTGCGGCTGCCCGGCGCCCTGCGCGCGGTGCTGGGCTGGGTCGGCGTGGCCGCCCTGGTGCTGTGCGGTGCGCTGGTCGACGTCTCCACGCTGTTCCCCGGCTACATCGCGCTGTGGCCCACCGGCGCGGCCGTGCTGGTGGTCCTGGGCGGCGGATCGAAGCGAGCCTGGGGCGCCGACGCGCTGCTCGGCCACCGGGTGCTCACCTGGGTCGGCGACCACTCCTACGCGCTGTACCTGTGGCACTGGCCGGTGCTGGTCTGCTACCGCGAGATCTCCGGGAGCGAGCTGCCCGGCGTGCTCGGCGGCTGCCTGGTGCTGGCGGTGTCGGGCGTGCTGGCCGCCCTCACCAAGGCGCTGGTCGAGGACGGCACCGCCGCGCTGGGCCGGGTGCGCGGCGGGCGCGCCTGGCCCCTGGCGGTGGCCGCGGCCACTCTGGTACCGGTGCTGGCGGCCGCCTCGATGTGGTCGGCCGACCTGGAGGAGCAGCGCCAGCGCCGCCAGGACCTGGCCACCGATCAGATCGCCTACCCGGGCGCGCAGGCGCTGGTGGACCCCCGGGTCGACGCCGCCAAGCCCGACGTCCCGGTGCTGCCCGCGCCCGCCGACGCCAAGGACGACCAGAACCAGGCGTTCCTGGACGGCTGCCACGCCGGGCTGGACGACGCCGAGGCGGTCGTGTGCGAGTACGGCTCGGACACGCCCACCCGCACCATCGCCCTGGTGGGCGCCTCACGCACCGCGCACTGGTTCCCCGCCCTGATGGGCGCCGCCCGCGACAACGACTGGAGGGTCGTCTCGCTCACCAAGAGCGGCTGCCAGTTCAGCACCGATCCGCCCACTCGCGACGGCCGGCCCTTCCCCGAGTGCGAGACCTGGCGCGAGGGCGCCATGGACCACCTGGAGCGGCTGCGCCCCGACGCGGTGCTCACCTCATCCACGCGGGCCACCAGCGCGGGGGAGCGGGTGCACCCCGGGTTCGTGGAGCGCTGGCGCCAACTCGACGCGCTGGGTGTGGAGGTCATCGGCATCCGCGATCTGCCCCGGCTGAATTACTCCGGCGCCGAGTGCGTGGAGGAGAACGGGCCGGCCGAATGCGTGTCGCCGGAGTCCTTCAGCCACGCCCCGCGCGATCCGGCGCTCCAGGTCAGCGGAATTCCCGACAATGTGCACCTCATCGACCTCACGGAATACGTGTGCCCGGCGGGCAGGTGCCCCGCGGTGATCGGAAACGTGCTGGTCTACTGGGACCATTCCCACCTGACCGCCACCTACAGCGCCACCCTGGCCCCTATGCTGGAGGCGCGCCTGAAGGCGGCCACCGGGTGGTGACCGCCGGCGGGCCGCGCGCGCCGGTCCCCGCCGCCGGCGGCACCGTGGTAATTCGATCATGAACATTGGAAGAACAACATCGGCGAAGTGTCGGTAAGGCGCGCCGTTCCCCTGCCGGGACACCTTCCTTGCGTTACTGTCGATTTCATCCGTATCGCAGGTGAATTCCGCCGTTACGACGGTTTTCGCGCGGGTCCCCGCACAGGAACCCCGGCCACCCGGTCCACCCCCCGGCGGCCCCTGACACCCGCCCCACCGCGCTGATACGATCCGCCGTTCACCGGCGCGGGAATCCCCCGGCTCCGCCCCCGCTGCGGCGCGGCCCGACCACTCTGGAGGCATCACCATGCGGTTCCTACGTCCCCGGCTCAAGCAGTTGGCAGCCGTCCTCGCCGCCGCGGCCGTGGGCGTCGCCGTCCTCGCCGCGCTGGCCGCCCTGGGCGTGCTGAGCTGGGAGGGCGCGGTGCTGCTGGCCGGACTGGGGGCCGTGGGAGCCGCGGTGGCCGGCAACGCCTGGCTGACCGTGCGGCTGACCCGCCGGGTCTCCACCCTGGACCGCCGCATCGACGCCGGCGCCCGCACCGTCTCCGAGGCCATCGGCACCGACCGCATGGAGATCGTCAAGTCCCTGGACGGCGCCCGCAACGAGCTGAAGCGCGTCCGCGCCCAGGCCATCCCCCGGGTCTCCGCCGAGGTGGCCAAGGCCGTCAACCTCCAGGGCCGCAACGACTACGAGCAGCAGGTCGCCTGGAACGAGCTGCGCGACTTCCTGCGCCCCGCGCCGTTCATGCCCTCGCTGCGCGGCTGGGCCGCCTCGCCCGACGTCATGCGGGTGCTGGTCCGCCTCATCGACGAGCGCCACCCCAAGCTCGTGGTCGAGTGCGGCAGCGGCGCCTCCAGCGTCTGGCTGGGCTACGCGCTGCGCCGCTCCGGCGGGGGGCGCCTCATCGCCCTGGAGCACGACGCGCGCTACGCCGAGCTGTCCCGCCAACTGGTGCGCGACCACGGCCTGGACGACATCGTGGAGGTCCGCCACGCGCCCCTGACCGACTGGACCCCCGACACCGCCGGCGAGGACGACGCCCGCACCCAGCCCTGGTACGACACCACCGCCGTGGAGGACCTCCACGACATCGGCCTGGTGTTCATCGACGGCCCGCCCGAGGCCACCGCCGCCGAGGCGCGCTACCCGGCCGTCCCGGTGCTGATGCCGCGCTGCGCCCCCGACGCCGTGCTCGTCCTGGACGACGCCGCCCGCCCCGACGAGCGCGCCATCAGCGACCGCTGGGTCGCCGACTACCCGGAGCTGACCGCCCGCGAGGAGGCCGCCGAGAAGGGCGCCCGCGTCTTCACCCGGACGGCGCTGTGACCGAGCAGGTCCTGCGGCGGGCGCTGCAACTGCGCGGCGAGCGCCCCGCCCTGCTCGGCCACGTCGGCGCGGGCTCCCACAGCCCGCTGCGCGGCCTGCCGCTGCTGCCCGCCGACCTCGTGGTCAACCTCGACCGCACCCCGCCCAACGGCGACCCCCTGCTGCTGCCCGCCGAGACCGACGCCGCACTACAGGGCGAGGGTGTTGAGCCCGCGCCCGAGGCCCCCGACCACGTCGGGCTGGTCGCGGTGGTCGCCACCACCGTCGCCGACCTGCGCCGCGCCGTCAGCCTGGGCGCGCGCCTGCCCCGCACCCACCAGGTCGTCGTCCTCCTCACCGCCCCCGCCGCCCACCTGGACCCCCCGCTGCCGGCCGCCCCCGGGCTGGGCCAGTGGCGCGACCTCCAGGAGGCCCGGGTGGTGCGCCTCGACGGCGGCGGCTGGGCGTGCGAGCTGTTCTTCCTGGAGCCGGTCGAGACCGCGCCGGCGCTCGACGCCATCGCCTTCGGCGCCATCGGCCGCCGCCGCGGCCCCGCCACCGCGCCCCCCACCGCCCTCAGCGGCACCGAGGCGCCCGCCTGGCGCCCGGCCGTCCCGCGCGCCCGGGGGGTGGCGCCGCGCGGCCCGGTGCCCCGGCACCGCTCCACGCCCGTGGCCGACATCGCCCTGCGCACCGGCGAGGGCCGGCTGCCCGACTGGCGCGACGAGGCCGTGCCCGCCGTCGACCGCTACCCGGCCGGCGCCCTGACCTGGGAGCGCATCGGCGCCGCCGACGGCGTGGACCGCGTGCGCCAGGGCACCGCCGGCGGGTTCGGCAGCAGCCGGCTGCCGCCCGTGGACGAGCGCGTGGTCAACCCCATCGGGTTCACCGGGGAGTCGCGGCCGCGCGTGGCCGAGTTCGGCGTGCGCGACGGCCGCGCGGTCATCGCCTACGGCCGCCGGGTCTACCTGGAGCTGCCGCCCACCGGCGCCGTCACCGACACCGACATCGCCGGCCTGCGCGACCTGCGCGGCGTCAAGGTGGGCTGGCGCGGCCACGCCGGTCCGCTGGCCGCCGCGCGCGCCGTGGCCGGCCTGGCCGCCGGCGGGGTGCCCCTGTTCTGCGAGGAGGTCCCCGGCTGGGCCGAGCCGCTGGGCCCCGAGCTGACCGCGCTGCTGACCTCGGTGACCGCCCAGGACCTCGACGACCGGCTGGCCCGCGAGCGCCACAGCATCCATCTGCGCCGCGCGGCGCTGCGCACCCACGGCACCGCCGCCCGCTGGCGCGAACTCGCCCACCAGGCCGGGGTGCGCCCGGTGCCCGAGCCCCGCGTCTCGGTGCTGCTGTGCACCCGGCGGCCCGACATGGTGGACTTCGCGCTCACCCAGGTGGCCGCCCAGCGCGACGTGGACCTGGAGGTCGTGCTCGCCCTCCACGGGTTCACCGCCGAGGACCCGCGCGTGCGCCGCGCCCTGGCCGCTTTCGCCCGCACGGGCCGCGAGGTCACGGTCTACGAGGCCCCCGCTGACGAGGTCTTCGGCACCGTGCTCAACAACGCCGCCGGGCGCGCGGCGGGCACCGTGATCGCCAAGTGGGACGACGACGACTGGTACGGCCCCCACCACCTGGGCGACCTGCTGCTGGCCCGCACCTACGCCTCCGCCGACCTGGTGGGCTGCGCCCAGGAGTTCATCTACCTGGAGGAGATCGACCGTACCGTGTGGCGGCCGGTCGAGACCGAGACCACCGGCCCCTTCGTCGCCGGCGGCACCCTCATGCTCGACCGCACCGTGCTGGAGGAGTGCGGGGGGTTCCGCCCGCTGCCCCGCGCGATCGACACCCAACTGCTGCTCGGCGTGGCCGGCGGGGGCGGCCGCATCTACCGCACCCACGGCCACAACTACCTGGTCCGCCGCCGGGCCGCGGGCCACACCTGGAGCGAGGACGCCGGCTACTTCCTGCGCGACGCCGCCCGCCAGTGGCCGGGGCGCTGGGCCGGCGGGCTGCTCCTGGACGACGACCCGGCCGGGCGGCCCGGCACCCGAGAACAGGAAAGCGAGTCGGTGTGACGATCCTCGGCGGTCGCGGCGCGGCCACGGACCAGGCGGACGACCC
The DNA here is from genome assembly GCF_027604915.1 of Streptomonospora mangrovi. Classification (GTDB taxonomy): domain Bacteria; phylum Actinomycetota; class Actinomycetes; order Streptosporangiales; family Streptosporangiaceae; genus Streptomonospora; species Streptomonospora mangrovi. The sequence continues at coordinate 19,149 of NZ_JAJAQC010000038.1, forward strand.
CGGCGCCGGACCGGCGGTGCCCCGCCCCCCGATCACCCGGAACGACTACACGGTCCTCGACGTCCCCCCGCTGGGGCAGTGGACCCCCCACCTGCCCGTCAGCGTCGTGATCCCCGCCCACGGCCACCAGGAAAAGCTCGACCTGGTGCTGGCGGCCCTGGCGGCGCAGAGCTACCCCGCCCACCTCATGGAGGTGGTGGTGGTCGACGACGGGTCGGCCCCGCCGCTGCGGCTGCCCGAGATCCGCCCCGAGCACACCCGCCTCATCACCGCCGCGCCCGGCGCCTGGGGCTCGGGCCACGCCGTCAACTGCGGGGTGGCCGCCAGCGACGGCGCCGTGGTGCTGCGGCTGGACGCCGACATGCTCGTCTTCCGCGAGCACGTGGAGTCGCAGGCGCGCTGGCACCACCGGGCCGACTACCTCGCGGTCCTGGGCCACAAGATGTTCGTGCCCTTCACCCCCGGCGCCCTGGACCCGGCCGAGGTGCGGCGCGCGGTGGCCGCCGGCGAGGCCGACCGGCTGTTCGACGCCGCCTCGGCCGAACCGCACTGGATCGAGGGCGTCATCGCCCGCACCGACCGGCTGACCCGGCCCGACCCGCTGGCCTACCGGGTGTTCATCGGCGCCACCGGGTCGCTGCACCGGGCGGTGTTCGACGCGGCCGGCGGCATGGCCGAGGACATGGTCCTGGGTGGCGATTCCGAGTTCGCCTACCGGGTGGCCCAGACCGGCGCGGTGTTCGTGCCCGACACCGACACCAGCAGTTGGCACCTGGGCCGCAGCCAGATGCAGGCCAAGCGCGACGCCGGCACCCGGTTCCGCCACCCCTACGTCGCCACGCGGGTGCCCAACTTCGCCAACCGGCGCAAGCAGGGGCCGCGCCAGTGGGCGGTGCCCTACGTCGACGTGGTGGTCGACGTCGCCGAGGCCGGGCTGGAGGACGCCGACACCACGGTGTCGGCGCTGCTGGCGGGCGAGACCGCCGACATCCGGGTGTGGCTGGTGGGGCCGTGGTCGACCCTGACCGACGACCGGCGCGCGCCGCTGGACGACCCCCGCCTGGACCTGCGGCTGATCCGCGAGACCTTCCGCGGCGACGCGCGGATCCGCTTCGCCGACACCGCGCCCGCCGCCGACCCGCTGGTGCCCTTCCGCCTCACCCTGCCGGCCGGCTGCCGCCCGGCGCCGCGCGGCCTGACCCGGCTGACCGAGGCGGCCGAGCGCGAGTGCGCCGGGCTGGTGCGGGTGGCGGCGGCGGGCGTGCCGGCGTCGGGACCGGGGTCCATCCGGCTGGAGCGCACCGCCGCCTACGCGCGGGCGCGCCATCTGGGCACCCCCGAGGACGACCTGGACGGCGCGGTGGAGCGGCTGTTCGGCCTGCACTGGGTGCGCGGCCCCGGCGTGCTGGCCGACGGCCCCGCCGAGGAGCCGCCGACCGACTGGCACGTCCGGCTGCGCCAGGCCGAGGAGGAGGCCCGCGTCCAGCGCGAGCGCGCCGACCGCCTGGAGCGGCGGCTGGCCTGGCTCAGCCGCGGACTGCCCGCGCGGCTGGCGCGCCGCCTGGCGCGCTGACGGCAACGGCAGGCGTGGTGGCGGGCTTGACCGGCTCGGCGGGTTCGGGGGCGGGTCCGCGCGGACCCGCCCCCGAACACGACGCCCGCTAGGGCACCATCAGGGTGAGACCCTCGGCGACGAGCGCGGCGCGCTCCTCGCCCTCGATCTCCACGGTGTGGCGGAAGGTCAGGAGCAGGCCGTTCTTGGTCTCGCGGGTGTCGATGAGTTCGATGCCGTCGCGCACCCGGGAGCCGGTGCGCACGGGCTGCACGAAGCGGACCCGGTTGAGGCCGTAGTTGATGGCCATGGAGGGGCGCTGCCGGAGGGTCCACACCTGAGGGCTGAAGGCGGACAGCAGCGACAGCGTCAGGAAGCCGTGCGCGATGGTGCCGCCGAAGGGGCCGTTCGCGGCGCGCTCCTGGTCGACGTGGATCCACTGGTGGTCGTCGGTGGCCTCGGCGAACCGGTCGATCCGGTCCTGGGTGACGGTCAGCCAGTCGCTGTAGCCCAGGTGCTCGCCCTTGGCGGCGACCAGTTCGGCGAGGTCGGTGAAAGTCCGCATGATCGTCTGCGCTCCTTAGACCCGGACGGAGGACGCCCCCGACTCTAGCGAACCGACCATTCGGTATGGAGGGGGAGGTGTCCTGGCTTCCGACCGCCGAGTCCGGTGGCCGCCGCGCCTCGGCCACCGCCGTCCTCGGCGTCCGCGCCGTCGCCCCGACCGCGCCCGGCGGTCAGGGGGTGGACCCGGGCCCGGTGCGCACGACCAGTCCGTTGGGGATGGCGCGTTCGTCCTCGCCGGTGCGGTTGCGGCGGACCAGGTCGGCGGTGCCGGGCGCGCGGGCGAGGAGGGTGGCGGAGCCGCCGCCGTCCAGTTCCAGGGCGTCGTGGGCGCCGGCCTGGAGCATGCGCTCGGCCATGTCGCCCAGTGTGGCGCCGGCGGTGCCGGGCTCGCGGCCGTCGGCCGTCATCACGAACATCCGCGTGCCGTCGGCGGAGAACCCGATGGCGGTGCGCGGGTGGCGGGCGTTGTCGGTGGCGCCGGTATAGGCGCCGTCGCGCAGCAGCACGTGTCGCCCGCCGACGGCCAGGTGCGGGTGGGCGCCGTCGGCGGTGAGCCGGTAGTCCAGCGAGACGGGGTCGCCGGGCCGCAGCGCGGCGAGGCGGTCGGCGGCCGCGCCGCGCCCCAGCAGCACCCGGGTGCCCGAGGCGACCGGCTCCGAACCGGTGCCCGTGCGGACGTCGCGCACGCGGCCCTCGGCCACCACGACCTCGGTGACCGGACCGCTCGGCGCGGCCCGCTCGCGCGGGTGGTCGCCCCAGTGGATGGTGAACACGCCGGTGCCATCCGCCGGGACCTCGTGGCTGTTGAGCCGGTCGAGAGGGAGGTCGTCGCCGGGGAGCCCGGCGGTGCCGGTGAAGGAGGCGGTGGCGATGCGGCCGCGCCCCGAGGCGTCGAAGACGGCGGTGGCGCGGTTGTCGGCCGAGGGCGACTTCAGCGCGGTGCCGCCGCGCGCGGCGGCACCCAGCGGGGCGTAGGAGGCGCCCGAGTCGAAGAAGTCGCCGTTGACCGCGGCCACGGCGCCCGGCACGTCGGCCATCTCCCGCAGCGGCGCCCGGGCGGCCACGCTGCCCGGGTCCACGTAGTCCACTTCGGGCCCCGCGCCGAGGTCGACACGGAGGGTGGTGAAGTACTGGGTGCCCTCGTCGGCCTCCGCGGAGGCCGTGGAGAGGTGCACCCCGGGGGCGAGGGCCTCGCCGCGCGCGGCGGCGAGGGCGGCCGGTGCCGCCGGGCTGAGCAGGCACGACAGGGCGAGGACGAGCGCCGCTGCGGCGGCACGGCGGGACACGGCGGGATACCTCCGAGCGCGCGGCGGGCGCGCAGCCGAAACAGACCGGAAACAGGACGGCAACCCAAAGTAATCCACCGGAGGCGTAGAGTATCGGCCAACGCTCGCCCGGGCGCGCCGCACAACGTAGTCGTCCAACTACCGCCGATTAACGGCCGTGTATCGCGGGTTGATCCCGGGGCAACACGGTTTGCCTAGAGTCACGGCTGATCGCCCCGCCGCCACCCCTGCGGAACCGGCGACCGGCTCCCACTGACCCGGCCATCCGACGGGAGTCTGTGATGCGCATCCCACGCCGCGAACCCCCCGGGCGAAACCGCCGCTCACCCCGCCGCACCCCCTCCTCCGGCGCACCCGGGCGGCGGCCCGCCGGGGGCCGCGGGCCGGGGCTCCGCCGATGTCCGCGCCGCGCCGCCGCCTCCCGCGCCGCTCCTGCCGGCGCCGCGACCGCGCACCGGCCGCCGAACACCGTCCGCCACCCGTACCGGCGCGCCGCCGCCGCGCCCCCGCGCGCAGGCCGGGCCGTGCGCCGTGGCGCGGACGCCAGGCCGCACCCCACCGCTCCTCGACGCCCGGCCCGCACCCCGCCCGGTCCGCAGCGCCGCCGCATCGCCGATGAGACGCGCGCACGAGCCGCTCAGGCCCCGTCCGGGCCGCCCGACCACCTACGGAGGACGCATGGGCGAGTCGACCACCGCAGTTGAGGTGCCCCTCATCGACATCTCGGGGTGGGACTCCGGCCCGCACGCCCAGGCGCGCATCGCCGCGCGCGTGGGCGCGGCCGCCGCCGACCCCGGGTTCATGCGCGTCGTCGGCCACGGGATCCCCGGCCAGATCCACGACGGCGTGCGCGAGGCCATCGACCTGTTCTTCGACCGCCCGCCGGCGGGCAAGCTGCGCTACGCCCCGCCCGAACCCGACTCCGAACGCGGCTACCGCGCCCCGGCGGTCCCGGGGGCGGCCGAGTCCTTCCACCTGGGCACCCAGGCGCGGGACTTCCCCGACCGCGCGCTGCCCGCCGCCGTCTACCCCGCCAACATCTGGCCCGTGGGCCTGCCCAAGTTCCAGCCGCAGGTGATGGCGTGGTTCGACGCCGCCCAGCGCCTGGCCCGGCGGCTCACCCGCATCTTCGCGGTGGCCCTGGACGTCCCCGAGGGGTTCTTCGAGCCCTACACCGGCCACCCCATCGACGTGCTGCGCCTGGAGCACCGGCCGCCCGCCCCGGCGGGCGCGCCCGTGGCGGGCGACGGCTGCGCCGCGCCGGTGGGCGTGGCCGGGGTGCCCCTGGCGGCGGCCGGGACCGCGCCGGCGGAGGGCGGCTCCGCCGGCCACACCGAGCCGGGGCTGCTGCGGGTGGTGTGGGCCGAGGGCGCGCCGCTCCAGTTCGCCGACGACCTGGGCCGGTGGCACGACGTCGCTCCCTGGCCCGACGCCCTGGTGGTGCACGTGGGCGACCTGCTGGCGCGCTGGACCAACGACCGCTGGCAGGCGCCGCCGTTCCGCGCGGCGCTCCCGCCGGCGCCGGCGGGCGGTGGCGGGCAGCGCTGGCGCGCGGCGGCCCTGTCCCACGGCGCCGACTTCGACGCGCTGGTCACCACCCTGCCCACCTGCGTCGGCCCCGACCGGCCCGACTACTACGAGCCCGTGACCGTGGCCCGCCACCTGGCGGTGCGGCTCGGCGGCCGGTGGCAGCGGCTGATCACCGGCGCCTACGGCGGCCGGGATTTCCGGCAGGGCTGAGCGGGCCGGCCCGTCCAGGGCGCCCCAGCGGCGGCGGGAGGCTCCGTCAGTCGTCGACGGAGCCCAGCGCGACCGACTCCACGGTCAGGCCGCGCAACTGCTTCCAGTCGATCTCATAGCCCAGGCCGGGATGCGTCAGCGGGATGGGCGTGATGCCCTCGTGGGCGCGCACCGAGGGCCGCACGGTGTCGCGGGTGAACCGGCCGCCCGCGCCCGGCATCTCGCTGGGCAGGGTGACCCCCGGCAGCGACGCCAGCGCGGCGATCGCGGCGCTGCCCAGCCCCGACTCCGCGTCCGCACCGCACCACACCGCCCACCCGGCGTCGACGGCCCGGTCGTGGGCGCGCCGCGCCGGGGTGAGGCCGCCCAGGCGCGCCGGGCGCAGGCTCAGGGCGCTCGCCGCCTCCATCGCGATGGCGCGGTCCAGGGTCTCCAGCGAGTCCACCGAGGTGCTCAGTGCGACCGGCGTGCGCAGGTCGCGGCGCAGCCGCGCGTGGGCCGCCAGGCCGCCCGCGCCGAACGGCTCCTCGATGGCGGCCAGCCCGTAGTCGTCCAGCGCGTGCAGCGCCCGCAGGTCGGCGGGGTCCTCGGTGTAGCGGCCCCCGGCGTCGGCCTGGAGCACCAGGAACGGGAAGCTCTCCTGCACGGTGCGCACCACGTCGATGTCCCAGCCCGGGCCGATCTCCAGGCGCACCCGGCGGAACCCGGCGCCCACCTGCCGGTTGACCTCGCGCACCAGCGACTCATCGGAGGGCTGGCGGCGCACCGTGGTGCCGGCGGTGAAGGCGGTGCGCTCGCCGCCCAGCGCGTGGGAGAGGGGCGTGCCGCGCCGCCGGCTCCACAGGTCCCAGCAGGCGGTGTCCAGCGCGGCGGCCACGGCCGGCTGCCAGGCCAGGCCGGCCCAGGCGGCCTCGGTGTCGGTGGGGCGGTGCCAGGAGTGCCCGAGCAGCGCGGGGGCGTAGTCCTCCAGGAGCGCCCGCCACCGCTCGGCGTCGGCCTGGGGGACCTCGCCCCAGCCGGTGCCGCCGCGCTCGTCGCTGACGCGCACCAGGGCGTGCCGGGAGAATTCCTGGCGTGTCTGGACCGCGCCGCGCGAGCGGTGGGCCAGGGGCAGCCGGACCAGGGTGGCGTCGACCCCCGCGACGCGGGTGAGGATGGCCGGTTCGGTGCGTGACACGCGTGCTCCGTCTCGATGCGCGGGAGTGGATGGGCGGGGCGGCTCGGCGAAGGCGGGCGCCCCGCCCTCTCGAAACTATCCGCAAAGCGCGATTAGTCCACCGGCGGCCGCCGCCGGGTGCCGCGCCACGCCGACGCGCGCCCCATCGGGCGGGCCGGCGGGCGTCGCGGAGCCGCCCCGCCCGAACCGGTGGCGGGGGCGCGCCGCCCTGGCTAGGGTGTGACCTGCGACTACCCGGTGTGCACGACCCATCACGAGAAGGAGGCGTCTGATGCGCCCTCGTCCCGCCCGCGCGGTGCGGACCCTCGGCTGCCTGGCGGCCGCCGCGGTCCTGGCCGCCGGGGCCGTCCCGGCCCACGCCGCGACCGGTGTCCTGGCCCTCAACGGCGCCGAGCACCGCGACCCCCGCGGCTGCCTGCCGCTGGAGTCCGTCCCGGCCGCCGTGGACAACCGCACCGACGAGACCGTGTTCGTGCTCAGCGGCGCCGACTGCACCGGCGAGGTCACCGCCGTGCTGCTGCCGGGCGAGGCCGACCCCGCCGTGCGGGGCGCCGGCGTCTACGCCCCCTGAACCGCCCGGGCCGAACCGCCGGGCACCGCCCGCGCCTCCTTGACCGCCTCGAACACCACCGACCCCGGCAGCATCCGCCGCCGGGCCGCCCCGAACCGCAGGGCCATGGCCTCCTCGACCCGCGCGAGCTGCTCGGGGGTCAGCCGGAAGCTCTCGGGGAACCGGTGCCAGGTGATGACCGCCCGGCCGCCGGGGCGCAGCACCCGGTGGAACTCCGCCATCCCGGGGTCGAGGTAGGGCCACATGGCCACGGTGTTCACCGACAGCACCAGGTCGAACGCCGCGTCGGGCTCACCGGTGTCGGCGGCGGTGCCCCGGTGCAGCCGCACCCGGCCCGCGCGCACGGCGGCGGCGTTGCGCCGGCGCGCCATGGCGACCATCTCGGGTGAGGGGTCCACCCCCGTCACGCTCAGCCCGGGGACCTCGGCGAGCATGCGCACCAGTACCCCGGGGCCGTGGCCGACCTCCAGCACCCGGCGGCACCCGGCCACCCCGGCGGCGCGCAGCACCTCGGCGTTCTGCGCCCGGTTGGTGACGGCCAGCACCCAGCCCGCCGCCCGGCCCAGCGGTCCCCGGGGAAGGGCGAAGGGGTTGGATCCGGGCGGCTGCCCCGTCCACAACTCGCGCTCGGCCATGGTCGCCCCCTCGCCGCCCGGTGTCCGGCCGGTCGGACACCGCCGACCGTGGGGAGACGCTACCCCGCAGGCGGCGCGGCCCAACCCCGCCAGGGGAGGCGCCGCGCCGTGCGGTGGCGGGTTCGCTCAGCCCGCCAGGACCTCGGTGATCGTCGCGGACTTCAGGCCGTGGGCCTCGGCGACGGCCTCGTTGGTCAGCACGCCGTCGAAGGTGTTCAGCCCCAGCGCCAGCGCCGGGTCCTCGGCCAGCGCCCGCCGCCAGCCCTTGCCGGCCAGTTCCACCACGTAGCGCAGGGTGTCCTTGGTGAGGGCGCGGGTGGAGGTGTTGGGCACCGCGCCGGGCATGTTGGCCACGCAGTAGAAGACGGTGTCGTGCACCGCGAACACGGGGTCGGCGTGGGTGGTGGGGCGGGAGTCGGCGAAGCAGCCGCCCTGGTCGATGGCGATGTCGACCAGCACCGCGCCCGGCCGCATGCGCGAGACCAGGTCGTTGGACACCAGTTTGGGCGCCTTGGCGCCGGGCACCAGCACCGCGCCGATGACCAGGTCGGCGTCGAGCACCGCGCGCTCCAGTTCCAGCGCGTTGGACACCACGGTGCGCACGCGCCCCTGGTAGACGTCGTCGGCGTGGCGTAGCTTGGCGACGTTGAGGTCCAGCAGGGTGACGTCGGCGCCCATGCCCACCGCGATGCGGGTGGCGTTGAGGCCGGAGACCCCGGCGCCGATCACGGTGACGCGCGCGGGGCTGACCCCGGGCACGCCGCCCATCAGCACGCCGCGGCCGCCGTTGGGGCGCTGGAGGGTGGCCGCGCCCACCTGGGGGGCGAGCCGGCCGGCGACCTCCGACATCGGCGCCAGCAGCGGCAGGGAGCCGTCGGGCAGTTGCACGGTCTCGTAGGCGATGCCGGTGACGCCGCGGTCCAGCAGCGCCCGCGTGCAGTCCTCGGAGGCGGCCAGGTGCAGGTAGGTGAACAGCGTCTGACCGCGGCGCATGCGGTGGTACTCCTCGGCCACCGGCTCCTTGACCTTCAGGACGAGGTCGCCCTCGGCCCAGACGTCGTCGGCGGTGTCGAGGATGCGGGCGCCGGCGGCGGCGAACTCCTCGTCGGTGATCGAGGAGCCCAGGCCCGCACCTCGCTCCACGGCGACCGAATGGCCGCGGGTGACCAGTTCGTGGACTCCGGCGGGGGTGATGGCAACCCGGTATTCGTGGTTCTTCACTTCTCGGGGCACGCCGACGCGCACGGGGCTCCTCCTCGTATCGTCATTGACACCTCTTCACTGTGGCGTGCCCGCCGCAGGGGCGGCCATCTCCAACATGGCTGCTGATTTCACGTCTTGTTGACATGGTGTAATCCGCGCGACCCGCGCGCGGGGGCGGGGTCGCGCACCGTCACGGAGCGGCCACGGCGGAGCCCTCGGCGGCCGGGCGCACCCCGCCCGGACCCGCCGGGCGGGTGAACACCGGGCGCCCGGCGACCCAGGTGCGCTCCACCCGCCCGGTGAGGACGCGGCCCGCGTACGGGCCGGGGTCCGCCTGAGGGACCTCGTGGCGGGCGTCGGGGTCGAAGGCCACCAGGTCGGCGTCGCAGTCGGGCGCCAGCCGGCCCTTGTGCCGCATGCCGACCAGGTCGGCCGCCGCGGTGGAGGTCCAGCGGGAGAGGTCGGCGAGGTCGCACCCCCGGCGGCGGGCCGCCGTCCACAGCGCCGGCAGCGTCCAGGAGATCCCCGCCACCCCGGTGCCGGGCCGGTGGCCCGAGCCCACGGTGGTGATGGCGCAGTCGCCGCGCTCCAGCAGCACCCGCCACAGCGCCTCGCGGTTGGTGCCGGCGCGCAGCGGCGGGCGGCAGGCGTGGGAGGCGGAGTCGTCGGGCACCTGCTCGGCGGGCAGGCACAGGTAGTGCGGGCAGGTCTGGGCGCTCACCGCGACCCCGATCGCCCGCGCCCCGGCCAGCACCGCCGCGCACTCGGCGGCGGTGAAGGGGGAGATGTGCGCCTGGGTGCCGGCCATGCGGGCGGCCGAGATGACCCGCTCCAGGCCGCGCCGCTCGGCGCGCGGGGGGCGGGCCGCCAGCAGGGCGACGTTGCCGGGGCCGGCGGGCGCGGCGAGTTCGGCGGCGTCCTCGGCGTGCACCAGCAGCGGGACCTCCATGGCGGCCAGTTCCACCATGGCCTTGCGCAGGCGGTGGTCGTCGAGCGGGCGGGTGCCGGCGCCGGCGCCGTCGGACAGCGAGCAGTGGAAGGCCACCACCCCGGCGGCGCGCAGGTCGGCGAGGTCGGCGGGGGTGCTGGAGGCGGTGATGCCGCCGAGGAAGGCGACGTTGACGGCGGCCTCGGCGGCGGCGGCCAGGTGGACGGTGAGCGCGGCGACGTCGGTGACCGCCGGTGAGGCGGGCGCGGCGGCGGCCACCAGGGTGGTGACGCCGGCCCGCGCGGCGGCGGCGGCGGTCTCGGCGTAGCCCTCGCGCAGGGTGCGGCCGGGCGCCTGCACGGCGGCGTCCAGGTCCACGGCGCCGGGCAGCAGGGCGGTGTCGCCGAGGTCGACCCGGGTGCGGGCCGGGAGGGGGCGGTCGTAGGCGGTGACGGCGGTGATGCGGCCCGCGCGCACGGCGACCGCCGCCGGAGCCACCCCTTCGGGCGTGACCACGCGGCGCGAGCGGATCACGGTGTCGATATGGGGCATCTGAATCCCCTTCGTAGTTCTCTGGCGAAATTCGTGCGCGGTGCGGCGTATGTCGCCTCCGGTGCCCGGAGTGGGTGTCGCACTCCTCACACGTGCGGCGATTGTTCGACCGTATCGCGATCGCGGAGGGCCGTCGGGGCCGTTGTCCAGTAACGCGCCGGGTGACGTGCGCTGTTGTCGGTAATTCAGGGCTTTTTCCAGTGGAATGTCGGTGTTTTCCAACAGGCCCGAAATCCGTTATCGGGCGCGCCCGAGGAAGCGCAATTGCGGCCAGGGGATAGCGCGCCGTATTTTGACCGAAGGACGGGCCGGGGGCGGTGATTCGCCGGCGGGAAGGCGCGCGCCCGCCCGTTCGCGGCGCCGCCCCCGGCACCCGGCGCGGCCCGCCCCGGCCGCCACGGGGCGCGGGTCGCGCTTGTGCCCGGGGCCGCCATGGGGTGGAGTGGGTCCGTGGCGGCGCCGCCCGCCACCCGGTGCGACGGAAGGGGCGGCGGAATGCTCCTGGGACTCCCGCGGCGCGCGGTGCGCCGGACCGGCCCTCCGGGCGGCCCCGCGCCGCCCGCGCGGGCGCGGGCGGGCCGGTCAGCGCGCCCGCGCGCCCTGGTGGGGGCGCCTTCGCCGCCCCGCCGCCCGTCTCCGACACGCTGTAGTAGATTTATCCTGGTTCGTGGTGGTGTTCGCGCTTGAACGTCGCAGCTCTGCTCGCCGGCCCGGCCGTTCCCGGCCCCCCGTGGCCCGGCCTCCTGCTGCCGGTCCTGATTGAGGTGTCCGCACAGACGGCCGCCTGGTTCTGGAGCGGTCTGGGGGTAATCGTGGGTGCGGCCATCGCCGCCGCGGTGATCCGTCACCGCCACCGCCAGTAGCGACCCCTACCCCACGGAGCGGCACGCGTGAGTTCCCCCGGAGTCCGCGACACCACCCCGGCGCGCAGCGGAGGCGGCGCCCCCGGTGCCGACACCGCGGTCACCATCGGCGTCGCCGCGATCGCCGGCGGCGCCATCTCGCTGATCGTCGCCCTGGTCGCCGGGGGAGCGGTCACCGCCGAGGTCATCCCCGGCCTGCCCGACTCCGGCCCCCTCACCCGCTGGGGCCTGCCGGTCTCGACCATGGTGCGCGACCTCGCCTCGGCCCTCACCCTGGGCCTGCTGGTGCTCGCCGTCTTCCTGCTGCCGCTGCCCGCCCCCGCCGACAAGAGCGGCGCGCGCCCCCTGGGCGCCCAGGCGCTGGGTTACGTGCGCGCCGCCTCGTGGGCGGCCCTGTGCTGGGCCGCCGCGGCCGCCGCCACCCTGGTCTTCCAGCTCTCCGACATCTCCGGCCTGCCGCCTCAGGAGGTCCTGGGCAACCAGCTCACCAGCTACGCCGTCTCGGTCTCCCAGGGCATCAGCCTGCTGCTGATGATCCTGGCGGCCACCGCGCTGGCGCTGTTCTGCCGAACCGTGGAGTCGGCCTCGGCCGGCGCGCTCCTAGTGGTCCTGGCCGCCGCGGGCATGGTCCCGCCGGTCCTCACCGGCCACTCCGCCTCGGCCGGCGCCCACGAGCTGGCCGTCGCCGGGCTGGCCCTGCACGTCCTGGCGATCGCGGTGTGGGTGGGCGGCCTGGCCGCCGTCACCTTCCACGGCCTGCGCGCCGGCGCCCAGGACGCCCCCGTGGCCGCCGAGCGCTTCAGCCGCACGGCGCTGTGGGCCTACATCGGCGTGGCCGTGGGCGGCGTCGCCAGCGCCGTCAGCCGCCTCTACGAGCCCGCCCAACTGTTCACCACCTCCTACGGCCTGCTGATCCTGGTCAAGATCGCGCTGTTCGCCGTCCTGGGCGCCGTGGGCTACGCGCACCGGCGCGCCACCGTGCCCCGCATCACCGAGACCGCCGGGCGGCGGCTGTTCGCCCGCCTGGCCGGGGTGGAGATCGTGGTGATGTCGGCGGCCATGGCGCTGGGCGCCGCGCTCAGCCGCACCCCGCCGCCGCCCGACGACGGCGGCGTGCCCACCCCCGCCGAGTCGGTGCTGGGCTTCCCCATGCCGCCGCCCATCAGCGTCCAGACCCTGCTCACGCTGTGGCGCCCCGACCTGTTCTTCGCGGTGCTGGTGGCCGTCATGGGCGGGCTGTATGTGGCCGGGGTCGTCCGGCTGCGCCGCCGCGGCGACACCTGGCCGGTGGGCCGCCTGGTGGCGTGGCTGGCCGGTCTGCTGCTGATGACCGGCGTGCTGCTCAGCGGCGTGGCCACCTACTCCATGGTGCTGTTCAGCACGCACATGGTGCAGCACATGCTGCTGTCGATGATGGCGCCGGTGCTGCTGGTGCTGGGCGCCCCGGTGACCCTGGCGCTGCGCGCGCTGCGCCCGGCCCGCCGCCGCGGCGACCGCGGCCCGCGCGAATGGCTCAACGCCTTCCTCAACAGCCGCTTCTCCAAGGTCGTCACCCACCCGGGCGTGGCCACCCCGCTGTTCGTGCTCAGCCCCTACGTGCTGTACTTCACGCCGCTGTTCGGCGTGCTGATGGGCGACCACAGCGGGCACGTGCTCATGAACGTGCACTTCCTGCTCAGCGGCTACCTGTACTACTGGACGATCGTGGGGGTCGACCCCGGTCCGCGCCGCCTGCACCACCTGCTGCGCATCCTGCTCCTGCTGCTGGCCATGGGCGTGCACGCGTTCTTCGGCATCACGATCATGATGCAGACCGAACCGCTGGCCATGTCCTACTACGGGCAGTTCGACGTCCCCTGGGCCGACAGCGTGGGCGAGGACCAGTACGCCGGCGGCGGGGTGGCCTGGGCGATCGGCGAGATCCCCACGCTGCTGGTCATGCTCGCGCTGCTGCGGCAGTGGGCGGGCGACGAGGAGCGCCGGGAGCGCCGCCGCGAGCGGCACAGCCGCCGGGGCGGCTCCGACGACGCCGACATGGACGCCTACAACGCCTACCTGCAAGACCTGGACCGCCGGGCGCGGCGCCAGGCGGGCAAGGAGGGCACGGGGGGCACGGGGGGCACGGAGCCCACCGGGCGCACCGCCGCCGAGTCGCCGGCCGCCGAGGGCGACATCCCAGCCTGAGGCCGGGGGCCACCCCGGCCGCAGCCACCGTAGAGCGTGGCCGGGGGCGGTGTCCAGGCGGCTGCGCCGATAGCGGAATGGGGTGGCGCGGCACCGGCGGATCAGGTTGGGTCGGTGCCCATGAAGAGATTTCGGTTCGGGATCAACTGCCGCCAACAGGAGATCGACCGCTGGACCCAGACCTGCCGCGCCACCGAGCGGCTGGGCTACGACGTCATCCAGGCGCCGGACCACCTGGGCGCGGCGTCCCCGTTCGCGATGCTGGCCGCCGCCGCGGCGGTGACCTCCCGGATCCGGCTGGGCACCCTGGTGCTCAACAACGAGTTCTGGAACCCCGCGCTGCTGGCGCGCGAGGCCGCCACCGTCGACCGGCTCTCCGGCGGCCGGCTGGAACTGGGGCTGGGCGCCGGCCACATGCGGTCGGAGTTCGAGGCCGCGGACATCCCCTGGCGCCCCCACGCCGAGCGCGTGGCCAACCTGGAGCGCAGCATCGGCGAGTTGGACCGGCTCTTCGCCGAGGACGGCCAGCAGCCCCTTCCCACCCAGGTGCCGCGCCCGCCGCTGCTGATCGGCGGGCACGGCGAGCGAAGCCTGGACCTCGCCGCCCGCCACGCCGACATCGTCGGGTTCGCCGGGCTCACCCAGGTCCGGGGCGCCCGCATGGGCACCTTCCGGGTGGCCGACGCCGAGGAGACCCTGCGCCGGGTCGACTTCGTGCGGAGCCGGGCGGGCTCGCGCGCCGACGCCCTGGAGTTCAACGTGCTGGTGCAGGCGGTGGTGGTGACCGACGACGCCCACAAGACCGCCGCCGAGCTCGCCGCCGCCTACTCCAGCCCCGGCCTGGACACCGCCGAGGCCGTGCTGGCCAGCCCCTACGTGCTCGTGGGAACGGCCGCCGAGATCGCCGGCGAACTGGTGGCCAACCGGGAGCGCTTCGGGTTCAGCTACATCACCACGCACGGCGCCTACCGCGACGCCCTGGCCGAGGCCATCCCGCTGGTGCGGCGCCAAGCCGGGGAGCAGGCGGGGGAGCAGATGGGAGAGCAGGCGGAGGAGTCCGCGCCGGCCCCGGCGCAGCCGGAGCGCGCCGGAGGGGAGTGAGCGGAGGGCTCAGGTAAGGGCGGCGGCGATCCCGGTGCCCGCCGCGCCCAGCAGGGCGCACACCGCCAGCCCGCCCAGCGCCGCGCCCGCCACGAGCCGCAGCCCCAGGCCGGCCAGGCGCGGCGCGGCCTGGCCGCGCGCGGCCGCCGCCTGGCGGGCCACCAGCGGCAGCAGCGCCACCCCGGCGGCGTAGACCACCACCACGGCGGCCGAGGCCACCAGGAACGCCTGGCCGATCCCCGCGCCCGGGCGCGCGCCCCACAGCCCGGCCGCCGCCAGCGCGGGCACGGCCAGCAGCAGCGCCACGCACGCCGCGCCCAGCAGGGCCGAGGGCAGCGGCCCGGTGCCGCGCCGGCGCACCACCAGCAGCAGGCCCACCAGGGCCGCCATCATGACGGCGCCGACGACTCCGAACACAGCGATGTTGACCAGGGAATCCACCCCGTCATTATGGCACCGCGCCCGCCGCCGCCCCGCCGGGAGCGGGCAGCGCGGGGCCGGGTGTGAACCGGATCTCGGCGAGGTCGCCGGCCCGGCCGCGGTCGAGCAGCAGCAGCGAGCGCGCCCCGGGCACCACCGCCCCGGGACCGGCGGGGCAGGCGGCCAGCAGCCGCCGCCACCGGCGCACGTGGGTGCGGTGGCTGCGCGGCGCCACCTGTCGGCCGCGTTGGATCTGGCCGCGCAGGGCGTCGCCGGGGTCGCTGTCGATGAGCAGCAGGTGCACCTCCACACCGCGGCGGCGGCAGTACCAGCCCAGCAGGCGGCGCACCGGGCCGCGGGTGCCGCTCTCGTGGACCACCACCGGGCCGCCGCGGCGCAGCGCGGCGAGGATGCGCAGGTAGTGCAGCAGGTGCATCAGCGGGCGCCACAGCGGGTAGTGCACGGCGCTCAGCAGGGGGTGCAATCGGTTGCGCGACTGCTGGGAGTCGACCACCCGCACGCCGGCGCGGGTGCGCACGGTGGCGGACTCGCGGCCGGTCATGCCGAAGAGGCGGTTGAGCATCGTGCTCTTGCCGGCGCCGGGGATGCCGGCGACCAGGACCAGGGAGTTCGCGGGGTAGCGCAGGACGCGGGGCACGGGGGAGATCCGCCGGATCTGCGGCGGGCACCCCGACGCCGCGCCGGGTGCCGGGGCGGGAAGCGTCGAAGGGGACATGAGGTCGTTATGCGCCTTTCGGATAAGCGGCGGCTAAGGGTGGGTGCGTTCATGGGCGGCTAAAGAGGTCGCGATGGGCATATGTTCGGTAAGCGGGGTATGCGCGTGGAGTGCGGGCGGAGTGCGCCGTGCCGTTTCCAACGCTCCGGCGCCGCGCGGTGTGCCCGCCGCGCCCGGCGCGCGCCGCGCCGGGCGGCGGACCGAGGTGACGACGAATGCAGGGAGTTCGGTGACATGGCACGTAGCGACCGCGGGATCCCGCTCGGCCCGGAGCTGCGGGCGCCGGCCATCGGCCAGGGGACCTGGCAGATGGGCGTCCGCGAGGACCGGCGCGCCGACGAGGTGCGGGCGCTGCGCATGGGGCTCGACCTGGGGCTGACCCTGATCGACACGGCGGAGATGTACGGCGACGGCGGTGCGGAGAGAGTGGTCGGCGAGGCCGTGGCGGGTCGGCGCGACGAGGTCGTGCTCGTGTCCAAGGTGTACCCCAGGAACGCCGGCCGACGCGGCGCCCGCACCGCCTGTGAGAGGAGCCTCACCCGGCTGGGCACCGACGTGATCGACGTCTACCTGGTCCACGCGCCGGGGCCGGTGCCGCTGTCGGAGACCGTGGCGGTCATGGAGGAGCTGCGCGACGAGGGAAAGATCCGGCACTGGGGGGTCTCCAACTACGACCGGGAGACCATGGAGCGGCTGTGGCGGGTGCCGTCCGGGCAGGCGTGCGTGACCGACCAGGTGCTCTACAACCTCGCCGAGCGCGGGATCGAGTACGACCTGCTGCCGTGGTGCCGCGAGACCGCGCCCGCGCTGCCGACCATGGCCTACTCGCCGCTGGCCCAGGGCGGCCGGGCGCGCGAGCAGATCCTCACCAACCCGGCGGTCCGCGAGGTCGCCGCGGCGCGCGGGGTGACGCCGGCGCAGGTGGCGCTGGCCTGGACCGTGCGCGAGGGCGACGTACTGGCGATCCCCAAGGCGGTCGACCCCGACCACGTCCGGGAGAACGCCGAGGCCCTCGACCTGGAACTGACGGCTGAGGAGTTGGCCGCCCTCGACACAGCGTTCCCCCCGCCGCGCGGCAGCCGGCCCCTGGAGATGTCCTGACGGGGGGAACCGAGCGGGTCGGGCGGACGGGCGCAGGTGCGGGTCGGGCTCCCCGCCTAGGCCCTGCGCCTCGGGCGCGGGGGCACCAGGGGCGCCCGGCCCCCGGCGTGTGCGGTGATACCGCCGCGCCCTGCCTCCACGTAGTGCCGGCCGCGCCGGGTCGGTGCCTCGCGGACGTTCGGCCGTCGGCTCAAGCCTTCCTGGGACAGGGGCCGCCTCTTCGCCGGTGCCCGGGGCGGGTTGCCGCGTGGGGCGGTGCGGCGCGTGTGCGGTCGCACCGTTCCCGGCGCGGGGCTCGGTGACGGATCCGGCATGGGGAGCGGGAAGGTGGATCCGCGCATCGCGTTTGTTGGAGACGGCTGGGTCAGCCGCCGTGGGCGCCGCGTGGTTGTCGGCCTAGGCCGTATCCCCGTCCGTGCCCATCGGCCTCAGCCCCTGGGATGGAGCGGCCTCGCCGATGGCGTCCGAGGCGATGCCTTGCGGGGCGGTGCGCCGCGCCTGCGGTCACACCCGGCCTGGTTCGGCGCTGGTCCGGGAAGCGGGACGGTGGCTCCGGCGGGTCGCGCTTCGGCCTCAGGTCTGGCGCAGGCGCGATCCCGTGGGGGTCTTGATCACCTGGAGCCGGGTGGTGATCCGGGTGCGCAGGTCGGCCACGTGGCTGACCACGCCCACGGCGCGCCCGCCGTCGCGCAGGCCGTCGAGGACCTCCATCACCTCCTCCAGGGTGTCCTCGTCCAGCGTGCCGAACCCCTCGTCCACGAACAGCGTGCCGATGTCGCCGCCGCCCGCCTCCTGGGCCGCGACGTCGCCCAGCCCCAGCGCCAAGGCCAGCGAGCCGACGAACGTCTCGCCGCCCGACAGCGTGGCCGGGTCGCGCTCCTGGCCCGTCCAGGCGTCGAGCACCCGCAGGCCCAGCCCGCCGCCCGAGCGCGACCGGTCGCCCGCCGCCTTGTCCACCGTGTGCTTCAGCTCGTAGCGGCCGTTGGCCATCGTGCGCAGCCGGTCGTTGGCCGCCGCCACCACCTGCTCCAGCCGCGCGGCCAGCACGTAGGCGGACAGCCGCACGCTCTCCCGGTTGTCGGCGGAGGTCCCGGCGACCAGCCGCGCCAGGCCGTCGGCGGTGGTGTGGCGGCGGCGGGCCGGCCGGGAGTCGGCCAGCAGGCGGTCGAGGTCGGCCCGCAGGTCGGCGAGCCGGCGAGCCCGCTGCTCGAAGCGGTCGCGCCAGGTCAGCGCGGCCTCTGCCGCGGCCTCGGCGTGCCGCGCGGCGGCCGCCAGCCCGGCGGTGTCGGGCTCGGGGAGCGCTGCGGCCGCGGCGACCTCGGGGTCGGCCAGCACCGCGGCGACGGCCACGACCCGGTCCTCGTGCGCGCGGATGTCGGCGCGCAGTCGGCGGCGCTCCTCCTCGCCGCGCTCGGCCGCCCACACCTCCACGGCGTCGGCGAACCCGGCCTCGGCGACGGCGCGGCGGGCCTCGCGCGCGGCGGTCGCCAGCTCCTCGGCCGCCGCCGCGCGCCGGTCCAGCGCCGCCACGGCCTCGCCGAGCAGGTCGGCCTCACCGATCAGGCGCGCGATCCGCGCCGCCAGGTCGGAATCGTCCCCCCGCGCCGCGTCGAGCAGCCCGGCCAGCCGCTCGCGCTCCTCGGCGCGCCCCGCGCGCCGCTCGGCCAGGGCGGCGAGGTCGGCGGCCAGCTCGGCCTCGCGCGCCCGCGCCGCCTCCACGGCGGCCTCGGTGCGCGCCAGCCGCGCGGTCAGCCGCTCCACCTCGGCGGCAGCGGCGTCCAGTCGCGCCAGCTCGCCCCGCCGCCGCTCCTCCAGGTCGCGCGCCTGGGCCTCGTCCACCCCGCCGGAGTCGGCCCGGGCGGCGTTCAGCCGCTCCGCCAGGGAGGCGGTGGCGCTCTCCGCGCGGCTGCGCTCCGCCGCCGCGGCGTCGGCGGCGGTCTGCGCCCGCTCCTCGTCGGCGGGGGAGGGACGGTCGGCGGCGCCCCGCGCGGGCGCGGGGTGCTCGGCCGAACCGCACACCGGGCAGGGCCGCCCCGGGCCGAGCGCGTCGGCGAGTTCGGCGGCCATGCCCTCGATGCGCCGCCGCCGGACGTCCAGCAGGCGGTCGACGGCCGCCTGCGCGGCGTCCACCGCCGCGACGCGCTCGGCCTCGGCGCGGGCCAGGTCGGCGCCCAGGCGCACCACCGCCTCGGCCGCCTCGCGCTGGCGGCGGGCCAGCCGCAGCGCCGCCTCGGCGGCCTCGCGCGACCCGGTGTGCCGGCGGGCCTCCTCCAGCTCGGCGGCGACGCGCTCGCGCTGCTCGGGCAGCCCGGCGGCGCCGGCGCGGCACTCCTCCAGCTCCTGCCGCGCCGCGCGGGCGCGCGCGTCGATGGCGGCGAGGTCGGCGTCCACCGTGCCGAGGCGGTCGGCCTCGCCGCGCAACTGCTCCAGCCGCGCGGCCTCGTCCCGCCGCTCGCGCTCGGCCTCGGCCAGCACCGCGCGTCGGCGCGCGGCGGCCTCGGTGTCGTGCGCCTCCTCGGCGCCCGCCGGCGGGTCGCCGGCGAGTTCGCGCACCAGCGCCAGGCGCTCGGCGGCCTCAAGGTCGGCCTTGTCCACCTGGGTGGCGCGGTGCTCCTCGGTGCGCAGGAGCGGCACGGCCGCCGCCGCCCGCTCGGCGGCGGCCAGCTCGGCGCGGGCGGCGGCGCAGGCGGGCTCCCGCGCGGCCAGCTCCTCCTGGCGGCGCAGCGCCTCGGCGTGGCGGCGCCGCCGGTCCTCCAGCGTGCGCGCCTCCTCCACGGCCCGGCGGGCGCGCTCGCGCGCGGCCACGGCCTCTTCGACCACGGGCCGGGTGTCGCACGCCGTGGCGGCCGTGACCGACGCCAGCTCGGCGGCCCACGGGGAGAGCGCGTCCAGGTCGTCCCCCTCGGGGCGGGGCGAAGACCCGACCTCGGCCAGGGCGTCGGCCTTGCGCAGGACCGCCTCCTCGGCGCGGGCGGCGGCCTGGCCCAGCGAGCGGGCGCGGTCGGCCAGCCAGTCCTCCACGCGGGCGAACACGCCGGTGGCGAAGATCCGCTCCAGCGATGCCCGCCGCTCCTTGGCGTCGGCGCGCAGGAACCGGGCGAACTCCCCCTGGGGCAGCAGCACGATCTGGCAGAACTGCGCCAGCGACAGCCCCAGGAGGTCGTCGATGATCTGCCCGGCCTCGTCGGGGCGGTTGGTCAGCCCCCGCCACCGGCCGTCCACCAGTTCGCTGACCACCACCTTGGCCTTCTCCTCGGTGGTGCCCGTGCCGCGCTTCTTGGGCCGCTGCCAGGCGGGGGAGCGGCTGATGGACAGCCGCCGCCCGCGCACCGTCAGCTCCAACTCCACCCGGGGTGCCACGCCGGGTGCGGCGTGGTTGCTGCGCGGGGACTTCGCGGCCTCGCGCACCCCGGGCACGCGCCCGTAGAGGGCGAAGCACACGGCGTCCAGCACCGAGGTCTTGCCGGCGCCGGTGGGTCCGTGGATGAGGAACAGGCCGCCGTCGCCGAGCCGGTCGAAGTCGACGGTCTCGGCGCCGGCGAAGGGGCCGAACGCCTGGACGGTCAGGGTGTGCAGTCGCATCAGCGCGCGGCCTCCCGGTGCCGGATGTCCTTGAACGCGGCGCGCACCAGGCGCCGCTCCTCGTCGGTGGCGGGCGCGCCGCGCGCCCAGTCCACGAAGTCCAGCACCAGTTCGGGCTCGCTGCGGTCGGCGGTGCGCCGCGCCCACGCGCGGTCGTCGCGCGGCTGCTCGCCCTCGGGGGCGAAGTCCAGCACGAGCGTGTGCGGGAAGCGCTCGCGCAGCCGGTCCATCGGCAGGATTGGGCGCAGCGGGTCGGTGAGGGTCACCTGGAGCCAGTGGCCGGTGTAGCGCTCCCACTCCGCGCCGGACAGCAGGTCCTCCAGCCGGCCCCGGATACGGGCCAGCGGCCGGGGCACCGGCGCCTCCACGAAACGCGCGCCGGCGAAGCCCGAGGCGTCCAGGTCCACCAGCCAACTGCCCTTGAGGTGGTGCTCCTCGGAGAAGGAGTAGGCCAGCGGCGATCCGGAGTAGCGCACCGACTCGGCCATGGTCTGGCGGCCGTGCAGGTGGCCCAGCGCGACGTAGTTCACCCCGTCGAACACCGATACCGGCACGTGGGCGGCGCCGCCCACGGCGATGTCGCGCTCGCTGTCGGAGGGCGCGCCGCCGGTGACGAAGGCGTGGGAGAGCACCACCGAGCGGGTGGGGGCGGGGCGCGCGGCGAGGTCGGCGCGCACCAGGTCCATGGCGTGGCCCAGCACGGCGGCGTGCCCGCGACCCGAAAGCCCCCAGTGCGGCCGGGCGATCTCGGGCTCCAGATAGGGGATGCCGTAGAAGGCGACCGGGCCGTGGGCGTCCTCGATCACCACCGGGGTGCCCACCCCCTCCAGTGAGGCGCGGACGTGGACGCCGGAGGCGTCGATGAGGTCGGTGGCGTAGGCCAGGCGCGCCATGGAGTCGTGGTTTCCGGCGATCAGCACGGCGCGGGCGCCGGTGGCGCGGATGCGGCGCAGCGCCTCGCCGAACAGTCGCACCGCCTCAACCGGGGGCAGCGCGCGGTCGTAGAGGTCCCCGGCGACCACCACGACGTCCACCGCCTCGGCGCGCACGGTCTCCACCAGGTGGTCGATGAACGCCGCCTGCGCGTCGATCAGGTTCTCGCGGTGGAACGAGCGGCCCAGATGCCAGTCGGAGGTGTGCAAGAGGCGCATGTTCCGGCAGCGTAGTGCAGGGGAGGCCGAGACCGCAGCGGGGCAGGTGGTCGGCGGGTTGAGGCGAGTGAGGGCGATGACGGCGGCGGACGGTCTGGGTGGGCGGTGACCGGGTCGCGGGGTCGGTGGCGGGAGTGGGCGACGGGCGGCGACGGGGGGCGGGTGGCCCGGGGATGCGGTTTCCGTCCGGCGGGGCGGATGGTTGGGGCAGGCGACGGGGGCGGCGACGGCGGTGGGTGGCTGGGGCGGGCGGTGATCGGGGCGCGTGCCTGCGACTGAGGTGGGCGACGGGGGCGGCGACGGCGGTGGGTGGCTCGGGCGGGCGGGATCGGCGCGGCGGGGCGGTGGCCGCTCAGGCGACCGGGGCGGCGGGGAGGGCGGCGCGGGGACCTGGTCGCTGGTCTCGCCGTTCATCTGCGGTTGAGCGAGACCTTCCGATTCGCAAACCAGGCAAGTCGGTCACCGTAACCCTGAAATCTCACGTGGTGAGACGAAATTGGCCTCTTTTACCGCGAGATGCGCCTACGGGTCGCCGCATTGGAGCAAAGAGCACTTTCGTCATCCCCAGAAACGGGCATCGCGGACAAAAGGGTGCGGAAATCGTCTTGGTGTCTCATCATGTGGACACATTGGTCTCCATGGGGCCACCTCGGCGCCGCCACGGCCCCTCTTGTAAGAGACAAAAGGGGCGAATCCCAAGAACGCGCCGCGCCGAGCGCAGACGAAGCGCGGGTTCGCCGCGCCCGCCCCCTCCGACGGGCCACCCCCAGCAGACACCCGGCCGCCCGAGCGGCAAGCCGTCCCCGCCCGATCGTCGCGACTCCGGCCACCCGCCCGAAGAACGATGACCGCCCGCTCGGCCCCCCGCCTCGCCTCGGTGCCCGTCGCCACCCCGGCCGTTCGCCCGGCTGGCCGACGACCGCAGCCCCGGCCGGTCGCCTCGCGTTGGTGCCCCGTCGCCATCTCAGCCGTCCGCTCCGCTGAGCGATGATCGCCCGCCCGGACCCCGGCCTCGCCTCGGCGCCCCGTTGCCACCCAACCATCCGCTCCGCTGAGCGGTGATCGCACGCCCAGGACCCCAGCCCCACCTCGGTGCCCCCGTCGCAACCCCGCCCAACCGCCCCGAAGGACGGTGGTCGCGGCCCTGCACCCGCGACCCGCGTGCCCTGGTCCTCTCCGCTTCTTCTCTGCTTCGCTTCCCTAGGGCAGCCGCCGGGCCATCGTGAGGCCGTCGCCGATGGGCAGCAGCACCAGGTGGGTGCGGGGGTCGGCCAGGGCGTGGTCGTTGAAGTCGCGGATGGCCTGGACGTCGGGGGAGTCCTGGGCGGGGTCGACCACGCGGCCGTGGGACAGGGTGTTGTCGACCAGCAGCACCCCGCCGGGGCGCATGCGCGGGACCAGTTCCTCCCAGTAGCCGATGTAGCCGGTCTTGTCGGCGTCGATGAAGGCGAGGTCGAAGGCGGGGCCGGGCAGCAGGGCGCGCAGGGTCTCCAGGGCCGGAGCCAGCCGCAGGTCGATCTTGTGCGCCACTCCGGCGCGCTCCCAGTAGCGGCGCGCCACCGAGGTCCACTCCTCGCTGACGTCCAGCGCCAGCAGGGTGCCGTCGTCGGGGATGCCGCGCGCAAGGCAGATGGAGGAGTAGCCGGTGAAGGTGCCGACCTCCACCACGTCGCGCGCCCCCGCGACCTGGGCCAGCAGCGTCATGAACGTGCCCTGCTCGGGGCCGATCTGCATGCTGGTGAGGTCGGGGTAGCTGCGCGCGGTCTCCTCGGCGAGGTCGCCGAGCACGTCGTCGACCGGCGCGCCGTGCGCGACCAGGTACTCCAGCAGTTCCGGGGTGAGCGGTTCGGTGTGGCGAGTCACACCACACACTCTAGCCCCGGGCGCCCCGGCGGGCGTCGCTCACGCCTCCGGCAGCAGTTCGGGCCAGGGGAACAGGTAGGCGGTCAGCAGGAGGATGGCCACCGTGAGCGCGGGGGTGACGATCAGCCGCTCGACCTTGCCGTCGGTGGTGAACCCGATGTTCTGCCCGAAGCGGTACTTCCACGCCGGCCACAGCAGCGGCACGCCCATCTCGGTGGCCATGTCGCCGATGAAGTGCAGGATGCAGCCGAACGCCACGGCCAGGCCGATCCAGGAGTAGTCCACGCCCGAGGTGTAGAGGGCCAGGGTGATGCCGCCGACCACCATCGCGGTGATGATCTCCGAGGCCACCCGGTTCTTCTCCGAGCCGAACCCCAGGCCGTTGAACGCGATGCCGATCAGCAGGAACACGAAGACCTGCACCGCGAGGTCGGACCACATCGCCAGCAACTGGGTGATCAGCCCCAGCAGCGCGGCGAACAGCAGCGAGTGCGTGCCGTTGCGGTGCCCGCCGAACATCCAGGCGAACACCATGCTCAGCCACTTGGTGACCACGCCGTAGGTCTGGGTGATGGTGCTGCTCTTGGAGTCCAGGTCGGGGATCAGGGCCGCGCCCGCGCACACCAGCGCGCCGGCCACGATCTCACCGGGGCCGATGTCGAACTGGATGCCGAGGAACTCCCGGCCCTGGACGAAGGGAACGATCGCCATCCAGCCGACCACGCCGCTCAGCGCGTGAGAGTGCCCCATCATGGCGGGAACCGTAGCGGTTGGCGGGTTTTCTGGCGAATCCGGGAGGGGTTTCGGCGGGCGCGGATCGGGCGGCGGGAACGCACCCAACCGCGCCGGGTGCGCGCCCAGGCGCCGTGCGTCCGTTTCGGGCCGTCGGCCACCCGATTCGCGATTGTGAACAACGCGTGACGCGCGCGGTGTAAATCGTTGACGCAATTCTGTCCACGCTGGTAAACAACCAACTGTTCGTGTCGCGATCACCGCAATACCACCCCGTCCCCCCGTCATCGCCACAGAGGGGTAGCCCAGTTCATGGCCAGATCGCAGGAACGTCCCGGGCGGCGCGCCGCCGCCGCGCTCGCCGCGCTCAAGTCCTCCGCCGCCGCCGTCCTGGCGGCCGCGCTCGCGGCGCTGCCCGCCGCGCCCGCCGCCGCCTCCCCCGACAGCGGGGGCGGCGAGGGCGACACCCTCACCATCGCGGTCTCGCAGCCGGTCGACTCGCTGAGCCCCTTCCTCGCCCAGCGGCTGATCAGCACGACCATCCACCGGCTGGCCTACGACTACCTCACCAACTACGACCCCGAGACCAACGAGACCATCCCCGCGCTCGCGGAGTCCTGGGAGACCACCGACGAGGGCCGCACCTGGACCTTCACCATCCGCGACGACGTGGAGTGGAGCGACGGCCGGCCCCTCACCGCCGAGGACATCGCCTGGACCTACACCACGATGATGGAGGACGAGGGCGCCGCCACCGCCAACGGCAACTTCGTCGCCAACTTCGAGAGCGCCACCGCCGTCAACGACACCACCCTGCGCATCGAGCTGGCTGAGCCCCAGGCCACCATGCTCGCCCTGGACATCCCCATCGTGCCCAAGCACGTCTGGGAGGACGTCGAGGACTTCGGGGCGTTCAACAACGACGAGGACTTCCCGATCGTCGGCAGTGGGCCCTTCGTCATCACCGACCACCGGGCCAACCAGTCGATCACGCTGGAGGCCAACGACGACTACTGGCGCGAACCGCCCAAGTTCGACCGGCTGGTGTTCCGCTACATGCCGGAGAAGGACGCCCAGGTCGAGGCGCTGCGCGCCGGCGAGGTCTCCTTCATCGCCGAGCTGACCCCCGCCCAGGCCGACGCCCTGCGCGAGACCGAGAACATCGCCGTCAACGAGGCCACCGGCAAGCGGTTCCAGGCGTTCACCATCAACCCCGGCGCCCGCACCCAGGACGGCGAGGAGTTCGGCGACGGCCACCCGGCCCTCACCGACCGCGTGCTGCGCCAGGCCATCATGCGCGCCATCGACAAGGACGAGATCGTGGAGTCGGTCTACGGCGGCTACGCCGAACCCGCCGGCGGCTACATCCCGGCGCGCTACGAGAACTACCACTGGGAGCCCGACCCCGACCAGGCGCTCAGCTTCGACGTCGACGCCGCCAACGAGATGCTCGACGACGCCGGCTACGAGACGGGCGACGACGGCGTGCGCGTCTCGCCCGACGGCGACCGCCTCGAACTGCGCCTGCACGTCCACAACGACCGGCCCGACTACGTCGCCATGGGCCGCCTCATCGACGAGCGCCTGGCCGACATCGGCATCGAGATCGACAACCAGACGGTCGACCCCGGCGTGCTCAGCGACGCCCTCTACAACGGCACCTACGACCTCATCTTCACCGGCTGGTCGGTCAACCCCGACCCCGACTACGTCCTGGGCATCCACACCTGCGACGCCCTGCCGGTGGAGCGCGGCACCATGCGCACCGACGCCTACTTCTGCGACGAGGAGTACGACCGGCTCTACGAGCAGCAGCTCGCCAACTACGACGACCCCGAGGGCCGCGCCGAGCAGGTCCGCCAGATGCAGGAGATCCTCTACGAGGAGGCTGTGGTCAACGTCCTGACCTACGCCGACACCCTGGAGGCCTACCGCACCGACCAGATCTCCGACATCCAGGTCCAGCCCGACCCCGGCGGCAACATCTGGGGCCAGGACGGCCACTGGGCCTGGACCTCGGCCACCCCCGCCCAGACCCAGGCCGCCTCCGGCCCGAGCGTGCCCGCCTGGGCGCTGGCCGGGGCAGGCGTGCTCGCCCTGGTCGCGGTGGTGGGCGGGGTCGTCCTGCTGCGCCGCCGCTCCGCCACCGCCGAGGACCGGGAGTAGCCCCATGACCGCGCCACCCGCCGCGGGCGCCACCGCCGACGCCGCCCCCGCCCCGCGCGCGGGCGGGCGGCGGCCCGGCCTGCCGCCCACCGTGCGCTACCTGGGCGGGCGCGTCCTCACCGCCCTGGTGTCGCTGCTCGCCGTGATGGTCACCAGCTTCTTCCTGTTCCGCGTGCTGCCCGGCGACCCGGTCACCGCGCTGACCCAGGGCCGGGCCGTCACGGTGGAGCAGTTGGAGGCCATGCGGCGGGACTTCGGCCTGGACCAGCCGCTGCCCCAGCAGTTCCTCGACTACTGCCTGGGCATGCTCACCCTGGACTTCGGCACCTCCTACCAGTACCGGGTGCCGGTGTCCGACCTCATCCTGGAGCGGCTGGGCCCCACCCTGCTGCTGGCCGGCACCGGCACGCTGATCGCCGCCGTGCTCGGCCTGGTGCTGGGCACCCGCGCCGGGTGGCGGCGCGGGTCGGTCATGGACCGGGTGGACACCGGGGTGGCGCTGACCCTGTGGTCGGTGCCCTCCTTCTGGCTGGGCCTGCTGCTGATCGTGCTGCTGGCCTCGGGCGCCGGGCTGTTCCCCACCAGCGGGATGTCCACCCCCGGGGTCACCGGCCCGCTCAACGTCGCCCTGGACGTCGCCCACCACATGGTGCTGCCGGTGGCCACCATGGTCGCCGTGGTCTACGCCCAGTACATGATGATCATGCGGTCCTCGCTGGTCGACGAGGCGGGCGCGGACTACCTCACCACCGCCCGCGCCAAGGGGCTGCGCGACGCGCTGGTGCTGCGCCGCCACGCGGTGCCCAACGCGCTGCTGCCGACGGTCACCCTCATCTTCCTCAACCTGGGCCGGGTGGTCTCGGGCGTCATCCTCATCGAGACCGTGTTCGCCTGGCCCGGTCTGGGTTCGCTGTTCTACTCCGGGCTGCGCGTGCCCGACCTGCCCATCGTCCAGGCCCTCTTCGTCGTCTTCGCGGGCTCGGTGATCCTGATGAACCTCCTGGCCGACCTGGTGTACCCGCTGCTGGACCCCCGGGTGCGCACATGAGCGCCGCCGAGGCCCCCGCGGCGGGGGCGCCCGCGAGCCGGCGCGGCCTGGCCTGGGCGCGCCGCCGCCGCGCCCTCGCCGGCTACGCCCGCGCCTACGCCGCCAACCGGGGCGGCATGGCCGGCCTGGCGGCGCTGCTGCTGATCGCGGCGGCCGCGCTGGCGGCCCCGCTGTTCATCGGCCCCGGCGACCTCTCCATCACCGACGCCCCGGGCGGCCGGTTCGACCCGCCCGGCGCGGGCGCGCCGCTGGGCACCGACGCCTACGGCCGCTCGGTGCTGGACCTGGTGGTGTGGGGCGCGCGGATCTCGCTGACCGTGGGGTTCCTGGCGGCGTTCGTGTCGGTGGCGCTGGGCACGCTCGTCGGCGTCACCGCCGGCCACTTCGGCGGGTGGGCCGGCAACGTGCTGATGCGCGTCACCGACTGGTTCGCGGTGCTGCCGGCCCTGGTGATGGCGGTGGCGCTGGCGGCGGTCATGACCCGCAGCACCCTCACCATCATCATCGCCATCGGGGTCACCGCCTGGCCGGCCACCGCCCGCGTGGTGCGCGCCCAGACCCTGGCGGTGGAGGCCCGGCCGTTCATCGAGCGGGCGCGGGCGCTGGGCGGCGGCCACGCCCACGTCATGCTGCGCCACGTGCTGCCCAACGTCATGCCGGTGGTGCTCGCCCAGACCACCCTGCTGGTCGCCGAGGCCATCATGATGGAGGCCACCCTGGCCTTCCTCGGCCTGGGCGACCCCGCCACCGTCTCCTGGGGCGGGATCATCCAGGACGCCCGCACCGCCGGCGCCATCAGCTCCGGTATCTGGTGGTACATGGTGCCGCCCGGTGTGGCCATCGCCGTGGTGTCCCTGGCCTTCACCATGTGCGGTCGCACCCTGGAAAGCGTGCTCAACCCCCGGCTGCGGGAGCGCCAGTGAACTACCTCGACGTCCGCGACCTGCACGTCGCCTACCGCACCGCCGGCGGCGAGGTCCCCGCCGTGCGCGGGGTCTCCTTCGGCATCGCCCCCGGCACCACGCTCGGCGTGGCCGGGGAGTCGGGCTGCGGGAAGTCCACCGTGGCCCTGGCCCTGCTGCGGCTGCTGCCGGCGAGCGCGCGCGTCAGCGGCCAGGTGCTGCTCGACGGCGAGGACGTGCTGGGCATGCGCTGGGGCCGGCTGCGCGCGGTGCGCTGGGCCGGGGCGTCCATCGTCTTCCAGGGCGCCATGCACTCGCTCAACGCCGTGCACCGCGTCGGCGACCAGATCGCCGAACCCGTCCTGGTGCACGGCCAGGCCACCCCGGCCCAGGCGCGGCGGCGCGTGGGCGAACTGCTGGAGCAGGTGGGGCTGCCCGCCTGGCGGGCGCGCTCCTACCCCCACGAGCTGTCGGGCGGGCAGCGCCAGCGCGCCATGATCGCGATGGCGCTGGCCTGCCGGCCCCGCCTCATCATCGCCGACGAGCCCACCACCGCGCTCGACGTCATGATCCAGGCCCAGATCCTGCGGCTGATCGACGACTTGGTCGCCGGCAGCGGGATCAGCATGCTGATGATCAGCCACGACCTGTCGGTGCTGGCCGACACCTGCGACCGCCTGGCCGTGATGTACGCCGGGCGGATCGTGGAGGAGGGGCCGGCCGGCGCGGTGTTCGCCGACGCCCGCCACCCCTACGGAGCCGCGCTGAGCGCCGCGTTCCCCCGCGTGGGCGACCCCGCCTCCCGCCGGGCGCCGCGCGGCCTGCCCGGCGACCCGCCCGACCCCGCCGACCTGCCCTCCGGCTGCGCGTTCCGGCCGCGCTGCCCGGCCGTCCAGGACCGCTGCGCCGAGGTCGACCCCGCGCTGTGGCCGGCCGGCCCCGACCGCGGCGCCGCCTGCGTGCGGGTGCTCTCCGCCGAGGAGGCGCGCGCCCTCGGCGTGCCGCCGCCCGAGGGGTCGGACGGCGGGGGCGTCCCGGCCGCCCCCGCGGCCACCGAGGACCCCGGCGGGACGCCTGACCCCGGGGGGACGCCTGAGCCCGGCGGCACGCCGGAGTCCGGCGGCGACCGCGCACCCGAACCCGAGGAGACCCGATGACGGCGCCCGCCGCGCCCGCCGCCCCCGACCAGCCGGCGCCCGAGCCGGCCGGGCCGGTGCTCAGCGCCTCCGGCCTGCACGTGACCTTCGCCGGGCGCGGCGGCCGGGCCGCCCGCGCCGTCGACGGCGTGGACCTGGAAATCCGCCCCGGCGAGATCGTCGCGCTGGTGGGGGAGTCCGGCTGCGGCAAGTCGACGCTGGCGCGCGCCCTGCTGGGGCTGGTGCGGCCCACCTCCGGGCAGGTGGCCTACCACGGCCGCCCGCTGGACTACCGGTCCCGGGAGCTGAAGCGGTTCCGCGAGCGCGCCCAACTGGTGCTCCAGGACCCCAGCGGCTCGCTCAACCCCCGCCACACCGTCTACGACGCCGTGGCCGAGGGGCGGCGCATCCACAACGGCGCCACCCCCGACGAGCAGGAGCGCGTGGCCGAGGCGCTGTCGCGCGCCGGGCTGCGCCCGCCCGAGCGGTTCCTGCTGCGCTACCCCCACGAGCTGTCGGGCGGGCAGCGCCAGCGGGTCGTCATCGCGGGCGCGCTCATCCTCGACCCCGAGGTCATCGTCGCCGACGAGCCGGTGGCCTCCCTGGACGCCTCGGTGCGCGGCGAGATCCTGCGCCTGCTGATGCGGCTGCGCGACGACTTCGGCCTGGCGGCGCTGGTGGTCACCCACGACCTCGGGCTGGCGTGGAACATCGCCGACCGCATCGCCGTGATGTACCTGGGCCGGGTGGTGGAGACCGGCACGGTCGAGGAGGTGCTGTCGGCGCCGCGCCACCCCTACACCCGGGCGCTGCTGTCGGTGCTGCCCGAGGCCGGCCAGGAACCGCAGGTGCTCGCCGGTGAGCCGCCCGACCCCACCCGCATCCCCGGCGGCTGCCGGTTCCACGCGCGCTGCCCGGTGCTGGCCTCGGGGCGGGCCGAGGCCGCCGGCGTGGCCGAGCGGTGCCGCACCGAGGACCCCGGTCCGTTGCCCGCCGGCGGCGCGGCCGACGCCGCCTGCCACTGGGCGCGCGCGCAAGCCGCGGGCGGCTGACCTCCGGCGGGCGCGCGGGGCGCGCCCGGCGCGGGGGCGATGAGGACTGCGGGGACCACCTGTCCTACGGGGCCTGCTCCGGCGGCGGGCCAAGCGGGCGGATGACGCAGCCGCTGCGCGGCAGCGCCGGCAGCCGCGCCATGTCCACGGTGTCGTCCTGCTCGGGCACCTCGTAGCGCAGCCCGACCAGGCGGCGTGCCACGGCGGCGATCAGCGCCACGGTGATCGGCTCGCCGGGGCAGCGGTGCCCGGTGGCGGGGTCGCCCGCGCCCTGGGGCACGAAACCGTAGGGGTCCCACTGCGCGTCGGCGAACCGCTCGGGCCGGAACTCCTCGGGGTCGCCCCAGCGCTCGGCGGCGTGGTTGATGCCGTAGAGGTCGAGCAGCACCCGCCGGCCCCGCCTCACCGGATGGCCCTGGAACAGCAGGTCGTGGCGGGCGCGCGCGGCCACCGCCGGGAAGAAGGGGTAGTGGCGCCGCACCTCCTGGGCGAACAGCTCGGCGTAGCCGCCGCCCGGCGCGTCCGCCGCGGCCTCGTCGCCGATCGCGCGGGCGCAGCGCGGGTGGTGGTGCAGGGCGTGGGCGGCGAAGGCGAGGTAGACCGCCACCGCCACGGTGGGCCGCAGTACGTTGAGCAGCTCCACGGCGGCGGTGTGCGGCGCCAGCAGCGCGCCGTCGAGGGAGCGGTGCCAGGCCACGGCGTGGGCGGCGGAGTCCTCGGGCGGGGTGATGCGCCCGGCGCGGATCCGGCGGATGACGTCGGCGGCCCAGCGGTCGGCCGCGCGGCGGGCCAGCCGAGCGCGCCAGTGGCGCGGCCCCACGGCGCCCGCGCCGTCGAACAGGGCGGTCAGCTCGCGGGTGCGCCGCTCGGCGTCCACGGTGGGCAGCGGCACCCCCGCCCACGCGCACACCGCGCGCGTCAGCACCGCGCGGAACGCGTCGTAGAGCACAACCGGCTCGCCCACGGGCCAGGACCGGGCGGCGCGCAGCAGTTCGGCGTCCACCAGCGCCGCCAGTTCGGCGACCCGGTCGGCGCTCATCAGGCCGGTGAACATCGCCTTGCGGTGGCGGTGCTCGGCGCCGTCGAGCCCCTGCACCCCGCCCCGGCCGAACAGCGTGGCCACGACCCGGCGCGGCACCGCCCGGTGCCGGGTGAAGTGGGTGTCGTCCTGGAACTCCGCCGCCGCGGCGGCGCCGGTCACGCACACCGCCGGTGCCAGCAGCAGCCGGGTGGCCACCACCGGGGACCCGTGGCGGTCCACGGCGCGCCCGATGAACCGGTAGGGGTCGCGCAGCGCGGCCAGGGTGCGGTCCAGCCCCGTCGTGCCGGGTGTGGGTTCCATGGCGGTGGCCTCCCGTCGCGCCTGGTGGCGCCGCCACTCGCCCGCGGCGCCCACCGGCCGCGCCTACCCGCGCCCGAAGCGGGGTAACCCCGGGCCCAACGGGCGGAACCGCTGCGCGGCGGGGCCCTGATGAGGCACCATGAGGACGTGGACGCCCAACATGTGATGCTGCTGCGCGAACTGCTGGCCTCGACCCCCTGGGTTGAGCGCAGCGAGGACTTCGCCCGCGCGCTGCGCCGCACCCGCGCCCCGGGCGGGCTGATGCTGCTCGGCACGCCCGACGACGAGCCCTGGCACCTGGCCGCCCACCTCGACGACGAGGCCCGCTACAGCGGCCTGCCGGTGCTCGCGCCCACGCTGGTGCGCTGGCAGCCGCCGCCCGACGCCCCCGCCCACCTGCGGATCGGCCTGGACCGCCTGGCCGAGGCCCGCCGGGGTGAGACCCTGTTCGTGGTCAACGCCGCCGAGGAGGCCCCCGTGCCGCTGCTGGAGCGGGTGGACGACGCCCGCCACACCGGCGCGACCATCCTGTCGCTGGACCAGGGCGACCCCGAGTTGACCTCGCTGGCGCACGACTCCATCAGCCTGCGGCCCGCCACCTCACCGCTGACCTTCGAGGGGTTGCAGCACCTGGTGAGCACGGCCGCCGGGCAGGCCGACCCCGACCGCAAGCCCGGGTTCCGCGAGCGGCTGTCGCGGTTCCTGGACGTCGTGAGCGGCCCGCGGATCCCGGAGTAGCGGGCCGGGCGCACGCCCGGCGCCCGCGGCGGTGGGGAAGGCCGCGGGCGCCGGTGGTGCGCTTTCCGGTCGCGTCCTCAGGCGCGCTCGGTCGCGGTGCTCAGTCGCGGTCCTCCTGCTCGTCCCACGCCTCGTTGCGCTCGGAGACGATGTTCAGCGCCGACGCCGCGGTGGCCTCGTCGGGATAGGGGCCCAGCCGGTACTTGCCGGGGCATCCCGGGCCCTGCTCGGGCCTGCTGTGTCGAAGGCAATACCACCACTGCCGGTCCTCGTCCGGCGTGGCGGAGTGGTCCCGGTCGCTCATGGTCGGCTCCTGCGGGTTCGTCCGGCTTCGCCTGCCTACTTCCGGGCTCTTACCCGCGTGTCGGTGTATCGACGCGGATCGGCCGGTCACGGCTACGAACTAGAATCCGCAGACATGACTACGCCGCTTGTTCCCGGGCGCATCTCGCCGCCCCGTTCGGTCCCCGCCGGCATCGAGCGTCCGGAGTACGTCGGCAAGAAGCGCCCGGTCGAGGGCGTGCTCGGCGACGTCCAGACACCCGAGACCATCGAGGCCATGCGGATCGCCGGCCGGATCGCCGCGCAGGCGCTCCAGGAGGTCGGCCGGCACGTGCGGCCCGGGGTCACCACCGACGAACTCGACCGCGTCGGCCACGAGTTCCTGTGCGACCACGGCGCCTACCCCAGCACCCTCAGCTACAAGGGCTACCCCAAGTCGCTGTGCTCCTCGATCAACGAGGTCATCTGCCACGGCATCCCCGACGACACCGTGATCGCCGACGGCGACATCGTCAACATCGACATCACCGCCTACATCCACGGCGTCCACGGCGACACCAACGCCACCTTCCTGGCCGGCGACGTCGACGAGGAGTCCCGGCTGCTGGTGGAGCGCACCCGCGAGGCCACCGAGCGCGGCATCAAGGCGTGCCGGCCCGGCCGCCGGATCAACGTCATCGGCCGCGTCATCGAGTCCTACGCCAAGCGGTTCGGCTACGGGGTGGTGCGCGACTTCACCGGCCACGGCGTGGGCCCGGAGTTCCACTCCGGCCTGGCGGTGCCCCACTACGACGACCCCCGCGCCACCACGGTCATGGAGCCCGGCATGACCTTCACCATCGAGCCGATGATCACCCTGGGCACCGTCGAGTACGAGGTCTGGGACGACGGCTGGACCGCCGTGACCGCCGACCGCCGCCGCACCGCGCAGTTCGAGCACACCCTCGTCATCACCGAGGACGGCGCCGAGGTCCTCACCCTGCCCTAGCCCCTCTACCTTCCCCGCGACCCGATGTCCGCCCGCCGGGGCCACGGGGCGGCTAGGCTCGCGCCCGACGATTGACGGGCGGGGCCTCCGCCCCGGCGACCCAGACGAGGAGGCGCGGTGCGGATCCTGATCTCGGCCGACATGGAGGGCGCCACCGGCGTGACCTGGCCGGCCGACGTCGAGCCCGGGACCGAGCAGTGGCAGCGCTGCCGGGCCATGTTCACCTCCGACGTCAACGCCGCAGTGTCCGGCTTCTTCGCCGGCGGCGCCACCGAGGTGCTGGTGAACGAGGCGCACGCCACCATGCGCAACCTGCTGCTGGAGCGGCTGGACCCGCGCGCGGCCATGCTCACCGGCAGACACAAGGAGCTGTCGATGGTCGAGGGCGTCCAGCGCGGCGACGTCGACGGCGTGGCCTTCCTGGGCTACCACACCGGCGCCGGGACCGAGGGCGTGCTGGCCCACACCTACCTGCCCAACTCCGTCACCGGGGTGTGGCTGGACGGCGAGCCCGCGAGCGAGGGCCGCCTCAACGCCGCCGTCACCGCCGAGTACGGCAGCCCCGTCGTGCTGGTCACCGGCGACGACCGCACCTGCCTGGACGCCGCCGGCTACGCCCCCGGCGCCCGCACGGTCGCCGTCAAGACCTACGTGTCGCGCTACGCCGCCGTGTGCCGCCCGCCCGCCGCCACCGCCGCCGAGATCGCCGACGCGGCCCAGGCCGCCGCTGCCGGGGCGCGCCGCACCGAGCCCGCGCGTCGGGGCCCGTTCACGGTCGAGGTGGAGGTCGACGCCGCCCACCTGGCCGGCGCCGCCGCGCTGGTGCCCGGTGTCGACCTCGCGGGCGAACGGCGTGTCCGCTACACCGCGCCCACCGCCTTTGAGATGATCCGCTGCTTCAAGGTCGTGACCACGGTCATCGCCAACGCGGTGGAGGAGCGGTACGGCTGAGGCGCCCCGGCCGACCCGGCGGGGCCGCGCGGCGACGAAAGGGCGGAGGGGCGCGTGCGCCACGCTGACCAGGAGACCCGGACCGATGCGGCGGCCGGCGCCGAGGGCGCCCACGCCCGGTTGGACGAGGAGGCCGTGCGGTTCACCGCCGAGCTGATCCGCATCGACACCACCAACCGGGGCGGCGGCGAGGGCGTTGAGCGGCCCGCCGCCGAGTACGTCGCCGAGCGCCTCACCGACGCGGGCCTGGACCCGCTGCTGCTGGAGACGGCGCCGGGCCGCGCCAACGTCGTGGCGCGGGTGACCGGCACCGACCCCGCCGCACCCGGCCTGCTCGTCCACGGCCACCTCGACGTGGTGCCCGCCGACCCCGCCCAGTGGCGGGTGCCGCCGTTCTCCGGCGAGGTCGCCGAGGGCATGGTGTGGGGCCGGGGCGCGGTCGACATGAAGGGCACCGTCGCCATGGCGGTGGCGGTGGTGCGGCACTGGGCGCGCACCGGGCTGCGCCCGCGCCGCGACATCGTGCTCGCCTTCACCGCCGACGAGGAGGACAGCGCGGCCTACGGCGCCCAGTGGCTGGTCGACAACCGCGCCGACCTGTTCGAGGGCTGCACCGAGGCCGTGGGGGAGTCGGGGGCCTACACCGTGCACGCCCGCACCGCCGGCGGCGAGCCCGTGCGGATCTACCCCGTGGGAGCCGGCGAGCGCGGCACCGCCTGGCTGGAACTGGCGGCCGCCGGCACCGCCGGGCACGGCTCCAAGACCAACCCCGACAACGCCGTCGCCGCCCTGGCCGAGGCCGTCGCCCGGATCCACGCCCACCGCTGGCCGGTGCGGCTCACGCCGGTCACCCGCGCCGCGCTGACCGGCCTGGCCGCCGCCGTGGGCGTGCCCGCCGACCTCGACGCCCCCGGGTTCGACCCCGAGCGCGACGTGGACGCCCTCGTGGCGCGCCTCGGTGAGGCCGCCGAACTGGTGGCGCCCACCGTGCGCAACAGTTCCGTGCCGACCATGCTCGCCGCCGGCTACAAGGTCAACGTGGTGCCCCAGACCGCCACCGCCGGGATCGACGGCCGGGTGCTGCCCGGCGCCGAGGAGGAGTTCCGCGCGGTGCTGGACGAGCTGACCGGGCCGCGCGTCTCCTGGACCTACCAACACCGCTCGCGCCCCCTGCTGGCGCCCGTGGACGCCCCCGTCTTCGCCCGGATGCGCGCCGCCCTTTTGGAGTTCGACCCCGGCGCCCACGTGGTGCCGGTGTGCCTCTCGGGCGGCACCGACGCCAAGCAGTTCGCCGACCTGGGGATCACCGGCTACGGATTCTCCCCGCTGCACATGCCCCCCGGCCTCGACTACGGCGCGCTGTTCCACGGCGTGGACGAGCGCGTGCCGGTGTCGGGCCTGCACTTCGGCGCGCGCGTGCTGGACCGGTTTTTGCGCACCGCCTGAGCCGCCGCGCCTGCCGGCGGCACCCCGCCGAGGGCACCCGCCGACAGACCTGTCGACAGACCCTCTCCACAGAACCCGTCGACCGCCCCCCGCCCCCTGCCACGAAAGGCGTTACCCGTCTATGAGCGCCCTGCCCTGCGGATCCTGGCCCTCGCCGATCAGCGCCGCCGACGCCGCCCGCCGCGACGGCGCCCCCAACTGGCCGGCCGCCCTGGGAGAGGAGGTGTGGTGGACCGAGCCGCGCCCGCAGGAGGGCGGCCGGGTGGCGCTGTGCCGCACCCGCCTGGACGACCCCGCCGCCCGGCCCGAAACCGTGCTGCCCGCCCCCTGGAACGCCCGCAGCCGGGTGCACGAGTACGGCGGCCGGCCCTTCGTGCTCGTGCCCGGCGCGGCCGGTGCCGCCGTGGTCTTCGCCGAGTTCACCGACCAGCGGCTCTACCGCCTGGACCCCGGCGGCGAGCCCCGGCCCCTCACGCCCGAGCCGGCCGCGCCCGCCGCCGTGCGCTACGTCGAACCCGTGCTCGCGCCGGGCGGCGGGGAGGTGTGGTGCGTGTGCGAGCGCCGCACCGGCCCCCGGCCCACCGACGTGCGCCGCTCGATCGTCGCCGTCCCGCTGGCCGGCTGCGACGGTCCCGACGAAGTGCGCGAGGTCGCCGCCGGGCACCGCTTCCTCGCCTGCCCCCGGATCTCGCCCGACGGCTCCCGCCTGTCCTGGATCGGGTGGGACCACCCCGACATGCCCTGGGACAGCACCCGGCTGCTCGTGGCCCCGATCGGACCCGACGGGCGCGCCGGGACCCCCGAGGAGGTGGCCGGCGGCCCCGAGGTGTCGGTCGTGCAGGCCGAGTGGGCCGACGACACCACCCTGTACTTCGTCGCCGACCCGGACGGCTGGTGGAACCCCTACCGCCTCAGCGCCGCCCCCGGCGGCGGATGGCACGCCCCCGAGCCCCTGGCCCGGCGCGAGGAGGAGTTCGGCGGCCCCCTGTGGCAACCGGGCTACACGTGGCTGCTGCCGCTGCCCCAAGGGCGGCTCGCGGCCGTGCACGGCCGGGCGGCGACCGCCCTGGGCGTCCTCGACACCGCCACCGGCCGCCTGGAGGACGCCGCGACACCGCACACCGAGTGGCTGGGCCGGCTGGCCGCCGCCGGCGCCGACGGCCGTACCGTCGTGGGCGTGGCCGCCTCCGCCGCCCTGGCCGCCGAGGTCGTGGCGGTGGCCCCCGACGGCTCGTGGCGCTCCCTGAGCCGGCCCCGCCCGGCCGGGGGCGCCGACGCCCCCGCCGCAGCCGACGCCTCCGCCGGTGACGAGCGCGCCGCCTACCTGCCCGAGCCGCGCACGGTGGAGTTCACCGGCCCCGGAGGCCGCGAGGTGCACGCCCTGCTCTACCCGCCGCGCAACCCCGCCGCCGAGCCGCTGCCGGGCGAACTCCCGCCCTACGTCGTGTGGGCCCACGGCGGGCCCACCAGCCGCGCGCCCCTGGTGCAGGACATCGAGATCGCCTACTTCACCAGCCGGGGGATCGGCGTGGTCGAGGTCAACTACGGCGGCTCCACGGGGTTCGGCCGGGCCTACCGCGAGCGGCTGCGCGGCAACTGGGGCGTGGTGGACGTGGCCGACTGCGTGGCCGCCGCCGAGGGGCTGGTCGCGCGCGGCCTGGCCGACCCCCGGCGGCTGGCGATCCGGGGCGGCAGCGCCGGCGGCTGGACCAGCGCCGCCGCGCTCGCGTTCACCGACGCCTTCCGCTGCGCCGCCATCCTCTTCCCCATCGTGGACCTGGCGGGCTGGCGCACCGGCGAGACCCACGACTTCGAGTCGCACTACCTGGAGAGCCTGGTGGGCCCCTGGCCGCAGGAGCGGCGGCGCTACACCGAGCGCTCCCCGGTCAACGCCGCCGACCGCATCAGCGCCCCCTTCGTGCTGATGCAGGGCCTGGAGGACGAGATCTGCCCGCCCGCCCAGTGCGAGCGGCTGCTGGCCCGGGTGCGCGGCGTGCCGCACGCCTACCTCGCTTTCGAGGGAGAGCAGCACGGGTTCCGCCGCGCCGAGACCATCACCGCCGCGCTGCACGCCGAACTGTCGCTGTACGCCCAGGTGTTCGGGTTCGCCACCGACGCGCCCAAGCTGGAGCTGCACTCGTGAGCGGCGTGGTCCCCGCGAAGCGCCCGCGCCGGCTGCGCCCCGGCGACCGGGTGTCGCTGGTGGCCCCGTGCAGCCCGGTGCAGGAGGAGACCCTGCGGCAGGCCGTCGCCGTGCTGCGCGGCTGGGGGCTGGAGGCCGTGCCCGGCGAGCACGTGCTCGCGCGTCACCCCACGCTGTCCTACCTGGCCGGGACCGACGCCCAGCGCGCCGCCGACCTGCGCGCGGCGTGGCTGGACCCCGGCAGCGCCGCCGTGCTGTGCGCGCGCGGCGGCGACGGCGCGCACCGGCTGCTGGCCCTGCTGGACCCGGCCGAGCTGCGCCGCGCCCCCGCCAAGGTGTTCGTCGGCTTCAGCGACGTCACCGCGCTGCACGAGGCGATCGCCGTGGAGCTGGGGGTCGCCACCCTCCACGGGCCGGTGGTGGCGCTGGACTCCTTCGTGGAGGACACCGTGGCCGCCGAGCACCTGCGCGCCACCCTGTTCGAGCCCGAGACGCGGACCGTGCTGCGCCCGCCGGGCGCGTGGACCCTCATCGGCGGCCGGGCGCGCGGGACCACCGTCGGCGGCAACCTCAGCGTGCTCAGCGACGGCCTGGCCACCCCGCACAGCCGCCCGTCGGCGCGCGGCGGCCTGCTGCTGCTGGAGGACGTCAACGAGGACGTCACCCGCCTGGACCGGATGCTCACCCAGTTGCTGCGCAGCGGCTGGCTGGAGGGGGTGGCCGGGGTGCTGCTGGGCTCCTGGGCCGACTGCACCCCCGACCTCGCCACCGTGCACGCCATGCTGGAGGAGCGGCTGGCCCCGCTGGGGGTGCCGGTGGTGGCCGAGTTCGGGTTCGGCCACCGGCCCGAGCAGCTCACCGTGCCCCTGGGCGTGCCCGCCGAACTCGACGCCGACGCCGCGACGCTGACCCTCCAGGTCCCCGCCCTGGCCTGAGGCCGGGTGGTCGGCGGTGGTGGGAGTGGTGAGGGGGCCGTCTCCCTCCTTCGTCGGGGCGGACCCCCGACGAACGAGGGAGACGACCCGGCCTCGGCGCCCCCGAAGGACCAACCTGATTCCAACCCGGGGACCGAGGCGCTCTTACCCTCGGCGGCCGATACTCGAAGGAGGAAGCACCCACACACCCGGGCGCCCCCGGGCAAGGAGGTCGGTCGGCATGGTCTCGATCACCGCGCACCACCACCCCGCGCGCCCCGCCGAGGGGGCGACCCGCGCGTCCGGCGTGTCCAGCCCGGCCGCTCCCGCTCCGCGCCGCCTGCTGGCGGCCCTGCTGCCCGCCGCGCGCGCTCTGTTCGACGCCCGTGGGCTGGTCCCCGAGCCCGACCCGGCGCGGGTGCGGGCCATGCTCATCGAGATCGGCGAACTCGACCCCGCCGCGCCGCCCGAGGCGCGCCGGGCGGCGCTGGCGGCCTTCCAGCGCGCCCGCGGGCTGCCCGCCGACGGCGTGGCCGACGGCCGCACCGTCTCGGCGCTGTCGCGGGCCTGGCGGCGCCGCCGCGAACTGCGGGCGCTGGGCCTGCCCGACACGCCCGCACCCCGCCCGCGCCCCCCGGCCCGGCGGGGGTGACCGGCCGGACACCCCCGCGCGCTGGGCGGCCGCCGCCCCGCCTGGCATGATCGCTGCATGGCAGAGCAGAGGACTCCACACGACCTTCCCGACGTCTCGGGACTCACCGTCGCGGTGCTGGGCGGCACCGGCGACCAGGGGCGGGGGCTGGCCCGCCGGTTCGCCATGGCGGGCCACTCCGTGGTCATCGGCTCGCGCAGCGCCGAGCGCGCCGCCGCGGCGGCGGCCGACCTGGGCGCCGACTTGGGCGTGGCCGGGGCCGACAACGCCGAGGCCGCCCGCCGCGGCGACATCGTGATCGTCGCGGTGCCCTGGGACGGCCACCGGGCGCTGCTGGAGAGCCTGCGCGCCGAACTCGCCGGCAAGATCGTCGTGGACTGCGTCAACCCGCTCGGGTTCGACGCCAAGGGCCCCTACGCGCTCCCCGTCGAGGAGGGCAGCGCCGCCCAGCAGGCCGAGGCCGTGCTGCCCGACAGCCGGGTGGTGGCCGCCTTCCACCACGTCTCGGCGGTGGTCCTGCTGGACCCCGAGGTCGAGGAGGTCGACCTGGACGTGCTGGTGCTGGGCGACGACCGCGAGGCCACCGACGTCGTGCGGGCGCTGGCCGCCCGGATCGGGGGCGTGCGCGGGATCTACGGCGGCCGGCTGCGCAACGCCCACCAGGTCGAGGCGTTCACCGCCAACCTGATCGCGATCAACCGCCGCTACAAGGCCCACGCCGGGCTGCGTATCACCGACGTGTGAGCCAGGCGCGCCTCCGGGCGGCCGATGGGCCGCCCGGCGGCGCGGCCGCGGCGGCTACAGCCAGGAGTGCAGCTTCTCCACGAGCCGGACCGGGTCGTCGCCCACGGGGGTGACGTTGAGGTGGGTGACCCCGGCCTCGCGGAAGGCGGCCACGCGCTCGCGCACGTAGGACTCCGGACCCACGAGGTTGCTCAGCTCCACGAACTCGTCGGGCACCGCGGCGGCGGCCTCGTCCTTGCGGCCGGCCAGGTAGAGGTCCTGGATGCGCTCGGCGGCGTCCTCGAACCCGTAGCGGCGGGCGACGTCGTTGTAGAAGTTCTTGCCCTTGGCGCCCATGCCGCCGACGTAGAGGGCGATCATGGGGCGGGTGAGGTCGGCGAGCTTGCGGGTCTCCTCGCCCTCGCCGATGGCCAGCAGCCCGCCGGCCGAGATCTGGAGTTCGCCCAGGGCGGGGTCGCGCTTGGCCTTGCCCCGGGCCAGGGCCGCGCCCCACACCGCGTCGGCCTTCTCGGGGATGAACAGGTGCGGCAGCCAGCCGTCGGCGACCTCGGCGGTCAGTTCGACGTTCTTCTCGCCCAGGGAGGCCACGAACACCGGGATGGCGCTGCGCACGGGGTGGTTGATGATCTTCAGCGGCTTGCCCAGCCCGGTGCCCTGCTCGGGCGGCAGCGGCAGGGTGTAGACACGGCCCTCGTGGACGACGCGCTCCTCGCGCGCCCAGATCTTGCGGCAGATCTCGATGATCTCGCGGGTGCGGGCCAGCGGCTTGGTGTAGGGCACGCCGTGCCAGCCCTCGATGACCTGCGGCCCGCTGGCGCCCAGGCCCAGCACGGCGCGGCCGTCGGAGAGGTAGTCCAGGCCGGCGGCGGTCTGGGCGATGAGGGCGGGGGTGCGGGTGTAGAGCGGCAGGATGGCCGAGCCGATGTTGACCCGCTCGGTGCGGGCGGCGATGTAGC
The DNA here is from genome assembly GCF_027604915.1 of Streptomonospora mangrovi. GTDB lineage: Bacteria > Actinomycetota > Actinomycetes > Streptosporangiales > Streptosporangiaceae > Streptomonospora > Streptomonospora mangrovi. The sequence continues at coordinate 60,553 of NZ_JAJAQC010000038.1, forward strand.
CCATGAGCGTGGGGCTGTCGTAGCCGTAGGCCTCGGCCACCCACACGGTGTCCAGGCCGACCTTCTCCAGTTCGGCGACCTGGTCGACGACCGGTTTGGGCTCGCCGGCGTACTGCATCGGCATGGAGATGCGCATCGTGCCTCCCTTGTCTCGCGCGGCGGGCCGCGCCCGGATGCGGCAAACTCTACTACCGAGTAACGTTCGGTCGCCGCCGCGCCCCCGGCGCGTTCCGGCGCCGCGACCGGGGCGGACGCCGGTGGCTGCGGGGGCAGGGCGGGTCGGCGTCCGCCGGTGCGCTCGACGCCGCGGGCCGCGCCCGGTCCGCCGCTCAGGGCGGGGGCGCGTGCCGGCGGGCGGCAGGGGCCGGGGAGAGGCCCGGGAGAAGAGGTCAGGAGTAGGAGTGCGCGGCGTCGGGGAACGCGCCGCTGACCACCTCGTCGGCGAAGGACTTGGCCGCGCCGGTCAGGGTGTCGTTGAGGTCGGCGAAGGTCTTCACGAACTTGGCGGTGTGCGGGCTGAGCCCGGCCATGTCCTGCCAGACCAGCACCTGGGCGTCGGTGCCCGGCCCGGCGCCGATCCCGATGGTGGGGATGCTGAGCTGGCCGGTGACGTGGGCGGCCAGGTCGGCGGGCACGCACTCCAGGACGACGGCGAAGGCGCCCGCCCGCTCCAGCTCCTTGGCGTCGGCCAGCAGCGCCGCCCCGGCCTCCTCGCCCCGGCCCTGCACCCGGTAGCCGCCCAGGGTGTTGACCGACTGCGGGGTCAGGCCGACGTGGCCCATGACCGGGACGCCCGCCGCCACCAGCGCCTCGACGTGGGCGGCCACCCGGTGGCCGCCTTCGAGCTTGACGGCCTGGGCGTGGCCCTCCTTCATGAACCGGGCGGCCGCCGCCAGCGCCTGCTCGGGCGAGCCCTGGTAGGAGCCGAACGGCAGGTCGGCCACCACCATGGCGCGGCGCGTGGCGCGCGCGACGGCGGCGGTCAGCGGGAGCAGGTCCTCGACGGTGACGGGCAGGGTGGAGTCGTAGCCGTAGACCACCATCGCCGCGGAGTCGCCGACGAGCAGGACGGGGATCCCCGCCTCGTCGAAGACGCGTGCGGTGAGGGCGTCGTAGGCGGTCAGCATGGGCCAGCGCTCGCCGCGTTCCTTGGCGGCGAGGATGTCGCGGACGGTGACCCTTCGGTTGGCCGTTCCCCCGTAGAGGGCGGGGGCGGATGCGGTACTGCTCATGGCTGCCTTCCTCCGTTGTCTCGAAGCGCTTGGACGGCGTCTCCGGACGGTGTCGGTCGGTGCCCGCGGCGCCGCGCCGCGGGTGGACTCATCATCGCATAGCAGGATTCACCGACTTCCTCTGCGTGCCAACCCCCCGGCGGCCCCGGATCATCCCGCGCGGGCGGGGGAGCGGGCGGGGGAGCGGGCGGGGGAGCGGGCGGGCCGGAAGCCGGACCGGGGCCGGCCGGGGAACCGGGCACCGGGCCGGCGCGCCGGGCGCGCCCGGCACCCGCGCGCACCTTTCCGTCGCCGCGCTGGAGATCACCGTAAGAAAGCGCAATGTCGGGACGGCGGCACCGGGTATGCGCGGCCGGAAAGAATTGGCGGAACCATCGAAAAACAGCGGTGAAATCCGGCGAATTGGACTGAACTGTGCCCGTGGCTGGATATATTGTCGGCAGAGCCCCAACAGCAGGGCCTGGAGGGGGCGTGCGCGCCCTATCGGCCGCCGCGCCGCGCCACTGTCGGGGCGCGCATCAATGGAATAAACTGTCCGGAGCAACGGCCTCCCGAAGCGCGCATCCCGCCTCTTGGTCGTGCGGCGGTGCACCCTGCGGGTTCCCCTAGCGCCGAACCCGATAAATCCCATACCGAGCCACCTCGCGCCAGGAAGGAATTCCGTTGTGAGAGGGCAGCCCCCCGCCCCGGACGCAGCGTCTCCCGCCCGCAGCGGCACCCAGGCCCCGACCATCAAAGTCCTCGTGGTCGACGACCACGCCTTCTTCCGGCGCGGCCTGGTCTCGGTGCTTGAGGAGGAGCCCGACATCGACGTCGTCGGGGAGTCCGGCGACGCCGACCACGCCGTGCGCACCGCCGCCCACCTGGTGCCCGACGTCGTCCTGATGGACGTCTGGATGCCCGGCCGCAGCGGCATCGAGGCGTGCACCGCCATCAAGGACACCGTCCCCAGCGCCAAGATCGTCATGCTCACCATGAGCGACGAGGAGGACGACCTCTTCGAGGCGCTGAAGGCCGGCGCCACCGGCTACCTGCTCAAGGAGATCTCCGTCGACGAGCTGCCCGGTGCGGTGCGCGCCATCGCCAGCGGCCAGTCGTTCATCACCCCCTCCATGGCCACCAAGCTCATCAGCGAGTTCACCGCCCTGGCCCGCAAGGACGGCGCGCGCAGCCGCCGCACCCCCGTCCCCCACCTCACCGAGCGCGAGACCGAGGTCCTGGTGCGGGTGGCGCGCTGCCTGAACAACAAGGAGATCGCCGACGAGCTGTTCATCTCCGAGCACACGGTGAAGAACCACGTCCGCAACATCCTCGAGAAGCTCCAGTTGCACTCGCGCACCGAGGCGGCGGTCTACGCCGTGCGCGAGAAGTTCCTCGACGACGCCTGAGCGGCTCCGCCGGCCCCCGGCCCGGCCCTCCGCCCGCCGCGCCCCCCGACACGCGACCGGCCGGCCCCCTCGGGGACCGGCCGGTTTCATGTGTCAGCGGCGCGCGGCCCGGACCAGCCGCGGCGCGGGCGCGGACGCCGCTCAGAGCGTGGGCAGGTAGCGCTGCAACTCGTAGGGCGTCACCTGGCGGCGGTAGGACTCCCACTCCGCCTTCTTGTTGCGCAGGAAGAAGTCGAACACGTGCTCGCCGAGGGTCTCGGCGACCAGCTCGCTGCCCTCCATGGCGCGGATGGCCTCGTCCAGGCTCTGGGGCAGCGGCGCGATCCCCAGCGCGCGGCGCTCGGCGTCGGTCAGCGCCCACACGTCGTCCTCGGCGCCGGGCGGGAGCTCGTAGCCCTCCTCGATCCCCTTCAGCCCGGCGGCCAGGATCACCGCGTAGGCGAGGTAGGGGTTGCACGCGGTGTCCACCGAGCGGAACTCGATCCGGCTGGAGTTGCTCTTGGCCGGCTTGTACATCGGCACCCGCACCAGGGCCGAGCGGTTGTTGTGCCCCCAGCAGACGTAGGCGGGGGCCTCGCCGCCGGCGCCGGCCGAGGCCGCGGCGTTGTCCCACAGCCGCTTGTAGGAGTTCACCCACTGGTTGCAGACGGCGGTGATCTCGGCGGCGTGGCGCAGCAGCCCCGCGATGAACTGGCGCCCCACCTTGGACATCTGGTACTCGGCGCCGGGCTCGTAGAACGCGTTGCGCTCGCCCTCGAACAGCGACATGTGGGTGTGCATGCCCGAGCCGGGGTACTCGGTGAACGGCTTGGGCATGAAGGTGGCGTAGACGCCCTGCTCCAGCGCCACCTCCTTCATGACCAGCCGGAACGTCATGATGTTGTCGGCGGTGGTGAGCGCGTCGGCGTAGCGCAGGTCGATCTCCTGCTGGCCGGGGCCGCCCTCGTGGTGGCTGAACTCCACCGAGATGCCCATGGCCTCCAGCATGTTGATCGCGTTGCGGCGGAAGTCGTGGGCGCTGTTGTGCGGGGTGTGGTCGAAGTAGCCGCCGGAGTCGTTGGGCTCGGGCAGCTCGCCGTGGTCGGGCTTCTTCTTCAGCAGGTAGAACTCGATCTCGGGGTGGGTGTAGAAGGTGAACCCGAGGTCGGAGGCCTTGCCGAGCTGGCGCTTGAGCACGTGGCGGGGGTCGGCGTAGCTGGGGCTGCCGTCGGGCATCAGGATGTCGCAGTACATCCGGGCGGTGCCGTGGGGCTCGTTGCGCCAGGGCAGCACCTGGAAGGTGGCGGGGTCGGGCTGGGCCAGCATGTCGGCCTCGTAGACCCGGGCGAAGCCCTCGATCGCGGAGCCGTCGAACCCGATGCCCTCGGCGAACGCGGCCTCCAGTTCGGCGGGGGCCACGGCCACCGACTTGAGGTACCCGAGTACATCGGTGAACCACAGTCGGACGAACCGGATGTCGCGCTCCTCCAGAGTGCGGAGCACGAACTCCTGCTGTCGGTTCACGGTTCACCTTCCTCGTGTCGTGCGTGCCGGCACCTGGAGGCGTCCGGGCCGGCTGGGCGGTATGAGCGAATGTGGCGGGTGTGGCTGGCCGGCGTGCGGTCGGGGCGCCCGCGCCCCGCGGCGGGGCCGTGCCGGCTGCCGCGGCGGGGTGCGCCGCGCCGACCGCGCCGACCGGATCGCGGCCGCCGTGCGGCCGAGGCTTCCCGCCGCGCCCGTGGTCGAGTGTGCTGGAGGGCCGCGGCTCCCAGTGTGCCCGCCGCAGGTTTCCGGCGCATTAACGCAGGGTGCGGCGACCGGCCGCGCCGCCAGTGTACGCATTCTCACAGCCGGGCACCCCCGCCCAACACCCGGGGTGCGCGCGGCGTGCGGACCGGCGCCGACTAGGCTCGGCACGTGGCCCAGCTCAGAATCGCGATGGCGCAAGTGAACCCCACCGTCGGGGACCTCGACGGCAACTGCCGGATCGTCGTCGACTACGCCCGGCGCGCGGCCGAGGCCGGCGCGCACCTGGCGGTGTTCCCCGAACTCGTCGTCACCGGGTACCCGGTCGAGGACCTCGCGCTGCGCAACTCCTTCGTCTCCGCCTCCATCAAGGCCACCCACGCGCTGGCCGCCGCCCTGGCCGAGGAGGGCCTGGGCGAGCTGCCGGTGGCGGTGGGCTTCCTCAGCCGCCGCACCGGGGTGGGGGAGCGGTTCGGCCAGCCGGCGGGCTCGCCGCAGAACGCGTTCGCGCTGCTGTACCGGGGCCGGGTCGAGGTCACCTCGGCAAAGCACCACCTGCCCAACTACGGCGTCTTCGACGAGTTCCGCAACTTCGTGCCCGGTGAGACCCTGCCCGTGGTGCGGCTGCGCGGCGTCGACGTCGCCTTCGCGGTGTGCGAGGACCTGTGGCAGGGCGGCGGCCCGGTGGCGGCCGCCCGCGCCGCCCGCGTCGGCGCGCTGATCACCATCAACGCCTCGCCTTATGAGCGCGACAAGGACAACGTCCGGCTGGAGCTGTGCCAGCGCCGCGCCCGCGAGATCGGCGCGACGGTGGGCTACGTCAACATGTGCGGCGGCCAGGACGAGCTGATCTTCGACGGCGACTCCCTCATCGTGGACGCCGAGGGCGAACTGGTGGCGCGCGCGCCCAAGTTCGAGGAGAACCTGTTCGTCACCGACCTCGCCCTGCCCGACGCCGGCGAGGCGCCCGAGCCCCAGGGACCGGTCGACGGCGTCACCGTGGTCCGCCACACCGTCTCGGCCGACCCGGTGCCGGCCTACGCGCCGCAGCCGCCGGTGCTCACCCCGCGCCCCGACCCCGCCTCCGACATCGGCGAGGTCTACCGCGCGCTGGTGGTGGGCGTGCGCGACTACGCCGTGAAGAACGGCTTCGCCACGGCCGCGATCGCGCTGTCGGGCGGCATCGACTCCGCGCTCACCGCCACCATCGCCGTGGACGCCCTGGGCGGCGACCGGGTGTACGGCCTGCTGCTGCCCAGCAAGTACTCCAGCGACCACTCGGTGGCCGACGCCGAGGAACTGGCCAAGCGCCAGGGCATCCGCGCGCGCACCGTCGAGATCGCGCCCGTCGTGGCGGCGTTCGAGGCCGCGATGCACCTGGACGGCCTGGCCGCCGAGAACCTCCAGGCTCGGGTGCGCGGCACCCTGCTGATGGGCCTGTCCAACCAGGAGGGCCACCTCGTGCTGGCCACCGGCAACAAGAGCGAGCTGGCGGCCGGCTACTCCACCCTCTACGGCGACTCGGTCGGCGGCTACGCCCCGATCAAGGACTGCTGGAAGACCGTGGTGTGGGAGCTGGCGCGCTGGCGCAACGCCGAGGCCGAGCGGGCCGGCGAGGTCCCGCCGATCCCGGAGAACTCCATCAGCAAGCCGCCCAGCGCCGAGCTGCGGCCCGGCCAGCTCGACACCGACTCCCTGCCCGACTACGCGGTGCTGGACGCCCTGCTGGACGCCTACATCGGCACCGACAAGGGGCTGCGCGAGCTGGCGATCGCCGGGTACGAGCCCGAGCTGGTGCAGCGGGTCATCCGCATGGTCGACCGCGCCGAGTACAAGCGCCGGCAGTACCCGCCCGGCCCCAAGATCAGCTCGCGCAACCTCAGCCGCGACCGCCGGCTGCCCATCACCAACCGCTGGACGCCGCAGGGCTGACCCGGCCGGAGCTGCTGAAGGGGCGGGCGCGCACCGGCGCGCCCGCCCGGCCGCTTTCTATGCGGGCCGCCGCGCGGTCCGGCTGCGCAGGCGCGTCCACCGGGCCGGGCCGGACCCTAGACCAGGCCAAGCGCGCCGGCGCGGGCGCCGGCCGCCGCCCGGTTGGGCAGCTCCAGCTTGGCCAGGATGTGCGACACGTGCACGCTGGCGGTCTTGGCCGAGATGAACAGCTCCCGGGCGATCTGGGCGTTGGTGTAGCCCCGGCCCAGCAGCCGCAGCACCTCGGCCTCGCGCGGGGTGAGCCCGGCGGGCAGTCCGGCTGGCACGGGCTCGCCGTCGGCGCCGGCCTCCAGCGCCACGCCCGCGCGCCGCGCCAGCTCCCGTGCCCGCGCCTCCAGCGGCGCCGCGCCGCACTCGGCGGCGATCTTGGCGGCCTCGCGCAGGCGGTCGCCCACGGCCGCGCCCCGGTCGGCCGCCAGCGCCGCCTCGGCGCCCAGCAGCACCGCCTCGGCGCGGTGCAGCGGCATGCTCAGCCGCTCCCAGGCGCGCACCGCGGCCTCCCAGGCGGCCTCGGACTCCGCCAGCGGCGCGGCGCCCTCGGCGGCGCGGGCGGCGGCCAGCCGCGCCGCCACCGTCGCCGCGAACGCCTCCTGCACCGGGCCCAGGCGGCGCAGTTCGGCCGCCGCGGACTCCACCAGCGCGGCGGTGCGGGCGGCGTCGTCGGGCGCCTGGGCGCCGGCGAGCGCCGCGCGGCGCACGCCCTCGGCGACGCGGTCGAGCACCACCCAGCCGTAGCCGGGCGACTTGGTCAGCACCACCCGCTCCAGCACCTCGCGCGACAGCGCCAGCGCGCCGGCGAGGTCCTGCTCGCCCAGGCGCAGGTCCAGCACCGCGGCCACGCTGAGCTGCACGGTGTGGATGCGGGTGCTGCCCGAGGTGCAGTTGCGGGGGTCGATGAGCGCGGCGCCGCGCCGGGCACCCTCGATGTCGCCCTGGGCCACCGCCGCCCGCACCTCGGCCGTGGCGAGGTAGACCCGGTGGGCGGGGGAGGGCGACCACGACAGGCTGCGCGCCACCTGCTCGCGGGCGCCGGCGAGGTCGCCCATGTCCAGCCGGGCCTCGGCGATGTTGAGCGCCACGAACGGGCCGCTGGCGCTCATCAGGCCGATGTCGCGCAGCCGTGCCATGGCGGTGTCCAGCAGGGCCAGGGCTTCCTCGTGGTCGCCGTGCTCGCGCAGGTAGTGGGCGAGGTTGGCCATGCCGCGGGTCTCCAGCGAGGGGTCGCCCAGCTCGCCGGCCAGGGCCAGCCCCCGCTCCAGGACGGCGCGGCCCTCGTCGAAGTCGCCCTCGTTGAGGCGGCTGGTGCCCAGGGTGATGAGCGCGTCGGCCTCGGCGCAGCGGTCGTCGCCCTCGTTGGAGCAGCGGATGGCCTCGGTCGCCAGCGCGGTGGCCGACAGGGTGGCGTGGCCCATCGCGCGCAGCCGCTCGGCGCCCTCGCGGCCCAGGGTGATGTCCTGCTGGTGCAGCATGGCCTCGCGGGCCAGCAGCGACAGCACGAAGCCGTAGCCGGGCACGTGCGGGGGGTGGGTGGCCATGGCGGTGATGAGGTCGTCGATGCCGTCGCCGTCGCGGATCTGGGTGCGCGCCTGGCCCCGGCGGCGCAGCAGCACCGCGCGGTCGGTGAGGCTGTCGTCGTCGGCGGCGTCGGCGGGGATCTCGGCCAGGCCGGAGTCGCACAGCGCCCGCGCGCGGAAGAAGTCGCCGCTCTCCAGCGCGGCCGCTGCGGCGCGGGCCACCACCCGCACGTGGGAGTTGCCCTGCACCCGCTCCACCGCGTCGGGCACGCGGTCCCAGTACTCAAGGACGCGCTCCAGCATCTGGAGTTCCTCGGCGAAGGCGAGGGTGTCGGCGGCGCGCACGGCCGCCCACCAGGCGGCGCTGAGGGCGCGCGGCAGGTCGTGGCCGTAGAAGTAGTGGTGGGCCTGCTCGGCGGCGAGCCGGTGGAAGGGCACCACGCCGGGCAGGGCGTCGAGGGCCTCGGCGAAGTGCAGGTGCAGCCGGGTGTGCTGGCCGGGCAGCAGTTCGTCGTGGACGGCCTCGCGCAGCAGGGCGTGGCGAAAGGTGTAGCCGGTGCCGTCCACGCGCAGCACGTTGGCGTCGATGAGGGCGTGCAGCGCGGTGTTGAGGGTGTCCTCGGGGACCTCGGCGACGTGGGCCAGCAGGTCGTGCTCGATCTGGGCGGCGCTGACCGCGCCCACGGAGGCCACGCGCAGCACGTGGCGGGCGGTGTCGTCCAGACCTTCCAGCGAGGCCAGCAGCAGCTCGCGCGGGCGGTCGGGGATGTCGCCGCCGACGAGCCGGCCCTGGGCGGCCAACGACTCCACGAACAGCGGGTTGCCGCCGGTGCGCTGGAAGAGCGCGGCGGCCTCGTCGGGGGTGAGGGCGCTGCCCCGCACGGCGGCGGCGACCTGGGCGGTCTCCTCGCGGGTGAGGGGGGAAAGCTCGTGGCGCAGCACGGTGGGCAGCCGCTCCAGCTCCAGCAGCAGCCGGCGCAGCGGGTGGCCGCGGTGGAGGTCGTCGCTGCGGTAGGTGGCCACGATCTGCACGGGGGCGGTGTCGAGGTTGCGCAGCAGGAAGACGAGCAGGTCGCGGGTCGCGGAGTCCGCCCAGTGCAGGTCCTCGATGATGACGGTGACGCCCTCGGTGCCGGCCACGGCGGTCAGCAGCCGCAGCACCTGCTCGAACAGCAGGCCGCGGGCCTCGCGCCGGTCGTCGGGCGGGGTGCCCAGCTCAGGCAGCAGGCGCGCCAGTTCCTGGCTGCCGCCGGGGGAGAGGTCGTCGAAGACGCCGCGGCCGTGGTCGCGCAGGACCTGGCGCAGCACGGTGACGAAGGGCGCGAAGGGCAGGCCGTCCACACCCAGCTCCAGGCACCCGCCGGTGAGGACCCGCCCGTCGGGCAGGTGGTCGGCGAACTCCGCCAGCAGCCGGGACTTGCCCACACCGGCCTCCCCGCCGAACAGCAGGGTGGCCGCCGGGCCCGAACGCGCGGCGTGCGCGTGGTCGAGCAGGAGGCGGAGTTCCTGCCGGCGTCCCACGAACACGGAGCGCGCGCCGACGGGAGTGGGGATCATGCTGTCCAGTATGCAGCGCGGTGAGGACTTTTTGCTATTTCATTCCGCCTGCGGGGGGTGGAGCCGGGGAGGGCGCCAGGGGCGGAGTCAGGGACACCGCCGGGGGAACCGAGCCGGTTCCCCCGGCGGTGACGCCGCGCAGGTGGGGCCGTGTAGGCGGCGGCCGCCCAGGCGGCGGCCGCGGCTCAGCACCCGGCGGGGATCCGGCCGGCGGTCTCGGCGCGAGCCCGGTCGGCGGTACCGGCGGGGACCGCCTCGGCCTCGCGCGCGTCGGCGGGCCGGGCGGGCACCGCCTCGGGGGCGGCGGAGGGACCGACCGGCAGCGGGCGCGCCTGGCCGCCCTCGGGCCCGTCCTCGCCCCGCCGCGTCGCCCGCGCCGCCTTGGCGGCGGCCCGGGTGGCCCGCGCGAGGGCGCCCATGCGCGCCTCGCGCTGGAGCCGCGCGGCCCGCTCGTCGACCACGGCCCGCTGGAAGTCCGGGTGGATGCCGTACATGGTGTGCTTCCCTCCACGTGCGGCCGCGGCATTGGGCTCCGCGGCCTCAGTGGTCCCAGAGTCGCCCTAAGACCCGGCCTCCTACATCGGGCGAACGCCTTATCCGCGGTTCCTCAGGCACAGCCGGCGGCCTAAGAACCGGTCAGAGCGTGCCGTGCGGATAAGACGACGCCGCCGAGGCCGTGGCCTGGCCGGGTGATGGGCGGCGGGTGGCCCGGGTGTGCGGTCAAGGGTGAGTGCGGCGGATGGCCGGTGTGGTGACGGGGCGTCGAGGTGGGACGGGGGTCCGGGCGGGCGGTTATCGGGCCACGGGGCGGACGTCTGAGGTGGCGACGAGCGGGCGGGGGGCGGCTTCCCGCTCGGGCGGCGTTCCTTATGGTTTGCCCCTTTTGTATCTTGCAAAAAGGGCTACGGCGGCACTGAGGTGGCCCCCTGGCTTAGGAGGTGGTCGCCCTCTCAACTGCGGTCAGTCCCGAGGGCTGAACGCGCCTCATTTCCACACTGTCACTTGGACGATGACGATCTCCTGGAGGTGGTGGGCGAGCATGAAGCAGAAGAAGCCTCGGCCATTGGCAAGAGGAAAGTAGCGCAGTGTGGAGCTAGGTCGGTGAGGTTTGCCGACTTGGTCGGCGTCGTGGCCCATGTACGCGAGTTCGGTCGCAATGCGCTCGATCTCGGCGAGAATCTCACTGGGCAGCGTGGTCCCGAGATCGGGGGGTTCGAAACCCCATGTCCAGTCGCTCACTGGCCCAGGTCCTCCGATGCCTCACGGAGTAGTTCCGCTATTTCGCGTACGGCGCTTCGGGTGTCCGGGTGGCCGGTGTCGACCATGTGTTCCAGGGCGGCCAGACGCTGGGCTCGCAGAGGAAAGCGCTGGATCTCCACGTACATCGCCCAACTGGCGCAGAACACTCGTAGCGGGCCCACGTTCTGGGCCGCCTGTGCCTCGGTGCTCGCCTCGAGGAGTTGCTGATCGAACTCTCTCAGGCTGGACGGACGGACTCTGGCGATGGCGGCCCGAAGACTTGCGGGGGTTGCGTCCGGGCGCGGAATGATCGCGTGGTCGGTCTCCACGATCTGCTGTGTCATCGCTTCCTCCATCGGAGAGTGGCCCACCACTGATCGTAGCGGTCACCGGGTTCACCTCCCGGGTGTTCGGCAACACAAACGTTTACTACAGGCTGTAGTAGGCTCTGGCGCCATGGAAATCATCAACTCGGTGCTCGTCTTCCTGCACCTGCTCGGGATGGCCGGGATCATCGCCGGATTCCTGATGCAGCTCATCACGGGGCACAAGGCCTCGCCCAAGGCGATCCTGCACAGTTCGCTGCTGCAACTGGTGACCGGGCTGCTGCTGGTCGGGGTGGCCGAGATGGGCGACGATCCCGTCAACCACGTCAAGATCGCCGTCAAGCTCGTGGTGGCCGTGGCCGTCGTGGTGGTCGCCGTGCTCAACGTGCGCAAGCCGAACACGCGGCTGGCGATCGCGGCCGGGGCGCTGGCCGTCGTCAACGTCGCCGTGGCCGTCTTCGTCTGACCACTGACTCCTGAGCCCCACCACCTGACCCCTGGTCCCGCTACCGACGCGAGGCGGCCCTCCCACCCGCCCGCCGAACCCGCCGCCCCCACCCGCCCTCCCGAGTGGCCCGCCCGCTGCGCACCGCGTCCGCCGCGCGCTGCGTCCGGCGGGCACTGCGGTCGGCGGGCGCGGGGCTCAGCCGTCGTAGAACACGCGCTCCATCACCGCGCGGGCGCGGCGGGTGGCCTGGCGGTAGTCCTGGAGGAGCTGCCCGGCCGGGCCCTCGTCGTCGTCCTCGCGGTAGCCCAGCGCACCGGCCAGCGTCGTCTGGTCGCGCAGCGACGTCGGCACGGAGTCCGACGGGCGGCCCCGCACCAGCATGACGGTGCCCCGCACCCGGGCCGCCAGCCGCCAGGCGGTCTCCAGCACGGCCCCGTCGTCGGGGTCGAGCAGCCCGTGGTCCACCGCGGCGTCCAGCGCGCCCAGCGTGCCTGTCGTGCGCAGCGCGGGCACCCGCGCCGCGTGGCGCAGCTGGATCAGCTGGGCCACCCACTCCACGTCCGACAGCCCGCCCCGCCCCAGCTTGGTGTGCAGGGCGGGGTCGGCGCCGCGCGGCAGCCGCTCGGCCTCCATCCGCGCCTTGAGGGTGCGGATCTCGCGCACGGCGCCCTCGTCCACGCCGCCCTCGGGGTAGCGCAGCGGGTCGATGAGCGCGGTGAAGCGCGCCCCCACCTCCGCGTCGCCGGCGATCGGGTAGGCCCGCAGCAGCGCCTGGCTCTCCCACGGCGAGGACCACCGCCGGTAGTAGGCGGCGTAGGAGTCCAGGGTGCGCACCATGGCCCCGCTCTTGCCCTCGGGCCGCAGGTCGGCGTCCAGGCCCAGCGGCGGGTCCACCGCCGGCATCTCCAGCAGCCGCCGCAGCTCGCGCACGAGCGCGTCGGCGGTCTCGGTGGCCGCCACCGGGTCGGCGCCCGGCAGCGGCTCGTGCACGAACAGCACGTCGGCGTCGCTGGCGTAGGACAGCTCCCGGCCGCCGAACCGCCCCATCGCCACCACGCACAGCCGCGTGCACGGCTGCTCGCCGCGCTGGGCGGCCACCACCCCGGTGGCCGCGCGCAGCGCCGCCTCGATGGTCACCGCCGAGATGTCGGTCAGCGCCTCGCCCACCGCGTGCACCGGCGCCACGTCCAGCAGGTCGGCGACCGCCGTGCGCAGCAGCTCGCGCCGGCGCAGCGCCCGCACCGCCGCCACCGCGTTCTCCGCGGAGTCGTGCCGGCGCAGCGCGGCCTCGGCCTCGGCGCTCAGCGCCGCCACGGGCCGCGCGGCCAGGTCGGCGTCGTCGGCCAGCACCGCCACCGACTCCGGCGCCCGCAGCAGCAGCTCGGTGACGTAGCGGCTGGTGCCCAGCAGCCACGCCATCCGCTCGGCCACCCGCACGTCGTCGCGCAGCAGCCGCAGGTACCACGGGGTGCCGCCCAGCGCCTCGCTGACCTTGCGGAACCCCAGCAGCCCGGCGTCGGGGTCGGGGGCGTCGGCGAACCACTCCAGCATCACCGGCAGCAGGGTGCGCTGGATGGCGGCCCGCCGCGACAGCCCCGAGGTCAGCGCCTCCAGGTGGCGCAGCGCGCCCGCGGCGTCGGCGAAGCCCAGCGCGCTCAGCCGCTCGCCCGCCTGCTCCAGGGTCAGCCGGGCCTCGCTGTCGGGCAGCCGCGCCACCGCGTGCAGCAGCGGCCGGTAGAACAGCTTCTCGTGCAGCCGGCGGACATCGCCGGCCACCCGCCGCCACGCCGCCATCAGGTCGGTCACCGGATTGGCGGTGAACCCCAGCGCCCGGCCCAGGCGGCGAAGCTGGTCGGGGCCGTCGGCGCTGGCGGGGTCGGGCAGCAGGTGGGTGCGGCGCAGCCGGCTGAGCTGGAGCAGGTGCTCCACCCGCCGCAGGAACCGGTAGGCGTCGGCCAGCCCGCCGGCGTCGTCGCGGCCGACGTAGCCCCCGCCCGACAGGGCCGCCAGCGCCTCCAGGGTGTTGCCCGAGCGCAGCGCCGGGTCGCTGCGTCCGTGCACGAGTTGCAGCAACTGCACGGAGAACTCGATGTCGCGCAGCCCGCCCCGGCCCAGCTTGATCTCGCGTTCGGACTCCGCGGCGGGGATGTGGGCCACCACCCGCCGCCGCATCGCCTGCACGTCGTCGACGAAGTTGGGCCGGCTGGCCGCCTTCCACACCAGCGGCTCGATCTCGGCCAGGTAGGCGGCGCCCAGCTCGGGGTCGCCCGCCACCGGCCGGGCCTTCAGCAGCGCCTGGAACTCCCAGGTCTTGGCCCACCGCTGGTAGTAGGCGACGTGGCCCGACAGCGGGCGCACCAGCGGGCCGTTGCGGCCCTCGGGGCGCAGCCCGGCGTCGACCTGCCACAGCGTGCCCTCGCTGTCGGTCTGGGCGGGGATGCGCATCATCTCCGCCGCCAGCCGGGCCGCCGCCCGCTGCGCCCCCTGGTCGTCCTCGACCCCCTCGGCGGGCTCGGCCACGAACACCACGTCGACGTCGCTGACGTAGTTCAGCTCCCGGCCGCCGCACTTGCCCATGCCGATGACCGCCAGGCGGCACAGCGCGGCGTCGTCGGGGGAGGCGGCGCGCGCGATCGCCAGCGCGGCCTCCAGCACCGCGGCGGCGAGGTCGGCCAGTTCGGCGCCCACGGTCTCCAGGTCGGCGGCGCCGGTGAGGTCGCGCCCGGCCAGGCGCAGCACCCGCCGGTGGTAGGCCACCCGCAGGGCGTGCTCGGGGCCCTCGGGGTCGTCGCACTCGGCGGCGGCCACCGGCGCGGCCGCGTGGGGGTCGGCGCCCACGATGTGCAGCAGCCCGGCGCGCAGCTCTTCGGCGGTGGGGGTGCGCGCGGCGTCGGCGCCGCGCAGCTCCCGCCAGTCGCCGGGGTGGCGCACCAGGTGGTCGGTGAGGGCGACGCTGCTGCCCAGCACGGCCGCCAGCCGCGCGCGCAGGTCGGGGTCGGCGGTCAGCGCCTCCAGCAGTTCGGCGGAGTCGGCGCCGGTCTCCAGCAGCCGCACCAGGCCGAGCAGGGCCTGGTCGGGGTCGGGAGCGGCGCCGAGCGCGTCGACGATCGCGGCGTGGCGCTCGGCGTCCAGCCCGCAGTCGGCCATCAGCCGCACCGCGCGCGAGGCGTCGCCGAAACCGCGCCGCGCGAGTCCCCCTGCCGTCATGGTGGATGTCTCCCGAGTCCTCACGCCGATCACCGTAGCCGCCCGTGCGAAGGGCGGGATAGGGCGAAATGCCGGTACCTCCGGTACCCGCCGGCGCCGCCGCCCCGGCCGGGCGGGGGCGGCGGTGCCGCCGGTGCGGGCGCTCGCGGGCGTCCCGACCCCGGCGTCTACCCAGCTCAGCGCGGTGCTCCCGCCCGCGACCGCCCCGCCGTGCGCACCGGTGCCAACCGCGAGAGGCCGCCGCCCGCGTCCACGCGGGC
>NZ_JAJAQC010000039.1 GCF_027604915.1 Streptomonospora mangrovi
GGCGGGCGGCGGCGCGGGGGTGCGCGGCGACGCCGCTGACCAGGGGCGTGTTGTGGCGCTGCGTCAGCGCGTCGTCGCTGGTAGGCGCCTTGACGTGCGGCAGGCGAACATAGAAGTCTGGGGCCATGCCCCTCGACCAGCTCCCTGAACCCGTTGCCGAGGCCCCGGGCGCCGAGGATCCGCGCGCCGGCTCCGGTGCTCCCGCAGGCGGTGCCGGCGCCCCGCCGCCCCTGCCCTCGCGCGCCCCGGGCGCGGCCCCCGCGCCCCTCCAGCGCCCGCACTTCCGCGACGGCCGCGTGCTGCTGGTCGACTACGACCCCAAATGGCCCTACCTCTACCAGCGCGAGGCCGACCGCATCCGCGACGCCCTGGGCGGCGCCGCGCTCGCCGTCGAGCACGTCGGCTCCACCTCGGTGCCCGGGCTGGCGGCCAAGCCGTGCGTGGACGTGCTGCTGGCGGTGGCCGACCCCGCCGACGAGGACGCCTACGTCCCGCAACTTGAGGCGGCGGGCTACGTGCTGCGGCACCGGGAGCCCGACTTCCACGAGCACCGGCTGCTCAACGGCCCCGACGTGAACGTCAACCTGCACGTGTTCGCCGCCGGCTGCCCCGAGATCGAGCGGATGCTGCTGTTCCGCGACCGGCTGCGCGCCGACGGCGCCGACCGCGACCTGTACCTGCGCACCAAGCGGGCGCTGGCCGAGCGCACCTGGCGCGAGGTGCAGGACTACGCCGACGCCAAGTCCGAGGTGGTCGAGGAGATCCTGGCGCGCGCCCGCGCGGCGGCCAAGCCCGCCTGAGGGCGGCGCCGCCGCGCGCTCCCGAGGTCGGGCGCGGACCGGTCCGGTATCGGTTCTGCGGGCGGGGACGACCGTCCCCGCCCCCCTCACGGCCTACCGCAGGGCGCGCAACTGGTCCTCGAACCAGCGGCTCGGCGGCAGCGCCGAGGCGCGCTCGACCAGCCGCTCGCAGCGGGCGCGGCGCTCGTCGTCGTCCATCTCCAGCGCCCGGTGCAGCACCCGCGCGGTCTCGCTGACGTCGTAGGGGTTGACCAGCAGGGCGTCGCGGCCGAGGTCGTCGGCGGCGCCGGCCTCGGTGGACAGCACCAGCGCGCAGCCGTTGTCCGACAGCACCGGCCCCTCCTTGGCCACCAGGTTCATGCCGTCGCGGATGGGGTTGACCAGCAGCACGTCGGCCATGCGGTAGGCGGCCAGCGAGCGCGGGAAGTCGTCGTTGACCTCCAGGATGAGCGGACTCCAGTCGGCGGTGCCGAACTCCTGGTTGATCTCCTTGGCCACCCGGCGCACCGACTCGGTGTACTCGCGGTACTCGGGGACGTCGCCGCGGCTGGGGTAGGCGAACGCCAGGTGGGTGACGCGGCCGTGCCATTCCGGGTGGTCGCGCAGCATCTCGCGGTAGCCCTCCAGGCCCCGCACGATGTTCTTGGACAGCTCGGTGCGGTCCACCCGCACGATCAGCTTGCGGTCGCCCACCCGCTCGCGCAGCGCGGCGCGGCGCTCCTCGACGTCGGCCGCCGCCGCGCGCTCGCGCAGGTTCCCGGCGTCGGCGCCCAGCGCGTGCACGGCCACCTCGATGATCCGCCCGCCGAACTCCACGGTGCGCTTGCTCCAGTCGACCTCGACGCGCAGGAACGCCTCGCAGCAGCGCAGGAACGCGTCGGCCCACCGCCGGCTGAGGAACCCGAGATGGTCGGCGCCGAGCATGCCCTCCAGCAGTTCGCGGCCGATCTCGGCCGGCAGCATGCGGAAGTACTCCGGGGGCGCCCAGGGGGTGTGGGAGAAGTGGGTGATGCGCAGGTCGGGGCGGCGGCCGCGGAGCATGCGCGGCACCAGCGCCAGGTGGTAGTCCTGCACGGCCACGCGGGCGTTGTCGGCCGACCCGGTCAGCAGGGCCTCGGCGAACGCGCCGTTGTAGTCGCGGTAGCCCTGCCACTCGCGGCGGAAGGCGGCGTCGAACCGCGGCTTGTTGGGGGTGTCGTAGAGCATGTGGTGCACGAACCACAGCGTGGAGTTGGCGACGCGGGTGTAGGCGTCGGTGAACGTGTCGTCGGGGATGTCGAGCATGCGCACCCGCATGCCGCCCAGGTCGAACCCGGCGAGGTCCAGCCGCGCGCCGGGGGCCGTGGCCGCGGCCTTGCGGTCGGCCTCCGACAGCGCCGCGCACACCCACAGGGTGTCGGTGGTGGCGGCCACGGAGCTGAGGCCCGAGACCAGTCCGCCCCCGCCGCGCCGGTAGTCGAGGGAGCCGTCCTCGCTGATCGAGAAGGACACCGGTCCCCTGTTGGAAGCAACAAGGATCTGCGCCTTGTCCACCTGATCGCCCACCTCTCACCTGGTCACCCGGTCATCGCGCCGACGTTTCGTGCGACTACACCGATTTGACTACACGGGTGGCCGTCGGCGACAGGGTTCGTTAACGGAAGGTGTCATAGGTCTCGCCTTCAGCGCAGGCGCGCAAACACGAACGTGAGGGGCGCGGGCTCGCGTGCGGCCGCGCGGCGGGGCCGGTGGCGGCGCGGGCGCAGGTCCGGCGGGGCCCCTGGGCCGCCCCTCGGCGGGGGTGTTACCGGATCACCCTCGATGGCAAAGCGGACGAAGCGTGGGTTACAGTGTCCCTCGGATCCGGCTGTATTCCGAGTCCGGACCGCACAATTTCACATTGCTCATCCAGAGGGGTGGAGGGACCGGCCCTGCGAAGCCCCGGCAACCATCTCGGTGTGCGTTACTCGCGATCCCGCGAGGCGGCCGAGGCAGGTGCCAACTCCGGCCTGGACCAAAGTGGTCATCAGGAAAGATGAGGGGAGACGCCTCGCAATGGCGACCACCGCCGCCCAACCGGCCTCCGCCGCCGCCACCCGCCCCTTCGGCTCCGCCGCCGCGCTGTCGTGCCGCGAGTGCGGCGAGCGCTACGACCTCGCCCCGCGCTTCGCCTGCGAGTTCTGTTTCGGGCCGCTGGAGGTGGCCTACGACTTCGGCGACATCACCCGCGAGGCCATCGAGCGCGGCCCCAAGAACATCTGGCGCTACGCCGACCTGCTGCCGGTGCCGGCCGACGTCGCCGAGCTGCCGAACATGAACCCCGGCCTCACCCCGCTGGTGCGGGCCGACCGGCTGGCCGCCGAACTGGGCATGCGCGCCCTGCACGTCAAGGACGACTCCGGCAACCCCACCCACTCCTTCAAGGACCGGGTGGTGGCCATGGCCGTCGAGGCCGCCCGCACCTTCGGCTTCCGCACGCTTTCCTGCTCCTCCACCGGCAACCTCGCCGGCGCGGTGGGCGCGGCCGCCGCGCGCGCCGGGTTCCGCTCGTGCGTGTTCATCCCGGCCGGCCTGGAGGAGGGCAAGGTCGTCATGGCGGCCGTCTACGGCGGCCAGGTGGTGGCCATCGACGGCACCTACGACGACGTCAACCGCTTCTGCTCGGAGCTGATCGGCGACCCCGCCGGCGAGGACTGGGGGTTCGTCAACGTCAACCTGCGCCCCTACTACGCCGAGGGCTCCAAGACCCTGGCCTATGAGATCGCCGAGCAGCTCGGCTGGCGGCTGCCCGAGCAGATCGTGATCCCGATCGCGTCGGGCTCCCAGCTCACCAAGATCGACAAGGGCTTCCGCGAGCTGGTGAAGCTGGGCCTGGTCGAGGACCGCCCCTACAAGGTGTTCGGCGCCCAGGCCACCGGGTGCTCGCCGGTGGCGCGGGCGTTCGAGGAGGGCCACGACGTCATCCAGCCGGTCAAGCCCGACACCATCGCCAAGTCGCTGGCCATCGGCAACCCGGCCGACGGCCCCTACGTGCTCGACATCTGCCGCCGCACCGGCGGCGCGGTCGCCCACGTCGACGACGCCGCGGTGGTCGACTCCATCGCGCTGCTGGCCCGCACCGAGGGCGTGTTCGCCGAGACCGCCGGCGGTGTCACCACCGGTGTGCTGCGCAGGCTGCTGGCCGAGGGCGCGCTGGACCCCGGGGCCGAGACCGTGGTGCTCAACACCGGCGACGGCCTGAAGACCCTGAACGCGGTCCAGGCCGGGGTGACCGCCACCATCAAGCCGTCCCTGGACGTCTTCAAGGCCGCCGGGCTGGTCTAGCCCGCCGCAGGCGCCGCCCCCACGCACCGCAGCACCCGCCGTACCGCCGTACCGCACGAGCCAAGTCAAGGAGCACACCGCCCCATGAGCGTCAGCGTCCGCGTCCCCACCATCCTGCGCACCTACACCAAGGACGCCGCCGAGGTCACCGCCGAGGGCGAGACCGTCCAGGAGGTCCTGGCCGACCTCGACGCCAACTACCCGGGCATCCGGGCGCGCGTCGTGGACGACTCCGGCAAGATCCGCCGGTTCGTCAACGTCTACGTCGGCGACGAGGACGTCCGGTTCGCCCAGGGCCTGGACACCCCCACGGTGTCGGGAACCCAGATCTCGATCATCCCGGCGGTGGCCGGAGGCTGCTGACCCGCCGGCCGCCCGGCCCGCGCCCCCGCCCCTGCGGCGGACCGGCGCGGGCCGCGTCGTGTCCGGACCGGGACCGGACCAGGGCCGGACCAGGACCCGACCAGCGGCTTCGCGGGGTCGCGGGGGTGTCCGCGCCGGGCCGCGAACGCCGTGTTGACCTGCGGGTAGCCCGCCGGGGAAAACTTCGGGAGGCGTTTGCACTCGCCTAGGGAGAGTGCTAAAAAGGGGATCGTTAGCACTCATCGACGGTGAGTGCTAATCCTGGTTCGAGGCGATGAGACCGCACCCGTCGGCAGCGGGGTTGCCGGCACGGGAGCGGTCGTCCGTCGCGGGCGTCGGCTCGTACCACTTCGCGTATCAGCCCGGTCCCGGGAGGACAAGAAGTCTATGGCAGCCAAACTGATCGCGTTCGACGAAGAGGCCCGTCGCGGCCTTGAGCGCGGTATGAACCAGCTCGCTGACGCCGTCAAGGTCACGCTCGGCCCCAAGGGCCGCAACGTCGTGCTGGAGAAGAAGTGGGGCGCCCCCACCATCACCAACGACGGTGTCTCCATCGCCAAGGAGATCGAGCTCGAGGACCCGTGGGAGAAGATCGGCGCCGAGCTCGTCAAGGAGGTCGCCAAGAAGACCGACGACGTCGCCGGTGACGGCACCACCACCGCCACCGTGCTGGCCCAGGCCCTGGTCCGCGAGGGTCTGCGCAACGTCGCCGCCGGCGCCAACCCCGTCGGCCTGAAGCGGGGCATCGACGCCGCCGTCACCCGCATCAGCGAGGAGCTGGCGAACCTCTCCAAGGACATCGAGACCAAGGAGCAGATCGCCTCCACCGCCTCGATCTCCGCCGGCGACGTCCAGATCGGCGAGGCCATCGCCGAGGCCATGGACAAGGTCGGCAAGGAAGGCGTCATCACCGTCGAGGAGGGCCAGACCTTCGGGCTCGAGCTGGAGCTCGCCGAGGGCATGCGCTTCGACAAGGGCTACATCTCGCCCTACTTCGCCACCGACCTGGAGCGCATGGAGACCGTCCTTGAGGACCCCTACATCCTCATCGCGAACTCCAAGATCTCCAACAACAACGAGTTCCTGCCGATCGTCGAGAAGGTCCTCCAGGCCGGCCGCCCGCTGGTCGTCATCGCCGAGGACGTCGAGGGCGGCGCGCTCCAGACCCTCGTCGTGAACAAGATCCGCGGCACCTTCAAGTCCGTCGCCGTCAAGGCCCCGGGCTTCGGCGACCGCCGCAAGGCCCAGCTCGAGGACATCGCCGTGCTGACCGGCGGCCAGGTCATCACCGAAGAGGTCGGCCTGAAGCTGGAGAACACCGAGCTGGACATGCTCGGCCGCGCCCGCAAGGTCGTCGTCACCAAGGACGAGACCACCATCGTGGACGGCTCCGGTGACGCCACCGCCATCTCCGGCCGGGTCAACGAGATCCGCAACGAGATCGAGCGCACCGACTCCGACTACGACCGCGAGAAGCTCCAGGAGCGCCTGGCCCGCCTGGCCGGCGGTGTGGCGGTCATCAAGGCCGGCGCCGCCACCGAGGTCGAGCTGAAGGAGCGCAAGCACCGCATCGAGGACGCGGTCCGCAACGCCAAGGCCGCCGTCGAGGAGGGCATCCTGCCCGGTGGCGGTGTCGCGCTGCTCCAGGCCGGCGTCCCCGCCTTCGAGAAGCTGGACCTCCAGGGCGACGAGGCCATCGGCGCCGACATCGTGCGCCGCGCGATCGAGGAGCCGCTGAAGCAGATCGCGATCAACGCCGGCCTCGAGGGCGGCGTGGTGGCCGAGAAGGTGAAGAACCTGGAGGCCGGCATCGGCCTCAACGCCGCCACCGGCGAGTACACCGACCTGTTCAAGGACGGCGTCATCGACCCGACCAAGGTCACCCGCTCCGCGCTCCAGAACGCGGCCTCCATCGCCGGTCTGTTCCTGACCACCGAGGCCGTCATCGCCGAGAAGCCGGAGAAGGCCGCCCCGGCCTCCCCCGACGCCGGCGGCATGGGCGGCATGGACTTCTGAGACTCTTCTCCACCGAGGAGTCTGGAGTCCGGGTACGCGAACACAGTGCCTGCGACGAACGGGCGGTCCCCCGCGAGGGGGGCCGCCCGCTTCGCGTTCGCGGGGCCGGCGCGCCGGGGCACTGCGGGGGAGCGCCGGGCGGCGGGGCCGGCGGTGCCGGCGGTGCGGCGCACCATCCCCCGCCGCCCCGCCTCCACCCGCCGCGAAGCCCCCGGTGGTAGCGTCGCAACCGCCTCGACCGCGCCCCGCCGGGCGCGGCCGAAAGCGCCGCACCACCCCCGGGCCGGCCCGGCCCGCACCCCGCGCGGCGGCCACGCGCGGCCACCAGCACAGGAGGCGACGATGACCGCACCCCGGATCCGCACCGACGACACGGCCGCGGTCCTCGACCTCGTCGAGGACGCCACGCGCCGCCTGCTGGACACGGTCGCCGCGATGCGCCCCGACCAGGTCGGCGAGCCCTCGCTGCTGCCGGAGTGGACGCGCGGCCACGTGCTCGCCCACGTGGCGCGCAACGCCGACGCCCTGACCGGCGTGCTGGAGGGCGCCCAGGAGGGGCGCCGGGTGGACATGTACCCCGGCGAGGACGCGCGCGCCCAGGACATCGCCGACGGCGCCGGCCGGCCGCCCCAGGAGCAGGCCGCCGACATCGAGGCCGCCGCCGAGCGCTTCGCGCGCGTGGCGCGCGAGACCGGCGGCCAGGCGTGGGAATTCGAGGTGGTGCACCGCTCCGGTGCCCGGTTCCCGGCCTCGGCGCTGCCGTGGAAGCGGCTGGCGGAGGTGGAGTACCACCACGTCGACCTCGGCCTCGGCTACCGGCCCAAGGACTGGCCCGAGGAGTTCGTCGGCCACGAACTGGCGCTGCTGACCGGCCGCTTCGCGGTGGCCGAGGAGGTGCCGCCGGTGCTGCTGCGCGTCGCCGAGACCGGCACCGAGTTCCGCATCGGCGCGGCGGCCGGCCCGGCCGTCACCGCCGAGGGCGCCGCCGGCGACCTCCTCGCCTGGCTGTCGGGGCGCGCCGACGGGTCGGCCCTGATCGTGCACCGGGGCGGCACCCCGATGGCGGATCCGGCCGCGGTCCTGCCCGCGCTGCCCGCGATGGCCTGAGGAGAGGAGTTCGGACGGGGTGCGGGGGCGCGTTGCGGCGGGCGGCACCTGCGCCGACCGTCCCGCCGCGCCGCCGACCGCCGGTCGTGCCGCCCGCGCCCTTGGAGCCGGCCGTTCGGAAGGGCGGGGCGCGGCCGCGCCGAGCGACCCGCCGCACCGGCGGCCCGAAAATTCCCCGAAACCCGGAAAACGCCTTGTGAATGCGGTATTCGCACACTGGGATTGGCGCCCGGGAATGGTCGGCGGGCGGCGTCGCATTTCCATCACCGTTAACTGGATACGGTATGCGTGAGGCGATCCGGTGGGAATCCGCCGGGTGCCGACCTCGTGTTACGCCGGCCCTGCGCCCACCGCGTCCACAGTGCCGACCGTGCCCCGCGGCGAATCCACCGGCGCTCCCACGACGTCGATCGCCGTTTTGACGAAAAGGTCCACAGCCGGGCACAGCAGGCCGGCCGGGTCGTCGGGCCAGGCCAGCGCCATGGCGTAGGGGCTGGCGTCGGCCACCGGAAGGTACACCACATCCGGGCGCGGGTTGCGCTCGGCGACGTGGTGGGGCACCAGCGCCAGCGCCTGGCCCAGGCCCACGACCTCCAGCAGTTGCTGCATGTCGTGGACCAGGGGGCCGGCGGGGTCCTCGGCGGCCTCGCCGGGTTCGGCGCGGTCGGCGTCGGCGCGGTCCTGGCCGGTGACGTAGCGGCGGGCGGCGTCGGTGTCGCCCGGCCAGCGCGGGAACGGCTCCCCCGCCAGGTCGGCGCAGCGCAGTTCGGCGCGGGAGGCCAGCGGGTGCGCGGCGGGCACCGCCGCCACCCGCCGCTCCTCCAGCAGCGGCAGCACGGCCAGTCCGCGCCGGTCGTAGGGGGTGCTGATGACCGCGATGTCGGCGTGGCCGCCGCGCACGGCGGCCGCCGGGGCGCGGTAGCCGCTGACCGCGATGGCGGTGGCGGGGGCGCCCGGCAGCGCCGCGTAGGCGTCCACGATCCGGCGCAGCACCTCGGTGCCGCGTCCGGGTTCGGCGGTTGCGGTGAGGGCGGGCGCGGCGCGGGCCGCGCGCCGGGTGCGCCGAGTGGCCGCCGAGACGACCTCCAGCACCTTGCGGCCCTCGTCGCGCAGGGTGAGTCCGGCGGCGGTGAGCCGCAGGGCGCGGTGGCCGCGTTCGAACAGCGGAGCGCCCAGCCGCCGCTCCATGCGCTTTACGGCCCGGGACAGCGGAGGCTGGGACATGCCCAGGCGGGCCGCCGCTCGCGAGAAATTGCGCTCTTCGGCGACGGCCAGGAAGTAGCGGATTTCGCGCACGTCGAAGTCCTCCATACCTTAAGGGTATATCGGTATTCGCGATCGGTATTTCCCGTAACAGCGTCATCGCTGGTCAAATGGAAGGTATCCCCCAAAAAAGGAGACCAGATGAAATACCTGGTACGGTCCGACGCGCTTCTCACCGACGTGGCGTTCCTGCTGGTGCGGGTCTGTGTCGGCGCCGTCTTCCTGGCCCACGGCTGGGACGCGGTGGTCAACCGGGGCGTGGCCGAGATGGTCCCCGGCCACCGCGAGATGGGCATCCCCCTCCCCGAGTTGAGCGCCCCGTTCCTGGCCTACGGCGAACTCGTCGGCGGCGTGCTGCTCATCGTCGGCGCCGCCACCCGCGCCGCCGCCGTCGTCCTGACGGTCATCATGGGCGGCGCCTGGGTCTTCGTCCACGCCGAGGGCGGGCTGATGCTGGCCAACGGCGGCTTCGAGTACGTCATGGTGCTCGCCGCCATCTGCCTGCTGGTCCTGGTCCACGGGCCGGGCCGGTTCAGCACCGACGCCCTGGCCGCCGGCCGGTTCGGCGCGCCGGTACCCGAGCGGCCCACCGCGCGGGCCTGAAGGATCCGCACGGCCCCACGTGCCAGGCGCGGGGGCGCACCCCTGCCCCGGGGCGCGCCCCCGCGCCGCGTGCCGGTGCGGGCGGCCGGGCGCGGGCCGGAACGGCACCCGGGGGCACCCCCCGCGCGGCGGGAATTCCCGGCGGTGCGGGCTGTTGCAACCAGCGTGAGCACGTTGCCGCCCGACCTCCGCCTCTCCGTCCTCGACCGCTCCAGCATCCGGCAGGGGCAGGCCCCCGCCCAGGCGCTGCGCGACACCGTGCGCTTCGCGCGGCAGGCCGAGGAACTGGGCTACCACCGGTTCTGGGTGGCCGAGCACCACAGCGTCCCCGGAGTCGCCGGCTCGGCGCCCACCGTGCTCGCGGCGGCTATCGCGGCGGCCACCTCCCGCATCCGGGTCGGCACCGGCGGGGTGATGCTGCCCAACCACCAGCCGCTCGTGGTGGCCGAGCAGTTCGGCGTCCTCGACGCCCTGCACCCCGGCCGGATCGACATGGGCATCGGCCGCTCCCTGGGCTTCACCTCGGGCATCCGCCGCGCCCTCGAACGCGGCGCCGACGCCGCCGACGACTTCCCCGACCAGCTCGCCCGGCTGCTCGGGTTCCTCACCGGCGAGCAGAGCGACCACCCCGGCGTGCACGCCGTCCCCGGCGAGGGCGCCGGGGCCGCGCCGTTCCTGCTGGCCACCGGCGCGGGCGCGGCGACGGCCGCCGAACTGGGCCTGCCGCTGGTCATCGCGCCCGTGGGCGGGACCGAGCGCATGGCCGGGCTGGTCGCGGACTACCGGGCGGGCTTCCGGCCCTCGCGGTGGGCGCCGCGCCCCTACGTCGTGGTCTCGACCAACGTCGCGGTCGCCGGCACCGCCGAGGCGGCCCGCCGGCTGCTGGTCCCCGAGGCGTGGTCGTTCGCCTACTCGCGCACCCACGCGGTGTTCCCGCCGCTGGTGAGTGCCGAGGAGGTCGAGGCGCGCACGATGACCGGGCGCGAGCGCGACCGCTTCGAGGAGGCCATGACCGGGCACGTCCACGGCACCGAGGAGCAGGTGGCCCGGCGGCTGGCCGACCTGGTGGAGCGCACCGGCGCCGACGAGGTGCTGGTGACGCTGAGCACCTACGACCGCGCCGAGATGCTGGACTCCTACACCCGTCTGGCGCGCCTGGCGGGCCTCACCCCCGCCCGGCCGGCGGCGGCCCCCGCCGCCGGCTGAGGAGGAGGGCGGCCGGCACTCACCGCAGGGGCGGTGGGGCGGTGGCCGGCCGCGCCGAGCAGTCGGGGTCAGTCGATGAGGTCGCGCTCGCGCAGCCGGTCCAGGACGCGGCGCACGGCCGGTGCGCAGCGGTCGCGGTCGGCGTGGGCGAACCACGCCAGGTCGGCGATCTCGTTGGCGGCGACCGGCGTGCCCGTGTGCTCGGCGGTGTAGCAGGACAGCCGCACCCGGGTGCCCTCCGGGTAGTGGTCGGCGGCCTCGTCGACCACCGTGAACGGGGCGATGGTGCCGGGCAGCAGCGTCACCCCGACCTCCTCGGCGGCCTCGCGCGCCACCGCCTCGGCGTCGCTCTCGCCGGGCTCGCGCTTGCCGCCCGGCAGGTAGTACAGCTCCCGGCCGATCGTGCGGGCGCACAGCAGCCGCCGGTCGCGCACGTGCACCCACGCCAGGGCGTCGATCACGGGCGCGGGCGCGGCGGGTTCTCGTGGTGTCATGGGGCCGACTCTAGGACCGGCGGCGCCCGGCCGGGATCACGGGGGCGGCCGCGCGCCGCCGGCGGGGCGGGGGACGGGGAGGGAGCGCCGCACGTGCGCCGAGGGGAACCACCGGGGCGCCCCGCGCGTCCAACCCGTTCGTGCAGGATCTCTTCAACACGGCCCCCATCGTGGTGAAGCAGCCCAAGCGCTTCTTCATCGACGAGTCGGAGTACCACTGCTACGACCGCGACGGCCGGCACCTCGCCCACGTGCACGAGGTCGGCCTCGACGGCGGCATGAAGGCGCTGCGGTTCATGGCCGGCAACACCGCCGGCTTCGCCCGCAAGCTGATGGTCAACGACGCCTGGCGCCGGCCGCGCCTCTACATCGAGAAGTCGTGGTCGCTGTGGACGGCCTCCACCACGATCGCCCACCCCGACGGCACGCCGATCGGCTACATCGACCAGGACTTCAAGCTGTTCAAAGCCGGTTTCCGGCTGCTGGACCCCTGGAAGCGGCACCTGGGCACCATCAAGGGCGACTTCTGGGGCTTCGACTTCAAGATCGTCGACCACACCGACCACGAGGTCGCCAAGGTCAACCGGCAGGTGGCCGACCTCGGCGACCTGTTCACCGCCGCCGACACCTACGTGCTGTGGCCGCGCTACCCCACCCTGCCCGAACCGCTGAGGACGCTGGTGATCGCCTCGGGGATCACCGTGGACCTGGTGCTGGCCGAGGGCAAGCGCTAGGGCGACGGCGGCGGGCGGTCGGCGCGGGCGGTGATCGGCCCGCGCGCCGGTGGCCGGAGTGCGACGGGGGCGGCGACGGCGGGCCGCGCCCCACCGCCCCACCCGCCGCACCTCTCCTCGACCGGCGCTACCCCAGCCGGTCGAGTGCCGCGCGGTCCTCCTCGCCGAAGCGCTCCTCCAGCTCCTCCGGGGAGGCGTCCACGTCGATCCGCGACACCGGCACCCCCCGCGCGGTCTCGATCGCGCCCAGGCGGCGCAGGGCGCGGTCGGCGGCGTACTCCATCAGCTCGGTGTCGGAGAGCATGTACTGCTTCTCCTCCTCGCTGGGCGGGGGCTCGCTGCCGCGCTGCACCGACGCCTTCACCAGCGGCAGCAGCTCGTTGATGCGCTCGGAGACCACGTCCCAGTTGGCGGGGTCGGCGGCCACGTGGCGGCGGCAGGTGAAGGTGCCCCACGCCATGTGGCGGCGCTCGTCGTCGCCGATGCGCTTGATGATCTCCCGCATGCCGGGGAAGATGCCGCGCGCCGTGCACACGTGGTTCCAGGCGTGGTAGCCGGTGAGCGCCAGCGAGCCCTCGATGATGTGGTTGTAGGTGACCGAGGCGCGCACCTGGTTGCGCGGGCTGGGGTCGTCCACCAGCGCGTTCAGCGCCGCCGGAAGCTCGGCGTAGAACAGGGCGCGGTAGCCGGGGTTGGTGTCGACGAAGGAGTGCAGGTCCTCGGTGATGCCCAGGGCGTCCAGCCACATGCGGAAGACCTGGACGTGCTTGGCCTCCTCGAACGCGAACTGGGTCAGGTACATCTCGTCGTCGATGCGGCCCTCGGCGGCCATCGCCCGGATGAAGGGCTGGATGTCCTCGGTGACCGCCTCCTCGCCCGCCACGAACAGGGCGCACAGCCGCATGATGCGCAGCCGCGCCTCCTCGGACAGCTCCTTCCAGTCCTCGGCGTCGCGGCTCATGTCGATGTCGGCGGGGTCCCAGAACCGGGCGTTGCCCTTGCGGAACAGCCGCAGCGGGAAGGAGTCCCAGTTCAGGCCGCGTGCGCGCAGCGAGTGGAAGCCCTGCCGGGTCTCGGGGACGGGGGAGGGGGCCGCGGTGTCGGCGAGGTCGGTCATAGGGGGGCACCTCCGTGTCGTGTGTGCCACCCCATCATTGGACACGGAAGTGATCTGTGTAAAGGAGGATCGGCGGGCGGCGCCGCGGCCCCGCCGACGGCGCGGGCGCGGCGGCGGGCGCGGTACGGTCTTCTTCGTGCGCACCGCCCGCACCGAGGCGCCGCCCACGCCGGCGGCGCCCGGCACGTCGGCCGGGGGTGCCCGCCCGCGCGTCCCGCCCGCCGGGAAGACAGACGAGACCGGGAGACAACGTGTTCTGCGGCGATCCGGACAGTTCCGGCTATGCCTCCTGCGCCGAACAGGAGAGCCTTTTCGTCATCGCGTCGCTGATCCCCGCGATGCTCGCGCTGGTCCTCATGGTCGCCGCGTTCGCCACCCCGGCCGTGCGCCGCAACCCCGCGCTGCGCGCGCAGACGCTGGGCTACTCGCTGGTGGCCTGGTGCATCGCCGGGTTCACGATCGTGCTGGGCGCGCTGCCGCCGCTGTAGCCACGTTTCCCTCGCGCACCGGCGTACCGGATGGCGAACGGGCTACAGTTCGTCGCCCGCCAGCACGTCGTCGGCGTCGGCGATGCGGTAGGCGTAGCCCTGCTCGGCCAGGAACCGCTGGCGGTGCGCCGCGAAGTCCTGGTCGATGGTGTCGCGCGCGGTCACCGCGTAGAACCGGGCGGTGCGGGCGTCGGCCTTGGGCCGCAGCAGCCGGCCCAGCCGCTGGGCCTCCTCCTGGCGGGAGCCGAACGACCCCGACACCTGGATGGCCACGGCCGCCTCGGGCAGGTCGATGGAGAAGTTGGCGACCTTGGAGACCACCAGCGTGGTCAGCTCGCCCGAGCGGAACGCGTCGAACAGCCGCTCCCGCTCCTTCACCCGGGTCTCGCCCTTGATCACCGGCGCGCCCAGCGCCTCGCCCAGCTCGTCCAACTGGTCGATGTAGGAGCCGATGACCAGGGTCTGCTCGCCCTCGTGGCGGCGCACCAGCGCCCGCACCACCTCGGTCTTGGCGGCGGTGGAGGCGCAGAAGCGGTAGCGGTCCTCGGGCTCGGCGGTGGCGTAGGCCAGCCGCTCGGCGTCGCTGAGGTTGACCCGCACCTCGACGCAGTCGGCCGGCGCGATCCAGCCCTGGTTCTCCATGTCCTTCCACGGCGCGTCGTAGCGCTTGGGGCCGATGAGGGAGAACACGTCGCCCTCGCGGCCGTCCTCGCGCACCAGGGTGGCGGTCAGGCCGAGGCGGCGGCGGGCCTGGAGGTCGGCGGTCATGCGGAAGATCGGCGCGGGCAGCAGGTGCACCTCGTCGTAGACGATCAGCCCCCAGTCGCGCGCCTCGAACAGCTCCAGATGGGTGTGGACGCCCTTCCGGCGCGCCGCCATGACCTGGTAGGTCGCGATGGTGACCGGCCGGATGTCCTTGCGGGTGCCGGAGTACTCGCCGATCTCGTCCTCGGTGAGGGTGGTGCGCTTCAGCAGCTCATTGCGCCACTGGTGCACCGACACGGTGTTGGTGACCAGGATCAGCGTGGTGGTCTTGGCCAGCGCCATCGCGGCCGCGCCCACGATCGTCTTGCCGGCGCCGCAGGGCAGCACCACCACGCCCGAGCCGCCGGAGTAGAAGCTGTCGGCGGCCTCGCGCTGGTAGCCGCGCAGTTCCCAGTCGCCCTCGGCGAGGTCGATGGCGTGGGCCTCGCCGTCGACGTAGCCGGCGAGGTCTTCGGCGGGCCAGCCCAGTTTGAGCAGGGCCTGCTTGAGGTTGCCGCGCTCGCTGGGGTGCACGGCCACGGTGTCGGGCTCGATGCGCTCGCCCAGCATGCCCTTGATCTTTTTGGCGCGCACCACCTCCTCCAGCACCGCCTGGTCGAGGGCGTGCAGCACCAGGCCGTGCACGGGGTGGGCCTGGAGGCGCAGCCGGCCGAAGCGGTCCATGGTCTCGGCGATGTCGACCAGCAGCGAGTGCGGCACCGGGAACCGGGAGTAGGTGATGAGCGCGTCGACGACCTGCTCGGCGTCGTGCCCGGCGGCGCGCGCGTTCCACAGCGCCAGCGGGGTGATGCGGTAGGTGTGCACGTGCTCGGGCGCGCGCTCGAGTTCGGCGAAGGGGGCGACGGCGCGGCGGCACTCGTCGGCGAGTTCGTGGTCGACTTCGAGCAGGAGGGTCTTGTCGGACTGGACGATCAGGCAGGACACACGTACCTCGCAGCAGGGGTCATGGCAGGCGGGCCGCCCACGGCGCGCCGGGGCGTGTAACGCCGGGACCGCCCGCGATATGCCCGCGCCGCGTCACCGCATCAACCATACGCGCAGCGGGCGCGGGGCACGGGGAGGCGCGGAAGCGGGGCGCACGCGGGGTGTGCGGCGGCGGGAGCGGATGGACGGGGGCGGGCGCGCCGGGGGAGGGCGGCGGAGGTCACAGCGGTCACAGCAGGGAGAGCAGCACCATGACCGCCGCCGCGAGGATCACGCACATCAGCGCGACGTAGACGAACGTGCAGCCCCACATGTAGCGGATGCAGCGCTCGACCTCCATCGGCTCGGAGGTGCGGGTGAGGGCGAGGATGCCGTAGGCGATGCCGGGGACGTTGACCAGCAGCACCAGCAGCGGGAACCCCAGCAGCACGAACAGCAGGGGGAACGCCAGCGTGGCCAGGGCGCACAGCAGGCCGGCGACGGCGGCGCCCACGCGCGCGGGCGGGCCGGTGTACTCGGACGTGCGGGGGGTGGGCGGCGGCAGGCCGCCGCCGGCGGCGGGGGCGTACCCGGGGCCGTACCCGGGGGGCGGCGCGCCCAGGAGGGCGCCCGCGCCCGGGGGCGGGCCGGCGGGCACGGGGCCGCGCGGGAACGGGGCGGGGTCCGCGCCGGGGCGGCCCGGGCCGCTACCCGGTGCGCCGAAGGCGCCGGGATCGCCGAGGCCGCCCGGGTCGGCCGGGCCGCCAAGACCGCTCCCGGGCTCGGTGTCCCAGTAGCTGCGGGGGCGCGGCAGTGGATCGCTCATCGGTGGCCCGCCTTTCGAGTGGTCCGGGCGGTGCGCGCGGGCGGGGCAGCGGTGGCCGCCTCGCGGCAGGAGCGCGCGCCCGCCGCCGCTGCCCGCCAGGGTAGTGTCCGCCGCCCCGGTGCGGCCACGGCCCCGGCGGACGGCCGCCGGGCCTGGCCCACTGCCCCGAGCGGGCGGCTCAACACCGGGCGGCGGGCGATCGGGGGCAGGGACGGCCCGGCGGGGCAGGCGGGGTCAGCGGGGGGTCAGTAGCCCACGCCGACGACGCCCTCGAACAGCGAGCCGGCCTGGGTGAGCAGCCAGAAGCTCGACACCAGCATGACGAAGAACATCACGGCGGCGGCGCCCAGGGCGTACCAGGAGTAGCGGGTGAGCATCTCGGCCTCGGCGTAGCGGCCCTGGTCGCGCTTGTGGCCGGCGCGGACGGCGAAGACGATGCCGATGACGCCGAAGATCCAGTTGGCGCAGCACAGGAACGTCAGCGCGTGCAGGATCAGCGCCATGGTGGGGCTGCTCGCCGCGCCGGTGGGCGCGGCCTCGGGGCGTTCGCCGTCGCGGTCCTCGGCGCGGTCGTCGTCGCGGCCCTCGGAAGCACGCTTTTCCGTGCCGCGCTCGGGGTCGGGGGCGGCGCGCCGGGGGACGGGGGACTCGCCGGTGCCGGCGCCGCCGCCAGGCCGCTCGGGGCGGTCGGGGCGGCCCTGGGGCCGCCGGCGCGGCGCGGGCTCGGAGCGGGCCCCGGGCTCGGGCGCGGAGCGTGCGCCGTGGGGCGCGCCGGGCGCGGGACCGGGCCGGGGCGCCCCGGCGGAGGGCCGGTCGGCGGGAGCGGCGGGGCCGGCGGGGTCGGTGCCCCAGGGCGCGGCGGCGGGGCGTTCGCCGCGCTGGCCGGATCGGCCGCCCCGGGGGGCGCCGCCCTCGGCGCCGGGCGCCCCGCCCCGGTCGGCGGCGGAGGGATCGCGGGGGCCGCGCGGCTCCCCGTCCTGCCCGCGCCCGGGCTCGCGCCGACGCGCGCGGTACCCCGGAGGCGGCTCGTCCCGAGGAGAGGAGGCGCCGGGCGGCAGCGAATGGTTGCTCATAGGGGGTTCCCTCTTCGCGAATCCGTGGGCGTGGGACGCGTGCTCGCGCACCTCCTATCTCATCAGAGTTCCCGGCCGCGTCCGCGCCCGGACGGCCCGGCACGGTCCGCGCCGCGCCGGACCGCACCGGGGCGGCGCCCGGTCTGTGGCGGTGCGGTGGCGACCCCGGCGGGGTGGCGCACCGCGCCGGACCGCACCGGGGCGGCGCCCGGTCTGTGGCGGTGCGGTGGCGGCCCCGGCGGGGTGGCGCGCGCGTTCCCTCGGCGGAGTCCCCGCATCCATTCGGCGATCGAGGAACGGAATGTTCCGCGTCTGCTCCTACCGTCCTGGTGTCGGCGAGAGGGGCGTACCGCCTCCGACCGGCCGGATCCGGGGGCGGCAGGCGCCACCGGTACACCAGCAGAGGAGCAGCCATGGGCTCGGACACCACCACCGCCATCCGCCCCTTCGCGATCGAGGTGCCCCAAGCCGACCTGGACGACCTCCGGGAGCGGCTGGGGCGCGTGCGGTGGCCCCGGGAGCTTCCGGGCGGGGGCTGGGAGCGGGGCGTGCCGCTGCCGTTCCTGCGGGAGTTGGCCGACCACTGGCGCACCGGCTTCGACTGGCGGCGCCAGGAGCGCGCCCTGAACGCCCTTCCCCAGTTCACCGCCGACGTCGACGGCCAGGCGCTGCACTTCGCGCACGTGCGCTCGCCCGAACCCGGTGCCGTGCCGTTGCTGCTCAACCACGGGTGGCCCAACTCCCTCGTGGAGTTCCTGCCCCTCATCGGCCACCTCACCGACCCCCGCGCCCACGGCGCCGACCCGGCCCGCGCGTTCCACGTCGTGGTGCCCTCGGCGCCCGGCTACGGCTACTCGGCGGCGCCCTCGGCCGCCGGCTGGTCGACGGCCCGCACCGGTGGGCTGTGGGCGCGGCTCATGCGGGCGCTGGGCTACGACCGCTACGGGGTGCAGGGCGGAGACCTGGGCGCCTACATCGCGCCCGCCGTGGCCCAGGCCGACCCCGGCCGCGTCTCCGGCGTCTACATCACCGCCGGGCTCGGGTTCCCCACCGAGGCCGACGTCCCCGGCATGACCCCCGAGGAACTGGCCCACTACGAGGGGATGCGGAAGTGGTCCGCCGGCGGCCTGGACCACCACGCCCTGCTGCGCCGGGGGCCGCAGACGTTCGACTACGGGTGGGCCGACTCGCCGGTCGCCCTGCTGGCCTGGATGGCGCACAAGTTCCAGGAGTTCCACGTCGCCGAGGGGGCGTTCACCGACGTGATCGACCGCGACCTGTTCCTCGCCAACGTGTCGCTGTACTGGTTCACCCGGACGGCCGGGACGTCGTCGTGGCCGATGTACGACACCGAGGAGTCGGCCTGGCCCGAGGGGCAGCGGCACGTGCCCACCGGGGTCTACTCGGGTCCGCCCGGGATCCGCCGGCTGGCCGAACTGCGCAACGACGTCGTGCACTGGCCCGAGGACAACCCGGGGCGGCACCACTTCGTCACCATGGAGTCGCCCGGACCCTACGCGGCCGACCTGCGGGCGTTCTTCGCCAAGGTCGGTTGAACCAGCTTCGCCCGGCCCCGCCTCCTCGGCGCTCCCGGCGGGCGGTCCGGCCGCCGGGGCGCACAGGCGGCGACTCGCAGCCGGGGCGAGGGCGCCTCAGCGCAGGCCGGTGACCTGCTCGGTGTCCACGCCCAGGCGGTAGCCGCTGGTGAACGTCACGGTGATCCGGTCGGCGCCCCAGTCGACGCGGTCGATGCGGACGGGGGCGCCGTCGTTGCCGGTGCCCACGGGCGGCCGGACCTCGTGGAAGTAGGAGTCGGCGTCGTGGCCCAGGCGCAGCGTGTAGTCGTCGCCGCCGATCACGGGGTGGCGCAGCAGCACGGCCTCCACCGGCATGGGGTCGGCACCGGAGCCGGGGGTGTCGGGGTCGTAGCGCACCCCGGCGTCGGCGGAGGAGAGCCGCTGCACCTCCTCGGTGAACAGGTTCAGGTCGACCACCGGGAGGTCGCCCATGCCGATCACTACCCCCGCCGGCAGGCAGACCAGGGCGGTGGCCGCCACGGCGGCCAGGGTGCGGATCGGTCTCGCGGGCGAGGCGGGCGAGGCGGGCGCGGGTGTGGGTCCCGGCGCGGTCGGCGGGGGAGCGGCGGGGCGGTCGGCGGAGGTCACGCGCCCTCCTTCGGGGGGTCGGCGGGGGAGTCGAGGTCGGCCACCCCGGTGATGCGGTGCACGGCGAAGCGGTGCACCGCCGCGCGGGTGGCGTCGTAGGCGGTGAGGAAGCCGCCCTCCACCCGGGCGGGTTCCACGATGCGGCTGCTGGCGCGGCCGTCGGAGTCCAGGTAGCCGATCCAGACCCGGCGGCCCTCGGCGGCGGCCTGGGACAGCACGCTCATGGTCGCGGCCGTGGAGGAGCGCGGCGGGGCGGAGTCGGGGGCGGGGACCGGGTGGCGCCGGGCGGTGGCGGCCTCGTCGCCCGCGCGCACCGCCCGCACCGCCGCCATGCGCAGTTCCGGCCCGGGCGGCGCGGGCTCCTCCAGGTCGCGCCCCGGCGGCGGCGCGGTGCGGGGGTCGGCGCGGCGCGCCTCGGGGCGGGTGAGCTGCACGGTGCCGTCGGCGGCCTCGGCCACCGGGTGGTAGCCGAGTTCGGCCAGGCGGGTCATGAGCACCGGCCGCATCGTGCGCGAGGCGAGCACGGTGGGGGCCAGGCGGAACAGCCCGAGGTCGGCGGCGCGCCGGTCGCTGTGCAGTTCGTCCAGCACGGAGGGCTCGTCGCAGCGCAGGTAGCTGGAGGCGGTGCCGATGCGCAGCCGGCCGTGCCGCCGGGCGACGTCGGCCACCAGGTAGCGCAGGGGCTGGGGGAGGTCGGTGGCGGAGTGGCGCTCCAGCATCGCGATCAGGTCGTCGGCGCCGCGCCCGGCGTCGAGGGCGCGGCGCACGGAGTCGGCGCTGAACCGGTAGACGGTGGCGCCGCCGGTGGACTCCACATCGGCCGACAGCGCCAGTTCGCGCGCGAGGTCGGGCACGAGGGGGCCGGGCGCCACCGCCGTGAGGTCGCCCTGCACCAGGATGCGGTCCAGCGGCTTGGGGAGTTCGGCGGCCAGGAGTTCGCCCGCGCGGGTCTTGTCGCGTTCGGCGAGGGGGGTGTCCTCGGTGCCGGCTTCCTCCAGCAGGGCGCGGGCGTGCGGGGCCAGCGCGCCGGCGCCGGTCAGGCCCAGCAGCGCGGCCTCGCGCAGCGCGGTGTCGAGGAGTTCGGTGTAGGCGGTGCCCTGGCGGCGGGGCCGGAGCCAGGCCAGCCGGGCGGCGACCGCCTCGGGGGCGGGGGCCGTGCCCTCGGGGGCGGCGGCCAGCGCCAGCAGGGCGTCCATGCGGACCTCGGGCGCCGAGCGGCGGTCCAGGCCGGGGCCGAGGATGGTGCGGGGGCGGCCCCGGGGGTCGCGGGTGCCGTTGAGGGAGGCGACGCGGGGCGAGCGCAGCCACGCCTCGGCCAGCCGCAGCCAGCGGCGCTCGCCGGGGATCCGCCGCCACAGGTCGAAGTCGGGGGTGGGCAGCCACTCGCCGTCGACCTCGCCGCTGGCGGCGAGCAGGCCGGCGGCGTGCGCGGTCTCGATGAGCACGGCGGCGCCGGTGTCGTCGGTGTCGAGGTCGCGGGCGGCGCGGCGGAGGTCGCGGGTGCCCAGGCCGCCGCTGCGCAGCACCCCGGGCGGGTCCTCCGACCAGCGCTCCAGCAGCTCCTCGACGGAGCGCAGGACGGTGAAGACCTGGCCGGCGGCGGCCCGCATGGCGGCGGCGGGGTCGGCGGCGGCGCCGGTGAGCGGCGGGGGGTCGGCCGGGACATCCTGGAACAGGCGGCCGCCGCGCAGGTGCAGGGCGACCTCGCGGGGCAGCGCGACGGTGTCGGCGCCCACGGGGACCAGCAGCGCGAGGGCGAGCAGCCGGTCGATGGGCGAGGCGGCCGAGGCGAGGCCGGTGGGGCGGTCGGCGCCGGAGACGGTGCCCTGGGGCGGTCCCCAGGTGAGGCGGTCGAGCACGGGGCGGGCGTCGTCGCCGGCGAGGGCGAGGAGGCGGTCCAGCCGGCCGGGCTCGGCGTGCGCGGCGGCGATCCGGTCGGCGGGGTCGCCCTGGGCGTAGCCGGTGGGCAGGCCGAGGTCGGCGGCGACGGTGTTGAGGCGTTCGGCCGGGCGCTCGCCCAGCAGGGCGCGCAGCGGCGGGCCCAGGCCGGCGGGGGTGCGCAGGATGTCGCGCAGCACGGTGACGGGGCGCAGGAGGTCGCCGTCGCGCCAGACCAGCGCGAGGGACAGGAGGTCGGCCGCTGCCTCGCCGACGCGTTCGGCGGGCGCGGGCACCGCCGTCGCGAGCCGGTCGGGGTGGACGCCGGGGCCCGAGGCCATGCGGTCGTCGCCCAGCGCGACCAGGCCCTCCAGCACGCACAGCGTGAACCGGTCGAGCCGGTCGAGCACGCGCAGGACGGCCGGCCGCGCGGTGGCCCGCGCGGCGAGCGCGCCGATGTCGGCGGGCACGGGGGTGACGAGGTCGGGCCGGTAGGCGAAGAGCGCGGCGAGTTCGGAGTCGGACCGCTGCCGCAGCCAGGAGGTGAAGGTCGGGGGACGCCCGCTGGTGCCACCGGGTCCCGGATCGGCGTGGTCGGTCATTTTCTCAACGCTATGCGATCCCCCACCCCGGCGGAGGCCCGATCCACCCCCTGTGGAAAAGGCGCGGTGAAATGCCCTGGCATCCGGCGCGCGGGCGACGGCCGGTTGTGTGCGGGAGGGGATGGGGCGGTGGGCGGCCGTGGTGGCGCCGAGGAGGGAGGTGGGTTCGGGCGCGCGGCCATCGGCGAGCGGAGTCGATGGCCGGGGTGGTGACGGGGCAGCGAGGCCGGCGGGTGGGTCGGGTGCGCTGCCGCCGCCCGGCGGGGCGGATGGCGGAGGCGGCGAGGAGGGCACCGGGGTGAGGCGCGGGTTCGGGCGTGCGGCCACCGCTCAGCGCGGCGGTTGGTTGAGGCGGCGACGGCGGCGAGCGGTCCGGGTGCGCGGTCATCGGCTCTCGGGGCGGGTGGCTGGGGGAGACGGGGCGGCGGGGGCTCGGCTCGGCGCCCATCGGTGCCACCGGGGCGGGCCGGGTGGCGACCGGCGCCCCGGGCGGCGTGCGGGGCACGTCGGCCGGGGCGCCGAAGCCGTGTGGGTGCGGGGTGGGCGCCCGGGCTACTCGAAGTCGATGCGCACCGAGCGGGCACCCTGGAGCGGGGGAATCCACTGGGTGTCGTCGCGGCCGGAGCCCAGGGGGTTGCCGGTGCAGTCGGCGCCGCTGTAGAAGGCGTAGACGGCGATCGGCTCGGCGTCGCTGAAGCTGATGATGCGCGGGGCGTCGAAGGTGTGGCAGCCGTCGGCCAGGTTGAAGCTCTCGTAGCCCAGGCCGGGCAGCGCGTAGGTCTCCAGGGTTCCGGACGACGCTCCGGCGGACTCGGTCGGCGCCGCTCCCTGGGCGGGCTCGGTGGGCTGGGCGGCCGCCGGGGCCGGGGCGGTGAGGGCGGCGGCGGTCAGGGCCGCGCCGATCAGGGTTGTGATGCGGGTACGGGCGCGCATGCTGCCTCCTGGTGTGGCGGAAAGCCGCCGCACGGGCTCGGGTGCCGTGCGGCGGGGTCGGTCGTGTCCCCCGACCGGCCGCCCGCGTGGGACGCCCGGCCGCGCCTCAGTGCCGCTCGGCACGCACTCGGCACGCACGCGGCCACCCGGCACGCGGCCGACGACCGGCGGCCGATGGCCCGTGCGGCCGCTGACCGGCTGTCCCGGCGAGCGCGGTCGCCGACCAGCCCGTCCGGCGACCGGCGCGGTCCACGGCCGACGACCGGCGGCCTGTGCGGCCCACGGCCCCACGAACGGTGCCGTGCGCCCCACCGGTTCGGGGTGTCCTTCACCGGCGTGTGTCGCGGGGACGGGCACCGGGTTCCGGTGGGACCGCCTGCGGTGCGGCGTACGAGGCGCCGACGCGGCGTGCCCACGTGCGGGCCGGTATGAGGCGGGCCTCCATCTATACACTCCGCAGCGTCACTTCGCTGCTACTTTCGGTCGCGGGTTGGGGATCGCCCGGCTGTCCGCAACGGGGGCGGCGGCCCGGACCGTGCGGGCGGCCCTACGGCGGCGCCCGATCTTGCGGCACCATGGGGACCTATGACCGAGCGGGCCGAGCAACTGGTGCTCCAGTACGTGTCGCGGGTCGGGGACGCCGCCTACGGCGTCCTTCCCTCGCGGCGGCGCGCCGCCTACCTCGGTGAACTCCGCCGGCGGATCCTGCGCGCCTGCGCCGACGCCCACGCCGAGACCTACGAGGACGTGGTCCGCGTGCTGCGCGGCTTCGGCCGCCCCGCCGACCTGGTGGCCCGCGAACTCGACTCCGCCGCGTCCGCCGCCTCCGCGACGCCGACCGTGCGTCCGGTGTCCGAATCCGGGGCGAACGGGACCCGAGCGGACGCGGAGGGCGACGCCGACGGTCGTGCCGCCGATGCCACCGGTTCCGCCGCCCCCGCCGCCTCCGCGTCCCGCCTGCCCAACCGGCCCCACCGCCCGCCGCCGCCCTGGCGCGGCGGACCCGACCCGGCCGCCGCCCGCCGCGCGCGCCGCGCCCGCGCGGGCGGTGCCCACGGCGCCGGAGGCGCCCGCGCGGCCGCCGCGCGACTGCCCGCCCTGTCCCTCGCGCCGCTGCGCCGCCACCCTCCCGAGGTGCTGGCCGTCATCCTCTACCTGCTCAGCGGGATCGTGGGGGCCGCTACGCCCGTCTGGCCGGTCGGCGCCGCCATCGTCGCGCTCAGCCGCGCGTGGTCGGGCCGCGACAAGGCGGTCGGCCTGTGCCTGCCCCTCACCGCCACGCTCGTGGGCATGTCCCTGTGGCGCGGCGACGCGGTCTACATCGACCAGGTCATCGCGGAGTCGCTGGCCGCCACCGGCGTCGTCGGCCTGCGGCTGGCGGCGGTCTGCTGCGGCTGCTACCTGGCCGTGCGCCTGGCCCGGCTGGGCGACCGCTGAACGCACGGTCAGTCGTTCGCCAATTCTCCGGAATATCGGCGTTGACCTGCGTTTTCCTACGAGTGACGAGCTACCTGCCGGGTAATCATGGACCTGCGTGCCGATGCGGGTTCGTACCGCTATCGGCCGCGCTGGCGGCGTTGTGCCCGTGACGGACACAGTGCGCCGTCCGGGTCGGCGGCGGTCACCGGTTCCGCCGGGTCCCGTCCCAATACTCCGCAACCAGCGGTATCGGGGGCACCGCCGATCGAGGGGTCCGGAGATCCGCGTCCGGACCCCTCATCCGTTCGCCGCCCCCACCCGTCGCGCCTTTGCCCGCGGCGCCCCGCCGCCCCGCGCCCTGCCGCTCCCCGTATCCGCTCCCCGTATCCGCTCCCCGCGTCTGGCTGCCCCGGCCCGCACCCGGCCGCCCGCGCCCCGGCCCCTCCCGACCTGGCCGCCCGGTCCTCCGCGCGGCGGCCTCCCGCCGGCGATCCCGGGCGCCCTCTCGGCCCCCCGTTCACACCCCTTCACGGTGGCCGGTAGCGGCCGCCGCCGACCGTGCGGGAACGCCCTGGCACACGGGATTTCACCGCGGAAATCGCTCGCCCGCCGGGAACGCGGCGCACTAGCCTGAAAAGGGTCCTATGGGAAGATAGGGCCACTCCAACGACGGCGAGAGCGTGAGGTCACCCGTGCCCACCGGCAAGGTCAAGTGGTACGACAGCGACAAGGGTTTCGGCTTTCTCACCCGCGACGACGGCGGTGAGGTCTTCGTGCACTCCTCCGCGCTGCCCGACGGCGCCGAACCGCTCCGATCGGGCCAGCGCGTGGAGTTCGGCGTCGTCGAGGGCCGCAAGGGGGCGCAGGCGCTCCAGGTCCGCCTGCTCGACGCCCCCCGCTCGGTGGCCAAGGCCCAGCGCAAGAACCCCGACGAGATGGTCGTGCTGGTCGAGGACCTCATCAAGCTCCTGGACGGCGTCTCCGGCACCTACCGCCGCGGCAAGCACCCCGAGCGCCGCGAGGCCGCCAAGATCGCCCAGGTGCTGCGGATCCTCGCCGACGACCTTGAGGCGTGAGGCCCGCGCCCACCCCGGCCGGGGCGCCCACCGGCGCCCCGGCGCCCCTCCGCGGACGTGACTCCCGCCACATCCGCTCCGGACAGCCGGGCACAACCCCCGCCGCCTGCGACGTAACGGTCGACTATCGATCGGTGTGGTGGTCATGTCGGTGCCCGTTATCAGCGAAAATGAAATCGTGAGTCCAAGCCGTCGTTCTCCCGCACCAGACAAGGCATGCATGGAGGCGGTCGACCTCGCCCGCGCCGCGGCCGTCGAGATCGCCCGCTCGGAGTGGGTGGGCGAGCACCTCTCCGCCCACGTCGAGGGTGACCGCGTCGTCACCCACCTCTTCGCCTGCCTCGATCCCGCCTACAAGGGCTGGCACTACGCCGTGACCGTGGCGCGCGCCTCGCGCGCCAAGAAGGTCACGGTCAACGAGGCCGTCCTGCTGCCCGGCGGCGAGGCCCTGCTCGCCCCCGAATGGGTGCCGTGGAAGGAGCGGCTGCGCCCCGGCGACCTCGGCGTGGGCGACCTCCTGCCCAGCTCCGAGGACGACGACCGCCTGATGCCGGGCTACGCCCAGGTCCCCGACGACGAACTCGCCGAGGACGGCGTCGACCAGCAGATGGTCTGGGAACTCGGCCTCGGCCGCCCGCGCGTGCTCTCCGAGGCCGGCCGCGAGGCCGCCGCCGAGCGCTGGTACAACGGCGAGGCCGGGCCGCGCAGCCCCATCGCCAGCGCGGCCCCCGCCCAGTGCGCCACCTGCGGGTTCATGACCCCGCTGGCCGGGGAGTTCCGCCGGATGTTCGGGGTGTGCACCAACGAGTTCGCCCCCGACGACGGCCGGGTCGTCTCGCTCGACCACGGCTGCGGCGCGCACTCCGAGGCCGCCCAGCCCGCCGCCGCCACCACCCAGCCGCCGATGCGGCCGGTCGTCGACGAGATGGGCTACGACCACATCGTCTTCGACGACACCACCGAGCTGGAACTCGTCTCCTCGGAGGGCTGAGCCCGGCCCGGCCGCCGCCGGACGCCGCGCACCGCGCCCTCCGGCCCGCCCGCCCACCCGGCCGGAACCTCACGGGGGTCCGGCCGGGTCCTATCCCCGCGCGCCCGATCCCCGGGCGCGCCGGGAACCACCACGCCGGTCCGCGAGCGCGGCCGGGCACGAGAGGAGCGGGTGACGTTGCGCAGCGAGCTGTTCAGCGAGCAGATGCGGGAGACCCAGCACCGGGGCATGGCCCTCCAGAACCCCCGGATGCTGCGGGTGGGCCTCGACGGCGAGGTCTACGCGCGCCAGGGGTCCATGGTGGCCTACCAGGGCGACATCGACTTCGCCTACAAGGGGGCGGGCAGCATCACCAAGCTCCTCAAGAAGTCGCTGTCGGGCGAGGGCGTCCCCCTGATGACCGTCTCCGGGCGCGGCGACGTGTTCTTCGCCCGCGACGCCTGGGAGATCCACGTCATCGACCTGGAGGGCGACTCCATCACGGTCAACGGCGAGAACGTCCTCGCGTTCGAGCCCGGCCTGGAGTGGGACATCCGCCGCGTCGAGGGCGCCGGCCTGATCTCGGGCGGCCTGTTCAACACCGTGTTCACCGGCACCGGGCGCATCGCCGTGGCCTGCCACGGCACCCCCGTGCTGCTCAACGTCGACCAGCCCACCTTCGTGGACCCCCAGGCCGCCGTCGCCTGGGCGGCGTCGCTGCGCACCGGCATGCGCCGCACCGTTAAGGCCGGCGCGCTGATCGGGCGCGGCAGCGGCGAGGCGTTCCAACTGGCGTTCGAGGGCCAGGGGTTCGTCCTGGTCCAGGCGTCCGAGGGCGTCCCGCCGGCGCAGGCCACCGCCTGACCCGCACCGCCCCCGCGCCCGGCA
Source organism: Streptomonospora mangrovi (assembly GCF_027604915.1). GTDB lineage: Bacteria > Actinomycetota > Actinomycetes > Streptosporangiales > Streptosporangiaceae > Streptomonospora > Streptomonospora mangrovi. The sequence continues at coordinate 26,993 of NZ_JAJAQC010000039.1, forward strand.
CCGCGCGCCCGTCCCCGGCACCGCGCCCCCGCTCCCGGGCGGGCGCGCCGGGCGGCGCGGGCGCCCGCCGGGCCGCCCGGCAGCGACGTGATCCCCAGCCGGGCGACTCCCCTGTCCGACCGCCGCCGAACACGGCATCATTCGCCTTGCGCCCGCGCACGGCGACCGCCCCCCGGCGGCGCCCAGCGCGTTTCGCGAACCCCTCCGAGAACGTCACCGGGGTCGCGTACCGTAGTGCAGCACCGACGTGGAGGAGTCACCATGGCCCAAACGCACACCGACCCGTTCGGCACGGCCGAACTGCGGCGGCGCGTCCTCGCCGGCTGGGCCGACGCCCCCGCGCGGTTCCGCGAGGACGCCAACGCCGAAGAGGACTTCGCCCTCGGCGGCTACCGCGACCGCGTGGTGGTCGAACTCGCGCAGAACGCCGCCGACGCCGCCCTGCGCGCCGGCGAACCCGGCCGCCTGCGGCTGGAACTGCGCGGCGACCGCCTCACCGCCGCCAACACCGGCGCGCCCCTCACCCCCGCCGGCGTCGAATCCCTGTCCACCCTGCGCGCCTCGGCCAAGCGCGACGACTCCGCGCCGGGTGCCACCGGCCGCTTCGGGGTCGGGTTCGCCGCCGTGGCCGCCTACAGCGACGACATCACCGTCGCCTCGGCCGACGGCGCGGTGCGCTGGAGCGCCGACCTCGCCCGCGACACCCTGCGCACCGAACTCCTGGAGCCCGGCCGCGCGCCCGGCCTGGCCGCCGAACTGGAGCGGCGCGACCGCCACCTGCCGGTGCTGCGGCTGCCCTTCCCCGCCGACGCCCGCCCCCCGGCCGGCTACACCACCGAGGTCGCGCTGACCGCCCGCGACCCCGAGTCCGCCGACCGCCTGCGCGCCCTGCTCGATGACACCGGCCCCGCGCTGCTGCTGGCGCTGCCCGGACTGGCCGAGATCCGGGTGGCCACCCCCGCCGGCGAACGCGTGCTCACCCGCGAACCCGCGCCCGAGGGCGACGTCGTGACCCGCGTGGCCCACCTCGACCCCCAGGGCGCCGCCGACCCCGCCCGCACCGACACCGTGCGCTGGCGCACCGCCACCCGCGCCGGCCGGTTCGACCCCGCGCTGCTGGCCGACCGCCCCACCGAGGAGCGCGCCCGCCTCGACTGGAGCCTCACCTGGGCGGTGCCCGTCACCCCCGAGGGCGCCGCCGCGGCGCTGCCCGCCGGCGTGGCCGACGTCGTCCACGCCCCCACCCCCACCGACGACCGCCTGGCCGTGCCCGCGCTGCTGGTGGGCACCTTCCCGCTGGGCGCCGACCGCCGCCGCGTGGCCGCCGGCCCCGTGGCCGAGGCGCTGATCACCGAGGCCGCCGCGGGCTACTGCGAACTTCTGTGCCGGGTGGAGCCCCGGTCCGCGCTCGACCTCGTGCCGCCGGCGCTGCCCGGCCAGGGCGAGTTCGACGCCCGCTTCCGCGCCGCCGTGGCCAAGCCGCTGGTCGAGACCCCGTTCCTGACCACCGCCGGGGGCGACCCCGTGCGCCCCCGCGACGCCGTGCTCCTCGACGGCGGCCCCGAGGTCGTGGCCGCCCTGGCGGGCCTGGTCGCCACCGCCCTGCCCGGCGACCTCAACCCCCGCCACCCCGCGCTGGCCCAACTGCGGGTGCGCCGCCTGGGCCTGGCCGAACTCGCCGACCTGCTGGCCGACCTCGACCGCGACCCCGCCTGGTGGGCCGGCCTGTACGCCGCCCTGCGCGCCGCCGGGCAGCGCGGCGCCGACCTCGGCGAGCTGGGCGCCCTGCCGGTGCCGCTGGTCGACGGCCGGCTCGTGCGCGGCCCGCGCGGGCTGCTGGTGCCCGCCGCCGACGACTTCGGCGACGGCCTCGACTTCGCCGCCCTGGCGCCGCTGGGCCTGCGCATCGTCCACCCCGAGGCCGCCGACCCCCTGCTGGACCGGCTCGGCGCGGTCGAGGCCGGACCCGCCGCCATCCTGGCCGACCCCCGCACCCGCGCGGCGGTCGAGAACTCCCTCGACGCCGACGACCCCGACCTCGTCGCCGCGCCCGTGCTGGAACTGGTGGCCATGGCCGGCACCGCCGCAGCCGACTCCCCGTGGCTGGCCGAACTCGCCCTGCGCGACGACGAAGGCGGCTACTCCGTCGCCGGCGAGCTGCTGCTGCCCACCAGCCCGCTGCGCGACATCTTCGTCGCCGACGCCCCCTTCGGCGTGGTCGCCGACGACCTGGTCGAACGCCACGGCGCCGCCGTGCTGGGCCTGGTGGGGGTGCTCGACTCCTTCGCGGTGGTCCGCGCCGCCGACCTCACCCTGGGCGCCGATTCCGCCGACCTCGCCCGCGACCCCCGCCTGGAGGGATTGGACGGCCTGGAGGAGTGGGCCGAGGACGTCGCCGAACGGCTGGGCGACCCCGACCTCCCGCCCGTGGTCACCGAGTTCGTGGCGGTCGCCGACCTGGAGTTCGTGCGCGACGACCGCTGGCCCCAGGCACTGGAGCTGCTGTCGGGGCCGCTGCTGCGCGACACCGTCACCACGCCCGCGCGGGTGCTGGGCGGCGGCGGCCGGGTGGCCGACGTCCCGCCCTACACCGCCTGGTGGCTGCGCACCGGCGCGGTCCTGGCCGGACGCCGCCCCACCGAGCTGCGCACCGCCGACGCCGAACCCGTGCTCGCCGACCTCTACGACCCCGCCCCCGAGGGGCTGGACCCCTACCTCGCCGCCGCGCTGGGCGTGCGCTCCACCCTGGCCGACCTCCTCGCCGACCCCGACGGCCCCGACGACCTCCTGGAGCGCATGGCCGACCCCGACCGCCACGTCGCGCGCCGGATGCTGCGGGTGCTGTGGACCGCGCTGGCCGAGGTCGACGCCGACCGCGTCGCCCCGCCCGAGCGGGTGCGCGCGCTGCGCGGCGGCGCGATCGTGCTGGCCGACCCCGAGGACACCGTGGTGGTCGACCTCCCCGAACTCCTGCCGCTGCTGGCCGACCGCCCGCTCGTGCTGGCGCCCGCCTGGGCGGCGCCGGCGCTGGCCGACGTGCTCGACCTCGCCCTGGCCAGCGAGGAGGTCGAGGGCCGCATCACCTCCATCGGCGAGGTCCGCCCGGTGCCCCCCGAGGTCGGCGCGCTGGTCGACACCGGCGCCCACACCTACGTCCACCACGACGAACTGACCGTCGACGACACCCCCACCGAGTGGTTCTGCGAGGGCACCACCGCCCACGCCTCCACCCCCGAGGGCCTGGCGCGGGCGCTGTGCCGGATCGCCGACCGCTGGGCCGACCGCCACCTGGTGGCGGCGGTGCTGCGCGACCCCGACTCCCTGCCGGTGCTGCTGGCCGAGGCCGACCTCGACTAGCGGGGCGCGGGGCGCCCGGCCGAGCGGCGGGCGAGTCGCCCCGCGGTGTGCCGTGCGCTGCGCCCGGCCGGCGCGTGCGGTCCGCGCCGCCGGTGGGGCCGCGCGTCCGCGGGCCTCAGCGGGCGACGCGGAAGAACCCCTCGGCGATCAGCGAGCGCAGCACGTCGGGCGTGCGCCGGCGCACCTCGGCGGGGTCGCGGTCGATCAGCTCGGCGATCGCGTCCAGCAGCGGCCCCACCGGCATCGTGCCGTCGCACACCCCGGCCAGCGCCGCCTCGATCGTGCCGACCTGGGCCACCCGCCGCAGGCCGCCGCGCTGGCGCAGCAGGATCCGCTCGGGGTCGGGCGCGCCCGGCACGGCGATCCGCTCCTCGACCACGCCCGGCGCCAGCGCCACGTGCGCGCTCAGCAGCGCGGCGTCGGTGAGCCGGTGCGCGGTCATGGCGCCGTTGACCACGTCGGGCAGGTAGCGCCCGACCGGCTGCTCGATCTCGTGCCGGAACTCCTCGACCCGCACCGCCGCGTCCTGGGCGGCGTCGTTGCGCAGACAGATCCAGCCGAACCCGATGGCGCGCACGGCCGCGCGCTCGAAGTAGTCCAGCCACGCGTCGTAGCGGCGGTAGTACTCCGGGCTGCCGGTCTCGCAGGAGTCGCGCAGCCACAGCTCCACGTACTCGGCGGGGTCCTGGACGTCGCGCTGCACCACCCAGCCCGAGCAGCCCGTGCCCGTCACCCACTCGCCGACCCGGTCGCGCCAGTCCTCGCCCTCCACGTGCAGCCAGTTCGCCAGGATCTGGCACCAGCCGCCGTCGGTGAGGTGCGCGGGCGCCTGGCGGACGAGTTCGGCGCACACCGCGTCGCCGGCGAAGTCGGACTCCCGGTAGGTGTAGTGCGCCGACCCGGGCGAGATCACGAACGGCGGGTTGCACACGATCAGGTCGAAGCGCTCCCCGGCGACCGGCTCGTACATCGAGCCCTCGCGGGCGCGCACGTTGGGCACCTCCGACAGCGCCCAGCTGATCTCGGCCAGGCGCAGGGCGCGGGGGTTGACGTCGGTGGCGGTGACGTCGGCGGCGCGCGAGGCCAGGTGCAGCGACTGCACGCCGCAGCCGGTGCCGATGTCCAGCGCGCGGTCGAACGGGCCGTCCACGATGAGCTGGGACAGCGTGGCCGAGGCCCCGCCGGCGCCCACCACGTGGTCGGGGCGCGGGACCCCCTGGCCGGGGCGCACCGTGGGGTCGGAGACCACGAACCCGGGGCGGCCGCCGTCCATCTCCCAGGGCGAGAGCCGCACCAGCGCCCGCACGGTGTCGCCGTGCACCGAGACCAGCCCGGTCTCGGCGAGTTCGGCCACCGGCAGGATCGCCGCCGCCGCGTCGGCGGCCACCGGTTCGCGCAGCCACCACAGCCGCAGCAGCAGGCCCAGCCGCTCCTCGCCGCCGGTGGCGCGCAGGGCGGGGGTGAGCTGCTCGCGCGCCAGCGCCCGCGCCGCCATGTCGCCGAGGCGGTCGCGCACGCCCGAGACGGTGTAGTCGGCGTCGATCAACGTCTTGCGCAACCGGTCGGCGAGCGCGGGCGGAAACGGGCGGAACGTATCAGACACGCGCCCATTATCCGCGAGCGCGCAAGGCCGCAGGCCGTGAACTGCCGACGGGCACGGAGAAGGCGGTGCCCGGGCGCCCCGCCGAGGGGTCGGGGCGGTCAGGAAAGGTCGTCGCGGCCGCCGGCCTCGGCGGCGGGGGCGGGCGCCTCAGCGGCGGGGGTGCGCGCGGGGGAGTCGAGAGGGCCGGGCGCGGGCTCGGCCGCCGCGGGCGACCCCGCGGCCGCGCGCTCCTCGCGGGCGCGGGCGCGCGCGAGGTCCTCGGCGGCGCGCCGGCGCAGCAGCCGGGGGATGTAGAAGTAGGCGAACACGCCGAAGGCCATGCCGGTCACGCACACCCAGCGCCACCACTGGTCGGCCGGCGGCACGCGGTCGCCCAGGGCGACCAGTATGGCGAACGCCACGAACCAGCCCACGGTGCCCAGGGCCGTGGGGATGCGGTAGTCGCTCTCCAGGACCTCGGGATCGGGTTTGCGGGCACGGCGCACCCCTTCAGGCTAGACGATCCGGCGCCGCGCGCGGCCGGGCTCGGCCGGACCGGGAGGGGCCGTCCGGAGGGTGCGGTTGGAGGTTCGGCCAGGCCGGCGGGCGTGCCGGTTGTGTCCCGTTGTGCGAACCTGCAACTAGGCTGACGTGTGCTGATCCCGTAAGTCCATCCCCTTTCTGCCAGGGTCGTACGAGTGAATCCAACGCCACAGTCCGCCGAGAACACGCCCTCGCGGCCCGCCACCGGTTTCGCGGGCCGCCTCGACCGCTACTTCCGCGTGCGCGAGCGCGGGTCCACGTTCGCCCGCGAGATCCGCGGCGGCCTGGCGACCTTCTTCGCCATGGCCTACATCATCGTGCTGAACCCGCTCATCATCGGCACGGCCGAGGACATGAACGGCGACACCCTGGGCCTGGCCCCGGTCGCCGCCACCACCGCCCTGGTGGGCGGGGTCATCTCGATCCTCATGGGCGTCATCAGCCGCTACCCGTTCGCCATCGCGGCGGGCATGGGCCTCAACGTCATCGTCGCCTACACCCTGGCGCCGCAGATGACCTGGGCCGACGCCATGGGCATCATCGTCCTTGAGGGCCTGGTGCTGCTGGTGCTGGTCCTCACCGGGTTCCGCACGGCCGTCTTCCGCGCGATCCCGCCGGAGCTGAAGACCGCCATCGCCGTGGGCGTGGGCCTGTTCCTGGCCCTGGTCGGGTTCGTCAACGCCGGGTTCATCCGCCGCATCCCCGACGCCGCCAACACCACGGTGCCGGTGCAGCTGGGTTCGGGGTCGCTGTCGGGCTGGCCGATCCTGGTGTTCGTCATCGGCCTGGTGCTGACCATCGTGCTGATCGTGCGCAACGTGCGCGGCGCGATGCTGATCGGCATCGTCGTGGCCACCGTCGTGGGCGTGGCGGTGGAGGCGCTGGCGGGCATCGGCCCGATGTCCGACGGCCAGGGCAACACCAACCCCGACGGCTGGTCGCTGACCGTGCCGCAGTTGCCGACCTCCCCGGGCGACCTGGTGGCGGTGCCCGACTTCAGCCTGGTGGGCCAGTTCAGCCTGTTCGGCAGCTTCGCCCACGCGGGCACGATCGCGGTGATCCTGCTGGTGTTCACCCTGCTGCTGGCCGACTTCTTCGACACCATGGGCACCATGGTGGGCGTGGCCGGGCAGGCCCGCCTCCTGGACGAGGAGGGCAACGTCCCCCGCGCCCGCGAGGTGCTGATCGTGGACTCGCTGGGCACCATCGCCGGCGGCGCTGCGTCGGCGTCGTCCAACACGATGTTCGCGGAGTCGGCGGCCGGGGTCGGCGAGGGCGCGCGCACCGGGATCGCGCCGATCGTCACCGGTGTGCTGTTCCTGGTGGCCACGCTGTTCTCGCCGCTGGTGGAGCTGGTGCCGTTCGAGGCGGCCACGCCGGTGCTGATCATCGTCGGGTTCATGATGATGACCCAGGTCACCAAGATCCCGTTCCAGGACTACGCGATCGGGATCCCGGCCTTCCTCACCATCGTGGTGATGCCGTTCAGCTACTCCATCACCAACGGTATCGGCGTGGGCTTCATCAGCTACGTGATCATCCGGACCGCGCAGGGGCGGCTGCGCGACGTGCACCCGCTGCTGTGGATCGTGTCGGCGGCGTTCGTGGTGCACTTCGCGCTCGGCCCGATCGAGTCCCTGTTGGGGCTGTGATCGTGACGTTGCGTCACTAGGCTCGGTACGCGGGCGCCTCCGGCCGCCCGGCCCCGGCCCGGGGTGTCCCCCCGGGTCCGCTTCGGGCGGAATTTCGGAGGCGCCCCGTACTGTTAGCAAAAGTAATGAGTTCTGCTAATGAAGAAGTCTCCTTTCAGCCAGAGCACGAGGACGGACGCGGGGTTGGCGGCCGTTCTCCGCGTCGTCGTGGGCCGACTGGCCAGGAGGCTGCGCGCGCAGAGGCTCGACACGTCCCTGTCGCTGGGGCAGGGCGCGGCGCTGTACACCCTCGCCCGGCACGGGGAGATGACCCCCGGCGAACTCGCCGAGCACGAGAAGGTGCAGCCGCCCTCGATGACCCGGATCGTGGCCGCGCTGGAGGAGCGCGGGCTGGTGCGCCGCGCCAAGCACCCCGGGGACCAGCGGCGGCAACTGGTGGACCTGACCGACGCGGGGCGCGAGCTGGTGCGGGCCGACCAGCGCCAGCGGGAGGCGTGGCTGGCCCAGCGGCTCCAGGAGCTGACCCCCGAGGAGCGGGACACCCTGCGCCGGGCGGCGGAGATCCTGGACCGGCTGAGCCAGTCCTGATCCCGGCCGGGCCGGTGCCCGCCGGGGCGCGGGAGGACCCGGCCGTGCCGCCGCGCGAGGCCGCCCGGGAGGGCGGCCCGGCCGCCGAGGCGCCCGCCGCCGTGACCGGAGACGCCGCCGCCCCGGGCGGGCCGGACACACCGGGCGCACCCGATCAGCCGCGCCGGCCCGACGAGCCCGACGCCGCGGAGTCGGCCGCCGACCTGCGCCGCCGCACCGCGATGTTCCGCTCCCTGGCCATCCGCAACTACCGCCTGTTCGCGAGCGGCCAGCTCGTCTCCAACACCGGCACCTGGATGCAGCGCGTCGCCCAGGACTGGCTGGTGCTCCAGCTCAGCGGCGGCAGCGGCATGGCGCTGGGCCTCACCACGGCCCTCCAGTTCCTGCCCATGCTGCTGTTCGGCCTGTGGGGCGGCGCCCTGGTCGACCGGCTCTCCAAGCGCGGGCTGCTCATCGCGACCCAGGCGGCCATGGGCGTGCTCGCCGCCGGGCTGGGCGTGCTGGCCACCGCCGGGCTGGCCGAGGTCTGGCACGTCTACGTGTTCGCGTTCGCCCTCGGCGTGGTCACCGTGGTCGACAACCCCGCCCGCCAGACGTTCGTCGTGGAGATGGTGGGCGACCGCGACCTGCCCAACGCGGTCGCGCTCAACAGCGCCAGCTTCCAGTTCGGCCGGGTGGCCGGACCCGCCGTCGCCGGGCTGCTCATCGCGGCCATCGGCAGCGGCCCGGTGTTCCTCATCAACGCGGTGTCGTTCCTGGCGGTGCTGGGCGGGCTGTGGCTGATGCGGCCCGCCGAACTCCAGGTCACCGAGCCCGCGCCGCGCGCCAAGGGGCAGACCCTGGCCGGGGTGCGCTACGTGCTGGGCCGGCCCGACCTCGCGCTGCTGCTGCTCATGACCGTGTTCGTGCAGCTCTTCGGCGCCAACGGGCAGAGCCAGATCGCGCTGATGGCCAACAACGTGTTCCAGACCGGCGCCGCCGCGTTCGGCTCGGCCGCCGCCGCGCTGGCCGTGGGCGCCCTGGCGGGCGCGCTGCTGGCGGCGCGGCGCGAGCGGCCCCGGCTGCGGATCGTCCTCACCGGGGCGCTGGCGTTCGGCGCGCTCCAGATCGCCGCGGCGATGGCGCCCGGCTACCTGGCGTTCGTGGCGGTCCTGGTGCCGATGGGGGTGGCGTTCATGACGTTCACGACCTCGCTCAACGCCACGTTCCAGCTCAGCGTGGACCCGCAGATGCGCGGCCGGGTGATGGCCATCTACATGCTGGTGTTCCTCGGGGTGGCCCCGATCGGCGCGCCCATCGTGGGCTTCCTCGCCGACGCGTTCGGCCCCCGCACGAGCTTCGCGGTGGGCGGCACGGTCACCGTGGTCGTGGTGCTCGTGGTCGCCGTGCTGCTGGCCCGCAAGCTGGGGGTACGCGTCCGCCTGGCCCGCCACCGCCCGTTCGTGCGGGTGAGCGACCGCGAGCCCCTGCCCGCCGCCGACTGAAGCGCCCGTGCGCGCGCGGCCCCGTGCGCGCGCATGACTCCTGAGGCCGTCGCGTTCACGCGGAGGGGCGCTTCTGTGGTGGTCGCCGTGCGCGGGAGGCGGTCGCGTGCACGTGGGCGGGCGCCTCGTGTGGCGGGGCCTCCCGCGGTGGGTTCCCGCACGTCGGAGGCGGGCGCCGACCACGCCCCGCTCCCCGCGCGTGGCGCAGGACACCCCACCGGCGGTCCCGCACCAGTACCCTTTCGCCAGCGCGCCCGCGCGCCGGGCCGGGGCCGCGCGCCCGCCGCGGCCCGGCCGACGACGACACGGGGTGATCCATGAGGCTCTTCGCCGCCGTCCAGCCGCCCGACGGCGTCCTGGACGAGGTCGCGCTGGCCGTCGAGGCACTCGCCCCGCCCGAGCCGGGCGCGGCCGACCGCGCCGCCGCCCCCGCCGACGCCCGCGCGGCCGACATCACCGGCGGAGGGTTCGCGCCCGCCGGCGGGCACGTGCCGCCGGGCCTGCGCTGGTCCAGCCCCGACGAGTGGCACGTCACGCTGGTGTTCCTCGGCGAGGTCGCCGACGACGCCGTGCCCGGGGTCGCAGAGCGCCTGGCGGCGGAGGCGGCCCGGCACGCCCCGTTCCAGGTGGCCGTGCGCGGCGCGGGGACCTTCCCCGGCGACCCCGCGCAGGCGTCGGTCCTGTGGGCGGGCCTGGAGGGCGACGTCGACGAATTGACGCTGCTGGCCGACGGCCTGCGCCGCGCCGCGCGCAAGGCGGGCGTCCGCGTGGACCGCCGCCCCTACGCGCCCCACCTCACCCTGGCCCGCGTCCGCCCGCCGGGCGACGTCAGCGCGCTGCGCTACACCTTGGGGCGGCTCGCCACCGCGTTCTGGACGGTCGAGGAGGTGCGCCTCATGCGCAGCCACCACCCCCGGCGGCCCCGTTACGAGACCCTCCAGACATGGCGGTTAGGCTGAAACCGAACACGGGCGCCCCGACCAGGGCGCCGCACCGCACTGCCCGGCACCCGGGCGGGGAGTAGGGCACCACCATGAGCATGCTGACGAACAACCGCAAGCAGCGCTGGCTGCTGCCGACGGTGCTCGCGGCCATCATGCTCCTGGTCGTCGCCGGAGCCCTCCTGGACTAACCCACCGACCCGCCCCCACCCGGCCCGCCCCACCCGGCGCGTCGTGGCTAGGCGGCGGTGGACATGCGGGTGGCGGCGTGGGTGACCAGGGCGGCGTTGCTTTCGGCTTCCTGGCCTTCAGGGTCGCGGAGGGTGTCTTCCAGGCCGATGCGGATGTCGCGGCCGGCGGCGAGGGCGGTGTCGAGGACCGGCCAGGCGGTGTCGTCGGTGCCGTGGAGGAGGCGGGGGAGGTCCAGGCCCGCGCGGTCGAGGACCGCGTCGATCGTGGAGGCGTTGGCCAGCGCGTCCTGGACGGTGGCCTGCATGGGCTCCACCAGGACCCGGGCGAACTCCTCGGCCAGTCCTGAGGCCACCAGGATGCGGGCGGCCTCGGGGGTCCACACCCCGGCCTCCACGTCGACCTGGCGGTCGATCAGCAGGCGGGCGACCTCGACCGAGCCGGGCTCGTGCAGGTTGACGGTGGCGGAGTCGGGCAGGGCGCTCCAGCGCTGCACCAGGTCGTAGCGGCGCCAGGGATCGGGCTCGGCCGACAGGGCGGTGGTGAGGCTGATGGGGGTGCGGGGGAGGTCGGCGCGCAGGCGCTCCAGCAGCGGGGTGACGACCTGGGGTTCCAGCGACTCCGCGCCGGTGCGGTCGCGGGGGTGGATGTGGACCTCGTCGGCCCCGGCCTCGACCGCCGCGCGGGCGTCCAGGGCGAGCTGGTCGAAGGAGATCGGGAGCGCGGGATGGGCCCCTGGGCGGCGGTCTCCGTTCAGGCAGGCGACGATCCGCATGCGTGCCGTCCTTTTCGCTCTAGCGCGTGAGTAAGGGGAGCATGCCCACAAGGCACGGGTCGCAAGCCAGGGCGGCGCGCCGATGATGGCAGGATTGTCGGCATGACGAGAGGCGCCGCGTTCGCGGTTTCGGTCGCCCTGGTGCCGCTCTGCTCCCTCACGCTGGCCGGTCCGGCGGCGCTCGCCGCCGAGGCGTCGCCCACCCCGGGCTCCGGCGCGCCGCCCTCGGCGGAGCCGGAGTTCACGCTGACCGACGAGCGGATCCAGGAGTCCAGCGGCATGGTCGCCTCGCGCCGCCACGAGGGCGTGTTCTGGACGCACAACGACAGCGGCGCTTACGGCCCGGAACTGTACGCGGTGAACGAGGACGGCGACACCGTCGCCACCGTCTCCCTCACCGGGGCCGGGGTGGAGGCGCGCGACTGGGAGGCCGTGGCCGTGGGTGCCGACGACTCCGGCGAGCCGGCGGTGTACGTGGGCGACATCGGCGACAACTTCCAGGGCGGCTGGCCCAACGTCCGGGTCTACCGGTTCACCGAGCCCGCCGACCTCACCGACCAGACGGTCGAGGCCACCACCTTCACGCTGAGCTACGCCGACGGCGGGCGCGACGCCGAGGCCATGATGGTGGACCCGCACGACAACCGGCTCTATGTGATCAGCAAGGAGGTCTCGGGCGGTGTCTACGCGGCGCCCGAGACCCTGGACCCCGAGGGGGTCAACACCCTCACCCGGGTGGATTCCGCGCCGCTGTACGCCACCGACGCCTCGTTCGCGCCCGACGGCTCGCACTTCGCCATCCGCACCTACTGGGCAGCCAGCGTCTACGACGCCGCCGATGGAGTGGAGGGCGCGCGAATCGTGGACCGGGTGTCGCTGCCGGAGTCCGACCAGGGGGAGTCTTTGGCGTTCGCCCCCGACGGCTCGGCGCTCTACGCCGGAACCGAGGGCGCGGGCAGCCCGGTGTGGCGGGTGCCTGTGGATACCGGAACGGGCGGCGGCGGAGACGGCGCGGACGGGGGCGCGGGCTCGGGCGACACCGGGGAACCGGACGGTGGCGGGGGCGGCTCCGCGGCCTCCGAGCAGGGGCCGGACCCGCGCACGGCCTCGATCCTCATCTGGACCGGGGTGGGGATCGCGGCGGTCGTGATCGCGGGGATCGCGGTCCTGGCCCGCCGCAGTTGAGAGGTTTATCCCCACGTTATCCACAGCGGTTTCCCCGGGTTTTCAACAACAAACGGGGCACCTTGTGGATAACCATCCCCAAGCTGTGGACAACCGGTTCGAATGCCCCGCCTTGGTTGTGCTACAGCCGCGCCACGATCGCGCCACGGCCGCGCGATGCCCCCACCGTGCCCCGCCGCCCGGTGCCGGTGAGCCCTCCTGGGCCGCCGCGCGGCCCCGCCGGGCGCTCCCGCCGGGCGGTCCTCAGGCGGCCCTGACCGGAGGGTCTATACGCCCGACCACGTGGGCCGGTGCCGGCGCTCCGCTGCGCCCCGCCCTCCGGTGGCGGTGAACCATCCCGGCCTGCCGCGCGGCCCCGCCGGGTGCGCCCGCCGTGCGTTCGCCCAGACGGCCCTCAGGCGGAGCGGCTGCGACTGGATGGCCTACCGACCACGCGGGCCAGCGCCGACGCCCCGCCGCGCCCGCTGCCCGGTGGCGGTGAACCGCCCACGCCCGCCGCGCGGCCCCGAGGCGGCCTGACCGGATGGCTTACAGGCCGACCACGTGGGCGAGCGCCGATCGCCTGCCGCGCCCCGCCGCCTGGCACCGGTGAACCGCCCTGGCCCACCGGGCGGCCCCGCCAGGCGGCCTCCAGACGGCCCTGACCGGAGGGCCTACAGCCCGGCCACGCGCGCCAGGGCTGACGCCTGCGTGAGGTCGGCACTCCCGCCCTCGGCGTCGTCGCGGTTGAAACGGTCGAACGCCGACTCCACCGCCCGCGCCGCCGACCACGCGGCCAGCCGCTCGGCGGGCTCGCCCAGAATCTCGGCGCACAGCGCGAAGCGGCGGCGCAGCACCGGCACCGGGTCGGGATACGCCATCGGCGCGTCCACCTGCGTCACCAGCGGCCACACGTCGTAGCCCGGGTCGCCCACCATCGGCTTGGGGTCGATGGCCAGCCACGGCGCGCGCTCGGCCGACAGCACGTTGCCCGGATTGAAGTCGCCGTGCAGCACCACGGTGCGCGTCGCCGAACCCGGCAGCGCCCCCATCAGGTCCACGGCCGCCCGCACCAGCCCGGGATCGGTCCCCGTGCGCAGCCGCGCGTGGCGGTCCGCCGTCAGCTCCGCCCACTCCGCCAGCACGTCGGCCAGCAGTTCCAGCCCCGGCCCGGCCGCCGCACCCCGGCTCCACAGCCCCGCCAGCGTGCGGGCGCCCGCCGCCAGCCGCTCCTCGGCGTCCCCGGGGGCGCGGACCAGGGGCACCCCGGGTCGGCAGCGCTCCAGCAGCAGCGCGAACCCGTCGTCGGAGACGCGCAGCAGCCGCACCGCGCCCGCCCCCGCCCACAGGCGCAGCGCCGCCGCCTCGCCCCGCGCCTCGCGGTGCGGGAAGGACAGCTTGAGCACCGCGCTTTCGCCCCCGGCCGTGCGCACCGGACCCGCCCACGAGCAACTGCCGCCCGTGAAGGGCCGTCCCAGGTCCAGGTCCCACTCCCGGGCCACGGCCCCCAGCCGCTCGGGCAGGTCCGCCAGCCACGCCGGGCCGCCGGGCAGGGCGGCGACGTTCTCGGCCACCTCGCGCGGCAGCGGCGGCGGCCAGGCGCTCCCGCGCCCGCCCGCGTCCCCGCCCTCGCGCCCGCCCGCGGCTCCGCCTGGGCGAGCCCGCGCGGCGTCGGCGCCGCCCCAGCCGGCACCGCCCGTCCCGGGCGCGGGCGCCGCCGTCACCCCTCCGCCAGGAACAGTTCGCGCGCGAGGAAGGCGTGGCGCGAGTGGTCGGTGAAGACGCCGTCGATCCCGGTCGCGAAGAACGCCTCGTACTCGGCGGCGAACCCGCCGAAGCTGCGGGCGCCGTCGCCGCGCAGGTTGGCCGGGAGGAAGTGGTTCTCGCTGCGGAACGTCCAGGGGTGCACCAGCAGCCCCGCCTCGTGGGCGTCGTCCACCAGCGAGGTCGGTTCGGTGATGGCGTCCTCGGCGTCGCGCGGAAAGATCAGGTCCTTGGCCGGGCCGATGGCCTCGGCGAACGTCGCGACCTCGGCCAGCCCTTCGGGGGTGAGGAAGCGCGCCCAGTGCTCCTCGGTGCCCATCAGGAACACGCACGGCACCTGCGCCTCGCGCAGCTTGCGCAGGCTGTCGCTCTCGAAGGACTGGAGGAACACGGGCACCTCCGGCTCGGGGCCGGTCAGCCCGTTGTCCAGCAGCGCGGCCAGCAGCGGCGGTTCGAGGTCCAGTCCGATGGAGGAGTGGTAGGCGGGGTGCTTGGTCTCGGGGTAGACGCCGATGGGCCGCTTCAGCTCGCGGGTGAGGCTCTTGGCCAGGTCGACGATCTCCTGGAACGTGGGGATCGGGTGGACGCCGTCGTGTGCGGCGTTGTCGGGGCGGACCTCGGGGATGCGCTCGACGGCGCGCAGGGTGCGCAACTCGTCCAGCGTGAAGTCCTGGGTGAACCAGCCGGTGTACTCGCGGCCGTCGATGGTGCGGGTGGTGCGCCGGTCGGCGAACTCGGGGTGCTGGGCGACGTCGGTGGTGCCGCCGATCTCGGGTTCGTGGCGGGCCACCAGCACGCCGTCGGCGGTGGCGACCAGGTCCGCCTCGATGAAGTCGCCCCCGAAGCGCGCGCCCAGCTCGTAGGAGGCCAGCGTGTGCTCGGGGCGGTGCCCCGAGGCGCCCCGGTGGGAGATGATCTTGATGGGGGGCTCCTGCTTGTTTCTGCGCACAGCCGCCTTTTCGGGTCGTGGTCGTGGTGATGGGTGATCGTGGAGGTTCGTGGTGGTGGGGTCCGGCCGCGAGTCGCGGGCCTCGGTCCGGTGACGCGGTCTGGTGACGCGGGTCGGGCCGGTGATGGGGCCGCGGGCGCCGTGCGGGACGCCCGCAGCGAGCCGCGGCCTGCCCGGACGGGGTGTCCGGGCAGGCCGAAGGTGATCGCGAAGCGGCTGAGGGGTGCGGCCGTGCCCGCTCGCGGCGGGCGCGGACCGGGTCAGCCGGGCGACAGCCGTAGTGCCAGCCCGGCTTCAGCCCAGCGCAAGCCCGGTCTCAGCCCAGCTTGCCGACGACGAAGTCGATGCACTCGGTGAGCGCGCGGACGTCGTCGGGCTCCACCGCCGGGAACATGCCGATGCGCAACTGGTTGCGCCCCAGCTTGCGGTAGGGCTCGGTGTCGACCACGCCGTTGGCGCGCAGCGCGGCGGCCACGGCGGCGGCGTCCACACCTTCGGCGAAGTCGATGGTGCCCACCACCTGCGAGCGCTTGGCGGGGTCGGCCACGAACGGGGTGGTGTAGTCGGTCTTCTCGGCCCAGGAGTACAGGATCGAGGAGGTCTCGGCGGTGCGGGCCACGGTCCACTCCAGCCCGCCGCGCCCGTTCATCCACTCCACCTGGTCGGCGAGCAGCGCCAGCGTGGCCACCGCCGGGGTGTTGTAGGTCTGGTCCTTGCGGGAGTTGTCGATCGCCGTGGGGAGCGAGAAGAACTCGGGGATGTAGCGGTCGCCCCCCGCGATCTCGGCGGCGCGCTCCAGGGCCTTGGGCGACATGACGGCCACCCACAGGCCGCCGTCGGAGGCGAAGCTCTTCTGCGGGGCGAAGTAGTAGACGTCGGTCTCGGCGATGTCCACGGGCAGGCCACCGGCGCCGCTGGTGGCGTCGACCAGGACCAGCGCGTCGTCGGCGGCGCCGGGGACGCGGCGGATGGGCGCCGCGACACCGGTGGAGGTCTCGTTGTGGGTGAGGGCGTAGGCGTCGACACCGTCCTCGGCGACGGGGTCGCCGTGCGTGCCGGGGTCGGTGCTGATGACGCTGGGGTCGGCCAGCCAGGGGGCGCCCTTGGCCACCTTGGCGAACTTCGAGGAGAACTCGCCGAAGGAGAGGTGCTGGGACTTGCGGCGGATCAGGCCGTGCGCCGCGATGTCCCAGAAGGCGGTGGTGCCGCCGTTGCCGAGGACGACCTCGTAGCCCTCGGGCAGCGAGAAGAGCTGCGACAGACCGGAACGCACCCGCCCCACGAGGGACTTGACCGGCTTCTGCCGGTGCGAGGTCCCCATGTAGCCGGATCCGGACTGCGCGAGGGAGGCCAGTTGCTCGGGTCGGACCTTCGACGGGCCGCAGCCGAAGCGGCCGTCGGCGGGCAGCAGGTTAGCGGGAATCTGAATGTCGGTCACCCGCAGAAGCGTAGTGGCTGAGCCCCCCGCGCCGCAGGAAAGGGGGCCGGTTGTCAGAGGTCCGCCGCCGCCTTCCCGGGGAGCGCGACGCCGCAGGTCGCGGCGGCTGCGCGGGGGGCGCAGGGGGCGGCTGCTGCGGTGGCTGGGGGCGGCGCGGAGCGCCCTGCGGCCGCGGCCGGGGGGCGGGGCGCGCGGGCGGGGTCGGCGGGTCCTCGTGCGGGATCCACTGGTGGTGGGCGGTGCGGACCCAGGCGATGCGGGCGGCCAGGGTGTCGGGGTCGCGCGCCTCGATGAGGTGGGGGAGTTCGGGGAGCATGGCCCACCAGGATCCGGTGTGGTCGCCGCGCCAGACGGTGGCGCCGGGGAAGCGGGCCATGACGCGGCGGGCGTACGCGCGCTCAAGCGGACTCATGCCGGGGCCACCCCCGCTCGGCGGAGGAGGACGAGCAGGAGGCGGCGGCCGAGGCCGTGGAGGCCGTCGAGGGCGGGTCCAGCGGCGGGTCCCAGGGGGTGTAGGCGGAGAGCGCGGCGGCGAAGGCGCCGAGGTCGCTGGCCCGGACGGTGATGCCGCGCGGGCGGTCGGCGGCCAGGTAGGGGAGGTCCGCGCCGGAGAAGCGGCGGATCTCGAGCCACTGGTCGGCGTAGTACTCGGCGACCTCGCAGAAGGCGGCGTGGACCTCGCCGGGAGCCGGGTCGCAGACGTCGGGCGGACGCGGAGGCGGCGGCGCGGGAGGAGGCGCCGTCACGTAGGGACGTACCCGAGGGGCGAGGCGTGGGCGCCCCTCGGGAGCAGGACTGAAGTAAGGCATGACGCCCTCACAGGCGGTCAGGCCGGGGAGCCCCGGCGGTTACCAGCACCCCCATGGTCACGTGCGGTAGCTAAAAATGCAAGACCAACTTTTAAGTAGGTGGAAGAATCTTGTTTGGTAACCCCACTTGTGTTCAGGAGATGCGAAAAATGTCGGGAAACCAGCAGAGCCACCTACGATCGGGACAGCGACGTCGCGATGCGAGGAGCACCGATCCATTGGCCAGTAGCCCAACTCTTCGTCGCCGCCGACTCTCCTGGCGCTTGAGGGAGCTGCGAGAACAAGCGGGTCTGACGGCGGACGAAGTCACCAATCAGGCGCACGAGCGCGGCGCGAGCCGTTGGTCCGCTTCCAAGATCACCCGCATCGAGCGCAACGAGTGGGTGCGCCCGAAGGTCGAAGACGTGGAGCTTCTGCTCGACATCTACCGTGTCGACGACCCGGGCGAGCGGGATGCCATAGTCATCCTTGCCAAGCAGGCGCGTCAGCGAGGCTGGTGGGTCGGCTACGCCGACGTACTTGGTAAGGGAACGCTGACGGGGCTCGAGCCGGAAGCGTCGGTTGTTCGGACCTTCGAGTTGGCCGTGATCCCTGGGCTGCTCCAGACTGAAGGCTACGCGCGTGCCCTCATCGCGAGCAGCGGCATCACCGACGCCGCCGAGATTGACCGCCGCGTAGAAGCTCGGATGATGCGCAAGCAGATACTTGCTCGGTCGGATGCGCCGCGTTACTGGGCGATAATAGATGAGTCAGCGCTACGGAAGATCCCTCGTGAGCTTCGCGAGGAGCAGCTTCGTCATCTAGTGCAGGTCCAGCGCCCTAACCTAAGGGTGCAAGTACTTCCTGACTCCATCGGGCCGCATGCGGGAATGATGGGACAGTTCCTCATCCTGGACTTCCCGGAGGACCCCAGCGTGGTCTACGTCGAGGGCCACACCACTCAACTCTTTCATGAGGAACCTGAAGAAGTAGAGCGCTACAAGCTGCTGTATGACTACGTACAGTCAACGGCGCTCAGTGTGGATGAGTCGCGTGCCCTCCTCGAAAGGATGTTGGAGTCCCGCACGTAAGGAACACCCATGTCGAAGGCGCTCCGCTATAACTTCCGAAAGTCCTCCTACTCAGGTCCGAGGACAGAGAACTGTGTCGAGGTCGCCGACCTCCCCGGTGCCTCGGCGGTCCGGGACTCCCAGCGGCCCGAGGCGGGCCACATCGAGTTCCCGTCGGCGCAGTGGGCGGCGTTCGTCGTGGCCGTGAAGCAGGACGCGTTCTCCGCCTGAGGGCAGCCGCTGTGGCCAGTGGTTCTGTTCTGAAGTTCCGGCAGAGTTGTTTTAGTTGACCGAACTAAAACAACTGTGCAGCAGGTGGCAGACATCCCCCACGTCTCCGCGCTCCGGGACTCCCATCGACCCGATGCGGGCCACATCAAGGCCCCCTCGGCGCAGTGGGCCGCGTTCGTCTGCGCCATCAAGCCAAGCAGGGACGGCTCTAAGATCATCGGGAACCCCTGACGGCAGTGCGCCATCCCACCTTTCATGGTGGGCCTTTTCGGAAACCTGGTCATGGTCGCGGTAACCGCCGCCCTTCCGGCGGCGGTACCGGCCGAAGCACCCGGCGGCGACCGCTCGGTCGTCGCCTTCGACGCCGACATCACCGTGGGCGAGGACGGTGTCGTGTCGGTCCGCGAGGAGATCACCTACGACTTCGGCGACGGAGGCGGCGGCCCCGCGCACCGGTCGCTGCCGCTGTCCGCCCCGATCGACGGTTCGGCCGAGCAGTCCCTCGGCCTCACCGGACTCACCATCGAGGACGACGCCGGGGTCGAGCACAGCGAGGTGCTGCCGGACGGGTCGTCGGTGCGGTTCGGGTCCGAGGGCGGCGACGACCAGTTGACGGGGCGCAAAACGTTCGTCGTCTCCTACGCCTACGAGACCCTGCTCATCGAGTCCGAGGCGGGCGGCGCGCGGCTGTACCTCGACGTCATCGGCTCCGGCTGGGAGGTCCCGGTGGAGTCGGTGACCGCCGAGGTCACCACGCCCGTGGCGGCGCGGGCGGTCGACTGCTACGCGGGCGCGCCCGGATCCCGGGACGAGTGCACGGGCCCGGGGACCACGACGGGCGCCGCGACCGTCACGTTCACCCAGGACCGGGTGGCGCCCGGTGAGGCGTTCAGCGTCGACGTGGTCCTGCCCGCCGACGCGCCGGTCACCGTGAACGAGGCGGAGCCGGTCGGCGGTGGAACCGGCGCCGCCCCCGGCGACAGCGAGCTCTCGCCCTTCTACATCGCGGTCGGGGCCATCGCGGGAGTCATGTTCATGGTCGGTGTGGCGCAGGCCGTCAACCTCGCCGGCAGCGGGGGCTCGGGACGGCGCGGCGGCTACCACGGCGGCGCGGGCGGCGGGATCGGCGGAGGCTTCAGCGGTGGCGGTGGCGGTGGCGGCGGTGGTGGCGGAGGAGGTGGCGGCGGTGCGGGCGGTGGCGGCGGCGGGGGTGGCGGCGGCTGATCCGGCCGGGCGCCTACTCCGCGAGGCCGGCGGCCGCGACGGGACGGCGGGAAATGAGCCGGTCATCCCACAACGAGGAGTTGACGCGGGAATGTCGAAACGCCTGAAAAGGACCAAAGTCCCGATGTACAAAGAAGCATGCGCGCCACAACTCAATCCGCAACCGATGCTTTCCGTACCTCCAGTTACACACGCAGTGAGAACTGCGTAGAGGTGGCCGACGCCCCCGGCGCCTCGGCGGTGCGGGACAGCAAGAACCGCCAGATGGGAGACATTCAGTTCCCCTCGACTGAATGGATCCGCTTCCTCGGCGCGGTCAAGGCCGACCGGACCTGACCTCGTTCGAGGGTTGACCCTGGCCCCGTTCCCGCTCCTCGGCCGGCGTGCGCGCATCACGCAGGCAGAGGAGCGGGAACGGGGTCACCAGCAGGAGCAGGCCCGCCACGGCGACGGCGGTGCGGGTGTCGGTGGCGCTCGCGAGCAGCCCGGCGGCGGCGGTGGCGGCGGCCACGGCGGCCTTCCCCGTGACGGTCCAAGCGGTGAGGATGCGGGCCACGCGGTCGGGCGGGGTCCGGTCGAGGCGGAAGGCCGCCGATACCGGGTTGAACACGCCGATGCTGGTGACCAGCGCCAGTTGCACCGCGATCACCAGCACCAGGCCGGGGGTGCCGGGCCCGACGAAGACGAGGCCCACCGGCCAGCACACGCGCACGATGCCCGAACCCAGGAGGACGGCACGGCGGCCGAAGCGGGCGACGAGCGGCGGGGCGAGGCGGGCGCCGATGAGGCCGCCGACGCAGGGGAGGGCGAAGGCGAGGCCGTACTGCCAGGGCGCGAAACCGAGGTCGGCGAGCATGAGGACGCTCATCAGGGGGGCGGTCGCCATGATGAGGCTGTTGACCGGCACCGTGTTGAGGAACAGGGGGCGCAAGACGGGGTCGGTGAGGATGTACCGCCAGCCGTCGGCGAGGTCGGAGACCCGCATTCGGTGAGCTGCGGGGGTCGGCGCGGGGGCGGACGCCGGGGCCGACGAGCGGGTCGACGCAGGAGCGGAAGCCGGGGCGGACGCAGGCGCCGGGCTCGGCTCGCGGCCGCCGATGGCGCGCAGGCCGAGGGCCGACAGCAGGTAGCTGAAGGCGTCGGCCGCGAGCGTGGCCACCGGGCCGAGTAGCCCGGCGACGGCGCCGCCGAGGGGCGGACCGGCGATGGTCGCGGTCCAGGTGGCGGATTCGAGGCGGGCGTTGGCGGCGACCAGGTCCTCGGGCGGCACGAGGCCCTTCAGGAAGGCGCCGTGGGCGGCCCGGAAGGCGATGTCGGCGGTGGCGGCGACCACGGCCACGACCAGGAGTTGGGCGAACGACAGGACGCCGAGCACGTAGGCGGCGGGAACGCTGAGCAGGGCGGCGAAGCGGACGAGGTCCATCGCGATCATGACGGGGCGCTTGCGGCGGAACTCCACCCACGGCGCGAGCGGCACCGCCACGGCCGCGCCGACGGCCAGGGCCGCCGCCGAGAGCATCGAGACCTCGGCCGGTCCGGCGTGCAGCACGGTGATGGCTACCAGCGGAAACGCGCCGAAGGCGAACTGAGTCCCGAACGAACTGACGGCGAAGGACCCCCACAGCCACCCGAACCCCGGCCCCAGCCCCCGCCGCGCCCGCCTGCCCGTCCGCATGGTCGCCCCCGCCCTCGCCTCGCCCCTACGCCGCAGGCAAGCCAAGCGGATGCCACGGATGGGAGCAATCGGGGACCCCGGATTGCGGCGCCTGGTCCAGGGGTCGACAAGGGTCTACAGGGGCCGGTGGGCTGGGACTGGGAGCGCCGGTGACTCGGCACACCGGGTGGTGCGCCGATCGGCTGTATTAGGAGAAGCGAAGGGGGCGCGGCGGGGCGAAGAGCCTCCTCACATCTCACATACTTCTGCATTCCCGATTTCGATAATCCATGAATCGTCCGGCAGATGCCGCCCCGCGCAGGCGAGAGCGCACGGCTGCCCCAGTAGCGCGGGACCCATGGGAATGTGCCACCGCGTCGTTCCGGACAGCGGCAATCGGCCTCCGGTGTCCGTATGCGGCCGCACGCGGTACGCGGCGTATGGCACGTGGCCGGATGTGGCCGCGCGGGTGTGACGGCGGGGGTGGGGAGCGGCAGAATCGCGGTGTCTGTCCGCTCCGTGAGGGCTCGCCAACCGTTCGTGAGCGCTCGGCCGTACCCATGCCCGGGCTTCCGGGTTGCCCGCTGGTCGATCGAGAGTAGGGACGAAGACACCATGAACACCGTGATGACCCCGTTCGGGGGCGTCCCCCCGCGCCTCGCGTTCGCCGCCGCAGCGGTGGCGGCCGGGGCGCTGCTGCTCACCGGCTGCGGGGGCGGCGCCGACGCCGGTTCAGGGGCCGGGAGTGAGGCCAGCCCGACGCCGAGCCCCGCCCCCTCGCCGTCGCCGTCGCCGACTGAGGAGGAGATCCCCGAGCCGGCGAACGGCACCGACCTCGCCAGTTGCTCCGACGCCGAGTGCGAGGTCCGCGTCAGCCAGGGCGACGAGATCGACCTCGGCGGGTACACCGGCATCGAGGAACTGGTCGTGGACACCGTCGAGCCGCGGAAGGTCACATTCTCCCTGTACGGGCCCGGCATCCAGTTCGGCGGCTCCCAGGAGGCGCCGTTCACGGAGATGTCGGCGAACCGCTTCAACGGCGTGACGGTCCGCGTCCTGGGCGCCGACGACGAGGGCGCGGTGCTCCACATCTCCAAGTCTTCTTAAGGCAGGCGGCGCGGCTGCCGCGCCCGGAGCGGGGAGCGGCAGGATCGGCGGTCGTCGACGCTCACTCCGCCCAGGGCAGCGGCCGTGCCTCCGAACTCCCCGGGACGAAGGCGCGGCCGCCGACCGGCATCGCGACCAGGGCCTCCACCGGCTCGGCGCCGGCGCGCACGCGGCGCACCGTGTCGGCGGGCAGGACGACGGCCTGACCCGCGGCGACGGTCTCGGTGCGGCCGGCGGAGGTGACCTCCATCGAGCCGCTGGTGACCGTCCAGACCTGCTCGCGGTCGATCGAGTGCTCCGGTCCGGCGGAACCGGCCTCCATCCGGACCCGCCAGGTGCTGAGTTCGGCGCTGCCCCGGCTGGGCGCGGCGAGGCCGGTCATGACGGCGTTGGGCGTGGTGACGGCGGGCGCGGGGGTGAGGACGTGCATGGGGACTCCCAGTGAGTAAACGAGCTTTACTCATGTGAGTAAAGCAGGTTTACCCCCGTGTGTCACCATGGTTGGCCATGGACCCCGCGCACAGTGACGACCCCCTTGCCCGCGCCGAGTTGACCTTCCTGCTGGGCATGGGCTTCCAGCTCCTGCTCACCGAGTTCAACGACCGCCTCGCGACCGCCGGGTACGCCGACCTGCGGCCGATCCACGGCATGACGTTCCAGGCCCTGCGGGAGCGCGGGGCGACCAGCAGCGAGCTGGCCGAGCGGCTGGGGGTGACGAAGCAGGCGGCCGGGCAGATCGTGGACGACCTCGAAAAGCGGGGCTACGTGCGCCGCGAGCCCCACCCGGCGGGCGGGCGGCGCCGCCTGGTGGTCCTCACCGACGCGGCCCGGGAGCACCTGGCGGTGGCGGGCCGCATCCTGCACCGGTTGGAGGCGGAGGTCGCCGAGCAGGGCGCGGGGGCCGACACCGGAGTCCTGCGGAGCGAACTCGCCCGCCTCATCCGCGCGCTGAGCGGCGACCAGGTGCCGCCGCTGCGCCCGGTGTGGTGAGTGACGCCCGGCCCGAGGGAGGGGGCGGTGACGGTAGCGGGCAAGACGTCAACACCGCGCTTCCGGCCTGGTCGGGAGCCGGATGACCAGAGAGCCACAAGGACCGCAGAGGTCCCAGAGGCCACACGGCCAGATGGCCGCATGCGGCCGGGAGCGGCGCGGTGCGGAACATCCCCGGGCCAGGGGGCGTCGGACCGCACTGACCGCAACCGGCGCGACCGACCACCAAGGACTGACCCGCATGCCTGACCGCCGCTGGCTCAACCCTGTCGAGCAGCACCACATCCTCAGCGAGATCACCCTGCACCTGCTGCCCGTCCTGCCCACGGGATGGCGGCAGGTGCTCATCGACTACGCCGCGCTCGGCACCAGGGTGCGGGCGCGCTCGGGAGTGCGGATGGGCGGCGGCCGGATGGAGCGCCTGGCGGTACCGTCCGAAATCCGGCCCTTGTTCCTGCGGCTGCGCGAGGGGATGTACCGCGAGGGAACGGGCACGTGGTTCGCCATGCGCTACGCGATCAACCCGCCCGACGTGTTCTCGGCAGAGTACGACTACACCGCCCTGCCCGACCTCCTGACCCCGGTCCCCACGGAGGCGCTCACCGAGGAACAGCGCCGCCTCCCGCGCACCCCCAAGCACATGCCGGACTGGTTCCAGGCGGGTTTGGGTGCGCCGCCGGAGCAGGCGCGGCAGGACTGAGCAGGCCCCGCACCCCGGCCTCGACACGCACGACATACCGTATCCAACCGCCCACGAGGGGTGGCCGCTTCCGGCCATCCGCCAGGCGGGGTGCCGTCACCGGCGTCCGTATTCGCAGGCCGTGTCCCGGAAAGGAGGCAGTGCTCCGTTCCGCGCCTCGGGAGAGGCGAAAAATCACCTCATTGCGTCACATTGGCGCCTTAGGGTGTTGCGCGGCTGGCGGACAGTAGCGCGTGGCGGAGGCGGAGCGGATGACAGCGGAGATCCCCGAGGGCCTTGCGGACGGAATCGCACCCGGGGCCATCGAGATCCCGCCGGTCGACCTGGAGAAACTGGAGACGGCGGCCGAGGCCATCAAGAACGACGGCCAGGACATCTTCGACATCGGGCAGGACATCAAGTCCGACTGGGCCGGGCTGGCCGCCGTCTACAGCGCGCCGGAGGAGGACATCCTTTTCGAGGCCGTCGACCCGGTGGCGACCAAGGGCACACAGGTACAGAGCGCGTCAGCGGTCGCCGGCGACGCGCTGCTCACCTTCGCCGAAGAGGTGCGGCCGATCCTTGAGCGCTGGAAAAGCCTCAAGGCCGACGCGGCGGCGATGCAGCGGCACATCGCCGACAACGCCGAATGGGACAAGGACGAAGCCAAGGTCGAGGAGTTCAACACCCTCAACAACGACCTGATCAAGGTCCAGAACGACTTCATGGCCGCCGAGCGCGACTGCGCCAACAAGATCACCGCGCTTTTCGGCGGCACCACGTTCGTCGCGGTGGAGCCCGGCACCGACCCCGACCTCGGGCCGAACACGCAGGCGTACGGCTACACCGAGGCTCCGCGCGACGTTGCCACCCCGTGGGCCATCCCGCAGCAGCACGACGCCGCATGGTACGTCGACGTCGGAGCGGCGGTCGGTGACTTCGCCTGGGCGTTCGTCACCGACCCGGCCAGCTCCATCGGCGCCTACAACCCCGCCACGGAGACGTGGACGGCCGACGCCGACCAGATGATGGCCAACGCGGCGGAGTTCTGGCACGGGACGGCCGTGGGCGCGATGTCGCTGATGGGTGTCTCGGTGGAGAACGGCCTCAGCTTCCAGAGCCTGGAGGCGACGGGGGCGGCGTGGGCCGACATGGCCCACGCCTTCTTCCCGTGGACGGAACTGGAGGACCGCCCGGGGTACGCGGGCACGACCGCGGGCCTCAACATCACCGCCGATGTCATCGCCGTGGCCTCAATCGCCAGCGGGGTGGGCGCCCCGGTGGGTATGGCCCTCCTCGCCCGCAAGGGGTTCGGCGCGCTGCGCAACCTCAACTCCGTGGGCGACGGCCCCCGCGCGGGCGGCCCGGACATCGGGGGGCGGTGGCCCGATCTCGACTTCGAAGCGCCGGGACCGCGCACCGGTGCCGGCTCCGGGGCCGGGATGGACAGCACACCGGAGTTGGAGATGCCGACGTCGGGCAACGGACTGCCCACGGCCCGGGAGTTGCAGCGGTTCCTCGACACCACCGAGCTGTACGCGAACAACGAGCAGCATCCCGACATCCCCCAGAACACCCCGGAGGCCGCCCGCCCCGCTACAAGAGAGCCCGCCCTGGTCGGCGCCCCCGAATACGACATCCAGGCCAACGCCGACGACCCCGACACCACCCACCGCGCGCGCAACGACATCGAGGACACGCCGAACCAGACCGAGCCGCCGAGGCAGGACCCCGCATCGCGCCCCACGAACGCGAGCGGCGGTATCACAACAGGTTCGGGGGGTGGTCCGCCATCGCCAACAGTCAGCGGCCTACCTGACGTGTCCTCCGATGAGAACGGTGAAGACGGGGAGGCGCCGGATCCGGAGCAGCGATCCCAGGACGGGTTCCGTGTGGAGGGCACGGCAGACGGAGATGATGATCCCGAGAACGCGCCTGAGGAGACGCCGGTGGAGTCATCAGGGCCGCCGGTTGCCGAACAGGTTGCGAATCCTGCGGTGGTTCCCGACGCGCAACGGGTCTAT
The DNA here is from genome assembly GCF_027604915.1 of Streptomonospora mangrovi. Lineage (GTDB taxonomy): Bacteria > Actinomycetota > Actinomycetes > Streptosporangiales > Streptosporangiaceae > Streptomonospora > Streptomonospora mangrovi. The sequence goes on from NZ_JAJAQC010000039.1 coordinate 53,186, forward strand.
TTCGACTGGGATTCCGCTGAAAAGGGTTACGAGCCTGGCTTGGGTCCGCGGATCCGTGACGGCTATACCGACGGGGCAGGGCGATATCGAGACCAGCATGGAAACGTCTTCCTTGACGGTCCAGATACTTTGGGGGCTCTCCGGGATTATGAGAACATCCGGGGGATGGCAAACGATGTCAACATCCTCTCAGAAAGATCCGGTATCAGTTTCGATATGATAGACCGAGTGAAAAAACACCTGTTCTACAAGGTTCATGTAGTGGAAACCGGAGTAGGGGAGGTTCGAGAGGGCCTCTTCAGCCCCAATGGTGACGTGAGTGCCGTATGGATGCGGATGCTGGACGGCGACAAGTATAGAGACAAAGACGTTTACAATTTTCGCAGGATGGTAATGCACGAATGGGTAGAAGCTTTCCTTATGGAAAATGGGCTTCCCTACAGGTCGAGTCATCCCGAGTACTTCTCGACGGGATCGGGGGTCCCTACACCCGAGCACTACGGGGCTCACGACCTTGCTCCGAATCAAATACCTTCCTTGCGACCGTTCGGTCACTACTACAGAATGGGGCGGAGTGAGCCGGACTTTGACGTCCACGATGATCTGAGGGGACTTCCCGAGTTCGCCCAAAACCTTCTGGATGAGTGGAATGACAGGTAGCCGAGTTTCTATTCTGGCTCAGCGGATATCCAAATTTGAACCCTTGGAATCACCGCCGTATCGTCCCTCGCAAGCCCTGCTTGTGCGGGAGTTCATGAGGCGGGCTGCGTGGTGGGCGGATCGTTTTCCCGACGCGGGATGGCCGTTCTATGATTACGCAGGAGAAGTGGCTCCGGAGGTGAGGGCCGACCCGGCGGTGATTCAGCAGGCGACTGCCCGTCTGCCGGAAGTGCCCCAGGTCCTGCGTCTGTCATGTGAGTTTGCGCTCCACTTCGCCGCCCTGTGGGATTCCGGGGTTGAGGTTCCCGAACTTTCAGGCCCGTTCGAGCCGTTGATGCTCGTCTTTGAGCGGGGAAGCCTCGTTTCCTTTGACTCCTCCGGAATGATCCAGGTGGATGTCATGGCCATCAAAAGAGGGCGCTCCAGGGACTGGCTGATTGAGGAACCGTACGTCACTTTGGACATTTCTGTCCTGGATGAGATCGACGCCTCTGCCAAGTGAGAACGCGAACATTCTTCAGGGGCGGATTTGCTGGGAAAGGCGGAAGGCCCCGCGATCCCTTTTCGGATCGCGGGGCCTTCCGCGTGCGGGCTGAACTCGTCCGGCCGGACTCTCCCGGCCGGTCTCCCCGGGCTGGGCTTTCTGAGCCGGGCTCGGCTTTCAGGCGGGGGGTGGACGCCTTGGAGGCGTTTACGCGCCCTTACACGCCCTGGGCCAGTGCCTCTGCGGCTCCCGACACCTGGTTGATGTCGCGGGCCGCGGGGCCGACGTACTTGGCGCTGGGGCGGACCAGGCGGCCGGTGCGCTTCTGCTCCAGGATGTGGGCCGACCAGCCGGCGGTCCGGGCGCAGGTGAACATGGACGTGAACAGGTCCGACGGTATCTCCGCGAAGTCCAGGACCACCGCGGCCCAGTACTCCACGTTCGTGGCGAGCACGCGGTCGGGCTTGCGGGCGTGCAGCTCCTCCAGCGCGGCCGTCTCCAGGGCCTGGGCGACCTCGAAGCGCGGGGCGTTCAGCTCCTTGGCCGTGCGGCGCAGCACCCGGGCGCGCGGGTCCTCCGCCCGGTAGACGCGGTGGCCGAAGCCCATCAGGCGCTCGCCCTGGTCCAGGGCGCGCTGGACGTAGGTGCGGGCGTCGCCGATCCGCTCGGTCTCGTCCAGCATGTGCAGCACGCGCGCCGGGGCGCCGCCGTGCAGGGGGCCCGACATCGCGCCGACCGCGCCCGACAGGGCGGCGGCGACGTCGGCGCCCGTGGACGCGATCACGCGGGCGGTGAAGGTGGACGCGTTCATGCCGTGCTCGGCGGCCGAGGTCCAGTAGGCGTCGACGGCCTTGATGTGCCGGGGGTCCGGCTCGCCGCGCAACTGGATCATGAAGCGCTCCACGATCGAGGTGCCCTCCTCGATGCGGGCGCGCGGCACCTCCGGCAGGTCGCCGCGGGCCGACTGGGCGATGATCGACAGGGCCGCCGACGCGGCGCGCGCCACGTTGTCGCGGGCCTCGGCGTCGTCGATGTCCAGCAGCGGCTTGAAGCCCCACAGCGGCGCCAGGGCGGCCAGCGCGCTCTGCACGTCGACGCGGACGTCACCGGTCCGCACCGCCTGGTACACCGGCTCCGCGAAGGGCAGCCCGGGCTCGAAGCTGTTGTCGACCAGCAGCCCCCACACGCGCCCGAAGGTGGCGTGGCCGACAAGGTTCTCGATGTCGACGCCGCGGTAGCGGAGGGCGCCGCCCTCCTTGTCCGGCTCGGCGATCTCCGTCTCGAACGCCACGACTCCTTCGAGCCCCGGTTTGAAGTCCGACATACCGGCTTCCTCCGTGTTTCTCGGTCCATGTGCAAGGGTGCGCCCATTGAACCGTTCGGTCATGTTTCGGTGGCACGTGAGGTGTCACTAGTGGTGATGGTGTGCAGGTGGCGGCTACCCCACAGGTCGTGTGAGGATGCTCCACTGTGAGCCAGTGCGACCCGGCGGAACTGCGCCAGCCCTACCTCGGCCCGCCGTTGCGGCGGGGCGACATGGCCGCCCATCCCATGCAGCAGTTTCACACGTGGTTCACACAGGCACACACGGCGGGGCTGGCCGAACCCAACGCCATGGTCCTGGCCACGGTCGAGCCCAGCGGAGCGCCCCGCGCCCGGACCGTCCTCCTCAAAGGGTACGACCGCTCCGGCCTGCGGTTTTTCACCAACTACGGCTCCCGCAAGGGCCGCGCGCTGGAGGCCGAGCCGCGCGCCTCGGCGGTGTTCCCCTGGCACGCGATCCGCCGCCAGGTGCTCGTCTCAGGCCGTGTCGAACGTCTCAGCGACGCCGAGAACGACGCCTACTTCCGCACCCGTCCCAGGGGTTCACAGATCGGTGCCTGGGCGAGCGAGCGGCAGTCCAGCCCCGTGGCCGACCGCGCCGCGCTCGACCGCCTGTACGCCGGCTTCGCCGCCGCCTGGCCCGAGGACGCAGAGGTTCCGCGCCCCTCCTACTGGGGCGGCTACCGCATCGTCCCCGAGGAGGTGGAGTTCTGGCAGGGCGGAGTCGACCGCATGCACGACCGATTCCGTTACCTGCGGGGCGCGGGGGCCGACCCCCACGACGAGGCGGTCTGGCTCCTGGAGCGCCTCGCCCCCTGACCGCGCCGCCGCCCCCACCTGCCCCGACCTCCCGCCCCGGCGCCCCCGGCACGCCCGCACCGGAGGTCCCGCGCGCCTCCGCCCGCGTTGTGGCACACCCCACATTGCGGCGAAGAGGGTTGTCCGTTGCCGAGGTATGATGAAGCGAGATCGGTGGCCGCTCCCGCGGCCAGGGCGCAGCGGCCCGACCGAGTGTCCGCGCCACGAGCACCGCTCAGCGACCCACGGCCGGAATCCCCTGCGACCGGCCTGTGTTGAGAGTCTGCCGTCGTCGACTCTCGACGGCCCACGAGGGGAGGGGGAGCCTTGACCGCACACGGGCTTATCGACACCACGGAGATGTACCTCCGCACCATCTTCGAGCTGGAGGAAGAGGGCATCGTCCCGCTGCGCGCCCGCATCGCCGAGCGCTTGCAGCAGAGCGGCCCCACCGTCAGCCAGACCGTGGCGCGCATGGAGCGCGACGGCCTGCTCCGGGTCGAGAACGACCGCCACCTCGTCATGACCGAGGAGGGCCGCCGGCTGGCCACCCACGTCATGCGCAAGCACCGCCTCGCCGAACGCCTCCTGGTCGACGTCATCGGCCTGCCCTGGGAGGACGTCCACGTCGAGGCCTGCCGGTGGGAGCACGTCATCTCCGAGGCCGTCGAGGAGCGCCTGGTCCGCCTGCTGAACGCCCCCTCGGTGTGCCCGCACGGCAACCCCATCCCCGGCCTCGAGGAACTCGGCCTGGACGACTACTCCCCCGAGCCCTTCTCCGGCGACTCCATCGTGCCGATGCTGGAGGTCGCCAACGGCACCGAGGTCACGGTCACCGTCCGGCGCATCAGCGAGCAGTTGCAAAGCGACCCCGAAGTCATGCTCGATCTCAAGCGCTCCGGGGTACAACCCGAGCAGGAAGTCCGGCTCGTGGCGAGCGACAGCGGCGTACAGGTGATTGGTGGTAGCGGCGAGGATGGCGAGGCCAGCGAACTGTCCCGGCAGGTCGCGAGCCACATTTTCGTCACCAAGCCCTGACCCCTCCGCGCGGTCGGCGCACCCCCCGTTCCCCGTTCCCGCCAACCGAAATGTAACGTTGCTCTGCGAATACACCCCCGGTAGGGCTATGCTCACCCCATGGTTCGCGGCAGCCGGTGCACACAGGCCCGCCGCACGGGGGCAGTACGGATCGTGCGGCCGGGCGTCATGACCCCGGCCGGCGAGGTCGAGGTGGCGGCTGTATGAACCAACGGGGGGACGACTTCCGCCATGACGCTGCCTTCACGGGCGCGGCGGTCTTCGAACACGCGCAGACGGCGGTGGTGGTCGCCGACCGCGCCGGTCGCCTGAGACACATCAACCCCTTCGCCCGCACCATGTTCGGGCTCTCCGCCGACCACGGCGACCTCCTCGGCCGGCCGTTCACCGACCTCGGCATCCAGGACTCCGACCGCGACCGCGCCGACCAGTTGCTGCGGCGCGTGCTGCGCGGCGAGACCTGGGACGGCACCTTCGCGGTCGTGCGCGCCGACTCCGCCTGGCTGCACATCCGCGTCAACGCCGTGCCCCTGAAGTCGGCGGCGGGCACCGTCGACGGCTTCGTCGTCTTCGCCGACGAGGCCCTGCGCGGCGGCCGCGTCGAGGACCTCTACGGCCTGCTCGACCGCGTCGGCAGCCGCCTGGCCGGCTCGCTGGAGTTCGGCTCCACCATGAAGGCGGTCGCCGAGATCCTGGTGCCGCAGTTCGCCGACCACTGCTTCATCGACCTCTTCGACCACGACCGGCTCATCCGGCACGTGTCGGTGCACGCCGAGGGCTGGACCCCGCCGGCGGGCACCTGGTACGACGTCGGCGAGGAGGTCCGCTACCCCGACCGCCACTTCGTCTACACCGCGATGCGGCGCTTCGAGACCGTGCTCGTCAGCGACTACGCCTACGCCTACGAGACCGACGACCCCCGCTCGGCGCGCGTCGCCGAGCAGGTCGGGGTGACCTCGGCCATCGCGGCGCCGCTGCGCGCCCGCGGCGAACTCCTGGGCGTGCTCACGCTGGCCCTGTCGCGCCTGTCGCCCCGCCAGAAGACCCGCTACGGCGGCTTCGACCGCGACCTCGTGGGCGCCCTGGCCTCGCGGGTGGCGCTGGCCATCGACAACGCCCGCCTGTTCGAGGAGGAGCGCCGCACCGCGCTCGCCTTCCAGCAGAGCCTGCTGCCGCGCGGGGAGTTCACCCCCTTCGACGGCCTCACCATCGCCCACCGCTACGTCCCCGCCAAGCCGCTGGAGGCCCACGGCCACGGCATCCAGACCCAGGTCGGCGGCGACTTCTACGACGTCATCCCACTCTCGGCCGGGCGCGTGGGGCTGGTGATCGGCGACGTCGAGGGCCGCGGCCCGCACGCGGCGGCCGTCATGGGCCAGATGCGCGCCGCCCTGCGCGCGTTCGCCCAGGCCGACCGCGAACCCGCCGACATCCTCCTGGCGCTGGACGAATGGGTGCGCCAGCTCGGCCGCCCCGACGGCTCCGGCGGCACCTGGGTGCCCAGCGTGAGCTGCCTCTACATGGTCTACGACGCCTGGTCGCGCGAGCTGTCCTACGCCAACGCCGGCCACCAGGCGCCGCTGCTCATCAACGACGGCCGCGTCGAGGAGCTGGCGCTGGAGGTCTCCGACACCCTGCTGGGGGTGCGGGCGCGCGGCGGCGGCAGCGGCCTGGAGGACGCCGTCTACCACCAGGCCAACCTCGAACTCCCGGCCGGGGCCACCCTGCTGCTCTACACCGACGGCCTGGTCGACCGCCGCCCGCTCGGCGGCAGCGTCGACATCCCCCGCTCGATGGAGTACCTCTACGAACGGGTCCGCGAGGTCGCCGACAAGGACGTCGACCAGATCGCCGAGACCGCGCTCACCGCGGTGCCCGGCGAGATCGACGACGACACCGCCCTGCTGGTGGTGCGCACCCACCCCGGCGAGCTGGCCATGGAGGAGGGCTGGTTCATCGCCGAGGCGCCCACGGTGGGCGACGCCCGGCACCTGGCCTCCAGCACCTTCAAGAACTGGGGCATGGACCGCGACCAGGCCGAACTCGCCTGCCTGCTGGTCTCGGAGATCGTCACCAACGTGGTCATCCACGCCACCCCCCACCCGGTGCGCCGGGAGTTCACCGCCGACGGCGTCAAGGACTCCGCCGACCTCCCGGGGCTGGGCGGGCTCGGCGGCGCGGGCGGCGACGAGTTCGACGAGGACTGGTCGGACCTGCTGGAGGAGGCGGCCGAGGACCCCGCCCCGCCGCAGGCCACGGAGTTCCTGCTGCGGCTGCGCCGGGGCGCGGACTCGGTGTGGGTCGAGGTGTTCGACCGCGACCTGCGGCTGCCGCGCATCCGCAGCGCCGGCGCCGACGACGAAGGCGGCCGCGGGCTCTACCTGGTGGACCAGTTGGCCACCCGCTGGGGCTCGCGCCCCACCCCCGACGGCAAGGCCGTGTGGTTCGAGGTCCCGCTGCGCTCGGCGGAGTGAGTGCCGGGGCGGCGGCCCCGCCCCGGCGTCAGCGGTTGGACCACGCCCACAGCATCAGCACCACGAAGATGAAGAACACCACGATGCCGCCGGTGGCCCACGGGATGTGGACCCTGCGCCGGAGCCGGCGCACGCCCAGCACCAGCAGGATGACCAGGAGACCGAGGACGATCAGCCCGTCCCACGCGCCAGTCACAGCGATCCCGACCCTTTCGCCAGACCCGTCAGGGGGTGCGGCTACAGGCCCAGCGAGCGCCCCACGATCTCCTTCATGATCTCGGTGGTGCCACCGAAGATCGACTGGATCCGGGCGTCCTGCCATGCCTTAGCCACGGGGTATTCCATCATGTATCCATACCCGCCGTGGAGTTGCAGGCACCGGTCCATCACCCGGTTGGCGAGTTCGGTGGTCCACCACTTCGCCTTGGCGGCGTCCTCGGGGGTCAGCTCACCCCGGTTGAGCAGGGTGATCGCCCGGTCGACGTAGGTGCGGGCGAGGTCGGTCTCGGTGGCGAGTTCGGCCAGCAGGAAACGGGTGTTCTGGAACCTGCTGATCGGACGTCCGAAAGCCGTGCGGTTCTTGCAGTACTCGATGGTCTGGGCGAGCACCGCCTCGCAGGCGGCGGTGGCCGACACCGCGATGGCCAGCCGCTCCTGCGGGAGGTTGGTCATCAGGTGCACGAACCCCTGGTTCTCCGTGCCGATCAGGTTGGCGGCGGGCACCCGCACGTCGGTGAACGACAGTTCGGCGGTGTCCTGCGCCTTCAGCCCGATCTTGTCGAGGTTCCGGCCCCGCTCGAACCCGGGCATGCCGCGCTCCACGGCCAGCAGCGAGATCCCGTGCGCGCCGGCGCCGGGGTCGGTGCGCGCCACCACGACCACCAGGTCGGCGTTGATGCCGTTGGTGATGAACGTCTTCTGCCCGTTGAGCACGTAGTGGTCGCCGTCGCGCAGCGCGGTGGCCTGGATGCCCTGGAGGTCGCTGCCGGCACCCGGCTCGGTCATGGCGATCGCGGTGATCAGCTCGCCCGAGGCGAACCCGGGCAGCCACCGGCGGCGCTGCTCCTCGGTGGTCAGCCGCACCAGGTAGGGGGCCATGACGTCGTTCTGGAGGCCGAACCCCAGCCCGCTGGCGCCCACCCGGCAGATCTCCTCGGCGACCACCGCGTTGAACCGGAAGTCGTCGATCCCCGAGCCGCCGTACTCCTCGGGCACGCCCAGGCCCAGGATCCCGACCTCGCCGGCCTTGGCCCAGACCTCGCGCGGGACGATGCCGTCCTTCTCCCACCGGTCGTGGAAGGGCACCACCTCGCGCTTGAGGAACGCGGCCACCGACTCCCGGTAGAGGTCGTGGTCGGTGTCGAAGATCTCCCGCCGCATGGCCCACTCCTTCGCTGGCGGCCCCACCCGCGCCCGGGCCGCGCGCCCGGTGCGTGACGTACGGCACCACCGTAACCGAATCCCGTTCGGTTTGGCAGGCCGGGCGGCGGCTCGCTCCGCGCCGGCTGAAGTTTCCGCAAAGTCCGCGTCCGCCCGCGCCCGCCCGCCCCGGCGGCGGCATCGCCCCTGCTTAGGCTGCTGCTGCGTTCACGCTCGTCCACCCGTTCCCGCGCCGGCAGGGGGCAGCATCCGATGGCAGCCAAGCACGCGGCCCGCACCCGTCCGCGCCGGGAGCCGCGCGGCCGCGCGGGCGTCGCCGTGGTGATGGCGGCCCTGCTGCTGACCGTGCTGCTCGCCGCGCTGGACCAGACGATCGTCTCGACCACGCTGCCCACCATCGTCAGCGACCTCGGCGGCCTCAACCACCTGTCGTGGGTGGTCACCGCCTACCTGCTGGCCGTCACCGCCAGCACGCCGCTGTGGGGCAAGCTCGGCGACCAGTTCGGCCGCAAGTGGCTGTTCCTGGCCTGCATCGTGGTGTTCCTCGCCGGGTCGGCGCTGTCGGGCACCTCCCAGTCGATGCTCCAGCTCATCCTGTTCCGCGCGGTGCAGGGCGTGGGCGGCGGCGGGCTGATGACACTGGCGATGGCGATCGTGGGCGACGTGGTCCCGCCCCGCGAACGCGGCCGCTACCAGGGGTTCTTCGGCGCGTCCTTCGGGGTGGCCAGCGTGGCCGGGCCGCTGCTGGGCGGGCTGTTCGTGGACCATTTGACCTGGCGCTGGGTCTTCTACATCAACCTGCCGCTGGGCGCGCTCGCCTTCGCGGCGGTGCTGCTGGCGCTGCCCGCCACCGGGCGGCGCACCCGCCACCGCATCGACTACGCCGGCACCGCGCTGCTGGCCGGCGCCGCCGTGGTGCTCACCCTGGTGTGCGCCTGGGGCGGCAGCGTCTACGCCTGGACCTCGCCGGTGACGCTGGGGCTGATCGCCGCCGCCATCGTGCTGGGTGTCGGGTGGTGGCTGAGCGCGCGCCGGGCCGCCGAGCCCGTGATGCCCCCGCACCTGTTCCGCGGCCGGGTGGTGCCCGTCGGCGTCGCGGTGCTGGCATGCGTCGGGTTCGCGATGATGGGCGCGATGGCCTACCTGCCGCTGTTCCTCCAGGTGGTGCACGGCTACTCGCCGACGGCCTCGGGGCTGCACCTGCTGCCCATGGTGGTGGGCATGCTGGTGACCTCGGTCGGCAGCGGCCAACTGGTCTCCCACACCGGCCGCTACAAGCCCTACCCCATCGTGGGCATGGCGCTGGTGACGGCGGCGCTGCTGCTGCTGGCCACGCTGGGGCCCGAGACGTCGATGGTCGCGATGAGCGGCTACTTCCTGCTGCTGGGCTGCGGGCTGGGGCTGGTCATGCAGGTGGTGCTGACGGCGGTGCAGAACGCCGTCGACTACGCCGACCTGGGCGCGGCCACCTCCACCGCCACCTTCTTCCGCTCCATCGGGGGGTCCTTCGGCACGGCGGTGTTCGGCTCGGTCTTCTCGGCGCGGCTGGCCGCCAACCTCCAGGCGCGCGCCGGCGAGATCCAACTGCCGCCCGGGGTGTCGGCGGATGAGTTGGAGACCAGCCCCCGGGCGCTGGACACCCTGCCGCCGGCGGCCCAGGCCGGGTTCCTGCGCGCCTACGCCGACTCCATCGACACCGTGTTCCTGTGCGCGGCGCCCGTGGCCGCGGCGGCGTTCCTGCTCACCCTGCTGCTCAAGGAGATCCCGCTGCGCACCACGATCGGCCGCCCCGACCTGCACGAGACGGTGGCGCCGGTGGCCGGCACGCGCGAGCCCCTGGCGCGGGTGGAGGCGGCGGCCTACCGGGAGGCGGGGCGGGCCGGGGCGCGGCGGATGTACGAGCGGCTGGCGGCGGCGGCCGGGCTGGACCTGTCGCCGGGGGCGTGCTGGGTGCTCAGCCACCTGGCCGTCACCGGGTCCATCAGCGGCGAGGAGCTGGCGCGGATGTGCCACCGGCCGGCGGAGGGGCTGGTGCCCGTCCAGGAGGAGCTGCGCCGGGCCGGGCTGCTCGCCGGGTCGGGCGCGCACTGGGCGCTGAGCGCGCGGGGGCGCGACGCCGCCCGGCGGCTCGTGGACGCCCAGGAGGACGCGCTGCGCGCGGCGCTGGCCGACTACGCGCCCGAGGACCACCCCGAGCTGGTCGCGGTGCTGCGCGACGTGGCGCGGCGCACCCTGGGCGACGAGGACGACGCGGCGCTGGCGGGTGAGGCGGGGCGGCCCCGGTACGTGTAGGGGCGGGGGCTGTCGCTGAGAGGCGGGCGGGCCGGAGCCTGCGGGCAGGGGCCGGGGACCGGGCGGGAGCGGGGCGGGGCGGAGGGGAGGGGCCGGGGCGGGCCGAAGGCGGCCCCGAGGGCTTGCCGCGACGCCGGAACCGAATATGGTTCGGGTTAGGCATCGAAGCGCTCGCTCCCCTGGAGGAACCGTGGCTGAGGCATTCATCGTCGGGGCCGTCCGGACCCCCGTCGGCACCCGGAAGGGCGCCCTGGCCGGCGTGCACCCGGCCGACCTGGGGGCCCACGTGCTCAAGGAACTGGTCGACCGCACGGGGGTGGACCCGGCGGCGGTCGAGGACGTCGTGATGGGCTGCGTCAGCCAGGTCGGCCCGCAGGCGCTCGACCTCGCCCGCACGGCGTGGCTGTCGGCCGGGCTGCCCGAGACCACCCCCGGCGTCACCATCGACCGCCAGTGCGGGTCCTCCCAGCAGGCCGTCCACTTCGCCGCCCAGGGTGTCATGTCGGGCACCCAGGACCTGGTGGTCGCCTCGGGCGTGGAGAACATGGGCATGGTCCCCATGGGCTCCAACGTCAAGTACGCGCTGGACGCCGGGCTGTCGGTGTACGGCGAGGGCTGGGCCAAGCGCTACGGCGACCAGGAGATCTCCCAGTTCCGCGGCGCCCAGTTGATGGCCGAGAAGTGGGGCTACAGCCGCGAGGACCTGGAGCGCTACGCGCTGGAGAGCCACCGCCGGGCCGCGGCGGCGCGCGAGGCCGGCCACTTCGCCGAGCAGATCGCGCCGCTGGCCGGGGTGGAGCAGGACGAGGGCGTGCGCCCCGACACCACCCTGGAGAAGATGGCCGGGCTGGACCCGCTGCGCGAGGGCTGGGTGCTCACTGCGGCGGTGGCCAGCCAGATCTCGGTGGGCGCGGGCGCGGTGCTCATCGCCTCCGAGCGGGCGGTCGAGCGGCACAACCTCACCCCGCTGGCGCGGATCGTGCAGCTCTCCCTGGTCGGCGACGACCCGGTGTACATGCTCACCGCGCCCATCCCCGCCACGCGGATCGCACTGGAGAAGGCCGGGCTGAGCATCGACGACATCGACGTCACCGAGATCAACGAGGCGTTCGCGCCGGTGCCCATGGCCTGGCTGGACGAGCTGGGCGCCGACCCCGCCAAGACCAACCCCAACGGCGGCGCCATCGCCCTGGGCCACCCGCTGGGGGCCACCGGCGCGGTGCTGATGACCAAGCTGGTCCATGAGCTGCGGCGCGGCGGCGGGCGCTACGGCCTCCAGACGATGTGCGAGGGCGGCGGCCAGGCCAACGTCACGATCATCGAGCGGGTCTGACGCCCCGGGCGGTGCCGGCCGCCCGGACGGGCTGACGGGCGCAGGAGCGGCGCGGGGCGGCGGACGCCCCGCGCCGCTTCGCGTGCGGGGGGTGGGTGGGCAACGGGCGTGCGCGGGCGAGGAGGAGCGGCGTGCGCGGGGGCGCGCGGCGGGGAATTCGGCGGCGTGTGCCCAGGTGGGGGCGGCGAAAAACCGACATTCGGGGGCGCCGAGGTATTTTCCCGCGTATTCGTGCGTGCGGGAGTGTGGGCGTTGCGCGGGAGCCGGGCCGGCACCGGGGCGGCCGGCGGGGCGTTCTGCCCGTCTTGGCGGCATCGGTGCAGGTCGCCGTGTTTTTCGGGATGGCATTCAGCCGCTGAACAGGCGTTCCTTAACAGATCTTCATTGGCCAAGTGGTGGCGCGCAATTCATTGACGCATTAAATTGCCTTCATGCTCATTCGCGTTTCCCCGGCGGGCTGCTGGTTTGACGCAGAATGTCGAAGAGAGGCGCGTTCGCGCCGTCCGATATGCCTTTAGGTGTTTTCGGAACCTTCCCGGTATTCTTCCTCGAACCGAAAGACCGCCTCGGATGACTCTGCCCCGCCTCGTCGTACTGAGCCGCCGCGGCCGTGCGACCCTCGCCCCGGACCACTGGGCCGAGCTGGAGCGCCACGCCGACGTGCTCGTGGTGCCGTGCGAACGCGCGCCCGAACGCGCCGACGCCGCCCGGCTGCTCGCCGGCGCCGACCTGCTCGCGGCCACCAACCTGTGCCTGCCGGCCGTCGACCCCGACCTCCTCGACGCCCTGCCCGGCCTGCGCGGCATCGTGCTCTACGCCACCGGCTACGACCACCTCGACATCCCGCTGCTGCGCTCGCGCGGGGTGGGCCTGTCGATCCTGCCGGGATATGCCACCACCGCCGTGGCCGAGCACTGCCTGGCCATGCTGTTCGGGCTGGCCACGCGCCTGCACCTGGCCCACGACCGCAGCCGGGGCGCGGCTCCGCCCACGGTGTCGCTGCGCGGTGTGGAGCTGCGCGGGCGCACCCTGGGCGTGGTGGGCCTGGGCCGCATCGGCGGCGAGGTCGCGCGCATGGCCCGCGCCCTGGGCATGGCCGTGCGCGGCACCGACACCGACCCCGCGGCCGCCGCGCGCGCCGCCGCGTCGGGGATCGAGACCACCGACCTGGCCGGCGCGCTGGGCGCCGACGCGGTGGCGGTGTGCGCCAGCCACACGTTCGGCGCCCCGCCCGTCATCGGCGCCGCCGAACTCGCCGCGCTGGCGCCGGGCGCGCTGCTGGTCAACGTCGCCCGCGCCTCGCTGGTCGACACCGCCGCCGCCGTGGCGGCGGTGCGCGGCGGGCGGCTGCGCGGCTACGCCGTCGACGACACCGTGCTCGACCCCGCCGTCGACGGCGACCTGCTGGCGCAGGGCCGGGTCTTGCAGACCGGGCACAGCGCCTGGTGGCGCGACGAGACCCTGGACCGCGGCGCCCGGATGTGGGGCGAGCGCATGCTCGCCGCCGTGCGCGGGGCGCCGCTGGACCCGGTGACATGGCCCGAGCACGCCCCGGCGGCGCCGGCCACCGCGGCGGTGGGCGCATGAGCCGCCGCTGGGGTCCGCTGGCGGCCTGCCTGGTCGCGGTATGGCTGATCGTGCCCGCCGTGCTGGCCGCCGCGCGGTGGCCGCGCTGGTGGGACTACATCGCCCAGGAGATGACCCCGATGACGTGGGTGCAGAGCGTCGTGCTCGTGCTCGCGGCCGCCGGGGCCCTGCTCGTGGCGTTCGTGCTGCGGCGCACCGAGGGCGGGGGCACCGGAGGTGCCCGAACCGGGGTGTGGTGGCTGCTGGCCGCCGGGTTCGCGGTGCTGGCCCTGGACGAGCGGTTCGCCCTGCACGAGCGGGTGCGCGACGGCTACCTCGCCCCGCGCGGGGTGACCGTGCCGTTCCTGCCGTGGGTGGCGCCCGGCGACTTCCTGGTGATGGGGCTGGCCCTGGTCGGGCTGGCGCTGCTGCCGGCGGTGTGGCGCGCGGTGCGGGTGGACACCGCCTCGCGCAACGCCCTGGTGGCGGGGGTGCTGCTGGCGGTGGTGGCGGTCGGGATCGACTCGGTCGACCCCGCGACCTGGACCGTCGCGGCCGAACGCGTCCAGCAGTCCCTGGAGGAGGTCGTGGAGCTGGGCAGCGGCCTGGCGTTCCTGGCGGCGATCGTGCTGCGCCTGACGGGCCTGCTCGCCGCCCACCTGCCGTCGGCTGTGCCGCACGAGCCGCCCGTGGCGGCGCGGCCGGCCCCTGTTCCCGCACCGCCGGCCGCGGGAGGCGGCGGACGCTGAGGGGGCCTGGCCAGGCCCCCGCCGCCCCCGGGGCCGCCCGGCGTGGGACCGCCGGGCGGGGGGCGGGGCGGGGGGGGGCGCGGGGGGCGGGGGCGCGGGGGGGGGGCAGGACGCACCCCGCGCTCCGCGGGAACCGGGGGATCGGTCAGTCCCGGCGGGATTCAGCCGGTGCCGGTGCCGGTGCCGGTAGGTCTCGGTAGGTCGCAGCGGGTCCCGGGGGACCCGGTGGGTCAGGGGGCGTCGTAGACGACGCCCTCGCCCAGGCCGAGCCAGTCGGCCATGGCGCGGAGTTCGGCGTCGAGTTCGGCCGCGGTCTCGGGCGGGGCGGAGTCCTCGACGGTGGTGCGCCGCACCAGCAGGCGGCCGGTGGCGCGGTCGGCCTTGAGGTCGACCCGCGCCACGAGGCGGTCGCCCAGCAGGAACGGCAGCACGTAGTAGCCGTGCACCCGCTTGGCCGCCGGAACGTAGATCTCCAGGCGGTAGCGGAACCCGAACAGCGCCTCGGTGCGCGAGCGCTCCCACACCAGGGAGTCGAACGGGCTGAGCAGCGCGCGGGCGCGCACCGCGCGCGGCACGCGGGCGTCGCGGTGCAGGTAGGCCGGGCGCGGCCAGCCGGCCACGCTGACCGGCACGAGTTCGCCGGAGTCGACGAGGTCGGCCACCGCCGAGCGGCCCTCGGCGGCGCTCAGCCGGAAGTAGTCGCGCAGGCAGGTCTCGGTGGCCACGCCGTGGGCGCGGGCCGCGATGGCGACGAGTTGGCGGCGGGCGTCGGCGGGGTCGGGGTCGGGGGCGTCGCGGACCTCGGGCGGCAGGACGCGTTCGGGGAGGTCGTAGCGGCGTTCGAACTGGGCGGTGCGGCCGTCGGTGGTGACCTCGCCCGCCCAGAACAGGAACTCCAGCGCGCTCTTGACCAGCGACCAGTTCCAGCCCCAGTGGTCGCGGGCGCGGGGGACGTCGTGCTCCAGGGCGGCCTCGATCTGGCGGGCGGTGGCCGGGCCGACGCGCTCGACCTCGGCGCGCACGGCCTTGACGAGGTCGGGATGGCTGTCGGCGATCTCGCGCATGGAGCCCCACGCCTCGGCGCGGGCGCGCGCCATGCGCCAGCGCAGCAGGCGGTGGGTGGCCGGGGGGATCAGGCTGGCCTCGTGCGCCCAGTACTCGACCAGGCGACCGCCGCGCCGAGTGGCGGCGCGGTCGAGGAGGGCGGGGTCGTAGGCGCCGAGGCGGGCGAACACCGGCAGGTACTGGCTGCGGGCGAGGACGTTGACGCTGTCGATCTGGATGACGCCGATGCGGTCGATGACCCGCTGGAGGTGGCGCGCGGTGGGCCGGGCGGCGGGGCGGGGGTCGGTGAAGCCCTGCGCGGCCACCGCGATCCGGCGGGCCTGGGCCGCCGAGAGGGTGGAGCCGCGCCGGGGGTGGGGCGGCGCTGACTCGTACATACCGCCGACCCTAGCCGGGGCCACTGACATCGCGTTCCGTCCCTCCGCCCGTCATCTGCGGACGGAGGGGGGAGAGGCGGGGGTCGCGGCGGTCGGGCGGCGCCCCAGAGGGCTCGCCGCCTGCCTCAGCCGCCGTTCTGGGAGCGCTGGTACTCCTCCCACAACTCCCAGGCGCGCTCGACGTCCTCCTGGCTGACGCCGGGCGGGTAGGTGGGGCCGCTGTCCTCGGCCGGTGCCTCGGCGGGCTCGGGGGCCTCGGCGGCGGGGCGCTCGTGCTCGGGCGAGGGGGGCGGGGCCTCCTGCACGGGCGCCTCGACCTGGGCGGCGGGCGGGGCGGCGGTGGGCTCCTCGACGCGCTGCGGCGGGGCGGACGCGCCCTGCGGGCGGCCGACGTCGTCGCCGGGGTTCTCGCTGGAGGGGGCGGGGTCGTCCACCACCACCGACGTGCCGGACTCGCCGGGCGCCGGGCCCGAGAACACGGGCACCAGGGCGGTCACGCCGTAGGCGGCGCCGACGAGCACGGCGGCACCGGCCGCGGCGACGGCCAGGCGGCGGCGGAGCCGGCCGCGCGGGGGCTCACCCGGGCCGGGCGGGTCCTCGGCGCCGCG
Organism: Streptomonospora mangrovi; assembly: GCF_027604915.1. Taxonomy (GTDB): domain Bacteria; phylum Actinomycetota; class Actinomycetes; order Streptosporangiales; family Streptosporangiaceae; genus Streptomonospora; species Streptomonospora mangrovi. Next base: position 69,333 of record NZ_JAJAQC010000039.1, read on the forward strand.
CGGGATGTTGAAGTCGGTGGTGAGGGCGGGCGCGGGGTCCTGCGGGGAGTGGTCGTCCGCGGCTGCCTCGGGCGAGGCGTGGGAAGACACGAGGGGACTCCTCTGGGCGGAAGGAGGGGAGGACGCCCTGCCGAAGGAGCGTGGGGTGGGTGGCAGAGCGTGACCCGGGGAATACTAGCCACTCCGTTGATCCCGGAACAACCCGCGGAACGGGTCCAATTCAGTACGAAGTAGGGATAAACAGCCCTTGCGGCCCCGTCTCGGCCGCGTTAGCGGCCTTCGCGCACGGGATGCGCACGTGCTGCCGTCGAGGGACCGTTTCCCCCGGCGAGGCCGCCGGCACGGACGCTCTGACGCTTCTGCGCCCTAGCCGCGCAGCTCGTCGGGCAGGGCGGGGCGGCGGGCGCGGGGCAGGCCGGCCACCACGAGGCGGTAGGAGTCGGTCACCAGCTCCTCCACCAGCGCCGCATCGATCGAGCCGCCGGGGGACAGCGTGATCCAGTGCCGCTTGTTCATGTGGTAGCCCGGGGTGATGTCGGCGTGGGCCGTGCGCAGGGCCTCGGCGTCCAGGGGCGCGGCCTTGAGGATCGCCACCCGCTCGCCGCGGACCTCCACCACCAGCAGGAACACCTTGCCGCCGACCTTGAACACATCCCAGTCGGGGCCGAAGGGGTACTCCAGCCGCGCCTCGGGCAGGGCCTCGGCCCGCCGCCGGGCCGTGTCGTGCAGGGTCTCGCCGTCCACCGGCTCGCCTCCCTCGTCCTCCGTCCGCGCCGCCGCGCCCGCGCCTTCGCCCCGCGCCCGCGTCCGCGCCCGCGGGCGCGAGCCCGGACGCGGGCGCGGCGGGTCCGGTCAGCCCGTCGTCCGGTGCACATTCTCCCGGTCTGAGGGGCCGGGCTCGGACGGGGCGATCAGCGGGCCGGGCACCGACGGGTCGAGGATGCCGTCCTCCAGCCACGCGTAGCGGTCCTCCAGCACCCGGCGGCTGAGCTTGCCGTCGAGGTCGTCGGTGTTGGCCCACAGCGCCGTGAACAGGGCGTCCACGCGCAGCCGGGACTGCCGGCAGAACGCGTCGGCCAGTTCGTAGGCGCCCTGGCCGCGCTCGGGGTGCTCCAACCGGTCGTGGTGGGCGCGCACCACGGTCGCGCTCATCGCGAAGAGTTCGGCGCCGATGTCGACCACGCGGGCGAGGAACCCCTGCTTGGTCTCCATGCGGCCCTGCCAGCGCGACATCCCGTAGAAGGTGGACCGCGCCAGGCGGCGGGCGGCGCGCTCGACGTAGCGCAGGTGGGCGGCCAGCGGGCCGAACTCGCCGAAGGCGCCGGGGCGCTGGCCCTCGCCCACCACCAGCGTGGGCAGCCAGGAGGCGTAGAAGCCGCTCGCCTTGGCCACGGCCCGCGCCTTGGCGGCGGTGTCGGCGTCGGGGTCGATGATGTCGCCGGCCACGGCCAGGTGGGCGTCGACCGCCTCGCGGGCGATCATCAGGTGCATGATCTCGGTCGAGCCCTCGAAGATCCGGTTGATCCGCAGGTCGCGCAGCACCTGCTCGGCGGGCACGCCGCGCTCGCCGCGCGCCGCCAGGGAGTCGGCGGTCTCAAAGCCCCGCCCGCCGCGCACCTGCACCAGGTCGTCGGCCACGCGCCAGGCCATCTCCGAGCACCACAGCTTGGCCAGCGCCGCCTCGATGCGGATGTCGTGGCGGCCGTCGTCGGCGAACTGGCCGGCCAGCTCCAGCACGGCGTTCATGGCGTAGGTGGTGGCGCTGATGAAGGCGATCTTCTTGGCGACCTCCTCGTGCGCGCCGACGGGGCGGCCCCACTGCACGCGCTCGCGCGCCCACTCGCGGGCGGTCCTGGTGCACCACTTGCCGGCGCCCACGCAGATGGCGGGCAGCGACAACCGGCCGGTGTTGAGGGTGGACAGGGCGATCCGCAGGCCCTTGCCCTCCTCGCCGATGCGGTTCTGGGCGGGGACGCGGACCCGGTGGAACCGGGTGACGCCGTTCTCCAGCCCGCGCAGGCCCATGAACCGGTTGCGGTGCTCCACGGTGATGCCCTCAGAGGCGCCCTCGACCACGAACGCGGTGATGCCGCCCCGGTGCCCCTCGCTCTGCGGCACTCGCGCCATGACCACCAGCAGGTCGGCGACCACGCCGTTGGTGGTCCACAGCTTCACGCCGTCGATGAGGTAGGCCGAGCCGTCCTCGACGGGTGTGGCCGTGCAGCGCAGCCGCGCGGGGTCGCTGCCGACGTCGGGCTCGGTGAGCAGGAACGCGCTGATGTCGGTGGCGGCGCAGCGCGGCAGGAACGCGCGCTTCTGCTCCTCGGTGCCGAACATCGCCAGCGGCTGGGGCACGCCGATCGACTGGTGGGCCGACAGCAGCGCGGCGACGGCGGGGGAGACCGAGCCGACCAGGGTCAGCGCGCGGTTGTAGTAGAGCTGGCTCAGCCCCAGACCGCCGTAGGCGCGGGGGATCTTCATGCCCAGGGCGCCCAGTTCCTTCAGGCCGCGCACGACCTCGTCGGGGATGCGGTCCTCGCGCTCGATGCGCTGGGCGTCGACGGTCTCGCAGAAGGCGCGCAGCCGGGCCAGGAACTCCTCGCCGGCGGCCACGGAGCCGGGGTCGGGGCGGGGGTAGGGGTGGACGAGGTCCAGGCGCAGCCGGCCCAGGTACAGCTCCTTGCCGAAGCTGGGCCGGTGCCACTCGGACTCGCGGGCGGCCTCGGCCACGGCGCGGGCCTGCCGCTCGTCGACGTGCCCGGGGCCGGTCTCGCGGTTCACCGCTGTCATGGTGGTGGATCACCTCACGCAAACGACGTCGCGCCAACGGGTATGGCCTACGTCACACCACCTACCCCCGGCCGCCGCGCCGAAGCATGCCCCGGTCAGGGGCCTCAGCCGTCCCGGCGGCGGGGGACGCGCACGGTCACGGTCGTGCCCGCGCCGGGTCGGGCGGCCAGCTCCACCCCGCCGCCGTGGGCCTCGGCGATCGCCTTGACGATGGACAGCCCCAGCCCGCTGCCGCTGTTGGGCGCCCGGTTGCCCCGGTAGAACCGGTCGAAGGCGCGCCGCAGGTCCTCCGCCGCCATCCCCGGGCCCTCGTCGGCGACCTCCAGCACCGCCGTGCCGTCCTCCTCGCGCAGCCGCACGGCCGCCGGCGTGCCCTCGGGGGTGTGCTCGCGGACGTTGGCCAGCAGGTTGGCCAGGATCTGGCGGATCCGCGCCTCGTCGGCGTCGCAGGTCAGCGCCTCGGGTGCGGCCAGGGTGAGGGGGCGGCCCGGTTCCAGCGCGCGGGCGTCGGCCACCACCTCGGCGGCCACGGCGGCGATGTCGGTGGGGCCGCGCTGGAGCGACCCGGTGCGGTCCAGCCGCGCCAGCTCCAGCAGCTCGGCCACCAGGCGGCTCATCCGCTCGGCCTCGTTCTCGATGCGCCGCATCGCCCCGGGCAGCTCCTCGGCGGGGATGGCGCCCTGCCGGTACAGCTCGGCGTAGCCGCGGATGGTGGTCAGCGGGGTGCGCAGCTCGTGGGAGGCGTCGGCGGCGAAGGCGCGCACCCGCTCCTCCGAGGCGCGCTGGGCGGCGAAGGCGTCGTCGATGCGGCGCAGCATGGTGTTGATGGCGCCGGCCAGCCGGCCCACCTCGCTGTGGGAGCCCGAGCCGGGCATCCGCACCGTCATGTCGGTGCCCACGCTGATGCGGTTGGCGGTGGTGGCCATCTCGTCCAGCGGCTCCAGGCCGCGCCCGATCAGCCACCGCCCGGCCATCAGCAGCCCGCCCAGCAGCAGGCCGGCGGTGACGAGCTGGGTGAGGACCAGCCGCCACGGGTACTCCTCGCGGTCGCTGGTGGGCACCCCGGTGACCAGGATGGTGTCGGGGCGCAGCCGCACGGTGGCGCGGTAGGGCGCGACCGAGTCGTCCACCCCGTCCAGCTCGAAGATCTCGCCGGTGGCGCCGTAGGCGCGCCACTGGTCCAGCGGTATCGCGCGGATGCGGTCCAGGACCACGTCCTCGCGTTCGGTGTCGCCGTAGACCTGGTCGATCGCGCCGGTGCGGTTGTTCAGCAGCACCACGAAGTAGGGGGAGGGGCTGGGGGCGTCCACCCCCACCGGCGGGGTGTCGTTGTCCAGCCGGACGGTGGCGCGCTCGGCGGTGAGCTGGAGCTGGGCGTCGATGCGGTCGGTGATGAAGCTGCGCAGGGTCAGGAAGCCGACCACGCAGGTGAGGAGCAGGCCGGTGCCGGTCACCGCGATCAGGCCCACCAGCAGGCGCGAGCGCAGGCCGCCCGAGCGGGTCATCTAGCCCTGGTCCCGGGTGCGCAGCGCGTAGCCCACGCCGCGCTGGGTGTGGATGAGCGCGGGGCCCAGCGGGTCGAGCTTGCGCCGCAGGTAGCTGATGTAGGTCTCGACGATCTGGGACTGCCCGGCGTAGTCCCAGCCCCACACGTTCTCCAGGAGTTGGGCGCGGGTGAGGACCTGGCCGGCGTTGCTCATCAGGTAGGCCAGCAGCCGGAACTCGGTGGGCGACAGCTCGATGGCCACGCCCGCGCGGCGCACCGTCCAGGTGCGCTCGTTGAGTTCGAGGTCGTCCACGCGCAGCACGCCCTGCTCGGCGCGGTCGGCCTCGGCCGCGCCGTCGTCGCGGCGGGCGCGGCGCAGCAGCGCGTGCACGCGCGCGATCAGCGCCTCGACGGAGAACGGCTTGGTGACGTAGTCGTCGCCGCCGAGCGACAGCCCGGTGACGGTGTCGGAGGGGGTGTCGCGGGCGGTGAGGTAGATGACGGGGACGTCGTCGCCGGAGTCGCGCAGCCGCCGGCAGACGTCGAAGCCGCTGATGTCGGGCAGCAGCACGTCGAGCAGGATGAGGTCGGGGTGGCGGTCGCGGGCCATGGCCAGCCCTTCGCCGCCGGTCTCGGCGGTGCTCACGCTGAAGCCGTGGAACCGCAGGGCCGCCTGGACGAGGTCGCGGATGTTGGGCTCGTCGTCGATCACCAGTACGTGCGAGCGGGTCGCGGTCTCGGGCATCCATCTCACCTTAAGCGCGGCGTGTCCGGCCTGGCCTCCATGATGCCGCAGGCGGAGGCGGCGGGAGCACGCGCGCGCCGCCCGGGCGGTGCCGGCCGGCCGGAGCCGCCTGTCGCGCATCGCCCGCCACCCGCGCCGGGGCGGCGGGGACGCCGCTGCGCGCCATGCGCGGCGCCCCCGCCGGCTCCACGAGCCGCGCGGCCGGCCCGGG
>NZ_JAJAQC010000040.1 GCF_027604915.1 Streptomonospora mangrovi
GCACCTGGTCCTGCGTCGACACGTCCAACGCGGAGACCGGCTCGTCGCAGATCACCAGCTTGGGCCGCAGGATCAGCGCCCGCGCGATCGCGATCCGCTGCCGCTGACCCCCTGAGAACGCGTGCGGGAACCGGTTGTAGTGCGCCGCCTCCAGCCCCACCCGCTCCAGCAGCTCCTGCACCCGGCGCTGGATCTCCTTGGTGTTGCGCTCGCCCTGCACCCGCAGCGCCGACCCGATGGTGTCGCCGATGGTGACCCGGGGGTTGAGCGAGGAGTAGGGGTTCTGGAAGATCATCTGGATGTCGCGGCGCAGCGGGCGCAGGTGGCGCTCGGGCAGCCGGGTGATGTCGCGCCCCTCGAACACGATCTCGCCGGAGGTCGGGCTGAGCAGCCGGGTGATCATCCGCGACAGGGTGCTCTTGCCGGAGCCGGACTCCCCCACGATGCCCAGCGTCTCGCCCTGGTGCAGGTCGAAGGAGACGTCGTCCACCGCGTAGAAGTCGGTGGCCCGGCCCAGCAGGCCGCCGCGCACCTTGAACCGCATGCGGGCGTTGCGCACCGAAAGCAGCGGAGCGTCGCTGCCGTCGGCGGACTTCTCGGGCTTGGCGGTGGCGCCGGTGCGCTGCGGCGCGGGCGCCGGCGCGGCCGCGGCGGCGGAGCGCTCGGCGCGGACCTGGGCGCGGCGCTGGGCGCGGGAGACGTCCACGCGCGGCACGGCCGCCAGCAGTTCGCGGGTGTAGGGGTGCTCGGGGGAGGACAGCACCGTGCGGACGTCGCCGCGTTCCACGATCTTCCCGTGCTGCATGACCAGCACGTCGTCCACCGACCCCGCCACCACCGCCAGGTCGTGGCTGACCAGGATGAGCGACATCCCCAGGTCGCGGCGCAGGTCGTCCAGCAGGTCCAAAATCTGGGCCTGAACCGTCACGTCCAGCGCGGTGGTGGGCTCGTCGGCCAGCAGCACCTTGGGGTCGCACATCAGCCCCATGGCGATGAGCGCGCGCTGGCGCATGCCGCCGCTGAACTCGTGCGGGAAGGAGTTGACGCGTTTGGCGGCGTTGGGGATGCCCACCCGCTCCAGCGACTCCACCGCCCGCGCACGCGCCTGCGCCGCCGAGGCGTCCGGGCGGTGGATGCGGTAGGCCTCCACCAGTTGGTTGCCGATGGTGTACTGCGGGTGCAGCGAGGACATGGGGTCCTGGAACACCATCGCGATGTCGTTGCCGCGCATGGCCCGGACTTCGCGGTCGGGCGCGGTGGTGAGGTCCTTGCCGGCCACGCGGATCTGGCCGGTGACGTTGGCGGTGGTGCCCCGGTGCAGCCCCATGAGGGCCAGCGAGGTGGCGCTCTTGCCGGAGCCGGACTCCCCCACGATCCCCAGCGCGCCCCCGGCCGGGACCTCGAAGGAGATCCCGTCCACGGCGGTGATGCGCCCCTCCAGGGTGGGGAACGTGATGCGCAGGTCGCTGACGCTGACGACCGGGTCGGTCATGGCCGTTTCACCTTCGGTTGGGTTCGCCGCCGGGGGCGGCGTTGCGGAGCTGGGCGTGTCCATCGCGGTGCCTCCCGTGCCTCGTCAGGCGCCGACACGGACGCGCGGGTCCGCCCAGGCGTAGAGCAGGTCCACCACCAGGTTGGCGATCACCACGAACAGGGCGGTGAACATGGTGACGCCCAGGACCACCGGCAGGTCGTTGCCGCGGATGGCGTCCACCGCGAACTTGCCCAGGCCGGGCAGCGAGAACGTGCTCTCGGTGAGCACCGCCCCGCCCAGCATCAGCCCGAAGTCCAGCCCGAAGATGGTGATGATCGGGGTCAGCGCGGCGCGCAGGCCGTGCTTGGCGACCACGGTGCGCTCGGGCAGGCCCTTGGCGCGGGCGGTGCGGATGAAGTCCTCGCCCATGGTGTCGAGCATGCCCGCCCGGGTGAGCCGGGCGTACATCGCGGCGTAGAGGAACGCCAGGGTCACCCAGGGCAGGACCAGGCTGTGCGCCCAGGCCAGCGGGTTCTCCGTGAACGGCGTGTAGGAGCCGCCCGGCGGGAAGATCGGCAGGTAGTAGCTGAACAGCGCGAGCGAGACCAGGCCGGTGAAGAAGATCGGCAGCGACACCCCGGCCAGCGCGGTGATCATGGCGGCCCGGTCCAGGACGCTGCCCCGGCGCAGGGCCGACAGCACGCCGATGGACACGCCGACCACCAGCCAGATCACGGCCGCGCCGATCGCGAGTGAGGCGGTGACCGGCAGCCGCTCCAGCAACTGGGGCCACACCTCGGTGTTGGTCTTGAACGAGTAGCCGAAGCAGGGGGCGTCGCAGCGGATGACGTCGGTGCCGCTGTCGTAGTCCTGGCCCATCACGAGCCCGGACACGAACTCGTAGTACTGGACGGTGATGGGCTCGTCCAGGTTCAGCCGCTCCTTCACCGCGGCGATCGCCTCGGGGCTGGGCGACTTGCCGATGTAGCGGGCCGCCAGGCCGTCGGCGTCGACACCGGCCACCCGCGGCAGCAGGAAGAAGATCGCGAACACCACCATGCTGACGACCAGCAGCAGCACGGCGCCCGCGAGCAGGCGGCGGAAAATGTATGTGATCACAGCGGGCGGCCGGAGCCTTCACCTGCCTTGCTAAGCACGAGTAGGTCAGAGCCGGGGCGCGGGCGGCTTGTGGCCGGCCCGCGCCCGTGTCGAGCGCCGGCCGCCGCGCGTGCGCGGCGGCCGGCTTCGGCGGCTAGTTCTGCGCGCCGGACTCCAGGCCGAGGGCGGAGTAGTCGTACATCTTGTACGCCTCGCTGAAGTACACGTTGGTCAGGTCCTGGGGACGGAACAGCAGCGCCTTCTGGTTCAGGTAGGGCAGGAAGGTCGCGGATTCCATGGCCAGGGCGTCGACCTGGGCGTACATCTCCTCGCGCTCCTCGGCGGACTCGGTCTGGGCCGCGTCGTCGAGCAACTGGTTGACCTCGGGGTCGTCCAGCTCGGAGAGGTTGGAGTTGCCGGCCGGCTTGATGGCGTCGCCGTGCATGATCTGCTGGAGGAAGCCGTAGCCGGAGGGCCAGTCGGCACCCCAGCCGTAGGCCATGATGCCCAGTTCCTCGCGCTTGACGAACTCCGGGGAGCCCGCCTGCTCGCTGGTGTAGCTGCCGGCGGGGTAGCCCTTGAGCTGGGTCTCGATGCCGTACTGCTGGAGCGCTTGCTGGAGGGCCTCGGCCGCCTTCTTCTCCTTGTCGCGGTCGGAGCGGTAGGCGATGTTGGTGGAGAAGCCGTCGGGCATCCCGCACTCCTCCAGGGCCCGGTTGACGTCCTCCTCGCTGCCGGACTGGCCGGGGGTGCCGTAGGGGTCGATCTCCTGGTAGCCCGGGATGGAGGGCGGCAGCATGCTGGTGGCGATGTCGCCGGCCACGGAGCCGCCCCAGGCGCCCTGGAGGGCGTTCTTGTCGGCGCCGTAGAGGATGGCCTCGCGGCAGGCCTTGTTGTCGAACGGCTTCACGTTGGGGTTGATCGCGAAGTAGAGCAGGAAGCCGGTCTGCGGGTTGTCCGCGTTGGCGCTCAGCTCCTCGTCGCGCAGGATGTTCTGCCGGGCCGAGGCCTCGACGCCCAGGCCGGCGATGTCGGTGTGCAGGTCACCGTTGATGAGCCGGTTGTCCCGGTCGTTCTCCTCCTGCTTCCACTGCACCTCGATGCGGTCGGGACGGTTGCGGGTCAGGGGGTCGGTCTCGGGGTCGTACTCCTCGTTGCGGACGAGGTTGAGCTGCTGGCCGGGGTTCCAGGCCTCTTCGAACTTGTAGGGCCCGGACGACACGACCTCGGTCTGGTACTGGTCGCCGGTGTCGGCGTCGGCGGGGACCGGCGCGGTCTGGGGCATGGCCGCCAGGTAGTCGAACTCGGCGAAGGGCTCCTTGAGGTGGAACTCGATGGTGCGCTCGTCGGGGGTGCTGACGCCCTCGAAGTTGCCCAGGTCGTCGTCCTCGTAGGGGCCGGCGTAGTCCCCGGCCTCCAGGTGGAGGTTGAAGTAGGTCGGGCCCTTGTTGATGATGTCGGGCGCGTAGTTGCTGCGCGCGACCGCGTAGGCGATGTCCTCGGAGGTGATGGGGCTGCCGTCCTCGAACTTCAGCCCCTCCTTGAGGGTGTAGGTCCAGGTCAGGCCGTCCTCGCTGACCTCGCCGAGGTCTTCGGCGAGGTCGGGCACCAGCTCCAGGCCCTCCTCGCCGGGCGCCTGGGCGTAGGTCACCAGGGTGCGCGCGTAGAGCCGGGTGAAGTCCCAGTTGGCGGCGTAGTAGGTGTTGCCCGGGTCCAGCGAGTCGAACTGGTCGGAGTGGGCGAACTTGAGGGTGCCGCCCTGCTCGCTGCTCTCGTCGACGATGCTGGTGATGGCGGAGTCGTCGACGGAGACGTCGGCGCCGCCCTGGTCGCCTCCACCGCCACCGCAGGCGGTGAGGAGCATCGCCACCGATGTGCCGGCGGCGGCGAAGCCCAGCCATTTCTTGCTCACTGGCCTATGCCTTTCTCTACGCGAATCCGGTGGGGGCACCGATCGGGTGCCCCGCACCGATGTGGGCCGTTCGGGGTCAGGATTGGGTGCGGGGGTCAAGCGCATCGCGCAGGCCGTCGCCGAAGAGGTTGAACGCCAGGACGGTCAGGAAGATCGCCAGACCGGGGGCGAGCATGAAGTTGGGGGCCGAGTCGTAGTAGTCGACGGCCTCCGACAGCATTCCGCCCCAGGTGGGGGTGGGGGGCTCGACGCCGACGCCCAGGAAGGAGAGCGCGGCCTCGAAGAGGATGTTGGTCGGGATCAGCAGCGTGGCGTAGACCAGGATCGGTGCGACGAGGTTGGGCAGCAGCTCCTTGCGCAGGATGTAGAAGTTGCCGGCGCCCAGGCTGCGCGACGCCTCCACGAACTCCCGCTCGCGCAGGCTCAGCGTCTGGCCGCGGATGATGCGGCCGATGTAGGGCCAGTTGAAGAACCCGATGATGAACACCAGGATGGCGATCCGCAGGCCGTTGCCGCTCAGGCCGAAGGCGGCGTCGGGCAGGACGCCCACCATGGCCATGGCGAACAGCAGCAGCGGGAACGCCAGGAAGATGTCCATGAGCCGGCTGATGAGGGCGTCGACCCAGCCGCCGAAGTAGCCGGCGATGATGCCCATGACGGTGCCGATGACCACCGAGACCAGCGTGGCGAGGAAGCCGATGAGCATGGAGATCTGGGCGCCGTAGACGATGCGGCTGAAGATGTCGCGCCCGGTCACGGGCTCGACGCCGAGCAGGTGCTCGCCGCTGATGCCGCCCATCCCGCCCACGGGGGTGCCCAGGGCGGGGTCGATCATGTCCTGGTTCCAGGCGTCGGGCGGGTGCCCGAGCAGGTTCACGATCACCGGGGCGAGCGCGGCGATCAGGGCCATGAAGACGACGAACCCGCCGCCGAACATGGCGATCTTGTCCTTGCGGAGCCGCATCCACGCGATCTGGCCGAGGGACCGGCCGCGGTCGCGCGCACCGGCGGCCTGGGCGATCGCCTCGGGCTGGGCCTCTTCGGCCTTTCCGGGCACGTCCAACGGCGCGGTCATGGCACCACTACTCCCCCACTCGGCCCGCCCGGTGCGGCGGCACACTTTTCCGGTCGGGACGCCAGGGGTTGACCCCGGCGCCCAGGCGGTGGCGCGTTCGTCCGGCGCGCCGGCTCCCCCCGCCCGGGCGTGCGGCGGGACGGTCTCCCACCGCCCGCGAGGGCGGAGACGGGCGTGCGCGTCGGCGAACGGTGGACAGATGCACCGTTACCACGCGTCCAACGCGGCACGGCGATCAATGTACGCCGCAGTAACCCACCGATCGTCCAATTCACGGTGATGTATCCCAATCGTGACGCGAGCACCACAGTTCCGTCACCTACCGTCACGTGACACAGGGCACCCACGACACGACAGAGTGTGCACCACATGGGAAGACGGCGTTCAGCGGCACGCCCAGACCAACCTGCATCGGTTGCAGTCCGTACACATAATAAGCGGATAAAACAGACCAAACCGCGCAAAACACATTAAAAAACGCCCGCCCTGTTCAGGGGGGCGCTGGAGAGGCGCTCACGCGGCGGCCGCGCGGCCGCGGACCCGCGCCGGAAACCCCGGCGCGGGCCCGGCCCGGGCGGCGGCGCTACTCGATCCCGTGCTTGCGCAGCAGAGCCTCGATCTCGTCCAGTTCGGGGTCGGCGCCGCCCTTGCCGCCGCCCTTGGCGCCGCCCTTGGCGCCGGCGGGCTTGGCGCGGCCCTGGGGCGCGGGGGCGCTCTGGCCGGTGGGCGCGGCCGCCCCGCCGCCCAGGCTGCCGGCGGCCGCGCGGCCCTTGCCGGCGGCCGGCGGCTCGGCGGCCTTGCGCACGCCCACCCCGCGCGAGCGCATCACGCCCGAGGCCACCCACAGCACCACGGCCAGGCCGGCCACCGCCACGCCCGCCCACACCACCGGGTTGAAGACCAGCGAGGCGAAGAAGCCGGCCAGGTCGGCGACCAGCCGCCAGGCGATCGTCATCAGCCCCATCAGGCCGGCCGCCAGCGGCAGCAGCGACCAGGCGATCCCGCGCAGCCCGGCCGCGGCCCCCCTGCGGCGCCACACCACCCACGAGACGAGCAGTCCCACCAGGGTGAGGGCTGCTCCCAGCATCGGACCCGCGATCGGCAACTGTTCCTGCATGTCCCCAGTCTCGCACCGCAGGGCCGCCCCGCACATCCGGCGCGTCCCCTAGGGATGCGGGCCGGGGACGCGGGCGCGCCGGGCGCCGCTCAGTCGCCCCGCGCCAGCCGGTGGCGGTCGGCGCGCAGCCGGCGCGCCTCGTCGGGGTCGAGCACGGGCGCCGAGGCCAGCAGGCGGCGGGTGTAGGGGTGGGCGGGCGCGGTGTAGACGGCGTCGCCGGCGCCGGACTCCACCACCGCGCCCTCCTTCATCACCAGCACCCGGTCGCTGACCTGGCGCACCACCGCCAGGTCGTGGGCCACGAAGATGTAGGTCAGGTTGAAGTCGTCCTGCAACTCGTCCAGCAGCCGCAGCACCTGGTCCTGCGTCGACACGTCCAACGCGGAGACCGGCTCGTCGCAGATCACCAGCTTGGGCCGCAGGATCAGCGCCCGCGCGATCGCGATCCGCTGCCGCTGACCCCCTGAGAACGCGTGCGGAAACCGGTTGTAGTGCCCCGGCTCCAGCCCCACCCGCTCCAGGAGGTCGCCCACGCGGCGGCGGATCTCGGCGGGCGGGATCCCGCCGCCCTGGACGCGCAGCCCCGCGCCGATGGCCTCGCCGATGGGGCGGCGGGGGTTCAGCGAGGAGTAGGGGTTCTGGAACACGATCTGCATGTCGCGGCGCAGCGGGCGCAGGTGGCGCTCGGGCAGCCGGGTGATGTCGCGGCCCTGGAACACGACGCTGCCCTCGGTGGGGCGCAGCAGCCGCAGGACGACGCGGGCCAGGGTGCTCTTGCCCGACCCCGACTCCCCCACGATGCCCAGCGTCTCGCCCTGGTGGAGGTCGAAGGAGACGTCGTCCACCGCGTAGAAGTCGGTGCCGCGCCCCAGCAGCCCGCCGCGCACCGTGAAGCGCATGCGCACGTTGCGCACCGACAGCAGCGGCGCGTCGGGCGGGGCCGCCACGCCCGAGGAGGTGGCGGGATCGGCGGCCGGTCCGCCGGCGGGTGGGGAGGCCGGCGGCCGGGAGGCAGGAGGTTCGGGGGCGGGCGGAGCGGGTGCCGGGTCGGCGGCGGGTGCGGGCGGCGCGGCGGCGGGGGCGCCGGTGCCGTCGGCGGCTCCGGCGCGCGCCTCAGGGCGGGCGGCGCCGGCGCCTTCGGCCCGCTGTGCCCGTTCGGCGCGCATGCGGGCGCGGCGCTGGGCGCGGGAGACGTCCACGCGCGGCACCGCCGCCAGCAGCGCCCGGGTGTAGGGGTGCTCGGGCGCGGACAGCACCGTGCGGACGCCGCCGCGCTCGACGATCTTCCCGTGCTGCATGACCAGCACGTCGTCCACCGACCCCGCCACCACCGCCAGGTCGTGGCTGACCAGGATGAGCGACATCCCCAGGTCGCGGCGCAGGTCGTCCAGCAGGTCCAAAATCTGGGCCTGAACCGTCACGTCCAGCGCGGTGGTGGGCTCGTCGGCCAGCAGCACCTTGGGGTCGCACATCAGCCCCATCGCGATCAGCGCCCGCTGGCGCATCCCGCCGCTGAACTCGTGCGGGAAGGCGTTCACCCGCCGCGCGGCGTCGGGGATGCCCACCCGCTCCAGCGACTCCACCGCCCGCGCCCGCGCCTGCGCCGCCGAGGCGTCCGGGCGGTGGATGCGGTAGGCCTCCACCAACTGGTTGCCGATCGTGTACTGCGGGTGCAGCGACGTCATCGGGTCCTGGAACACCATCGCGATGTCGTTGCCGCGCATCGCGCGCAGCCGCCGGTCGGTGGCCGCGTTCACCGCCACGCCGGCGACCTCCACCTCGCCGCTGACCCGGGCCGTGGTGCCCCGGTGCAGCCCCAGCAGCGCCAGCGCCGCCGCGCTCTTGCCCGAGCCCGACTCCCCCACGATCCCCAGCGCGCCCCCGGCCGGGACCTCGAAGGAGATCCCGTCCACGGCGGTGACCTCGCCGTCGAGGGTGGGGAACACGATGCGCAGGTCGCGCACCGCCACCACGGGCGCCTCGGTTGCGGTGCTCATGCGCGGCCTCCCGTTCGCACCCGGGGGTCGGCCCAGGCGTAGAGCAGGTCCACCACCAGGTTGGCGAGGACCACGAAGAACGCGGTCAGCAGGGTGACGCCGAGCACGGCGGGCAGGTCGTTGCCGCGGATGGCGTCCACGGCGAACTTGCCCAGGCCGGGCAGCGAGAACGTGCTCTCGGTGAGCACCGCCCCGCCCAGCATCAGCCCGAAGTCCAGCCCGAAGATCGTGATGATGGGCGTGATGGCGGCGCGCAGGCCGTGCTTGGCCACCACGGTGCGCTCGGGCAGCCCCTTGGCGCGGGCGGTGCGGATGAAGTCCTCGCCCATGGTGTCGAGCATCCCGGCGCGCGTGAGCCGGGCGTACATCGCGGCGTAGAGGAACGCCAGCGTGATCCAGGGCAGCACCAGGCCGTGCGCCCAGGCCAGCGGGTTCTCCGTGAACGGCGTGTAGGAGCCGCCCGGCGGGAAGATCGGCAGGTAGTAGGCGAACAGGGCCAGCGACACCAGGCCGGTGAAGAAGATCGGCAGCGACACCCCGGCCAGGGCGGTCATCATGGCGGCCCGGTCCAGCAGCGAGCCGCGGCGCAGGGCCGACAGCACCCCCACCGCCACCCCGGCCACCAGCCAGATCACGGCGGCGCCGACCGCCAGCGAGGCGGTGACCGGCAGCCGGTCCAGCAGTTGCGGCCAGATCTCGCTGTTGGTGACGAAGGAGTAGCCGAAGCAGGGGGCGTCGCAGTGGATGACGTCGGTGCCGCTGTCGTAGTCGTAGCCGACGAACAGGCCGCGCACGAACCGGCCGTACTGCACGATGATCGGGTCGTCCAGGTTGAGCCGGTCGCGCACGGCGGCGACCGCCTCGGGCGTGGGCGCGCGGCCCACGTAGCGGGTGGCCAGGGAGTCGGGTGTGGCCCCGGCCAGGCGCGGGACCAGGAAGAAGATCGCGAAGACGACCAGGCTGACCACCAGCAGCAGTCCCGCGCCGGCGATGATGCGCCGGATGATGTAGTTCAGCACGTCGCGACGGCCGGAGCCTTCACCTGCCTTCGTGGGGCGTGGGCGGGGGATGCGGCGCGGGGGGGGGGCGGGGGGGCCCCCCCCCCCCCCGGGGGGCAACAGGGGCCCACCCCGGGGGGGGTGGTCGTACATTTCCCAGGCGGGGGTGACGTAGACGTTGGTCAGGCTCTCGGGCCGGTAGAGCAGCGCCTTGATGGTGACGGTGGGCAGCATGGTGGCGGTGTCCATGGCCAGCCGGTCGACCTCGCGGTAGATCTCCTCGCGCGCGGCGGGGTCCTCGGTGCGGATCGCCTCGTCGATGAGGTCGTTGATCTCGGGCTCGTCCAGCTCGGCGAGGTTGGAGTTGCCCGACTCGGCGATGGCGTCGCCGTGCAGGATCTGGGAGAAGAACCCGAACCCGCTGTTCCAGTCGGGGCCCCAGGCGTAGATCATGATGCCCAGCTCCTCCTCGGCGACGAAGTCGGGCGAGCCCGCCTGCTCACTGGTGTAGCTGCCGGCCGGGTAGCCCTTGATCTCGGTCTCGATGCCGTACTCGCGCAGGGTCTGCTGGAGGGCCTCGCCGGCGGCCACCTCGTAGTCACGGTCGGAGCGCACCGAGATGTTGGTGGAGAAGCCGTCGGGGTGCCCGCACTCCTCCAGCTTCTGGCGCACCAGGTCGGGGTCGCCCTCGTGGTCGGGGGTGCCGTAGGGGTCGATCTGCTCGTAGCCGGGCACGGTGGGCGGGTAGAGGCTGGTGGCGATCTCGCCGGCGGTGGGGCCGCCGTAGCCGGTCTGGATGGCGACCTTGTCGGCGGCGTACATGATCGCCTCGCGGCACGCCTTGTCGTCGAAGGGCTCCACCGAGGGCGAGATGACGAAGTAGCGGGTGAAGGCGGTCAGCGGGTTGTCGGAGTTGGCCAGGTGCTGCTCGTTCTGGAGGATGGTGGCCCGCGCGGCGGTCTGCACGCCCGCGCCGGCGGCGTCCACGTGCACCTCGCCCGACAGCAGCCGCTGGTCGAGGTCGTTGGCCTCCTGCTTGACCTGGAACTCGATCCGGTCGGGGCGGTTGCGGGTGAGCGGGTCGGTGTCGGGGTCGTACTCCTCGTTGCGCACCAGGGTGCCGCCCTGGCCGGCGGTGTAGCCGTCCTCCCAGCGGTAGGGGCCCGAGGACACCACCTGGGTGAAGTACTGGTCGCCGGTGTCGGCGTCGGCGGGGACCGGCGCGGTCTGGGGCATGGCCGCCAGGTAGTCGAACTCGGCGAAGGGCTCCTTGAGGTGGAACTCGATGGTGCGCTCGTCGGGGGTGGTGATGCCCTCGAAGTTGTCGAGGTTGTCGTCCTCGTAGGGCCCGGCGTAGTCGCCGGCGTCCAGGTACTGGTTGAAGTACTTGGGCCCCTTGGACAGCACGTCCAGGGCGTAGTTGCTGCGCGCCACCGCGTACTTGACGTCCTCGGAGGTGATGGGGGTGCCGTCCTCGAACCGCAGCCCCTCCTTGAGGGTGTAGGTCCAGGTCAGGCCGTCCTCGCTGACCTGGCCGAGGTCCTCGGCGAGGTCGGGCACGAGTTCCTGGCCCGCCTCGCCGGGCGCCTGGGCGTAGGTCACCAGGGTGCGCGCGTAGAACCGGGAGAAGTTGAGCGAGGCTGCGTAGTAGGTGTCGCCGGGGTCCACGGAGTCGAACTCGTCGGAGTGGGCGAAGCGCAGCGTGCCGCCCTGCTCGTCGCTGGGCCGGACGATCTCCTCCACGCCCATGTCGCGGGCGGCCTCTCCGCCGCCGCCGTCGTCTCCGCCGCCGCCGGAGCACGCCGAGAGCACGAGCACGGCGGCGGCGCCGGCGGCCGCGGCACCTTTGAGGCGGCTTCGCCCTGGCTGTGTCATGGTGGGGGCCTTTCTCGTGTGTCCGGGGGGTGTCCCCGGAGGGGGGATCGGGCGGCGGGGTGTGCGCCCGGGGGGTGCGGTGCGGGGCGGGGTGGGTCGCCCGGGGGCGACCGCGCGCGGGGGGTCGGCCCGGCGGGGCGGTCAGTGGGTGCGGGGGTCGAAGGCGTCGCGCAGGCCGTCGCCGAAGAGGTTGAACGCCAGGACGGTCACGAAGATCGCCAGTCCGGGGGCGAGCATGAAATTGGGCGCCACGCTGTAGAACTGCACGGCCGAGGAGAGCATCTGTCCCCAGGCGGCGGTGGGCGGATTGATTCCCACGCCCAGGAACGACAGCGCGGCCTCGAAGAGGATGTTCACCGGAATGAGCAGGGTGGAGTACACCAGAATGGGCGCCACCAGGTTGGGCAGCAGTTCCCGGAAGAGGATGTAGGCGTTGGACCCGCCGAGGCTGCGCGCGGCCTCGACGAATTCGCGTTCGCGCAGGCTGAGTGTCTGGCCGCGGATGATGCGCCCGATATAGGGCCAGTTGAAGAATCCGATGACGAACACCAGGATCGCCACCCGCAGGTTGTTGCCCTCCAGGCCGAACGCGGCGTCGGGGATCACCCCGGCCAGCGCCATGGCGAACAGCAGCAGCGGGAACGCCAGGAACACGTCCATGAGCCGGCTGATGAGGGCGTCGACCCAGCCGCCGAAGTAGCCGGCGACGATGCCCATGACGGTGCCGATGACCACCGACACCAGGGTCGCCAGGAAGCCGATGAGGATGGAGATCCGGGCGCCGTAGACGACCCGGCTGAACAGGTCTCGGCCGTTGACGGGCTCGACGCCGAAGGGGTGCTCGGCGCTGATTCCGCCCCAGGGGGTGTTGGCGGTGCCCAGCACGGGGTCGATGAGGTCGGAGTTGAACTGGTTGGGCGGGGTGCCCACGAACCGCACGATCAGCGGGGCGAGCACCGCGACGGCGATGACCAGGACCACCACCGCTCCCCCGGCCATGGCGACCCGGTCGCGGCGCAGCCGGTCCCAGGCGATGCGGCTCAGGGAGCGGGTGCGCGCGGCGGGCGGCGCCGCCGCGGCGGGGTCGGCCCCCACGGGGCCGGAGGGGTGTGCGGGGTCGGGGACGTCCAGCGGCGCGGTCATGGCAGACCCCCTGAGGGCGGCACGGTGCGGGGGAAACGGCACAGGGGTCGTGCCGTCACACGGGACACAGCGCAAATTTACGCCCCACGTGATCGCACAATGGCGGGGAGTTGGGGTTGTCGCCGAATTGTGACGCCATTCCTATGCGAATGTCATATTCACGCGCGCCGCATTTTTCGCACCATTATCAATTTCCCCGGAATTCCCGGTGGCCCCGAATTGGGCGTTGCCCGCCAGAGCGCAGCAGAAGGCCCCAAACCACGCGCACGCGCGGTCCGGGGCAGAGATCGCCGAACAGGGGTTTCGCCCGCCGTGTTTCTACCGGATGAACGGCGCGCTGATCAAATTGTTTTCGCGGAGACGAGGGAGTCGAGCCAGTCCAGCTCGATTCCGACCAGGGAGTCGCGCACGACGAGCCCGGGTGCTGAGGGCAGCTCCACCTGGTCGGGCACGGCCACCGTCACACACCCCGCCGCCATGGCCGAGGCCACCCCCACCGCGGAGTCCTCGAACGCCACGCACGCCCGCGGGTCCACGCCCAGCAGCCGGGCGGCCTTGAGGTAGGGGGCGGGGTCGGGCTTGTTGGCCTCGACCTCGTCGCCGGCCACCGACACGTCGAAGCTGTCCAGGCCGATGGCGTCGATGGCCCGCTCCACCAGCGCGCGGCGGGTGGAGGTGACCAGGGCGCTGGGCAGCGGGGAGGCCGCCACCAGCGCCACCAGCTCCTTGGCGCCGGGCCGCAGGTCGGCGCCGTCGTCCAGCGCGCGGGCGAACTCCGCCTGCATGCGCGCGGCGACCTCCTCGGGCGCGGCGTCGGCGCCGGTGAGGTCGAGGATGTAGCGCGCCACCTGCCCGGAGGCGCCGCCGATGTTGCGGCGGTGGTCCTCGTGGGTCCACACCCCGCCGAGGTCGGCCACCGTGGCGGACTCGGCCCGCCCCCACAGGCCCTCGCTGTCGATCAGGGTGCCGTCCATGTCGAAGAGGACGGCCTGGAGGGACGAGCCGGTACGGGTCATACGTTGAAGTATTTCGCCTCAGGGTGATGAATGACGATCGCGTCGGTGGCCTGTTCGGGAACGAGCTGGAACTCCTCGGACAACGTGACGCCCACCCGCTCGGGCTCCAGCAACTGCATGATCTTGGCCCGGTCCTCCAGGTCGGGGCAGGCGCCGTAGCCCAGGGAGAAGCGGGCGCCGCGGTAGCCCAGCTTGAAGAACGCGTCGAGGTCGGCGGGGTCCTCGCCGGCGAAGCCCAGCTCGGCGCGCACCCGGGTGTGCCAGTACTCGGCCAGCGCCTCGGTGAGCTGCACCGAGAGCCCGTGCAGCTCCAGGTAGTCGCGGTAGGCGTTCTGCTCGAAGAGCTTCTGGGTGGCGCGGCTGATCGCCGAGCCCACGGTCACGACCTGCAACGCCACCACGTCGGTCTCGCCGGACTCCTTGGGCCGGAAGAAGTCGGCCAGGCACAGGTGGCGGTCGCGGCGCTGGCGCGGGAAGGTGAAGCGGGTGCGCTCGCTGCCGTCGTCGTCCAGCACCACCAGGTCGTCGCCGTCGCTGTGGCAGGGGAAGTAGCCGTAGACCACGGCGGCCTCCAGCAGGCCGTCGGTCTGGATGCGGTCCAGCCACATCCGCAGCCGGGGGCGGCCCTCGGTCTCGACCAGCTCCTCGTAGGTGGGGCCGTCGCCCTTGGCGCCCTTGAGCCCCCACTGGCCCATGAAGGTGGCGCGCTCGTCGAGGTAGGCGGCGTAGTCGGCCAGCGGCACGCCCTTGCTGATGCGGTCGCCCCAGAACGGCGGGGTGGGCACCGGGTTGTCGGTGGCGACGTCGCTGCGGGCGGGCATGTCCTCGGGCTCGGTGACCTTGAGGCGGGCGCCGCCGGTGACGCGGCGCCGGCGCAGCGCGGGCAGCTCGGCGCCCTCCACACCGCGCTTGACGGCCATGAACGCGTCCATCAGCCGCAGCCCCTCGAACGCGTCGCGGGCGTAGCGGACGTCGCCCTCGAACACCTCGGCGAGGTCCTGCTCGACGTAGGAGCGGGTGAGCGCGGCGCCGCCCAGCAGCACCGGGTAGCGGCGGGCGATGCCCCGGGAGTTCATCTCCTCCAGGTTCTCGCGCATCACCACGGTGGACTTCACCAGCAGCCCCGACATGCCGATGACGTCGGCGCGGTTCTCCTCGGCGGCCTCCAGGATGGCCGACACCGGCTGCTTGATGCCGAGGTTGACCACGTCGTAGCCGTTGTTGGACAGGATGATGTCCACGAGGTTCTTGCCGATGTCGTGGACGTCGCCCTTGACGGTGGCCAGCACGATGCGGCCCTTGCCGTCGTCGTCGGTCTTCTCCATGTGGGGTTCGAGGTAGGCCACGGCGGCCTTCATGACCTCGGCCGACTTCAGCACGAAGGGCAACTGCATCTGGCCGGAGCCGAACAGCTCGCCGACCACCTTCATGCCCGCCAGCAGGGTGTCGTTGACGATCGCCAGCGCGGAGCGCTCGGCCAGCGCGGCGTCGAGGTCGGCCTCGATGCCCACCATCTCGCCGTCGACGATGCGCCGCTCCAGCCGCTCCCACAGCGGCAGCGCCGCCAACTCCTCGGCACGCGACGCCTTCATGGCCTGGGCGTCGACGCCCTCGAACAGCTCCAGGAACCGGGCGAGCGGGTCGTAGTCGGGGGTGCGGCGGTCGTAGATCATGTCCAGGGCGACCTGCCGCTGCTCCTCGGGGATCCGGTTCATCGGCAGGATCTTGGAGGCGTGCACGATGGCCGAGGTCAGCCCCGCCTCGACGCACTCGTGCAGGAACACCGAGTTCAGCACGATGCGGGCGGCCGGGTTGAGGCCGAAGGAGAGGTTGGACAGGCCCAGGGTGGTCTGCACCCCCGGGTAGCGCCGGGTGATCTCCTTGATGGCCTCCAACGTCTCCAGGCCGTCGCGGCGGGTCTCGTCCTGGCCGGTGGCGATGGGGAAGGTGAGGGTGTCGATGATGATGTCCTCAAGGCGCATGCCCCACTCGCCGGTCAGCTCCTCGATGAGGCGGACCGCCACGCGCACCTTCCACTCGGCGGTGCGGGCCTGGCCCTCCTCGTCGATGGTCAGGCCGACCACGGCGGCGCCGTGCTCCTTGATCACCGGCATCAGCCGCTTGATGCGGGAGTCGGGGCCGTCGCCGTCCTCGTAGTTGACCGAGTTGACCACGGCGCGCCCGCCCAACGTCTCCAGGCCGGCCTCGATCACGGCGGGCTCGGTGGAGTCCAGCATCAGCGGCAGGGTGGAGGCGGTGGCCAGCCGCGAGGCCAGCTCGCGCATGTCGGCGGCGCCGTCGCGGCCGACATAGTCGATGTTGAGGTCGAGCATGTGGGCGCCGTCGCGGATCTGGTCGCGGGCGATCTCGACGCAGTCGTCGTAGCGCTCCTCGATCATCGACTCGCGGAACTTCTTGGAGCCGTTGGCGTTGGTGCGCTCGCCGATGGCCAGGTAGCTGGTGTCCTGGCGGAACGGCACGCTCTGGTAGAGGGAGGCGGCCGCGGGCTCGCTGAAGGGGCGGCGCTCCTTGATGCCGCGCCCGGCCACGCGCTCCACCACCTGGCGCAGGTGCTCGGGCGTGGTGCCGCAGCAGCCGCCGGCCATGGACAGCCCGAACTCGGTGGTGAAGGTGTCGTGGGCGTCGGCCAGCTCGTGGGGCTGGAGGGGGTAGACCGCGCCGTCGGCGCCCAGCTCGGGCAGGCCGGCGTTGGGCATGCAGGTGATCGGCACGCGCGCGTGGTGGGAGAGGTAGCGCAGGTGCTCGCTCATCTCGGCGGGGCCGGTGGCGCAGTTGAGGCCGATGGCGTCGACGCCCAGCGGCTCCAGGGAGGTCAGGGCGGCGCCGATCTCCGAGCCCAGCAGCATGGTGCCGGTGGTCTCGATGGTGACCTGGGCGATGATCGGGACGTCCACGCCGGCGGCGCGGCGGGCGCGCTGGGCGGCGATCACGGCGGCCTTGGTCTGGAGGAGGTCCTGGCAGGTCTCGATGAGGATGGCGTCGGCGCCGCCCTCGATGAGGCCGCGGTGGCACTGCTCGTAGTAGTCGCGCAGCGTGGCGAAGGGCACGTGGCCCAGGGTCGGCAGCTTGGTGCCGGGGCCGACCGAGCCCAGGACGTAGCGGGGGTGGTCGGCGGTGGAGTACTCGTCGGCGACCTCGCGGGCCAGGCGGGCGCCGGCCGCGGCGAGTTCGTGGGTGCGGTGGGGGATGTCGTACTCGCTGAGGGCGGCGAAGTTGGTGCCGAAGGTGTTGGTCTCGACACAGTCGACTCCGACGTCGAAGAACGCGCCGTGGACGGCGCGCACGACGTCGGGGCGGGTGACGTTGAGGATCTCGTTGCAGCCTTCGAGCCCGTCGAAGTCGTCGAGGTCGAGGTCGTGGGCCTGGAGCATCGTGCCCATCGCGCCGTCGGCCACGATGACGCGCTGGGCGAGGGCATCTCGGAAGGAGAGTCGAGAACTCATAGCGTTCAACCTTAGTGTCGGTGCGGCGGCCCCGCCGGGTTCGGGGGTGCCCGGCGCCGTTCGGCGTGGCGGGGCGGCTGGTCAGGCGGTGGGGTCCACCGCTGCGGCCGGCGGGGGCTGCCCTCGGCGGGCATAACGCGGGCGGTGTAACGGTTATGCCCTGAGGCCCCGTGGTCATAGGGTGGTCATGGCCCTATGTCAGGTGCGGCCGCCGTCGGCGGCGGCCTGGGACGGCGGCCCGGTGGCTGTCGCCACCGCGGCCGGACGTGGTAGGGCTGGATGGCGCGCGGACCCGCGCGCGATTCGCCGAGGACACCAGACCGGGCCACCCGGCCCGGCGGAGACGAGGAGGCGGTCAGTGACCGAGCTCGACAGCGCGCCCGAGCTCGTCGAGCCTGTCATGGTTGCCGCGTTCGAGGGCTGGAACGACGCCGGTGAGGCCGCGAGCGCGGTCATCGAGCACCTGGCCGCCGCCTGGGACGCCGACGAACTCCTGGCGCTCGCGCCCGACGACTACTACGACTTCCAGGTGTCCCGCCCGCGCGCGACCGTCGTCGACGGCGAGCACCAGGGGCTGGCCTGGCCCACGACCCGGGTGTCGGTCGCCCGCCCCGACGGCGCGCCGCACGACGTCGTGCTGGTCAGCGGCCCCGAACCCAACATGCGCTGGCGCGGCTTCGCCGGCGACCTGCTGGCGATCGCCCGCGAGCTGGGGGTGCGCCGGATCGTGCTGGTGGGCGCCCTGCTGGCCGACTCCCCGCACACCCGCCCGGTGCCGGTGACCGGTATCACCTCGCCCGAGGCGCTGCGCTCGGTGCTGCATCTGGAGCCCACCACCTACGACGGCCCCACGGGCATCCTCGGCGTGCTGCACGAGGTGTTCCAGAGCGCCGGGCTGGAGGCGGTGTCGCTGTGGGCGGCGGTGCCCCACTACGTGGCGCAGCCGCCGTGCCCCAAGGGCACCCTGGCGCTGCTGCGCCGGGTCGAGGACGTCCTGGACACCACGGTGCCCATGGGCGACCTGCCCGAGGAGGCGCGCGCCTGGGAGCGCGGGGTGGACGAACTCGCCTCCGAGGACGACGACATCGCCGGCTACGTGCGCAGCCTGGAGGAGGCCAAGGACGCCGCCGACCTGCCCGAGGCGTCGGGCGAGGCCATCGCGCGGGAGTTCGAGCGCTACCTCAGGCGCCGCGGCCGGGGCTGATCCCGGGGGGCGCGCGGAAGGCGCGCCGCTCGCCTGTACCGCCGACCCGCCCGGCCGAATGGAGCGGGCGGAGACGGCTGAGAGAAGGCGGTGTGCCGCCGGGCGGCGGGGGCGCCGGCCCGGCGGCACACCGGTCGCAGAACGTGTCCCGGGATGGGGCTCGGGGCGTGCCGCAGGGCTTGAGCGAGCGCCACTCGCCGGTGGCGGCCACGGCGGCCCACGCGCCCGCGATCCGGGCCAGCCCGCGCCGCACCTCGTCCACCACCGCCGGGGCCAGCAGGCCCGCCGGGTCCTCGCCGGGCTCCAGCCGCACGGTCACCCGCAGTCCGTCCAGGACGCGCTGGCCGCGCGCGATCACGTCCTCGTCGGCGGGCGCGCCGTTGGCCCGCTGGAGCAGCGCGCGCATCGCGTCGCGCAGGGAGACGGCCTCCTCGAAGTCGGCCAGGGTGATGGGGATCGCGCCCTCGGTCACCAGCCGGTGCTCGCGCAGGAAGCGCGCGAGGTCGGCGCGGTCGGACAGGGTGTCTCCGGTCGCGACGAACGCTTGCACGAGCGCGGCGGCGGAGCTGGGCTGTGTGGGGGTGCTCATGGTCACCATCCCACCACGGCCGCGCCACCGCGGGTGACCGAACGGGCGCCGGCGGCCACAAGTGGCCGCCTACCGGCGGTGCGGCCCGACCGGGTGGCCGGGCGGGTGGTGGGCGGGTGCGCGGCGGGGGTGTCGCCCCCGCCGCGCCGGGAGGCTAGAGCCGCACCCCGAGCAGGGAGTCGACCGTGTCGCGCATCAGGGCGGGGGCGGCGGGGTCGTCGCC
Source organism: Streptomonospora mangrovi (assembly GCF_027604915.1). Lineage (GTDB taxonomy): Bacteria > Actinomycetota > Actinomycetes > Streptosporangiales > Streptosporangiaceae > Streptomonospora > Streptomonospora mangrovi. The sequence continues at coordinate 19,186 of NZ_JAJAQC010000040.1, forward strand.
GCCCGAGGCCAGCGCGCGCTCGGCCCAGTCGTCCACGGCGGCCAGCGCGGTCGCGGTGTCGAGGTCGTCGGCCAGGGCGGCGCGCACCCGGTCCAGGAGGGGGCGGGCGTCGGGGCCGGCGGGCAGGTCGGCGGCCGCGCGCCAGCGCCCGTGGCGGCGGGCGGCGGAGTCGAGCTGGTCGTCGGTCCACTCCCAGGCGGCGCGGTAGTGGTGGGGCAGCATGGCCAGGCGCAGCACCATGGGGTCGACGCCGCGTTCGCGCAGCCGGGAGACGAACACCAGGTTGCCGCGCGACTTGGACATCTTCTCGCCGTCGAGGCCGACCATGCCCACGTGCATGTAGGCGCGGGCGTGGGGGCCGGTGTGGGCGGAGCCGGTGGCGGCGGTGACGCAGCGGGCCTCGGCGGCGCCCATCTCGTGGTGGGGGAAGACGAGGTCGTCGCCGCCGCCGCTGATGTCGAAGCCCATGCCCAGCTCGTTGAGGGAGATGGCGCTGCACTCCACGTGCCAGCCGGGGCGGCCCCGGCCCAGCGGGGAGTCCCAGGCGGGTTCGCCGGGGCGCTCGGCGCGCCACAGCAGCCAGTCCAGCGGGTCCTTCTTGCCGGGGCGGTCGGGGTCGCCGCCGCGCTCGGGGAACAGCTCCAGCATGGTGGCGCGGTCGTAGCCGCTGACCTCGCCGAAGTGCGGCGCGGACTCGGCGGCGAAGTAGATGTCGCCGTCGAGGTCGTAGGCGGCGCCGGTGGCGCGGATGCGCGCCACGAAGTCGGCGATGAGGTCGACCGACTCCACCACGCCGACGTAGGCGCGCGGCGGCAGGATGCGCAGGGCGGCCATGTCGGCGCGGAACAGGTCGGTCTCGCGCTCGGCCAGGGCGCGCCAGTCCTCGCCGGTGGCCTCGGCCCGCTCCAGCAGGGGGTCGTCGACGTCGGTGACGTTCTGCACGTAGTCGACGCCGTGGCCGGCGTCGCGCAGCACCCGGTTGACCAGGTCGAAGGTCAGGTAGGTGAAGGCGTGGCCCAGGTGGGCGGCGTCGTAGGGGGTGATCCCGCAGACGTACATCCGGGCGGTGGGCCCGGGATCGACGGTCCGCCGGCCGCCGGAGGCGGTGTCGTGGACGGTGAGCGGGCCGCCGCTGCCGGGCAGCCGGACGAGGTCGGGCGCGGGCCATGAACGCATAGCCAGAGGATATCCGCCGCTTTCGGCCGCAATACCCCCGCACCGCGCGTTGCGCGGCGCCGCCGCTCAGGCCATCGGCAGGGCCACGGTGAAGTCGGTGCCGCGACCGGGCGCGGAGTCCACCGCGATGGCGCCGTCGTGGGCGGCGACGAACGCGGCGCTGATGGACAGCCCCAGGCCCGCTCCCCCGCGCGAGCGCGCCTCGTCCACGCGGTAGAAGCGGTCGAACACGTGCGCCAGGGCGTCGGGGGCGATCCCCGGCCCGTCGTCGTGCACGGTGACCACGGCCACGCGCGCGGTGCCCGGCGGCAGCGCGCCGACGCCGGCCGCGCCGGGCGGGGGCGGCGCGGACCGCGCGGCGACCGACACCCGCACCGGGGTGCCGGGCGGGGTGTGCACGGCGGCGTTGCCGACCAGGTTCTCCAGCACCTGGCGGAGCCGGTCGGGGTCGCCGGTGACCGTGACCGGCTCGGGCGCGGCCACGGTGATGGGGGTGCCCGGGGAGCGGGCGCCGATGGCGGCGGCGACGCTCTCGGCGACCTCGCCCAGCTCCACCGGTTCGCGCTCCAGTTCGGGCGCCTCGTCGAAGCGGGCCAGCACCAGCAGGTCGTCCACCAGGCCGGCCATGCGCGCGGCCTCCTGCTCGATCCGCGACATCCAGCGGTCGGCGCGCTCGTCGGGGGTGACGACGCCCTGGGCGCGGCCCTGGCGGTACAGCTCGGCGAACCCGCGGATGGACGACAGCGGGGTGCGCAGCTCGTGGGAGGCGTCGGCGACGAACCGGCGGGTGGCGGCGGCCGAGCGGTCGCGGTCGCGCACCGCCCGCGCCAGCCCGGCGAGCATGGTGTTGAGCGCCGCGCCCAGCCGCCCGGTCTCGGTGCGCGGGTCCTGGTCGGGGATGCGGCGGTCCAGGTCGCCGCCGGCGATGGCCTGGGCCGTGGCCTCGATGGCGTGCAGGGGGCGCAACTGGACGCGGACCGTGGCCGCGGCGGCGGCGCCCAGCAGGGCCAGCACGGCCGCGCCGAGTCCGGCCTCGATCAGCAGGAGCTGGGTGAGCGTGCCGTCGACCTCGGCCAGGGACTGGGCGGCCACGCGCGCCCCGCCGTCGGCGTCGGTCGCGGTCAGCACCCGCCACCGGGTGCCGCCGGTGCCGGAGACGGTGAAGGGCTGCCCGGCGCGGTCGCGCAGCTCGGCCGCGCCCAGGGCGGCCACGTCGGGCATGGTGGCGTCGGTGCCGGTGCGCCCGACGACGTCGGACACCTCCCCTTCGGCGTCGACGGTGAGGGTGCGCAGGTCGGTGGGGAAGGGCGGGGGGCCGTCGCCGGCGGGCGGGCGCGGCGGCGGGCCGTCCTCGTGAGGGCCGCCGACCAGGGTGTGCAGCCGGTCGTCGGCCTCGTGCAGCAGCGAGCGGTACAGCAGGGCCGCGCCCGCCGCGCCGAACACGGCCAGGCACAGCGCGGCCAGGACGAGCACGACCAGGGTCATCCGCCGGGCCAGCCCCAGCGGCGGCAGCCGCCGGGCGCGGGGGGCGGGCGGAGTGGGCGGGGCGGACGGAGTAGGCGGAGTGGGCGCGGGGGGCGCGTCGGCCGGGCTCACCGCCGCCGCTCCGGGCTCAGCCGCAGGGTGTAGCCCACGCCCCAGACGGTGTGGATCAGCGGGACGCGGCCGGAGTCGATCTTGCGGCGCAGGTAGCTCACGTAGGTCTCCACGACGCGGGTGTCGCCGGTGTCGCCGCCCCACACCCGGTCCAGGATCTGGGCCTTGCTGACGATCCGGCCGGCGTTGAGGAGCAGGTAGCGCAGCAGCGCCAGCTCGGTGCGCGACAGCGGGATGGGGGTGCCGCCGCGCCGGGCCTCGTGGGCCTCCTCGACCAGTTCCAGGTCGGCGTAGCGCAGCGGCGGGTCGTCGGCGTCGGCGGGCTGGGCGCCGGTGCGGCGCAGGATGGCCTCCAGGCGCAGCAGGACCTCCTCCAGGCTGAAGGGCTTGGTGACGTAGTCGTCGGCCCCGGCCCGCAGGCCGGCCAGGCGGTCGGCCACGGTGCCGCGCGCGGTCAGCATCAGCACGGGCAGGTCGGCCAGCACGCCGCGCAGGTCGCCGACCAGGTCCAGGCCGCTGCGGCCGGGCAGCAGCACGTCCACGACGGCGATGTCGGGGGCGAAGCCGGTGAGGGCGCCCAGCGCGGCGTCGGCGTCGGCCGCGCCGCGCACGTCGTAGCCGCTGAGGTCCAGGGAGGCGGTCAGCAGCTCCAGGATGTTGGGATCGTCCTCGACCACCAGGACCCGCGCCGCCCGGTCCCGCGGACCGGTGTCGTCCCCGCGCATGTCGCCCCCCTTGCCTGCGTGGTGCACCGCCGGAGTGGTGGTGCACCGCCTGCGCCGTATGCGGCCGCGTCGTCGGCCCGCGTCGTGTACGGCCGGTACGCCGGGTGCCCGCCGTGCTCGGCGGCGCCGCGGCACCCGCGCGAGCGTAGACGGCCTCTACAAGAGGAACGTGAGAGGCGCGCCGGATTGTCCCAGGTCGCGGCGGCGCGAGGGGAGAACGCTCGGGAGCGGCGGGCCGCCACCCTGGACAGCTCCATTAGGCAAGGCTAACCTCATACGCCTGTCGTCCCCGTGCCGCCGCCTCCGGGCCGGCCCCGATGGAGGAGTGGTTGCCATGCCGGCCAACTGGCAGCGCGGCGTGCTGCGCGTGATGGGGGTGGCCAACCACCCCGTCACCGTGACCGCCGTGCGGGACTTCACCCCCTGGTACCGGCGGATCACCTTCGCCGCGCCGGAGTTCGTGCGCGGCCTGGACGTGTTCCCCACGCTGTGGCTGCGTTGTGGGTGCCCAACACCGCCAAGGGCGAGGGCCGCGTCAGCCAGCGCGGCTACACCCTGGTCGACGTCCGGCCCGACGACGGCACCTTCGCGCTGGACTTCGTGCTGCACACCACGCCGGGTCCGGCCGGGGACTGGGCGCGGGCGGCGGCCGTGGGCGACGAACTGGAGGTCGCGCTGACCCCGGCCCGCATCGGCCTGCCCCAGGGCACCTCGCACGTGCTGCTGGCGGGCGACGCCACGGCGCTGCCGGCGATCAACAGTTGGCTCGCCGCGATCCCGGCGGAGGTCCCGGTGCGGGTGCTGATCGAGGACGGCCACCCCGACACCGGCGCGCTGCCCCAGGCGCAGCGCCCGGCCTCGGCGGCCTCGGCCGACTGGCGGTGGGTGGCTCCCACGGCCGATCGCGGCGCCGCCCTGGCACGGGCCGTGCACGCGGCGGCGCCGAAGGGGGACGGCCCCGCGGAGGGCCGGGCGAACGGTGCGGCGGGCGGCCTGTACGTGTGGGCGGCGGGCGAACGCGCGCTCATCAAGCGGCTGCGCACGGTCCTGCGCGAGAGCCTGCGCCTGGAGCGGTCGCGGTTCCACACCCAGTACTACTGGATCGACGGCCGCTCAGCGGGTTGAGCGAGGACGAGAGGCAGAAGTGCCGGGCGGCCGGCCTCGGCCCCCGTGACAGGGGCCGAGCCGTCCGCCGCCGGAACCGCTCACCGCTGCTCCTGTCGCTCCTGCTCCTGCTCCTGCTCCACCTGGCGGTTCCACTCGCCCTTGCTGGACTGCCAGCCGTCCTCGTCCATGCCCAGCCGCCAGTAGCCCGAGATCGACAGCCGCTCGCGCGCCAATCCCCGGTCCTGGCGCAGGTGGCGGCGCAGCTCCTTGACGAACCCCGCCTCGCCGTGGACGAACGCCTGGACGTCGCCGGGCGGGAAGTCCAGCCCGGTCACGGCGGCCACCAGGCGGGCTCCCACCGGCTCGGCGCCGCGATGCAGCCAGGTGACCTCCGCACCGGCCGGAGCGGCGATCTTCTGCTCCTCCTCCGGTCCGGCCACCTCGATGAACGCGCGCGCCGCAGCCCCCGCCGGAAGGCCCTCCAGGGCGGCGGCGACGGCGGGCAGCGCGCTCTCGTCGCCGGCGAGCAGGTGCCAGTCGGCGGCGGGGTCGGGCGCGTAACCGCCGCCGGGCCCGGCGAAGTACATGGGGTCGCCCGGCCGCGCCCGCGCGGCCCACGGCCCGGCCAGCCCGCTGTCGCCGTGGTAGACGAAGTCGACGGTCATCTCGCCCGCCTCGCGGTCGAAGGCGCGCACGGTGTAGGTGCGCATGCTCGGCCACCGCTCGCGCGGCAGCTCGGCGCGGATCCGCTGGAGGTCGAAGGGCTCGGGGTAGTCCTCACCGGCGGGCGGGAACAGCAGCTTGACGTAGTGGTCGGTGTACTCCCCCACGGGCAGCTCCGCCAGTTGCGGGCCGCCCAGCACCACCCGGATCATGTGCGGGGTCAGCCGCTCCGAGCGCACCACGTGCGCCCGCCGCGCCCGCGGCCCCCGCCGCTGCCCCGTCCCCTGGCCCCGCGCACCCTCGTCACGCTTCTCCGGCTCGGCCATCGCGTCTCCTCCATCGGTGGATCCCACCCGCCGAGGGTACGCCGCGGCCGCCGCGCGCCGCGCCCCGCCGAAGCCTCAGCGGGACGGGAGATCCGCCACCCTCGACCGCCGAGCCGGTGGGCGGGTCAGGGGCGCCGGTGGGTGGCGGCGATGGCGGCGGCGCTGAGGATGGTCATGGCCGCGCAGGCGGCCGACAGGAACTCGTTGCCGGCGCGCCAGTGGAGGACGGCGGCGGCCAGGGCCACCACGTAGAGCAGCCAGTAGGCCGCGGCCTGCCTGAGCTGGGCGGCGCGGACGCGGGTCGGGACGCGCGGCGGTGGCGGTGCGGGGTCGGCGCGGCGGTTGCGCCAGGCGTATCGGGCCGTCACGGAGTCATCGTCGTCCCTTCGCCCCTTGGGCAGGCGCGCGTCCGGGCCGGGTGCGGCCGGGACGGCTCGGGTGGTGCTGGTCGGTACCGGGGGTCACGGTCCCGCGACAGTACGACGCCGCACCGCCCGCCCAGGTTTACCCGTGAGGCAAACACCACAGCGCAGTACCAGGTCAGCGGCCGGGGAAAGGACATGCGGAGCGACGAAGGAGAGACGAGGAGCGGAGGACACGGGGTGGCGGTCAGCGGACGAAGTACCAGCCGCCGGGGTCGCCGGGCTCACGGGTGAAGGCGTAGCGCAGGGTGTCGGCGGTGCAGGCGGCCAGGGTGATGGAGGAGGTGCCCCACACGCGGCCGTCGCCGAACTCCGAGCGGGCGATGAGGGAGGACGGGTCGTCGGTACCCGCGCCGTAGCCGCCGGTGCGGGCGCCGCCCCGGGCGGCGGCGTCCAGCAGGCCGGGCCACCGGCCCCACACGTCGGCGACGCTACCGGCTGTGCGCAACCGCTCGGCGTCGGGGCTAGGCCGGGACTCGGCGAACACCGGGGCGTGGCGGCGCGCGCGGGGCTCCTGGCCGTCGCAGCCGGTGTTGACCAGCACGGTGACCCCGACGGGCAGCCGCTGCTCGACCGCCTGGCGGCCGTCCCAGGAGTAGAGAACGGCGCGGGCGGCGTCGGCGAGCAGCAGGTGGAAGGGCTCGTAGCGGGCCAGTTCCGCGGGCGGCAGGTCGAGCTTGCCGGCCTCGGCCGCCAGCAGGGGCAGCCGCCCCCGGCTCAGGCGCAGGTCGGGCGGCACGATGGTGTCGGTGGGCGAGGCGGCGCCGGGCGGGATCCCGTTGAGCAGCGCGGCGACGCGGGGGCCGTCCGCCGGTTCGGCGCCGGTGCCGGCGGCCAGCCAGGTGCCGCCCTCGCGCTCGTCCCGGCCACCGACCAGGCGGGGGTGGTCGGGCCAGTGCGCGGCCGGCGGGCGCCAGGCCCGGTCCAGCATCTCGTCGCGCAGGGCCGCGATGACAACCGGCGTCGACTTCTCGGGGTCGAAGCCGACGATGACCGTACACATGACCGACCGCCTCCGCTCCTGGCCGCGCCCCGGCCCGGCCCGGTTCCGGCGCCGGGGGTGCGGGGTCCGGTGGCCGGGTTCGGGGTCGGGCTGGGGTCCGTTCTGTCGACGGTACGCCCGCGCGGCCGGGGCTGTTCCCACCGCCCCCGGCTTTGGCCCGGCGCCGCAGGCAGCGCCGCCGCCGGGGACGCGCGCGCGGCGTTCGCGGGGCGGCGGCGCGGTGGGCGCGGAGCCGCCGCACGGCACCCGCCGGGCGCCGTCCTGGGGCGGTCCCCACCCCGATTGGCGGGAGGGCACTACCGCGCCGGGCCGCCCGCTGCCCTAAGCTTCGGGCGAGCGGCCGGGCGCCGTGCGGCGGGCCGTGCGCCCTCCGCCGCCGCTCCGGCCCCTTTCCCCATCCCCCTCTCCCTTATTCTCCCTTGTCCCCCCTTGGAGCGTGCATGGCGTCGCTGGGCGACCGGCAGGACCGGGCGGCTGGGCCGCCCGCAGGGGTGCGCGGGCTGACGGCCGAGGAGGCCGCCCGGCGCGCCGCCGACGGACGGAGCAACGACGTGCCGGTGCGCGCCTCGCGCGGCGTCTGGCAGATCGTGCGCGGCAACGTCTTCACCCGCATCAACGCGATGGTGGCGGTGCTGTTCGCGGTGATCGCGGTCGTGGGCCCCGTCCAGGACGGCCTGTTCGCGCTGGTCATCGTGTTCAACACGCTGATCGGGATCGTGCAGGAGCTGCGCGCCAAGCGCACCCTGGACCGGCTGGCCATCGTCAACGCCGCCCGCCCCCGCGTGCTGCGCGACGGCGCCGTGGTGGCCGTCACCCCGCAGGAGATCGTCCTGGACGACGTGATCGCGGTGGGCCAGGGCGAGCAGGTGCCCGTGGACGGCGACGTGGTCGCGGCCTCCGCCCTGGAGATCGACGAGTCGCTGCTCACCGGGGAGTCCGACCCCGTGCTCAAGCGGGCCGGCGACACCGTGATGTCGGGCAGCTTCGTGGTGGCCGGCACCGGCTACTTCCGCGCCACCCGCGTGGGCCGCAACGCCTACGCCGCGCGCCTGGCCGAGGAGGCAAGCCGGTTCACCCTGGTCAGCTCCGAACTGCGCTCGGGCGTGGACCGCATCCTGCGGTTCATCACCTGGGCGCTGTTCCCCATCGGCGGCTTGCTCGTCTTCAGCCAGCTCGTGCTGGGCGGCCAGGTCACCGTCGAGGAGCCGGTGAGCGGCGGCGGGATGTCGGGGCCGGTGGCCGACGCGCTGCGCGGCATGGTGGCCGCCCTGGTGTCGATGGTGCCCGAGGGCCTGGTGCTGCTCATCAGCATCGCGTTCGCGGTGGGCGTGGTCCGGCTGGGCCGCCGCCAGTGCCTGGTGCAGGAACTGCCCGCCATCGAGGGGCTGGCGCGGGTGGACATCGTCGCCACCGACAAGACCGGCACCCTCACCGAGAACGGCATGCGCCTGACCGGGTTCCGCGACCTGGGCGGCGGCCGGGTGGCCGACCCCCGCGTGGAGCGCGAGGTGCTGGCCGCCCTCGCCGCCGCCGACCCCTCCCCCAACGCCAGCATGGCCGCCATCGCCGAGGCGTGCCCGAGTCCGCCCGACTGGGCGGTGGTGGCGCTGGCCCCCTTCTCCTCGGCGCGCAAGTGGAGCGGCGCGAGCTTCGCCACGCCCGAGGGCGAGCGGCACTGGGTGCTGGGCGCGGCCGACGTCCTGGCCGCGCCCGGCGCGCCTGAGGCCGCCGAGGCCGCGCGCCTGGCCGCCCAGGGCCTGCGGGTGCTGCTGCTGGCCCGCGCCGCCGAGCGGGTGGACGCCCCCGGCGCGCCCGGGCGCGTGGTGCCGGTGTCGCTGGTGGTGCTGGACCAGCGGCTGCGCGCTGACGCCGCGCCCACGCTGCGCTACTTCGCCCAGCAGGACGTGGCGGTCAAGGTGGTCTCGGGCGACCACCCGGCCGCCGTGGGCGCCGTGGCCCGCGAACTGGACCTGCCCGGCGGCGGCTCCCCCGCCGACGCCCGCGCCCTGCCCGAGGGCGAGGCCGAGCTGGGCGCGGCGGCCGAGCGCACCACCGCGTTCGGCCGCGTGGGGCCCGAGCGCAAGCGCGACATGGTGCGGGCGCTGCGGCGGCGCGGCCACACGGTGGCCATGACCGGCGACGGCGTCAACGACGTGCTGGCGCTGAAGGAGGCCGACGTGGGCGTGGCGATGGGCTCGGGCAGCCCGGCCTCGCGCGCGGTGGCCCAGATCGTGCTGCTGGACAACCGGTTCGCGACCCTGCCGACGGTGGTCGCCGAGGGGCGGCGGGTGATCGGCAACATCGAGCGCGTGGCCAACCTGTTCCTCACCAAGACGGTGTACTCGATGACGATGGCCAGCGTGGTGGGGGTGCTCGCGGTGGCCTACCCGTTCTTCCCCCGCCACGCCACCCTGATCAACGCGGTGACCTTCGGCATCCCGTCGTTCTTCCTGGCGCTGGCGCCCAACGTGGAGCGCGCCCGGCCCGGGTTCGTCGCGCGCACGCTGCGGCTGGCCGTGCCCGCCGGGCTGATCAGCGGGTTCGCCGCGATCACCACCTACCTGCTGGTGCTGGACGGCGCGGCGGTGCCGGCGCTGACCGACCGCACAGCGGTGGTGGTGACGCTGTGCGCGACCACGCTGTGGGTGCTGCTGCTGGTGGCGCGGCCGTTCGTGTGGTGGAAGGCGGTGCTGGTGGCGGCGATGGTGGGGCTGCTGCTGACGGCGCTGCTGACCCCGGTGGGGCAGGCGTTCTTCGCGCTGGACGTCAGCGACCCCGGCAAGATCGGCACCGCCCTGGTGGTGGCGGCGGTGGCGGCCGCGCTGATCACCGTGGTGCGGGTGGTGGACGACCGGTTCATCCGGCCGCGCGGCGCGCGCGCCCAGGCCGCGCGCGGGGAGTCGGCGGCCGACCCCGAGGCGGACCCGGCCGCCGTGTAGGCCGGGCCGTGGGGACAGCGGGCGGGCGGGGCGCGGTCGCCCCGCCCCGCCCGCTTTGGCGCTTCTCACACCGGCGGCCAGGGGATCGCCGGCCAGTCCGGCGAGGGGTAGGGGTGCACCTTGTGGTGCAGCAGCAGCCGCACCCGGTTGCGCACCGCGAAGTTCTCCGGCTCGGTGAGGTGGCGCCGCAGCTCCGCCGACACCGGGGTGTCGGGGTCCTCCAGCCGCTCGGCCAGCAGCGCCAGCCCGGCCAGCGCCTCCTCGGTCAGCGGCTCGCCCTGCCACTGCCACAGCACGGTGCGCAGCTTGTACTCCTCGGAGAAGCACACGCCGTGGTCGCAGCCGTAGAGGTGGCCCTGCCGGGTGGGCAGCAGGTGGCCGATCTTGCGGTCGGAGTTGTTGATGACCGCGTCGAAGACGGCCATGCGGCGCAGGCCCGCGTGGTCGGTGGCCCGCGCCAGCTCGATCAGGTCGACCTCGGGGTCGCCGTCGATCCAGAGCTGCACCATGCCCTCGCCGAAAGGGCCGTCGCGGTAGACGGTGGGCGGCACGATGTCCCAGCCCAGCGCGTCGGACACGGCGAACGCCGACAGCTCCCGGCCGGCGAGCGTGCCGTCGGGGAAGTCCCACAGCGGGCGCTCGCCGGCCACCGGCTTGTACACGCAGGCGGCCTCGGTGCCGCCGGCGGCGATGGTGCAGTACAGCGTGGCGTTGGAGGCGTCGGTCAGCCGACCCACCGGGGTCAGCTCGCCGGTGCTCAGCAGCTCAACGGCGTCGGTGGCCGAAAGCCCCTCGAACGACGCGGTCATGACCGCCCCCGTCCCCTCCTCCTCGACTCTGCTGGAACCGCCGGGCTACAGCCCGCCGGGCTTGTAGCCGTTCTGCCGGGGGCAGATGTGGCCGGCGGGGTCCAGCGGCTGCCCGCACAGCGGGCAGTTGGGCCGCCCCGCGGCCACCACGCGCATGGCCCGCCCCGCGAACGCGCGCGCGGCCGACGCCGTCAGGTGCACCCGCAGCACGTCGCGGTCGGCGGGCGCGTCCTGGGCGAAGACCTCGACCTCCTCGGCGTCCTCGGGCTCCTCGACCTCCTGGATCTGCTGGGCCTCGATGATCACGCGGGCGGACTCGGAGTCCCAGGCCAGGGCGAGCGTGCCCACCCGGAAGTCGGCCTCGATGGGCTGTTCCAGCGGGCCGTCGTCGACCTCGCCGACGCCCTCCTCGGGCGGCTCGCCGAAGCGGCGGCGCACCTCTTCCAGCAGCTCCTCGATGCGCTCGGCCAGCGCCGAGACCTGGGCCTTCTCGACGACGGCGCTGGTGACCCGGCCGCCGCCGGTGGCCTGGAGGAAGAAGGTGCGGTCTCCCGGCTGCCCCACCGTTCCGGCGATGAAGCGCTCCGGGGGGTCGTATTCGAACACGGACATGGAACGAACCCTAGATGATCCCGCCCAGCCTGGCGATTCGCCGCGGGGTGCGCCCTGCTCAGGCGCCGGCGGGACCGGCGGCGGGCGCCGGCGCGCCGCCGGGGCGGGCGGTGCGGGCGCCCCCGGCTCCCCCGCCCACGGCGGCCTCGCCGGAGGCGTCCTCGGGGGCGGGCACGAGCCCGGCCACCGACCCGCCGACGTCGTTGAGCCGCAGCACGAAGGGGCGCACGGCGGTGTAACGGATGGCGGTGAGCGAGCAGGGGTCGGCCTGGATGCGCTGGAACTGGTCCAGGTGCAGGCCCAGGGCGTCGGCGGTGATGGCCTTGATGACGTCGCCGTGGCTGCACACGACGTAGACCGGCGCCGCCGACTCCGCCGTCAGCCGCCGGTTCCACGCGCGCACCCCGGCCACGGCGCGCGCCGACATCTCGGTCATGGCTTCGCCGCCGGGGAAGCGGGCGGCGCTGGGGTGGGCCTGGACGGTGCGCCACAGCGGCTCGCGGGCCAGGTCGGTGAGGGCGCGGCCGGTCCACTCGCCGTAGTCGCACTCGGTGAAGGCGGCGTCGGTGGCCACGGGGCGGCCGGTGGCCTCGGCGATGGCGGCGGCGGTCTCCTGGCAGCGCTCCAGGGGGCTGGCGACGATCGCGGCGAGGTCGAGCCCGGCCAGGCGGGCGGCGAGGTCGGCGGCCTGGGCGCGGCCCCGCTCGTCCAGGTGCACGCCGGGGGCGCGGCCGGTGAGCGTGGCGCCGGTGACGGCGGTGAGGCCGTGGCGGACGAGCAGCAGGGTGGCGACGGGTTCGGGCGGCGGCGCGTCGGCGGGGCGCTCGGCCGGTTCAGGCGGTGCGGGCTGGTGCGACGGGTTCCCCATTCGCGCCACGATAGCGGCCGCCGGGGGTCGGCGGCGCCCCCGCTCCGGGACGCGGCGGAAGCGGCCCGGAGCAGGGGGCGGAGGGACGGGGCGGGTCGGGGGGCGGGGGCCTCAGCCGACGGGCTGCTGCTCCTGGCCGGTGGTCTGGCCCGCGCCGCCCTGGGCGTCGTCCTGGCGCGGGTCGTAGGGCTGGCCGGTGTAGGGGTCGATGGGCAGCCCGGTGTTGGGGTCGATCTGCACGTTCTCGCCGGTGTCGGGGTCGCGGTGCTGGCCGGTCTCGGGGTCCTGGGCCAGGCCGGTCTCGGGGTCGATCGGCCAGCCGGTGACGGGGTCCACCGACGCCGACGGCGAGGGCGAGGGGCTGGGCTCCGCCGAAGGGCTGGCCTCGGGCTCGTCGCGCGCCTCCTCCTGCTCGCTCTGCTCGCTCTCGGTGCCCACGGGCGCCTCGTCGCCGGTGGCGCCGGACTGGGGGGCGAGCACGCCGAAGCTGACCAGGGTGAGGATGAGCACGCCCAGGGCGATGCGGTAGTACACGAACGGCATGAAGCTGTGGGTGGAGATGAAGCGCATCAGCCAGGCGATGACCGCGTAGCCCACGGCGAACGCGACGACGGTGCCCACGATGGTGGCGGTCCAGCCGGCGTACTCGTCGCCGCCGATGTCGGTGAGCTGGTAGAGGCCCGAGGCGAACACGGCGGGCAGCGCCAGCAGGAACGCGTACTCGGCGGCGTCGGCGCGCTTGAAGCCCAGCAGCATGCCGCCGGTGACGGTGGCGCCGGAGCGGGAGACGCCGGGGATCAGCGCCAGGGTCTGGAAGAGGCCGAAGATCAGGCCGCGCCCGACGGTGAGGTCGCTCAGCTCGCGGTGCTTGCGGGTGTAGCGGTCCACGGCGCCCAGGATCACGCCGAAGACGATGAGGGTGAGGGCGATCAGCCGCAGGTCGCGGAAGACGCTCTCGATGTAGTCCTCCAGGGTCAGGCCCAGCACGCCGATGGGGATGGTGCCGATGATGACATACCAGCCCATGCGGGCGTTGATGTCGCGCCGCAGCTCGCGGTTGACCAGGGACCGCGTCCAGGTGGAGATGATCGCCCAGATCCGCTTGCGGAAGTAGAGGATCACCGCCAGCTCGGTGCCGATCTGGCTGACGGCGGTGAACGCCGCGCCGGGGTCGGGCCAGCCGAAGAAGGCGGAGAACACCCGCAGGTGCCCGCTGGAGGAGATGGGCAGGAATTCGGTCAGTCCCTGGATCAGTCCAAGGACGATCGCCTCAAAGATGGACACGGCGGGATCGGCTCCTGGGTTCTTCGGTTTGCGTGCGGGGCTCCTGGTGCCCTGGCGTTTCGCGATCCGGCGCACGGACGGGGTGGCTCGCGGCCGACCGTGGGAGCGGGCACGGCCGGGCGCCCGCACGTCGGCGCACGGACCGCGCGGCCACGCCGTCGCCGCACCGGGCGGCGAGGGACGCTCGCCGAGCGACGTGCAGGGGGCAGACCCCGGAAGCTTACTGGGATCACCGGGGTCGCGACATCCGGGCGAGGGCGGCGCCGCGCTGCCGGGGCGCCCGGCGCGGCGGGCGGCAACGGCCGCCGGGGCGCCCGGCGCGGGGCGGTGGCCGCAGGTGGTCGCGGGGTGCTGCGGTGCGCATCACCGTTTTCGACACCGTGACGGGGTAACCTCCGCGCCATGGAACAGCGACAGGTGGGTGGGTCGGGCCTGTGGGTGTCTCGCACCGCTCTGGGCACCATGACCTGGGGAAAGGACACCCCCGAGGACGAGGCCGCCGATTTGCTCACCGCGTTTGTGGATGCCGGCGGGACCCTGATCGACACGGCCGATATCTACGGCGGCGGCCAGAGTGAGCGGATCGTGGGCCGCCTGGTGAACGGGGTGGTCCGGCGCGACGATGTGATCATCGCCACCAAGTCCGGGCACACGCCCGAGGGGTTCCGCCCGTGCGACCTGTCGCGGCGCCACCTGCTGGCGGCGCTGGACGCGTCGCTGCGGCGGCTGGGCACCGACCACGTCGACCTGTGGCAACTGCACGTGCGCGACCCCGACACCCCGGTCGAGGAGACCCTGTCGGCGCTGGACACCGCGCTGGCCTCGGGCAAGGTCCGCTACGCCGGCACCGGCGACTTCACCGCCTGGCAGTTCGCCAAGTACGCCGCCTGGCAGCGCGCGGCGGCGGGGCTGTACCGCACCCCGATCGTGTCGGCCGGGTGCGAGTACTCCCTGCTCAACCGGAGCGCCGAGCGCGACCTGCTGCCGGCCGTGATCGACCACGGCGCCGGGCTCATCGCGTGGTCGCCGCTGGGGCGCGGCGTGCTGACCGCGCAGTACCGCAACGGCGTGCCCAGCGAGTCCCGCGCGGCGCGCAGCCACATGGCGTCCTACGTGGAGCCCTACCTGGGCGAACGCAGCCGCCGCATCGTGGAGTCGGTGTGCACCGCCGCCGAGGGCCTGGGCGTGTCCCCGCTGGCGGTGGCCTTGAGCTGGGTCCGCGACCGCCGCGGCGTGGCGGCGGCCACCGTCGGCCCGCGCACCCCCGCCCAGTTGGAGGAGATCCTGGCCACCGAGGGCGTCGAACTCCCCCGCGAGATCCGCGAGGCCCTGGACGACGCCTCCTCGGGCCCCGTGCGCTGACCGGTAGCCGGCAGGTGGTGGGCCGCGCGGCAGCCGCACCAAGAGGACATAGAGGGGGCCGCAGGCCGCAGGCCGCAGGCCGCAGGCCGCAGGCCGCAGGCCGCAGGCCGCAGGCCGCAGGCCGCAGGCCGCAGGCCGCAGGCCGCAGGCCGCAGGCCGCAGGCCGCAGGCCGCAGGCCGCAGGCCGCAGGCCGCAGGCCGCAGGCCGCAGGCCGCAGGCCGCGCAGCTTCCTCTTCCTTCCAGTTCCTTCAAAAGGGGTCATAAGCCGCGAAACCGGCGGTGCGGACTCGCGGCTGTGTGAAGCCGTCGTTGGTCCTCGCTAAGCTCCTGGGACGACCACCGCCGCCGGAGAGGAACCAGCAGCCATGCCCGAGGCGCCGACACCGACGCCGTCATCGCCGCAGTTCGCGGGCGCCGACCCGGAGGGCAGCGCGGTCGAGCGCACCGGCGAGGTCCTCGGTCGCATGGGCGCCCCCGACTCCCTGGCCGCTCCCCTGGTGGCGGCCCTCGGCCCCGGGGCGGCCGGTGAACTCGCGGCCGACCCCTGGCGGCTGCTCGCCCTGGGCTCGGTGACCCCCGAGCAGGCCGACTACTGCGCGCGGCGCGCCCTGGGCGCCGAGGCGTCGCCGGACGACCCCCGGCGCGGCCGGGCGCTGACCGCGCACCTGCTGCGCCGCGCCGTCCGCGAGGGCCACACCGCGCTGGAGGAGCGCCGCCTGGCGGGCGCGCTCCGGTCGCTGGGCGTGCGCTCGGTGGACGACGCCCTGACCGCCGCCCTGGACGACGGCGACGTCATGCTCTTCGAGATGTTCGACGAGCCCGAGGACGACTTCGCCGACGGCGACCCCGGCGAGATGCCCGACCCTGAGCGCTGGTACGCGCTGACCCGGGTCGGCCTGGCCGAGCAGGACCTGGGCGAGGGCGTGGTGCGGCTCATGGGCACCAGCGAGCCCATCATGGACTCCGCCACCGCCGCCGAGACGGTCGAGGCCACCGCCGAGCGCCTGGGCGCCGAGATCGACCCCCGCACGCAGGCGGCCCTGGTCACGGTGGCGCTGCGCGGCGTGTGCGTGCTGACCCACGGCGCGGGCGCGGCCGTGTCCGTCGCCCACACACTGGCGTGCGCGGCGGCCGTCGCGGCGGCGAGCGAGATCGGCCTCGCGGTGGCCGCGCCCACGGCCCAGGCCGCCGCGGCGCTCAACGCCGACCTGGCCGCCCTGGGCGCGGGCGAGGACGTCCGCGCCGTGTCGCTGTCGGCGCTGCTGGAGGCCCAGGCCCCCGGTGTCTACGCCCGTGGCGCCGAGCGCCCGCTGGAGGCCGGACTGGTGGTGGTCACCGGGGCGATGTGGCTGGACGTCGAGCGCGCCGCCGCGCTGGTCGACGCCTGCGCCGACGGCACGCACCTGGTGCTGGTCGCCGACCCCGCCCAGGCGCCCTCGGCGGCGCCGGGCCGGGTGGTGGCCGACCTGGTGGCCTCGCGCGCGGTGCACGTGGCGGAACTGCCCGACGGCCCGCGGCCCGGCCCCATCGCCCACCTGGCGGGGCTGGTGGCGGGCGGCGCGCTGGAGGAGGTGCCCGCGCCCGAGCGGGAGGTCGTGGTGGTCCCGGCGGACTCGGCAGCGGCGGCGGCGCACCGGGCGGTGCAGCTCATCACCGACTCCATCCCCCGGGCGCTGGGCATCCCGGCGGAGCAGGTGCAACTGGTGGCGGCCACGCGCGGCGGCGAGGCGGGCACCGAGGCGCTCAACCGCGCCTGCAAGGAGCGCTTCAACCCGGGGCCGGGCACGCACAACGGCCTGGACGTGGGCGACCGCGTCGTCATCACCGCCGACGGCCCCGGCTACGCGGCGGGCGACGTCGGCTACCTGCGCGCCGAGGGCTCGCCGGATGCGGCGGGGGCGACGGAGTCGGTGGAGGCGACGGAGGGAGCCGAGGCCGCCGCGTCACCCGAGGCGCCGGGAACCGCCGCGGCGGCGGAGGCACCTGGGGAGGCTGATGCGGTCGCGGCGGGCGCCGCCGGAGGCGGCAACGCCGGCACACCGGGCACGGGCACCGGCCTGTTCGTGGAACTGCCCGGCGGTTCGCGTGTCCCGGTCGCCGACCTCAGCCACCTGCGTCCCGGCTGGGCGCTCACCGTGGCCGCCGCCCACGGCGGCACCTGGCCGGCGGTGGTGGCGGTCTTCCCACCCGAGACCAAGGGGTCGCGCCCGCAGGTCTACACCGCCGTGTCGGCGGCCCGCCGCCACCTGTCCGTCGTGCAGGCGGCAGGCCCGTCCCTGGCCACGGCCGTGCGCGACAACGCGGCCATCAACCGCCACACCCGCCTGGTCCAGGTCCTGCGCGAGGGCTGAGACGCCGGGGAGCGAGCCCGCAAGGGCGGGGGCGCGGCGGGACCTCAACGTCGATAGCCCCACGGGGGCGGTTCAGCCGACCGAACCCAGCGCCACGTAGGCCACGACGAAGAGCCCGGCGACTGCGGCCGTGGCCGCCAGGGCGGTGGCGATGGGCAGGGCGCCGGCACCGCGCAGGCGGGTGGCGGTCATCGCGGCGAGCAGGGCGGTACCGGCCGCCGCCACCGCGATCCAGTAGACGGGGCTGGTGGTGTCGGCGATGTAGGTCAGGCCGTAGACGCCCTCACCGATACCGATTCCGCTCAGGAGGGCCGTCCCGGCGGCGGCCCTGGGCCGCGACCTCGACCGGAGCCAGGCCGTGGCGGTTCCGACGAAGGGGCCGACCACCGCCCCCACCGCGCCGAACAGCACCGGGCTGTAGAACAGCCCTTGCAGGTGGGCCGCTGCGGAGTAGCCCAGGACCAGCAGCACGAACCCCACCGCGCCGAGGACCGCCGACGCCGCCGTGTTCAGCCGCGCCGCGTGGATGAGCAGCACCGTCAGCAGGGTCCAGCCGCTGGCCGAGTTGGCGAACGAGGAGACGGCCTCGGGCAGGAACCCCTGGGCGAAGAAGGTCAGGCCGCCCAGGACGAAGCTCGCGGCGGCCACCGCGACCGCGCGGGCCGGGGCGGGCAGCGGGCGGGCGGGGGCGCGGGGATCGGCGGCGGGGCCGCTCATGCGCTGCACCTCCCGTTGTTTTGCGGGGTTTGGGGGACATTGGGGGATGCGGCCCCTGTTCCGGTGCCGAGTCCCGTGGCCGCCTACCATGCGGCCCCTGGCGGGCGCGGCGGGCACACCGGTCAGACGCGGTCGACGAACCCGCCGTCCACGACCAGGTTCGCCCCCGTGGTGAACGACGCGGCGGGCGAGGCGAGGAACACCACGGCGCGGGCGATCTCCTCCGGGCGGCCCATCCGCCCCATGGGGATGCGGTCGCGCACACTGGTGTAGAACTCCGGGTCGGCCGTGCGGCGGCGCGCCCAGCCTCCGCCCTCGAACTCCACCGGGCCGGGCGAGACCGTGTTCACCCGGATCCCCTGGGGGGCCAGGGACCGGCCCAGCGCGGCCGCGTGGTGGTTGAGGGCCGCCTTGAGCGCGCCGTAGGACTTGGGGCCGGACGGGCGGCCCGAGTGCAGCGCCGAGGTGGTGGAGATCAGCACGATCGCGCCGCCCCGCTCGGAGGCGGCCAGGCGCGGGACCGCGTGCTCGGCCATCCGCACGAACGGCAGCACGTCGGTGGCGAAGCCCTGCTCCCAGGACGCCGAACTCCCGCCCGACACGTTGGACACCAGCACGTCGAGCCCGCCCAACTCGTCGGCGGCGCGGTCCAGGAAACCCGTCAGCGCGCCGGTGTCGGCCACGTCCACCGGCTCGGCGACCACCCGCGCCCCCAGTTCCCGCAGCTCCCCCGCCGCCCGCTCCAGGGGCTCGGGCGAGCGGGCGCACACCGCCAGGTCCGCGCCCTCCTCGGCGAACGCCTGCGCGATGGCGCGTCCGATCCCCCGGCTCGCGCCCGTGACCACGACGCGGGCTCCCCGCAGTCCCAGATCCATGCTGCCGCTCCCTCTCCGCTTCCTACCGGCCTGCCTCGGCCGGCCCTCGGTCTGCTCCGCTCTGCCAAGCCCTCCGGCGAGCGGCCCGCCGCTGCGCGCCGCCGCGACCGCCCCCTACCCCGGACAGCACCGCTACCCGGACAACACGGCGGGCGCCCCCTCCTCCCGGTACCGGTGAGGGGGCGCCCGCGTCGGCGCCGTGGGCGCGGGGCAGGCTAGGCGCCGGTGGAGTGGAAACCGCCGTCGACGTGCACGACCTCGCCCGTGGTGGCCGGGAACCAGTCCGACAGCAGGGCCACGACCGCGCGCGCGGCGGGCTCGGGGTCGGTGGTGTCCCAGCCCAGCGGGGCGCGCTGCGGCCACATGTCGGCCAGCTCCTCGAAGCCGGGGATGCTGCGCGCGGCCATGGTACGCAGCGGACCGGCCGAGACCAGGTTCACCCGGATGCTGTCCTTGCCCAGGTAGCGGGCGAGGTAGCGGGCCGTGGACATGAGCCCGGCCTTGGCCACGCCCATCCAGTCGTAGACGGGGAAGGAGACGCTGTGCTCGAAGTCCATCGCCACGATCGAGCCGCCGTCCTTCATCAGCGGCAGCAGGGCCGTGGACAGCGCCTTGAGGGAGTACGTCGAGGTGTGCATCGCCGTGGCGACGTCCTCCCACGACGTGTTGAGGAAGTTGCCGCCCAGGGCCTCCTGGGGGGTGAAGCCGATGGAGTGCACGATGCCGTCGAGGCCGTCGACGTGCTCGCGCACGCGGTCGGCCAGGCTGTCCAGGTGCCCGGTGTCGGTGACGTCGAGTTCGAGCACCGGCGGGGTCTCGGGCAGGCGCTGGGCGATCCGCTCGACGAGGGAGAGGCGGCCGTAGCCGGTCAGGACCACGGTGGCGCCCTGCTCCTGGCACAGGCGGGCGATGTGGAAGGCGATCGAGCTGTCGGTGATCACCCCGGTGACGAGGATGCGCTTGCCCTCAAGGATTCCCATGAAGTGTGTTCGTCCTGTTCTTGTTCGGTTGCTCTGGGGGGCGTTGCGGGAGCGGGGGGCGGTGCGGCGGGGGCACGGGCCACGGGCACGGGCGCCTCAGGCGGGCGGCCGTCGGCGGCGACCGGTCCCGGCCGCTCGCGGAGGCCGTCCCGGGCACCGGCCCGGATGCCCGGTGCGTCAGTGCCCCATGCCCAGCCCGCCGTCGACGGGGATCACGGCTCCGGTGATGTAGGCGCCGCCCTCGCCGGTGAGGAAGCGGACGGCGCGGGCGACGTCCTCGGGGGCGCCGAAGCGGCCCAGGGGCACGTTCTTCTTGATGTCGGCCTGGCGCTCCTCGGGCAGCACCGAGGTCATGTCGGTGTCGATGAACCCGGGCGCGATGACGTTGACGGTGACGTTGCGCGAGCCCAGTTCGCGGGCGAGCGAGCGGGCGAACCCGACCAGGCCGGCCTTGGAGGCGGCGTAGTTGGTCTGCCCGCCCGAGCCGGCCAGGCCCACCACCGAGGAGATGAGGACGATCCGGCCGCTGCGCTGGCGCATCATGGTGCGCACCGCGCGCTTGGCCACCCGGAAGGCCCCGGTGAGGTTGGTGTCCAGGACCGAGGAGAAGTCCTCCTCGCTCATCATGGCCAGGACCTTGTCCTTGGTGATGCCGGCGTTGGCCACCAGCACCTCCACCGGCCCCTGCTCCTCCTCGACCTGCTTGAAGGCGGCGTCGACCTGCGCGCTGTCGGTGATGTCGCAGCGCACCCCCAGCAGGCCCTCGGGGGGCTCGCCGGAGCGGTACGTCACGGCGACCTGGTCTCCGCCGGCCGACAGCTCTCGGGCGATCGCCAGCCCAATCCCCCGGTTCCCACCGGTGACCAGTGCCGAGCGTGACATGTAAGGCACCTCCGTGCGCCGGATGCGGCGCGTTCGCGACGGTTCGTCAGACAGAATGCACAGCAGCGTACCGAGCTACCGGCCGGTACCGGGAACCGAGTGCCGGTGTTTGACCCCACTGCGATCAGCGGCGTCGCCGGTGGTGGACGGCTCGGAAACCGCCCGGAGACGCCCGGCCCACGGCGCTTTCGCGGGTGTTTGACACCCCCCTCGGCACACCTCCGGCTCCCCCGGTGACACCCCCGCCGCAGCGGGCTGGCGCGCGCCCCCGGTGTCGGGTATGCAGGGGTTTGGGCGCCCGCGCCGGGCGGGCCGCGCCGAGGCACCGGGAGGCTCACCGTGGACACCGCCATCGTCGCCACGCCCGTCGACTTCGCCGTCTACGGCGAGTACGGCGGAAGCATGACCGCGCCCAAGGGCAAGACCTTCCAGCGCCCCACCTACCCCTTCCAGGACCGCGTCGGCGGCGAGCGCTTCCCGGCCGAGCCCGGCCGCTACCGCCTCTACGCCTCCTACGCCTGCCCGTGGGCCCAGCGCAGCCTGATCGTGCGGCGCCTCAAGGGCCTGGAGAAGGTGATCTCGGTGGCGATCGTGGACCCGGTGCGCGACGGCCGGGGCTGGGCGTTCCGCGAGGGCCCCGGGCACGGCCCCGACGAGGTCGGCGGGTTCGCGCTGCTGCGGGAGCTGTACGAGGCCACCGAGCCCGGCTACGACGGCCACATCTCGGTGCCGGTGCTGTGGGACACCGCCACCCGCCGCATCGTCAGCAACCACTTCCCCGACATCACCCCCGACCTCAACGCCCGCTTCAACGCCTGGGCCGAGCACGACGTGGAGCTGTACCCCGAGCACGCGCGCGCCGAGATCGACCGCCTCAACGAGCGCGTGTACGCGGCGGTCAACAACGGGGTCTACAAGTGCGGGTTCGCCCCCGGTCAGGACGCCTACGACTCCGCTGTGGCCGAACTGTTCGCGGCGCTGGACGAACTGGAGGGGCTGCTGGCCGACCGCCGGTTCCTCACCGGCGACCACGTCACCGAGGCCGACGTCCGGCTGTGGGTGACCCTGGTGCGGTTCGACACCGTCTACTTCACCCATTTCAAGACCAACCTGCGGCGGCTGGCGGACTACCCCAACCTGTGGGGCTACACCCGCGACCTCTACGCGCTGCCGGCGTTCCGCGAGACCACCGACTTCGACCACATCCGGCGGCACTACTACATCACCCACGGCAATCTGAACCCGCGCCGGATCGTGCCCGCCGGGCCGCTGCCCGACTTCGACGCGCCCCACGACCGCGCCCGGCTGAGCGGCGGCGGCCCCGACGCCCCGGTGCTCAGCCGCCGGTCAGGTACTTGAGCCCGCCCTCGACCAGCCGGGGCACGACCTCGCCGATGCGGTCGAAGTCGGCGCCCACGGTCTTGCCCTGGCGGTAGCGATAGTGGATCCCCTCCAGGATCACCGCGAGCTTGAAGAACGCCAGGCCCACGTACCAGTCCAGGTGGGTGATGTCGCGGCCCGAGCCCGCCGCGTAGCGGGCGATGATCTCGTCGGCGTCGGGGTAGCCCTCGGCGGTGTGCGCGTCGCTGACCCCGGTGCTGGCGCGCATGGCCTCGCTGTTGTAGGTGAGGATCAGCGCGAGGTCGGTGAGCGGGTCGCCCAGGGTGGACATCTCCCAGTCGATGACGGCGCGGATGCGGTCGTCGGGACCCACCAGGAGGTTGTCCAGCCGGTAGTCGCCGTGCACGATCGCCGGCGCGGTGCCCGCCGGGATGTTCTCGGCCAGGCGTGCGCGCAGTTCGTCGATGCCGGGCAGCTCGCGGCTGCGCGACGCCTCCAACTGCTTGGACCAGCGGCGCACCTGGCGCTCCAGGAAGCCCTCGGGCCGCCCGAAGTCGGCCAGGCCCACGGCCGCCGGGTCGACCGCGTGCAGCGCCACCAGGGTGTCGATCATGGTCATGGCGACGGCGTGGGTGCGCTCGGCGCCGATGGCGTCGAGTTGGCGGGCGGTGCGGTAGGGCACGCCCTCGACGTACTCCATGACGTAGAACGGCGCGCCGACCACCTCGGGGTCGGTGCACAGCAGCAGGGTGCGCGGCACCGGGACCTCGGTGTCGGCCAGGGCCGAGACCACCCGGTGCTCGCGGGCCATGTCGTGGGCGGTGGGCAGCACGTGGCCCAGCGGCGGGCGGCGCACCACCCAGCGGGTGCGGCCGTCGGTGACCGCGTAGGTGAGGTTGGACCGGCCGCCGGCGATCACCTCGCCCGACAGCGCGCCCTGGACCACGCCGGGGAGCCGGTCGGCCAGGTGGTCCTCCAGCCGCCGCAGGTCCAGCCCCGGTGGATTGGCGGTCCCGCCGTTGTCGCCCATGCGCACTCCCTGGTGGTGGTTCGGCCGCGGCGCGGCCCATGGCGCCCAGCGCGCCGCGCGCGGCGGCACGGCCGAGCGGCCCCGCTCGACGTAAACGACCACAACATACCATCCGGTCGGTTTCTCGGCGCGGGAGTGGCCGGGTGCGAAGGCGCTCGGGCGCGGGCGTGGAACGCGGGGCGCGGCACGGGGACAGGCGCGCCCCGCGCACGCCGGGCCGCCCGGCGGGGCCCCCCGGGGGGGGCGGGGGGGCGGGGGGCCGCGCCCCGCCGGGGAGGTTAGCCGGCTAGTAGGTGATGGCCTCGGCCCCCAGCAGCGACTTCAGGTCGCCGGCGAGTTCGGGGCCCACCCGCACCGCGTACCCCGGGATGTCGTAGACCCGCGACTTCAGCGGGTGGTCGACCCGGATGGTGAGCGGGGTGTCGCCGGGGTGGGCCTTGAGGATCTGCTTCAGCTCGTCCACGAGGTCGCCGGTGACCCGCTGCTCCTGCATGGTGATCAGCATGGGCGGCGGGCCCTCGGTGACGTGGCTGATGTCCAGCGGGGTCAGCTCCATGGCCTGCACGGAGTACTCGCCCTCGCGCTCCTTGACCCGGCCCCGCACCGACACGGCGGTGTCCTCGGTCAGGACCTCGGAGTAGAGGGTGTAGGCCTCGGCGAAGAAGAGGACGTCGATGCTGGCGTCGAGGTCCTCGATGGTGACCTTGGCCCAGGGGTTGCCCGACTGCTTGCTGACCCGGCGCTCCACCGACGAGATCAGCCCGGCGATCTGGACCTCGGAGCGGTCGCGGCGCTCGCCGCTGTTCAGCTCGGGGATGGAGACGTCGCTGTTGCGGGCCAGGATGCGCTCGGCGCCGGCCAGGGGGTGGCTGGAGACGTAGAGTCCCAGCATCTCGCGCTCGAAGGCGAGCTTGGCCTTGCGGTCCCACTCCTTGTCCGACCAGGCGATGTCCAGGCCGATGGGGCCGGAGTCGGCGGAGTCGCCCCCGCCGAACAGGTCGAACTGGCCGTGGGCCTCCTGCTTCTTGGCCGAGATCATGGCGTCGACGGCGTGCTCGTGGTGGTTGAACAGGTCCATGCGCGGCTGGCCCAGGCTGTCGAAGGCGCCGGCCTTGATCAGGGACTCCACCACGCGCTTGTTGCAGGCGGTCAGCTCGATCTTGGAGACGAAGTCCACGAACGAGGTGAACTCGCCCTTGGCCTTGCGGGTGTTCATGATCGACTCCACCACGTTGGCGCCGACGTTGCGCACGGCGCCCATGCCGAAGCGGATGTCGTTGCCGACGGCGGAGAACCGCAGCCCGGACTCGTTGACGTCGGGCGGCAGCACCCGGATGCCCATCTTGCGGCACTCGGCGAGGTAGACCGCCATCTTGTCCTTGTCGTCGCTGACCGAGGTCAGCAGCGCGGCCATGTAGGAGGCGGGGTGGTTGGCCTTGAGGTAGGCGGTGCGGAAGGACAGGATGGCGTAGCCGGCGGCGTGGGACTTGTTGAAGGCGTAGCCGGAGAACGGGAGCATGACCTCCCAGAGCTTGTCGATGGCCTCCTGGGAGAACCCGCGCTCCAGCATGCCGGCGCTGAACTTGCCGTACTCCTTCTCCAGCGCCTCCTTCTTCTTCTTGCCCATGGCGCGGCGCATGAGGTCGGCGCCGCCCAGGGAGTAGCCCGCCAACTGCTGGGCGATCGCCATGATCTGCTCCTGGTAGACCAGCACGTGGAAGGTCTCGGCCAGGATGGGGTCCAGGGCGTCGTACAGCTCCGGGTGGATCGAGGTGATCTCCTGGCGCCCGTTGGAGCGGTCGGCGTAGTCGTTGTGGGCGTTGGCCGCCATGGGGCCGGGCCGGTACAGCGCGTTGACGGCGACGATGTCGGCGAAGCGGGTGGGCTGCATGCGCCGCAGCAGCGCCCGCATGGCCGTGCCGTCGAGCTGGAACACGCCCAGGGTGTCGCCGCGCGCCAGCAGCTCGTAGGTCTTCTTGTCGTCGAAGGGGATGTTCGACCAGTCGAGGTCGAGGCCCTCGTTGGACTTCACGTTGCGGATCGCGTCATCGATGATCGTGAGGTTGCGCAGACCCAGGAAGTCCATCTTCAGCAGGCCCATCTCCTCGCACTGAGGGAAGGGGAACCCGGTGATGATGGCGCCGTCGGTGTCGCGCTTGTGCAGCGGCACGACGTCCAGCAGCGGCTCGGCCGACAGGATGACGCCGGCGGCGTGCACGCCGGTGCCGCGGGTCAGGCCCTCCACGCCGCGCGCGGTCTCCATGACCTTGCGGACCTGGGGGTCCTTCTCCATCAGGTTGCGGAGTTCCACGGCCTCGGCGTAGCGCTCGTGGGAGGAGTCCTCGACGGCCGAGAGCGGGATCTCCTTGCCGCCCACCGCCGGGGGGAACGCCTTGGTGATCTGGTCGCCCAGGGCGTAGGGCAGGCCGTGGATGCGGGTGGAGTCCTTGACGGCGGCCTTGGCCTTGATGGTGCCGAAGGTGAGGATCTGGGCGACGCGCTCCTCGCCGTACTTGCGGGTGACGTACTCGATCATCTCCCCGCGCCGACGCTCGTCGAAGTCCAGGTCGATGTCGGGCATGGTGACGCGTTCGGGGTTGAGGAACCGCTCGAACAGCAGGCCGTGGTCGATGGGGTCGAGGTCGGTGATGCCCAGCACGTAAGCCACCATCGACCCGGCGGCCGAACCGCGGCCCGGCCCCAGCGCGATGCCGTTCTTGCGGGCGTACTGGCAGATGTCGGCGACCACGAGGAAGTAGGCCGGGAAGCCCATGGCCTCGATGATGCCGACCTCGCGGTCGACGCGTTCGCGCACGGCGTCGGTGACGCCGTCGGGGTAGCGCACGGCGAGGTGGCGCTCGATCTCCTTGCGCAGCCAGGACGCCTGGGTCTCGCCCTCGGGGACGTCGAACTTGGGCATGAGGTCGCGCGAGGCGAAGACCTCGTCGTAGCAGCCGTCCTCGACCTGCTCGGCGACCCACAGGGTGTTGCGGCAGCCCTCGGCCCATTCGTCGAGGGTGAGGATGGACCGCATCTCCTCGGCGGACTTGATGTAGTAGCCGTCGCCGTTGAACTTGAAGCGGTTGGGGTCGTCGAGGTTCTTGCCCACGCCGATGGCCAGCAGGGCGTCGTGGGCCTCGGCCTGGTCCTGGGTGACGTAGTGGGAGTCGTTGGTGACCAGGGGGCGGAGGTTGAGCTGGCGGCCGACCTTGAGCAGGCCCTCGCGGACCTCGCGCTCGATGCCGATGCCGTGGTCCATCAGCTCCAGGAACACGTGGTCGCGGCCGAAGATGTCCTGGAGGCCGGCGGCGTACTCGATGGCCTCCTGCTCCTGGCCCAGGCGCAGCCGGGTCTGCACGCCGCCCGAGGGGCAGCCGGTGGAGACCATGACGCCCTCGGAGTGCCGGCTCATCAGCTCCAGGTCCATGCGGGGCTTGCCGTAGTAGCCCTCGATGCTGGCCAGGGAGGACATGCGGAAGAGGTTGCGCAGGCCGGTGGCGTTGCGCGCCCACATGGTCATGTGGAGGTAGCGCCCGCCGCCGGAGATGTCCTTGCCGCCCTCGGCCTGGTCGTCGGAGTCGCCGCGGCCCCAGCGCATGCGCTTCTTGTGGAAGCGGGAGTCGGGCGCGACGTAGGCCTCGATGCCGATGATGGGCTTGACCCCCGAGCCCTTGGACTGCTCCCAGAACTCGTAGGCGCCGAACATGTTGCCGTGGTCGGTCATGGCCACGGCGGGCATCTGCTGGCGGGCCGCCTCGGCGAAGAGGGGCTTGAGTTTGGCGGCACCGTCGAGCATGGAGTACTCGGTGTGCACATGCAGGTGAACAAAGGGGTCGGCCACAGCTCGTGCTCTCTGTAGGTCGGAACGGGTCGGGATGTGTCGAGGATGTCGGTCGGTCGGCTCGGACTCGGCCGCGGGTCGGCGGCGGCGCGCGGCCACTGGAGTTTCTCACCCTAACTCCGGACCCGGCGGCCACGTCCTGCTCATCCACAACTCCCAGCTCAGCGGCGTGCGGGCGTGTCGCGGCGGGCCCGGGGCGGGTGGCGGGCCGGCCCTGACCCACCTCGCTGTTCTCTCTGCGCACGACTGTGCGGAGCGACCAAGAACCCCGCGGGTTTTTGTCCGCGGGGACGAACACCCCGCTGTTCACCCGCCCGTAGGATTCCGCCACCGCTCACCGGCGCGCCCCGACCACCACTCGGCGGCAGGCCGCGCCGCGGCGGCGTCCGCACCGGCCACACCCCGGCGCGCACGCGGCCGCCACCCCCCTCCCCCGGCCCAGCCGCGCGTGCCCGGCACGCGGCGGCGACGCCGTTCGGCCCGCGCCGCGCCGCCTCCGCGGCGACCCGAGCACCGGGCCGATCCCCCGTCCGCCCTTTCGGGGCGGAACCTCCGCGAGACCAGGAGCCTGCTATGAGCGTGGCGAACCCGCCCACACCGCCCTCGACGCCGCCCGGCCCCACCCGGACCAAGGTCCTGGTGGCGAGCCTGACCGGCAGCACGATCGAGTGGTTCGACTTCTTCCTCTACGGCACGGCGGCGGCCCTCGTCTTCGACGAGCTGTTCTTCCCCTCCGACGACCCGTTCGTGTCGCTGATGCTGTCCTACCTGACGTTCTCGCTGACGTTCTTCATCCGCCCGCTGGGCGGGATCGTCTTCGCCCACATCGGCGACCGCGTCGGCCGCAAGCGCACCCTGGTCATCACGCTGTCGCTGATGGGCGGCGCGACCATGCTCATCGGCCTGCTGCCGACCTATGAGACCGCCGGGCTGCTGGCGCCGGTGCTGCTGGTGGCGCTGCGCGTGGTGCAGGGCATGGGCATCGGCGGCGAGTGGGGCGGCGCGCTGCTGCTGGCCTACGAGTACGCCCCGCGCGGCCGGCGCGGCCTCTACGGCAGCGTGCCGCAGATGGGCATCACCAGCGGCATGCTGCTGGCCAGCCTTGCGCTGTCGGCGATGAGCCTGCTGGACGACGCCCAGTTCGCGGCGTGGGGCTGGCGGGTGCCGTTCATCGCCAGCGTCGTGCTGGTGGCGGTGGGCCTGTGGATCCGCTCGGGCATCGACGAGACACCGGCGTTCCGCGCCGCCAAGAGCGAGGGCCGGGTGGCCAGGCTGCCGATCGTGGAGACCCTGCGCCACCACTGGCGCGCGGTGCTGATCGCGGTGGGCGTCAAGGTGGTCGAGACCGCGCCGTTCTACATCTTCGGCACGTTCGTGGTGAGCTACGCCACCGGCACCCTGGACTACTCCAACACCGTGGCGCTGAACTCGGTGACGGCGTCCGCGGTGGTGGCCACGGTCGCGATCCCGCTGGCCGGGCGGCTCTCGGACGCCTGGGGCCGCCGGCGCGTCTACGTCATGGGCACCGTGGCGCTGGCCGCCTTCGCCGTGCCCTACTTCCTGATGCTCCAGACAGGGTCGGGGCTGATGCTGGTGGCCGCCACGGTGATCGGGCTGGGCATCCTGTGGCCGCCGGTGACCGCCACCATCGGCACGCTCAGCTCGGAGATCTTCTCGACCCGGGTGCGCTACACCGGTGTCACCCTGGGCTACCAGGTCGGCGCCGCCCTGGCCGGCGGCACCGCGCCGCTGATCGCCACGTGGCTGCTGTCGCGGTTCGCCGAGTCGTGGGTGCCCATCGCGGTGTACCTGGTGGCGACGGCGGCGATCTCGCTGGCGGCGGTGGCGCTGGCCCGCCGCGCCGCCTCGGCCGAGACCCGCGCGGAGGCCGAGGAGGAGGCAGAGGAGGCCGGGCGGCGTCCGGCCGCCTAGCCGGGCACGTCCAAGGCGGGCCGCGACCGCGCGCACGGGCGCGCGGCGGCGGCCCGCCGCGCGTTCTCCCGATTCTCTCCGAAAACCGGCCCCCGCCCCCGGACCGGCGGCGGGGCGGCCCGGTCCGCTTCTAGGACCGCAGGGCGGTCAGCAGCAGGTCGGCGTAGTAGTCGCCGATCTGGGCGGGGCTCAGCTCGCCGTCGGGGCGGTACCACGTGCTGAGGTGGTGCACGCTGCCGAAGTAGAAGTCGACCACCAGGTCGGCGGGCACGCGGTCGGTGAACACGCCCGCGCGCTGGCCCTCGGTGATCAGCGAGCGGAACAGCTCGTGGTAGCGGCGGCGCTCCAGGCGGACCTCGCGCTGCTTCTCGGCGGTGAGCTGGTGCAGCGAGCGGAAGGAGATCGTGGCGTCGTCGAGGTTGTCGATGGTGCTGACCACCACGTCGGCGGCGGCGCGGCTGACGCGGTCGGCGACCGGGCCGCCCGAGGCGGCGATCTGCTGGAGCCGGCTCATCTGGAGCCGCAGCACGCGCGCGTAGATCTCGGCGAGCAGGTCGTCCTTGGAGTCGAAGTAGTGGTACATCGCCCCCTTGGTGACGTTGGCGGCGTCCACGATCTCCTGCACGGAGGTGCGGTCGAAGCCCTTCTCGGCGAACAGCCGGGTGGCGACGGCCAGCAGCCGGCGGGGGACCGACTGCTCGGCGGACTCGGTGGACACGGGTCCGGTGGGGCCGGTGGGTCCGGGTTCGGGAGCGGCGGCGGTCCCGGCCGGCGTCCCCAAGCCCCCCTGGGTGCGAACGGCCACGGCTCGGCCTTTCTACGACGAACAAAGGTGGCTGCGCGAAGCGCCCGGGTCTGGGACACGTGACTGCGGACCCCGAAGCGGCGCTGCATCCACAATAGACCGCGCGGGCGCCCCGCCTCGGGTGAACCACGTCACCCCGGCGCCCGGCGCGCACCGCCCCGCCCGGGTGCGCGGTGCGCCGCTCAGGCCCACCCGGCGTCGTGGGCCAGGATGGCGGCCTGCACCCGGTTGCTCAGCCCCAGCTTGGCCAGGATGCTGCTGACGTGCGCCTTCACCGTGGCCTCGCGCATGCCCAGGCCGCGCCCGGCCTCGGCGTTGGACATCCCCTTGGCCACCGCCACCAGCACGTCGCGCTCGCGCTCGCTGAGCACCGACAGGCGCTGGGCCGCCGCGGCGGCGGCGCCGGTGCCCGAGGCCGCGAACCGCTCCAGCATCCGCTTGGTGATGCTGGGCGCCAGCATGGCGTTGCCCTCGGCGATGGTGCGCACGGCGGCGATGAGGTCGCGCGGCGGGGTGTCCTTGAGCAGGAACCCCACGGCGCCCGCGCGCAGCGCCCGGTGCACGTACTCGTCCAGGTCGAAGGTCGTCAGCAGCACCACCTTGGGCGGGCGCGGCAGGTCGGCCAGCGCGGCGGCCGCGGTGAGGCCGTCGGTGCCGGGCATGCGGATGTCCAGCAGCGCCACGTCGGGCTCGACGCGGGCGGCCAGCTCCACCGCCTCGGCGCCGTCGCCGGCCTCGCCCACCACCTCGACGTCCTCGGCGGAGTCCAGGATCATCCGCAGGCCCGAGCGCACCAGCCGCTCGTCGTCCACCAGGATCACGCGGATCACCGGTTCGCCCCCTCGCCGTCGTCAACGTGCTCGCCCCCGCCGCCGCCTGCCGCGCCCTCCGGGGCGGGCAGCACGGCGCGCACCCGCCAGCCGCCGCCGGGCCGGGGTCCGGCGGTGAGCGTACCGCCGATCAGCACCAGCCGCTCGCGCAGCCCGGCCAGGCCGTAGCCGCTGCCCGGCGGAGGCTCGGCGGGCGGCCCCTCGGGCGGGTCCTCGTTGTCGACGGTGACCGCCAGGGTGCCGGGCCGGTGCTCCAGCTCCACCCGCACCGCGCCGCCCGGGGCGTGCTTGCCCGCGTTGGTCAGCGCCTCCTGCACGGTGCGGTAGGCGGTGCGCTCGGTCTGGGCGGGCAGCGGCGCGGGCGTGCCCGACACCCGCCACTCCACCGGCATGCCCGCGCGCCGCCACTCGCCGATGAGGCGGGCGAGGTCGGCCAGCACCGGCTGGGGCGCGGTGGGCGCTGCCTCTCCGGGCTCCTCGCGCAGTACGCCGAGGATCCCGCGCAGCTCGGCCAGCGCCTCGCGGCCGGTGGTGCGGATCAGCCCGGCGGCGGCCACGGTGCGCTCGTCGGCGGCCGAGACCTCCAGGCCGCCGGCGTGCAGCACCATCAGGCTGACCCGGTGGGCGACCACGTCGTGCATCTCGCGGGCGATGCGGGTGCGCTCGGCGGTGATGGCCTGGTCGGCGAGCAGGTGCTGCTCGCGCTCCAGGCGTTCGGCGCGCTCGTGCAGGTTGGCGATCAACTGGCGGCGGGTGCCCACCCACAGGCCCACGGTCAGCGGCATGCCCTGGAACATCAGCACCAGCGTCACCGCCGCGCCGGGCACGACGGCGCTCGTGGAGCCGAGCAGCACGGCGGTGGCTCCCATGAGGCCGACCGCCCAGGCGGCCAGCCGCCGCCGGTCCTCCTGCCAGGCGGCGTAGCTGAACAGCGCCAGCCCCGGGGTGCCGAAGTCGCCGACGCAGAGCATGAGCACGGCCGAGGCCGCCAGCAGCCAGCCCGGCCGCGTGCGGCGCACCAGCACCAGGGCGGCGACGCCGGCGGGCACCAGGAAGGTGAGGGCCGCCATGGACAGCACGCGCGTCATCGAGCCCGACGCCTGGAGGGCCGTTCCGCCGAAGGGGCCGGCCGGCGCCACGGCGATCATCAGGGCGCTCCAGGGGTAGACCATCGCCGCCAGCGCCCAGTCGGCGGCCGTGTCCCGGCGCGCCCACCAGCGCCGCGCCCAGGCCGGCGCGGCCTGTTCCCGTTCCTCCACCGCTCCTGCCCCCCGTGCCGGGGCCGCCCCGGCTGGCGGCGGCCCGTGCCTGCGGCGGAGTCTATGCGCCGCCCGCGCGCGCGTCGCCCCTGGTGGCGGGCGCCGCGGGCGCCTCCGCCGAAAGTCGGTGCCCACCGCCCGGCCCAGGTCAGGGCGGGTGGCGCGGCGCGGGGGCGGCGCCGCGCGCGGGCGGCCGGGCGCCGGCGCCCCCGACGAAAGTCGGTGCCCGGACCCCGACCATGTGCGGCCGCCGGGCGCCGGCGCCGCGGCTTTCGCCCATGCGCCAATCGCCATCGCGGCCGATGCCCCCGCCACCTGGGCGGACCTAGCGTTGCACCGTGCCGCGCCGCTGCCGGGGACGCCCGGGGCGCGGCCCGTGGACCGGTCCCCCGTCGTCGTTGTCCCGCACCGTGCTCGGCACGGTGTCCCGCACCTGTTTGGAGATCCGAGTGAGCGAGTACGCGGCCGCGGCCGCACCGCAGCCCTCCCCCGCCCCGCCCGTGGTGGCGGCCCGCGACCTGACCAAGGTCTACGGCGGCGCGGGATCGACCGTCCGCGCGCTGGACGAGGTCAGCGTGTCCTTCTCCCGGGGCGCCTTCACCGCCATCATGGGTCCCTCGGGCTCAGGGAAGTCGACCCTGATGCACTGCCTGGCCGGGCTGGACACGGTCACCTCCGGCACCGTGCACCTGGGCGACACCGAGATCACCCGGCTCAAGGACCGCGAGCTGACCCTGCTGCGCCGCGACCGCATCGGGTTCGTCTTCCAGTCGTTCAACCTGCTGCCGATGCTCACCGCCGAGCAGAACATCCTGCTGCCGGCCCGCATCGCCCGGCGCCGCACCGACCCCGCCCGCCTGGCGCGCATCGTGGAGGTGGTGGGCCTGGGCAAGCGCCTGCACCACCTGCCCTCGGCGCTGTCGGGCGGCCAGCAGCAGCGCGTGGCGGTGGCCCGCGCGCTGCTGGGCGACCCCGAGGTCGTCTACGCCGACGAGCCCACCGGCAACCTGGACTCCCGCTCCGGTGCCGAGGTGCTGGGGTTCCTGCGCGACTCCGCGCGGGAGCTGGGCCAGACGGTCGTGATGGTCACCCACGACCCGGTCGCCGCCGCCTACGCCGACCGCGTGGTGTTCCTGCGCGACGGCCGGCTCGTGGACGAGGTGTACGGCCCCACCGCCGAGACCGTGCTGGACCGCCTCGTGAAGCTGGAGTCCTGAACCGATGCTGCGCACCACACTGGCCGGCCTGCGGCTGCACAAGGGCCGGCTCGTCACCACCGCCCTGGCCATCGCGCTGGGCGTCATGTTCGTCGCGGGCACCCTGGTCTTCACCGACACCCTGCGCGCCTCCTACAGCGCCCAGGTGATGGGCTCGGCGGAGCGGATGGACGCCGTGGCGCTGCCCGAGGGCGAGTCCGAGCGGCCGCTGCCGCCCGGGCTGCTGGAGGAGATCCGCGACCTGCCCGAGATCGACCGCGCCGAGGGCATGGTCCGCGCCGAGGCGCCGCTGCTGGACCCCGACGGCCGCGCGGTGGGCACGCTGCCCACCCTGGCGGTGTCGGTGGGCGACCCCAGCCGCTACACCGCCGCCCAGGGCGAACTGCCCGACGCCGACGACGAGGCGGCCCTGGCCACCTCCACCGCCGAGACCGCCGGCTACGCCATCGGCGACACCGCCGAGGTGCTCGACGCCGACGGCGAGCGCCACACCGTCACCATCACCGGCCTGGTCGACTTCGGCGTCGACCCGCAGGTGGGATACCAGGGCGCGGTCGTGCTCACCCCCGAGGCCGCCTCGCGCGTGACCGGTGTGGAGGGGTTCGCCGAGATCGACGCCGTCGCCGCCGAGGGGGTGTCGGCCGAGGAGGCCGTGGCGGCCGTGGACGCGGTCGCCGGCTCCGGCACCGAGGTGATCACCGGGCGCACCCTGGGCGAGCGGCTGGCCGACCGGGCCGGCGTCGAGGCCGACAGCATGGCCACCGCGCTGCTGCTGTTCGCGGTGGTGTCGGTGGTGGTGGCCGCGATCGTCATCCAGAACACGTTCGCGATCCTGGTCGCCCAGCGCCGGCGCGAGATGGCGCTGCTGCGCTGCGTGGGCGCCCGGCGCGGGCAGGTGTTCGCCAGCGTGGTGCTGGAGGCGCTGGTGGTGGGCCTGGCCGCCTCGGCGCTGGGCGTGCTGGCCGGGATCGCCCTGGCCGCGGTGGGGTTCCGCGTGGGCGGTGAGGCGCTGGACGCCGGCACCGGCGCGGCGCCGCTGGTGCTCACCCCGACGGCGGTGCTGGTCAGCCTGGCCGTGGGCACCCTCACCACCCTGGTCGCCGCGGCGCTGCCGGCCCGCCGCGCCACCTTCACGCCGCCGCTGGCGGCGCTGCGCGACAGCGACGTCGCCACGGGCCTGGACCGGCGCACCGGGTGGCTGCGCACGGGGGCGGGCGCGGTGCTGCTGGGCGCCTCGGCGCTGCTGGTGTCCTACGCGGTGGCGACCCCCTCGGGCCAGCAGGGGCTGGTGGTCGTGGCGCTGGCGGGGATCCTGGCGTTTATCGGCGTGGTGGTGTGGAGCCCGCTGCTGGTGCGCCTGGCCGTGGCCGCGCTGGCACCGCTGCTGCGGCTGCTGGGCGCCTCGGGCGCGCTGGCCGCCGACAACGCCCGGCGCAACCCGCGGCGGGCGGCCACCGCCATGGTGGCGCTGACCGTCGGCGCCACGCTGATCAGCGGCTACTCGGTCATCAACGCCTCGATGCAGGCCACCACCGACGACATGCTGGACCGGCAGTTCCCGTTCGACTACCAGCTCAGCGCCCAGCTCGACGGCGAGGGCACCGGCACCGTGCCGGCCGAGGTCACCGCCGAGCTGCGCGACTCCCCGGCGGTGGGGTCGGTGATCGCCGACCGCTCCGCCTTCCCCGAGGCCGAGGGGCGGCCCGCCGGCTACCGGGTCGCCACCTACCGGGGCGCCGACCTGGGCCGCGACCTGGAGTCGGAGATGGTCGCCGGCGACCTGTCCGACGTGGGGCCGGGCCGCGCCGCCGTGGACGAGGAGGTGGCCGCCGGCCGCGGGATCGGCGACACCATCACCGTGGAGACCTCCCGGGGCGAGCGCGACTTCGAGATCGCGGCGATCGTGCCCACCAGCAGCCAACTGTGGGGCGTGACGCTGGTGCCGCGCGACTTCGCCGCCGCCTTCCCCGAGATCACCGAGGACTCCACCGTGCTGGTCACCGGCGCCGAGGACGCCGAACCCCGGGAGGTCCGCGCGGCCGTCGACGCCGCCCTGGCCGACCACCCCACCGTGCAGGTGGTCTCGATGAGCGACATGCGCGCCCAGTTCGACGGCGTGCTGGCCGCGGCGTTCCTGGCGATCATGGCCATGCTGGGGCTGGCCGTGGTGATCGCGGTGTTCGGCATCGCCAACACCCTGGCGCTGTCGGTGCTGGAGCGCACCCGGGAGTCGGCTCTGCTGCGGGCGCTGGGCCTGCGCCGGGGCCAACTGCGGGTGATGCTGGCGCTGGAGGCGGTCGTGCTGTGCCTGACCGGCGCGCTGGTGGGCGTGGCCCTGGGCGTGTTCTTCGGGTGGGCGGCCGGTGTGGCGGTGCTGCGCGGCCTGATCTTCCAACTGCCCACGGGCCAGATCGCGGCGTTCTTGGCGATCGCCGTGGCGGCCGGCCTGCTCGCCTCGGTGCTGCCGGCCCGCCGCGCCGCGCGGGCCTCCATCACCGCCGCGATGGCCGGGCGCTGACCGGCCCGGTGCGACACACGCGGCGCGGGCCGCCCCGGCGGGCGGCCCGCGCCGTAGGGTGTCCCTGGCGCCGACGCGACCCGCCCGAGGGGCGGTGTGCGGCGGCGGCGACGGAGCGGGGGTGGCGTGTGGCGGCCGGAGGGGGACCGGGCGGCGGCGAGGTGGCGTGGGGGACCCCGGCTGCCCGCTGGATCCTGACGGCCACGGTACTGGGGTCGGGCATGGCGTTCCTGGACTCCACCGTGGTCAACGTGGCGCTGCCGGCGATCGGCGGCGACCTGCGCACCGGGGTGGCCGGGCTCCAGTGGATCGCCAACGGCTACATGGTCACGCTCTCGGCGCTGATCCTGCTCAGCGGCTCGCTGAGCGACCGGTTCGGCCGGGTGCGGCTGTTCACCCTGGGCGTGGCGTGGTTCGCGGTGGCCTCGGCGCTGTGCACGGCCGCGCCCACCCTGGGCTGGCTGATCGCCGGGCGGGTGTTGCAAGGGGTGGGCGGCGCGCTGCTGACCCCGGGCAGCCTGGCCATCTTGCAGGCGAGCTTCCGCAGGGGCGACCGGGCGCGGGCCATCGGCGCGTGGTCGGGGCTCACCGGGGTGGCCTCGGCGATCGGGCCGTTCGTGGGCGGGTGGCTGGTCGACATCGGGTCCTGGCGGCTCATCTTCCTGATCAACCTGCCGCTGGCGGCGGCGGTGCTGTGGATCGCCCGGCGGCACCTGCCGGAGTCGGTGGACGACCAGGCGCCCGCGCACCTGGACTACACAGGCGCGCTGCTGGGCATGGTCGGCCTGGCCGCGCTGACCTACGCGATGATCGCCTCGGGCGAGGAGGGCGCGCCGACGGCGGGCACCGCCGCGGCGGCCGTGCTGGCGCTGGCGGCGCTGGCGGCGTTCGTGTGGGTGGAGCGGCGCGGGCCGCACCCCATGCTGCCGCTGGACATCTTCGCCTCCACCCCCTTCACCGTGACCAACGTGGTGACGGTGCTGATGTACGGCGCGCTGGGCCCGCTGCTGTTCCTGCTGGTCATCTACTTGCAGGAGGTGCTGGGCTACTCGGCGGTGGCGGCGGGCGCGGCCTCGCTGCCGATCACGCTGCTGATGCTGGCGCTGTCGGGGCAGTCGGGGCGCCTGGCCGAGCGGATCGGGCCGCGCTGGCAGTTGGCCGCCGGGCCGCTGCTGGTGGCCGCCGGGCTGGTGGTGCTGGCGCGGATCGGGCCGGGCGACACCTACCTCACCGCCGTGCTGCCGGGCGTGCTGCTGGTGGGGCTGGGGCTGTCCACGGCCGTGGCGCCGCTGACCGCCACCGTCCTGGCCTCGGCCGCCGAGCGGCACGCCGGGGTGGCCTCCGGGGTCAACAACACGCTGGCGCGCACCGCGCAACTGGTGGGCGTGGCGGCGGTGCCGGTGCTGGCCGGGATCACCGGCGGCGCCGGGGTGGCCGGCGGGTTCGCCCCCGCGATGCTGATGATCGCGGGGCTGGCCGCGGCGGCGGGGCTGCTCGCCCTGGTCCTGCTGCGCCGGGTGCCCAGGCCCAGCGGCCCGGCGGCACCCACCGAACCCGAGGCGGCGCCCGCGCCCGAGCGCCCGGTCGCGCCCGGGCCCGCGCCGGAGGCGGCCGCCGACCGGATGTTCTGCGGGGTGTGCGGGCCCCCGCTGAGCGCCTGCCCGCACTCCTCGGCCGGGCGGCCCGCTTCGCCCGACGCCTGAGAGGTCCTAGAGTCGGTGGCATGGGACATCCGGCCTCCGATGGCGCAGCGCCGGCCGTCGTGTTCGCGGGCGGCGGAACCGGCGCCGCGCTGACCGCGATAGCGCTGCTGCGCGCCACCACCTGGCTGCGGCTGTCCTACCGGATCGTGCTGCTGGACGAGCACGGCCGCTTCGCGCGCGGGCGGGTGTACGGCGCCGCCGGCGGCGACTGCCCGCTGGAGGCCCCCGTCAAGGACATGTCGGCGCTGCCGGACCGCCCCTGCCACCTGCTGGAGTGGCGGCGCGCCACGGGCGCGGCGTGCGGGCCGGGCACGGTGCTGGCCCGCCGCGTCTACGGCGACTACCTCGCCGACACCCTGGCGGCCACGGCGGCGTGGGCGGCGCCCTATGCGGCCCTGGACACCCGCGCGGCGCGGGTGGCGGCGGTGGCGGCCGACGACGCGGCCGCGCGCGTGCTGCTGGCCGGCGGTGAGCGGGTGGAGGCGGCGGCGGTCGTGGTGGCCACCGGCGACCCGGCCGAGGCGGCGCCGCCGCCCGTGGCCGGAGCGGTGCGGGGCGAGGCGGGCGCGGGGCTGGCCGCGTGCCGGTGCGGCGCGGTGCTCACCGGGGCGGGCGAGCCGGCGCGGCGGGTGTTCGCGGTGGGCGCGGTGCGCGGCGACGGCGGTCCGGCCACGGTGCCGCGCATGCGCGAACAGGCCGAGGCGCTGGCCCAGCGCATCGCCGACACCGTGCTGCGCACCCCGCCGGGCCGCGCGCGCTGACGCCCTCGGCGGTCCGCGCGGCGGCGAGGCGGGCGGCGTCGTTCGGGGCGGAGGCGGCCGGCCGGCGGGGATAGGGCCGGGGCGGTGGTGTCCGGAGGTGCCGGCAGCGGGGCCGGGGTCAGTGCGGGCCGCGCCGGGCCCGCCGCTCGCCGGCGCGCAGCCGGAAGGGCCGCAGCGCCGACTCCATCTGCACGGCCAGGTCCATCTTGCTGGAGCCCTCGCGGCGGTCCTCGAAGTGGATGGGGATCTCCACGATCTTCTGCCCGCGCGCGAACGCCCGGTAGTGCATCTCGACCTGGAAGCTGTAGCCGCTGCTCTGGATGCCCGGCAGGTCCAGCACCTCCAGGGCCTCGCGCCGCCAGATCTTGAACCCGGCGGTGACGTCGCGGATGGGCAGCGCCAGGATCGCCTTGACGTAGGCGTTGGCCCAGCCGCTGAGCAGCCGCCGGTGGGCGCGCCACTGGTCGGAGAGGCTGCCACCGGGCACGTAGCGGCTGCCGATCACCACGCCGGCGCCGGTGGAGAGCATGGTCCCCAGGAGCTGGGGCACGTAGCCGGGCGAGTGGCTGAGGTCGGCGTCCATCTGCACGACGAAGTCGGCCCCGTCGGCCAGGGCGCGGGTCATGCCGGCGACGTAGGCGCGGCCCAGGCCGTCCTTTGCCTCGCGGTGCAGCACGGCGACCCGCTCGGTGCCGGGGGTGTTGTACTCGGCGGCGAGCTTGTCGGCGACGCGGCCGGTGCCGTCGGGGGAGTTGTCGTCGACCACCACCAGCCGCAGCGCGGGGAGCCCCAGCGAGAACAGCCGCTCGACCAGCACGGGGAGGTTCTCGGCCTCGTTGTAGGTGGGCACGACGACGCTTACCGCGGAGCGCGCCCACGGGTCGGGCAGTGTCACCGGGGTCGGCATAGGCGCTCCTCTGGGGCTCGCGGGCTTGGGCGAATGACACGTAGCGTAGGGGGGTTCGCAGGGGTTTGCCCACCTTTGCCCGTAGGCGCGGCCCGGTCCGTCACTCGCCCCGGTCGACCTCCAGCACCGCGACGTGCACGAGCGTGCCCATGTCCTCCAGGGTCATCAGCACCTCGGGGTCGGCGTGGTTGTCGGTGATGAGGTGGGCGATGTGCTCGGGCGGCACGGTCTGCACCATGGTGTCGGCGCCGACCTTGGTGTGGTCGGCCAGCACCACGACCTCCTGGGCGCAGGCCACCAGGGCGCGGTCGACGCTGGCGACCGCCGGGTTGGGCGTGCTCAGGCCGCGGTCGGCGGTGATGCCGTTGCCCGAGACGAACGCCAGGCGCACCCGCAGCCCCGCCAGCGCCTGCTCGGCGGCGGTGCCCACCAGCGCGCGGATGGAGCCGCGCAGGGTGCCGCCGGTCATCACGACCTCGACGCCGGGGGCGGCGGCCAGCACCTCGGCGACCAGGAGGGAGTTGGTGACCACGGTGAGGTTCTGCCGGCCCACGAGTTCGCGGGCCAGGGCCTCGGTGGTGGTGCCGGGGCCGAGCACGATGGCGTCGTCGTCCTCGACCAGGCGGGCCGCCGCGGCGGCGATGGCCAGCTTCTCGGGCGCGGCCTGGCCGGACTTCTGGGCGTAGCTCTGCTCGTAGCCCAGGCGGCCGGGCAGCGCGGCGCCGCCCCGGCGGCGGTCGATCAGCCCTTCGGCCTCCAGCGCGCGGACGTCGCGGCGCACCGTGACCTCCGAGGCGCGCACCCGCGAGGCGATCTCGCGCAGGGCCATGGCGCCGTTGGCCCGCACGAGTTCCAGGATGCGCTCGCGGCGCTCGGCCGCGAACGCGGGGCGGGTCTCGTCTGCCATGCCAACTCCATCTCGGTGCGGGGCCGGGTGGGCGGCCCTGTGCGATCCGATGATAGAGCCGCCGTTCTCAGCCGAAATGCACTCCGTGGGCGTGGAACGACCGGTCGATGGTGTCGTCGTCGGCGGTGGAGTCGTCCTCAAGGGCGGGGCCGCGGACGACGAAGGCGAGCACGAACAGGGTGATGAGCACGCCGAGTATGACGAGGGTCGCAATACCGAACAGCACCATGATGGACACGAGGGCCTCCCTGGCGAGCGGGCTGACCGGCGACGTCGCGGTGAAAGGCGGCCTCACACCGGAGGGGTCATAGGAGTCGATGCCCGGTGGCGAGGGGTTTCATGCCCCGGACGGGCGAGCGGTTTGCGGGCGGTCCGGCCGGTACCGGCCGGGGGGTGGGGTGGGGGTGCGGGTCCCGCCGGATAGGGCACCTCGGAAGGACGGTCGGGCGGGCGCCGCCGCCCGTGCCGGTGCCGACCTGGCGGGCCGGTGGGGGCCGGGCCACAATGGGGCGGTGACTCCCCTGACGTGCGACCTGTGGTGGGGCGACATCACCGCCATCACCCCCGACCGACTGCGCGACCTGTACGGCCTGCTCGACGCCGACGAGCGGCGGCGCCACGCCCGCTTCCGCATGCAAGCCGACAAGGACCGCTACGCGCTCGCCCACGGGCTCGCGCGCCTGGCGGTGGGGCGGGCCGCCGGGATCGCCCCGGAGTCGGTGGCCTTCGACCTCCGCTGCATCCCCTGCGAGCGCAAGGCGGACCCGCCCGACCGGGGCCCGCACGGCAAGCCCCGCCCCAGCGGCCCGGCCGAGGGGCTGGAGATCTCCTTCAGCCACTCCGGCGACCGCGTGCTGCTGGCGATGGCGCGGGGGGTGGCGGTGGGCGCCGACGTGGAGCGCGTGCGGCAGTTGCACACCGGCCTCGACGGCCTCCTCGACCACGCGCTGACCGAGGGCGAGCGCGCCGACCTCGCGGCGCTCGGCCCCCGCGATCGGGAGGCGGCCTTCTTCACCTACTGGTCGCGCAAGGAGGCGCTGCTGAAGGCCACGGGCGAAGGGGTCGGCAACCTGACCGCCGTCGCCCTCTCCGTCCCCGGCGCCCCGATCGAGGTCCGCTCCTGGGACTCCCCCGACGCCCCGCCCCCCGGCCACGTCCAACTGCGCGACGTCCCCGCCGGGGAGGACTACCGCGCCGCCGTCGCCGCGCTGACCCCCCGGCCCCTGGAAGTCGTGTTCCGCGACACCGACGACCTGCTGCGGTAACCGCC
Source organism: Streptomonospora mangrovi (assembly GCF_027604915.1). Classification (GTDB taxonomy): domain Bacteria; phylum Actinomycetota; class Actinomycetes; order Streptosporangiales; family Streptosporangiaceae; genus Streptomonospora; species Streptomonospora mangrovi. Next base: position 60,205 of record NZ_JAJAQC010000040.1, read on the forward strand.
CACGCCGGTGCGGGGTGGCCGGGCAGTGGTTGGCCGGGCGCGGCGAGCCGGGCACGAGGACCGAATACGCCAGAGTGTGACGGTCTAGGCGTATTGGGCGCATTGGGAGTATTAGGGGGATTTGCGCGCCACAATAGGACCGTGACTCCCCTGACGTGTGACCTGTGGTGGGGCGACATCACCGCCACCACCCCCGATCAGATGCGGGCTCTGCACGGCATGCTCAACGCCGAGGAGCGGCAGCGGCACGCCGGCTACCGCCTGCAAGCCGACAAGGACCGCTTCGCGCTGGCGCGCGGGCTCGCGCGCCTGGCGGTGGGCCGGGCCGCCGGAATCGCGGCGAAGTCGGTGGCCTTCGACCTCCTTTGCTTTGCCTGCGAACGCGGGGAGCCCGCGCACAAACTCGGCCCGCACGGCAAGCCCCGGCCCAGCGGCCCGGCGGAAGGGGTGGAGATCTCCTTCAGCCACTCCGGCGACCGCGTGCTCCTGGCGATGACGCGGGGGGTGGCGGTGGGCGCCGACGTGCAGCAAGTGCGCGGGATTGCCCTCGGACCCGATTCCCTCGCCGACGACCTGCTGAACGAGGCGGAGATGGCCCACTACACCAGACTCGATCCCGAGCAGCGCCAAGACGCCTTCTTCACCTTGTGGTCGCGCAAGGAGGCCCTGGTCAAGGCGACGCGAGAAGGTATAAAGGGGGTGACCGAGGTGACCATCTCGCCCCCGGGCGCGCCGATCGAGGTCCACGCCTGGGACTCGCCGCACGCCCCGCCCCCCGGCCACGTCCAACTGGCCGACGTCCCCGCCGGGGACGACTACCGCGCCGCCGTGGCCGTGCTCACCCCCCGGCCCCTGGAGATCGCCGTCGGCGACACCGCCGAACTGCTGCGGGACCTGCCGAACGCCCCCGCCCGCACCGACCGGCGCGGAGCCGGCACCCGCCGCGCGGAAGGCCGCGCGGAAACCCGCACCGCCCCCGCCGCTCGCCGCCCCAGCCCCGCAGCAGCGCCCCGCCATCGCCAGGGGCCGTCAGCCGCACGCTAGCGCGGTGGTGCGGGAGTCGGCGGAACTTCGGGGCGGCACCGGCCGATGGCCTGGCATCGCTGGGGGACCTGATCGGCGGTCATCGCCGGAGGCCGACCGCCCCAACGTGCTGACCGGCGGCGATTGGCCGGGGGCGAGTTCTGCTCTCTGTCTCGCTTCGGCCGTGTCTCGGCTGACCCTGTGCCTACCTGTCCGGCCGGGCCGCCCCGGGCCGCGGGGTCCCTGAGTGCCCTCAGCCGACGTCGAACGCCTTGGCGACGGTCAGTGTGTCCTCGTACAGGTGCATGCGAACGATCCGGCCGTCCTCGACCGCCAAATGCATGGCCACCGGTGTGGTGAACTCCTTGCCGCTGGTCACGGCGGTGTGCGTGAAGACCGCCAGCAGCACCACGTCACCACCGTCGACGATGAGGCGCTCCAGCACGACCTTGCTCCGGCCGTGCGCGAAGTGCGGCCACATGGTGGTGAAGTACGGCGCGACCTCCTCCCGGCGGGTACGGCGCCCGGTCCAGGGAAGTGCGCCACTGCCGGGGACGTGCCAGTCGATCTCCTCGGAGAACAGTTCCTGGATGCCGTCGGGATCCTGCCTGCCGAGGCGCTCCAGGAACTTCTCGGCCACGGCCCGCGAGGTCTGCGCATCTGTTGCCATCGTCCTTGTCCTTTGTCTGTTCATCGCGGCGCCCGGTCAGGTGGACGGTGGCGCCCTCGGCGGCGAAACGGCGGGCGATCGGCAGGCCGATGCCGCTGGATGCGCCGGTGACGAGGGCGGTCTTGCCGTCCGGTCGTCCCATGGGACTCCGCTGTTCCTTGGTGTAACGATTTTTGTTACATCGCCGGGTGCGAAATGCGACTCCCCTCGATCAGGGGAAGTCGACAATCCGAGGTCAGGCGACTTTCAAGACGTCCCGCAGCACGTCCTCCAGCGTGGTCTTGGCCAACTCCCCGCGCAGGGCGGCCTCCACGTCGTCGTACACGGCGGTCATCACCGGCCCGATACCGTGGCCCACGACGCACCCGGGGTCCGGTGCCGCGCGGTGCAGGGCGAAGACCGGCCCCGACTCGATCGCCTGGTAGACGTCGAGCAGGGTGATCGACGCCAGGTCCCGCGAGAGCATCCAGCCCGCCCCCGCGCCCCGCCGTGAATCGACCAGGCCGGCCTTGCGCAGTTCGCCCAGCAGGCGGCGGATCACCACTGGGTTGGTGTTGACGCTCGTCGCGATCTGCTCGGAGGTGGCGACCTCGTGGCCACGCCGCTGATACAGCCCGATCCATGTCAGGGTGTGCGCCGCGATGGTCAGCCTGCTGTTGGCGCTCACGTCGGACTCCACCTTTCCCGCCACCCGGGTCTAGTCGTAACCATATTTGTTACAACACTGTGCGGCAAGTCCTGCGGGGCGCTGAATCCTGTGGCAATCCCCCTCGACCCTCACCACACCACCCGCCCAATCGGACACTTGAGCCACAAACGTCCCTTATCGACATTTTTTCGTGACCTTGTGCCAGCCATGACTCACTTGACCGGCGCCAACCGCCGCTTGAAGTATGTGTTCGTGCGCAACCGTCGCTCTGGCCTGGCCCCCGCACCCGCTGCACCCGCAGGACCCGCCGCTCCCTCCGCCCCCACCGCCCGCCCGCTCGTCCGGCCCCGACCCTCCGGTTCCAGGTGAGCAAGGCCGCCCCCCGCCACGGAATCGCCGGTGAGGACGGCCGAGGAGCGCTGCTGTCGGTTGTCGAGACCGTGCACGGCATTCAGGTGGCCGACCCCTACCGCTGGCTGGAGGACCCCGACTCCCCCGCCACGCGCCAGTGGCTGGCCGAGCGCGACCGCGAGTTCGCCGCCGCCGCTTCCCGCTGGCGGCTGCGCGCCCCGCTGGCCCGGCGCATCCGCGAACTGGTGGCCACCGATTTGTGGACCCCGCCGGTGCGGCGCGGCGGCCTCGTCTTCGCCACCCGGCGCCCGGCCGGGGCCGACCACCCGGCGATCGTCGCCATCGGCCCCGACCCCCACAACCCGGGCGGTCCCCCGCGCGAGCGCACCGTCTTCGACCCCCACGCCTTCGACCCCAGCGGCGGCACCACCCTCGACTCCTGGGAGCCCTCCCCCGACGGCCGCCGCGTCGCCGTGCAGACCTCCTCGGGCGGCACCGAGCGCGGCGTGCTGCGCGTGCTCGACACCGACACCGGCCTGCCGGTGGAGGAGGCGATCCAGGGCGTGCGCTACTCCCACGTCGCGTGGGTCTCCCCCGAGGCGTTCTACTTCGTGCGCCGCGACGGCGCCGACGGCCGGCGCGGCGTGTGGCTGCACCGCGTCTCCACCGGCCGGGCGGAGCCCGACGTGCTGGTCCGGCCCTGCTCGGGGCCGCGCACCGTCCCGGGCGTGCGGCTGCTGGGCGGGCGCTGGCTCGTGGTCTCGGAGAGCCACGGCACCGGCCACCGCACCGACCTGTGGATCGCCGACCTGGGCGAGGCCGCCGCGCGGGGCGCCGACCGCGCCCCCGCCGGCGTAGACCGCGACGGCGGACCGGCCCGCCCCCGCTGGCGGCCCGTGCACGTCGGCGTGGACGCGGAGTCCCACCCCGACCTCGGCCCCGACGGCGTGCTGTACCTGCGCACCACCCTGGGCGCCTCGCGGCGCCGCGTCTGCGCCGTGGACCCGGCCGACCCCGGCACCGACCACTGGCGCGAGGTCGTCCCCGAGGACCCCGAGGCCACCCTGGACGGCTTCGCGGCGGCGGGCACCCCCGAGGCCCCGGAACTGCTGGTGACCCGCACCCGGCTGGGCATCAGCGAACTCGCCGCGCACGACCCGCGCGACGGCCGCCTGCTGCGCGTGCTGCCGCTGCCCGGCGAGGGCATGGTCACCCGGCTGGAGGCCGAGCCCGACGGCGGCGCCCACCTGTGCTACGCCGACGTCGCCACCCAGCAGTGCGTGCTGACCCTGGCGCCCGGCGCCGACCGCCCCCGGCCCTGGCCGCGCGGGGCGGAGCCCGCGCGCCCGGCCGACATCCGCCGGCGCACCACGTGGTGCCGCTCGGCCGACGGCACCCCGGTGCCCGTCACCGTCTTCGCCGCCGCCGGGGTCGCCGACCCCGCCACCGCCGCCGCCCCTGCCGACACCGCAACGGCCTCGGGTGCTCCCACTGCCGCCACCACCGCCGCCGAGGCGGCCGCGGCCGCCCTCCCCGATCCCTCAGGGGCCGCCTTCTCGCACGCCCCCGCCGCCTCCGGCTCAGCCCCGACCCCGGCGTCCGCGTCCGCTCCCCCCTGCGCCGGCGACCCGCCCTTCGCCCCCGGCCCCACCATCCTGCACGCCTACGGCGGGTTCGGCCGCCCCCGCCAGTTCGGGTTCAGCGCCACCGTGCTGGCCTGGCTGCTGGCGGGCGGGCGCTACGCGGTCGCCCACGTGCGCGGCGGCGGCGACCGGGGCCGCGAGTGGCACCTGCGCGGTTCGGGCCGCGCCAAGGTCCGCGCGGTCGAGGACCTGATCGCCGCCGCCGACGAACTCGCGGCCGCCGGGTGGTGCGCCCGCGACCAACTGTGCCTGTCGGGCGGGTCGGCCGGCGGGCTGCTGGTGCTGGCCGCCGCCGCGCTGCGGCCCGACCTGTGCTCGGCGGTCATCGCCTCGGCGCCGCTGACCGACATGGCCCGCTTCGAGCGGCTGGGCCTGGGCTCCATGTGGACCCGCGAGTTCGGCACCGCCGCCGACCCCGGCGACTTCGCCGCGCTGATGTCCTACTCCCCCTACCACCGGGTGCTCGCCGAGGGCACCGCCCGCCATCCGGCGGTGCTGCTCACCGGCTTCCACGGCGACACCCGCACCGACGCCGCCCACCCGCGCAAGATGTGCGCCGCGCTCCAGTCGCGGGGCGGGCGCCGCCCGGTGCTGCTGCGCTACGAGCGCGACGTCGGCCACGGGCCGCGCGCGGTCACCCGCGCCATCGCGCTGGCCGCCGACGCCCACGCCTTCGCCGCCGACCAGACCGGGCTGGCCGGCCCGGCGGGCGGGCGCGGCGGCGTGCCGGCGGCGCGGTCGCGGGAGGCGACGTGACGTCCCCAGGCAGGCGGCCGCCCCGGCGGCCCCACCCCCCGCGCCGGTGCGCGCGGGGGCGGCGGTCCTCCCCCCGGAAGGGGGTTGGCGGTGCACCGTCCGCGGGTTGAGGCCACCTGGCCCGCGCGGGCGGCGCGCCGATGTCGAGAGCGTCAACACGGAAAGGAGACCCTTATGGATCCCTTCGAGATCGAGGTCGAGGTGGAGGACCTGGCCGAGGTCACGTCGCGGGACATCACCGCCGGCGGCGACACCGACGGCACGGACTCCAGCTCCGACTTCATCTAGACCGCACCAGACGGTCGCGTAGGGGCCGCCGGGGGCGCACGCGCCCCCGGCGGTCCGCCGCGGCCGGCGCCGCAGTGGAGGATGCCCCCACCATGACCGACCGCCTGTTCACCGAGACGCTGCGCGCCGCCCTGGGCGACGACTTCCTCTCCACGCGGCTGTCGTCGGACTTCGTCTTCGCCGACGTCGGCGAAGACACCGTGCGGCACCTGCTCACCTTCGCCGACCTCAACGAGATCCTGAGCACCCGGGGCCTGGCCCCGCCGCAGTTGCGCCTGCACCGGCAGGGCGCCCCGGTCCCGGCGGCCCGCTACACCGACACCGCCGGCGCCTCCACCGGCGCGCGCACGGTGGTGCGCCCCGAGGGCCTCTACCGGGAGCTGCGCGAGGGCGCCAGCCTGGTGCTGGACGGCGTCGACCGGCTGCACCCGCCCGTCCGCGCGGCCACCGACGACCTCATGCGGCTGGTTCGCGAGCGCGCGCAGGTGAACCTGTACCTCATCTGGGGGTCCTCCCACGGGTTCGACACCCACTGGGACGACCACGACACCTTCATCGTCCAGTTGGCGGGCACCAAGCACTGGAAGGTGCACGGCCCCGGCAGCCGCCCCCACCCCATGAAGGTCGACTCCGACCACGCCCACACCCCGCCCGAGGGCACGGTGTGGGAGGGCGTGCTGCGCCCCGGCCAGGTGCTGCACGTGCCGCGCGGCTGGTGGCACACGGTCACCGGCACCGGCGACGTCAGCATGCACCTGACCTTCGGGTTCACCCGCGCCACCGGGGTGGACTGGGCGCGCTCGCTGCTGGAGCGGCTCTACGTGGAGGTGTTCCGCCAGGACCTGCCGCGCTTCGCCGGGGAGGAGGAGCGGCGCAAGCACGAGAGCGAGCTGCTGCGGCGGCTGGCCGACGCCGCCGAGCAGCACGGCCTGGACGCCTTCCTGGCCGAGCGCGACGCCCGGTTCCCCCGGCGGCAGTCCTTCGCCCTGCCCTGGGCGGTGGACGGCGCCGCGCCCGCGGAGTCCGCCCGCGTGGAGTTCGTGCCGATCCTCGCACCGGAACTGGAGCGCGAGGGCGACCAGGTGGCGGTGGCGGTCTCGGGCCGCCGCTACCGGTTCCCGGCCCTGGCCGAGCCGGTGCTGGCGGCGCTGGCGCGCGAGCGGGCGCTGACCGTAGGCGAGCTGGCCGAGCGCTCCGGCACCCCGGTGGAGGCGGTGGTCGGGGTGGTCCGCGCCCTGGTGCGCCACCACCTGGTGCTGCTCTCCTGAGTCTGCTGAGTCTTCCGAAGCCGGGCGGCGCCCCGCGCGGGGCGCCGCCGGCTCAGGCTCCCTCGGCGCCCCCGGCGTCCGCCGGGTCCTGGCCGACCCGGGCCTGCGCGCCCTCTCGCGCGCGGACGTAGGACTCCACGCCGTCCAGCAGGCGGTGCAGGCCGAAGGACGCGTCGATCTCGACGTCGCCGACGACCTCCTCGACCCCGGAGGCGGGCGGGGGCGGCGGGGGGTCGAACGCGCCTTCGGCGACGGCGGCGGCGACGTGGGGGTAGCGCTCGGGGTCGGCGAAGCGCCGCAGCGTCTGGCCGTAGGCGTCCAGGGCCGCGGCCTCGCTCACCCCGTTGCGCCGCCGCGCGGTCTCGGTCTGGACGGCGATGCGGGCCAGCTCGCGCGATGCGCCGTCGATGAACGTCACCGTGGAGATCCGCTCGCCGACCGAGAGGCGGGTGCCGGCCAGCGCGCCCAGGTAGGCGTCGAACCAGGTGAGCTGCATGGGCGCCATCGGGGGGCCGGAGATGTCGATGCGCAGCAGCCAGGGCCGCCGCCGGTAGACCGCCATGACCGCGCCGACCAGCTCCTCCATCCGCTGCCGCCAGTCGGCCCCGGCGGCGGGCTCGGGCGCGCGTCCCAGCGCGGCGTCGGCCATCAGCACCACCAACTGCTCCTTGCTCTGCACGTAGCGGTAGAGCGACATGGTGGTGTAGCCCAGGTCGGCGGCGACGCGCTGCATCGAGACCGCCTCCAGCCCCTCGGCGTCGGCCACCGCCACGGCCGCCGACACGATCTTGTCCAGGCTGAGCTTGGGCTTGGGTCCGCGGTTCGGCCGCTCCTGGACACCCCACAGCAGCGCCAGGTCCTTGTCCACGTCGGCCGCCTGCCGCTCGCCCGCTGACGCCACGAGCGCACCCCCCGTCACTGTTGTCGGCTTGACTCCATCCTAGATCTGTGTATGACTTAAACCAATTAGTGTGCGACATACACAGAAGGGAGGTGCGGCATGGGCACCACCCCCGACCTCGCGGTCAGCGCCGAAGGGCTGGTCAAGAGCTACGGCGCCACCCGCGCGCTCGACCACCTGGACCTGGCCGTGCCGGCGGGCACGGTGATGGGCCTGCTCGGCCCCAACGGCGCCGGCAAGACCACCGCCGTGGAGATCCTGGCCACGCTGCGCCGCGCCGACGCCGGCCGCGCCGTGGTCGCCGGGCACGACGCCGCCCGCGAACCCGAGCGGGTGCGCGAGCGCATCGGCCTGACCGGCCAGTACGCCGCCGTCGACGAGATCCTCACCGGGCGGGAGAACCTGGTGATGTTCGCCCGGCTCAGCGGCCTGGGCGCCGCCACGGCGCGCCGCCGCGCCGACGACCTGCTGGAGCGCTTCGACCTCACCGCGGCGGCCGGGCGGCCCGCCGGCCGCTACTCCGGCGGCATGCGCCGCCGCCTGGACCTCGCGGCCAGTCTGACGCTCGACCCCGCCGTGCTGTTCCTGGACGAGCCCACCACCGGCCTGGACCCGCGCAGCCGCAACGGCGTGTGGCGGGCCGTGCGCGACCTCGTCGGCGCGGGCACCACCGTGCTGCTGACCACCCAGTACCTGGAGGAGGCCGACCGGCTCGCCGACCGCATGGCGGTCATCGACTCCGGCCGGGTGATCGCCGAGGGCACCGCCGAGCAGTTGAAGTCCACCGTGGGCGGCGACCGCGTCGACGTCGTGGTGGAGGAGGCCGCCGACCTCGAACCGGCGGCGGCCGTGCTCGCCCGGGTCTGCGGCACCGCGCCGCGCACCGACCCCGAGGAGCGGCGCGTCAGCGCCCCCGTGGCGGCCGCCGACCGCATCGCCGCGCTGACCGGCGTGGTGCGCGGGCTCGACGCCGCCGGCCTGCGGGCCACCGACATCGGCGTGCGCCGGCCCACCCTGGACGACGTCTTCCTGGGCCTGACCGGGCGCACGGGCGCCGACCGGGAGGGCGCCGCGCGACCGGCCGCCCCCGCGCCGGCGCCGGCCGGGCAGGGGGCCGCGGCATGACCGCCTCCACCGCCGCCCGCCCCGCCGCCACCGCGCCCGCGCCGCGCTCGGGCGGCCGGTTCGCCCGGTTCTGGTCCGACACCGCCGTGCTGACCCGCCGCAACCTGACGCACGCCGTGCGCTCGCCCGCCGAGCCGCTGCTGGCCCTGCTGGTGCCGCTGATGATGGTGCTGCTGTTCGGCTTCGTCTTCGGCAACGTGATGGCCGCCGAGGGCACCGGCGGCACCCCCGAGCAGTTCCGCGAGTACCTGATGCCCGGCATGTTCGTGATGGCGATGCTGTACTCGGTCGCCGCCACGGCCGGCGGCGTGGCGCTGGACGTCGACAAGGCCGTGATGGGCCGGTTCCGCTCCATGCCCATGGCGCCCTCGGCGCTGCTGGCCGCCCGCTCCGCCGCCGACCTGGTGCGCGCCCTGCCCGAGATCGCGGTGCTGATCGCCTGCGGCCTGCTCATCGGCTGGGAGTGGACCGAGGGGTGGGACCGGGCGCTGGCCGCCGTCGGCCTGCTGCTGCTCTTCCGCTTCGCCATGACCTGGGTGGGGATCCTGCTGGGGGTGCTGGCGCCCAACCCCAACGTGGTGGGGCTGATCGTCTACCCGCTCGCCTTCCCCCTGGGCGTGCTCTCGACCATGTTCACCCCGCCCGCGCTGATGCCCGAGGTGCTGGGGCGCATCGCCGAGTGGAACCCGATCTCGGCGGTGATCGACGCCGCGCGGGTGCTGTTCGGCAACCCCCGCATCGTCGGCGACTCCTGGGTGGCCGACCACCCGCTGCCCATGGCCCTCGCCTGGTCGGGGGCGATCATCCTGCTCTGCGCCCCCCTGGCCGTGCGCCGCTTCCGGCGGCTGAGCCGCTGACGTCCGCGCGGGGCGCACCGGTGCGCCCCGCGCCCGAAACGAAAGACGCGACATGACCGCAACCCCCGCCCCGCCCGGACCCCCGTCGGCCGACCCGGGCGCGTCCGCCGGCGCCACCGCGCCGGCCGCGCCCCGCCCGCCCAGGCCGCGGCGCGCCCCCGCGCCGTGGTGGCGCCGCCCCTGGATCGGGCCCCTGGCCCTGGTGACCGCCGCCTTCCTGGTGCTGTCCCTGCCGCCCTACCTCACCCTGGACCCCGCCGCCTCGCGGGTGCCGCTGCACGAGGGCAACCCCCTGCACTACCCGCTGCTCATCGGCCACATCCTGTTCGGCACCGTGGCCCTGGTGACCTGCTGCCTCCAGGTGTGGCCGTGGCTGCGGCGGCGCCACCCGGCGGTGCACCGCTGGAGCGGCCGGCTTTACGTGTTCGCCGGCGTGCTGCCCGGCGCGCCGCTGGCCCTGGCCTCCTCCATCCTGGGCCAGCAGGGCCTGAGCCAGCAGGTCGGCAACTCCGTGCTGAGCCTGCTGTGGTTCGCCTTCGCGGTCGCGGGCTGGCGGGCCGCGCGCCGCCGCGACTTCGCCGCCCACCGCGAGTGGATGGTGCGCGGCTTCGCCCTGACGTTCTCGATCGTGGCCAACCGGCCCTGGATCGTCATCTGCACCCTGCTGGCGCTGCCGCAACTGGACACCGTCTACGGCGGCAGCGAGGCGGTGATGGTCCAGTCCGTCGCCGGCGCCTCGGTGTGGCTGAGCTGGCTGGTGAACCTGTTCATCGCCGAGTGGTGGCTGCGCCGCCGCGCGCGCCCCGCCCGGCCGCGCCGCACCGTCCGGGTGTGACCGGGTCGGCACCGGCATCCGCCGCTGGGGGGCCGCCGCGCGGCGGCGGCCCCCCACCCCTGGTGAGGGGGCGCACGGGCGCCTCCCCGCACCCGCGAAACGCACCGAAATACCCGTTTTCACGGTGGTTCGGGCGGGGTAAAGGATCTTGGCGGTCATTGCTTGGCCGCCGGGAATTAGGGTAGCCTCAACTAAAGAACGGTGATCATCTTCGCCGGTGTCCGGCGGCGACGGCGCGCGCTCAAGCGCGCCCGCGCCCCACCGTCACGGCCGATTCCAGGAAGGCGGACCCCGCATGGGCGGAGAGCAGCAGGCCCCGCTGCAAGCGCTCCTCGACTCCTGCGCCGTCCTGAAGTTCGCCCCGCTTCCCGAGATCCGCACCGCCACCGTGCAGCACACCCGCGAACACGTGGGCACCGAGCACTGGTACCGCACCGACCTCATGGTCGCCGAGGGCGCGGTCGGCCCCCTGTTCACCCAGGTCACCACCCACCACGGCCCCGGGCACAAGCTGCCGGCCGCCACCCACTTCCTGCGCGCGCTGCTGCGCGAGCCGATCTTCCTGGTCTCGGCGGGCGTCTACCTCACCGGGCGGGCGCCGCTGCTGGACGAGCGCCACCTGTGGTTCCCGTGGCTGTCCACCGCCGCCTTCGGCACCCCCGCCATCACCAGCTCGCGCGTGGCGGTGCTGCCCGGCGACCCCGCCGCCGGCCACCCCGACTCCGTGGTGGTGCCCGACGAATCCGCGCTGGACGCGCTGGCCGCCCGGCACATGGTGCGGGCGTTCTCCCCGATCATCGACGCGCTGCACGCCCACACCCGGGTGGGGCTGCGCACCCTGTGGGGCTGGGTGCTGGACACCCTGCACTTCTACATGCTCAACCCGGCGCGGTTCCTGGGCCGCGACGCCGAGGCCGCCTGGGAGCGCGCCGGCCGGCTGGGCGCCGCGCTGATCGAGGCCGGCGCGGTCACCCGGGCCCGCCCCCGGCTGTTCCCGTTCTACGACAACCACCCGCGCGGCACCTGGGCGGTCCGGGGCACCTGCTGCTTCGACTACAAGGGCGACCCCGAGCACGGGTACTGCACCACCTGCCCGCTCAAGTGCGACTCCGACCGCCGCGAGGAGCTGCGCGAGTGGATCCGCAACCCGGCGCTGGCGCCCTGACCCCCATGCTCCCCGCCCGGCCCCGGCGGCCGCGCCCCGCGCGCGCCCGCATCACGGGTCCAGCCGCACCACGGCGGGCTTTTCGGCCCGGAAGTCGCTGAGGCGCAGTTCCACCGGATCGGCGCCGGCCGGGATGTCGAACACCAGGCCGCCGCGCCCCTCCTCCCCCGGCCCCAACCGCCCGAACAGCCGGCCCGAGCCGCCCACCCGCAGCCCCGCGGAGGTGTCGGGGGCGTGCGCGCGGCCGTGGGAGTCCACCAGCCGCTGGTCGGCGTCGGTGAAGGTGGCGGCCTCCTCGCCGGTGTTGCGCACCCGGAGGCGGGCGATGACGAACCGGCCCTCGGCCCGCTCCCCGGTGACCTCGCCGCCCACGCGGCGCACTCCGGTGTGGACGCGGGTGACGTGGAACTCCAGCCCGCCCGAGGCCACTCGGTCGCCCACGCCCCCGGTGCGCCCGCCGTCGGCGCCCGCCCGCGCCGGCTCAGTGGCCGCCGGGCGCCCGGCCGGCCCGCCGGCCGCCCCGGGGTGGGCGGCCACCAGCGCCACCGCCGCGGCGCCGGCGGCAAGGACCAGGGCGAGCGCGGCGACGGCGACCGGGCG
>NZ_JAJAQC010000041.1 GCF_027604915.1 Streptomonospora mangrovi
CGGCCGCCGCGGTTGACCCTGCCGCGGCGTGAGTGTTTAGGGTCCCCGGCATGAAGATCACCGTTGTGGACAGCCACTCCGCCATGAAGCGGGTGCTGACGGCCCCGGCCGCCGAGCGCCCCGCCCTGCTGCGGTCGATGCTCGAAACCGTCAAGGAGATGTACCGCCACGCCCCCGGCGAGGTCGACCTGGTGGCCCTGCACCTCCAGTCCTCCGGGTTCCCACTGGACCGCGACGAGGAGCGCTGCCTGGCCGCGCTGGAGGCGCTGGCGGCGGCCGACGCCTGGGGCCGCCTGCGGCGCGCGCTGGAGGGTGCCGCATCCCTGCTGGAGGCGGCGGCCCCGGAACTGGAGTTCCCCGACATCACCTTCCTGCTCGTGCTGGGCGACCCCGGCGACCCCCTGTTCATGGAGACCAGCCTCGGCGTGACCGGCTTCGGGGGGATCTCCGGCCAGATCCTGGTCACGCTGTGGCCCTTCCCCGAGAACCTCGCGCGGCTGGAGGCCACCGCCCTGCACGAACTGCACCACAACGTGCGCTTCGGGCCGGGCGGGGTGGTGTGGGACCCGGCGACGGTCACGGTCGGCGAGCATGTGGTCTCCGAAGGGCTGGCCGACGCGTTCGCCCGCCAGGTGGTGGGCGACGACCTCGGCCGCACCCGCATCGGCGTGCCCCACCTCGGTGACGACGCGGTGTTCGCCAAGCTGGCGTCGGGGTTCGACGTGACCGGCATGCACAACTTCCCCGCCTGGGTGCACGGCGACGCCATCGCCGAGCGGCTGGGGGTGGAGCCGGTGGGGCTGCCGACCGGGGCCGGTTACGCCGTGGGCAACCGGCTGGCCGACGCCTACCTGGCGGCCACCGGGCAGACGGCGGCCCAGGCCGTGCACGCCCCCGCCGCCGACGTCATCGCCACCGCGCTGGGCCGCCGCGGCTGAGCACCGGACCGGCGCGCCGCAGGGGGACACAGGAGAACGCAGGGGGCGCAGGGGGCGGCGCCGCTCTGCCAGGAGCGCGGGGACGGCGTGGAGGAGGAGTCGGTGCGGCGGGCGCGGGAGGCCGGCCGCGCCGGCGGTACCGGTGGACACGAGGGGGACCTCGGGGGCGGACGCTCCTGGCGGCCAGGAAGGCCCGCGCCCCGGTCAGTGGACCCGGGCCGGGGCGGGCGCCATTTCGGGACGGAAGCGCCGCACGCCCCGGCCGTACCCCTCGTCGCGCCGGTGGACGGGACAACTGCCCACCGGGGGGAGCGTCCTGCGGCTCCCCGGACCGGCACCGTCGGCTCCCCCCGAGCCGTGCGGCACCGGCCGTGCGGACGGCCGGCGCGTCGAAGCGCCCGCCGCCCGGGGCGGTCCGGGTGCCCCCTGTGGGGTTCGCACCCGCACGCCGGAGAGGCCCTCGACTCTCCGCTGTGCGTGCACCGTCCCGGCTAACCGCCCCGGCCCCGATCATGCACAGGGATCGCCAAGGAATTTCCAACCCCGCCACCGCCTGCGGCAACGCCGCGGATTGGGCGCGGGCGCGTGATCCGGGTGCGGCCGGTCCGCGCTCCACCGGGTCCTGACCCCGCCTTGACCCGCGCCCGACCGAGCGGGCCGCGCGCTCGCGGCCCGCTGGGCGACCGCCGCCCCGTCCCGCGCGGCCGCTCCCCCGCCCCCGCGCCGGATCCCGCCCCTCCCCGCCGCGCGGCGGCCGCCGGGCCGGGCGGCGGAGGCGCCCGCGCGCGGCCGCGCTTTTACCCGTAGCTGACCGACCCGGCGCCTGCCTTACCGTGGACCGGCCGGCCGGCGGCCCCCAGAACCCCTGCCATTACGGGCTTTCACCCGCGTAACGCAGATCACGGGAACATCAACGCTCTCCCGGGATTTCGCAAAGCACATGCCGTGTTCCAGCCCCCGTGACCCCATTCGTGGGGTTCGCGGCACCACTCGTGACCTGGCGGCGGACCGGCTTTACCGGACGCTGACCGGTGGATCGGGCGAATCGCCCCGTGCGGGCCGTCACAGGCCCCGGAAATCCCCGCAGACACGGGCTTTCTCCCACGTAATTCACATCACGGGAAGATCAACGGCACCTCGGGATTTCGCAAAGGGAGTGCCGTGTTGCAGGCCAGGTGACCCCGTTCTGGGGCACCGGGCACCGGCCCTCGGGTCTCTCGCGGTGCCGCATCTCCTTTACCTCGTTCGCAGTCACTTCGTCCTGCCTGCTGGAGTCTTAGTGAGCCTTACCGCTGTGCGTTCGCGCCTCGGGACCACCCGAGCCCAGGTGCCGACTCAGCGCGCCAACCAGTCCGCCGACCGCCCGCGCCGCTCCGTCGTGCTGCTCGTGTTCATCCTGGGGGTCCTGTCCGCGACCAGCTCGCTGGCCACCGACCTCTACCTGCCGGCGTTCCCGGAGATCGCCGCGGACCTGAAGGCGCCCGAGTCGCAGATCCAGCTCACGCTGACCGCCGTGATGGTCGGCCTGGCCCTCGGCCAGCTCGTGATCGGTCCGCTCAGTGACCAGCTCGGCCGCCGCAAGCCCCTGCTGGTGGGGATCGCGGTGTTCGCCGCCACGTCGTTCCTGTGCATGGTGGTGCAGTCGGCCGAGGTGTTCAGCCTCGTCCGGTTCGTGCAGGGCCTCGCGGCCGCCGCCGGCATGGTGATCTCCCGGGCCGTGGTCCGCGACACCTTCGACGGCGACTCCGCGGCGAAGTTCTTCTCGCGGCTGGTGCTGCTGGTGGGCCTGGCCCCGATGCTCGGCCCGCTGCTGGGCGGCCAGCTCCTGCTGATGGGTCCCTGGCAGCTCATCTTCGCCGTGCTCGGCGCCTCCGGCCTGGCCGGGTTCGCCCTGGTGCTGTTCGGCCTGCCCGAGAGCCTGCCCGTCGAGGACCGCACCCGCCAGCACCCGGGCCAGATGCTGCGGCAGTTCGGCCACCTGGTGGTCAACCCCCGGTTCATCGGCCCGACCCTGACCATGGCGCTCAGCTTCGCCATGAGCTTCACCTACATCTCGGCGTTCTCCTTCGTCTCCCAGTCGGAGTTCGACGCCACCCCGCAGCAGTTCAGCCTGATCTTCGGGATCAACACGCTCGGCATGATCCTGGGCAACCAGGTCAACGCCGCGCTGATCGGCAAGGTGCACACCACCCGCCGCCTGCTGTACGGGCTGTTCGGCGCGGCGGCCAGCGTGGCGCTGCTGCTGGCGCTGGACGTCTCGGGCCTGGCCACGCTGGTGACGGTGACGGCGGTGCTGTTCGTGATGATGTTCTTCACCGGCCTGATCTCGCCCAACGCCACCACGCTGGCGATCGTCAGCCAGCCCGCCTCCGCGGCGGGCAGCGCCTCGGCGCTGCTGGGCACGCTCCAGTTCGCGCTGGGCGGCACCATCGCGGCGGCGGCCGGCCTGCACGGCGGCACGACGATGACCAGCATGACCCTGGTCATGCTCGGCACGGCGGTGGCCGCGGCGGCGGTGTTCGTCGTGGTGGCGGTGCGCGGTCACGCCAAGTAGGACCGGGGCCGCCTCCGCGCGGCCCCGCCCGCCGGCCCGCCCCGGCCGGCTCCCCCGCACGCAGCGCCCGTCCGGCGCAGGGCCACCCGGCCCGCCGGGCGGGCGCTGTGCTGTCTGGAGGTGCTGTCCGGCGGGGCTGTCCGGGAGTGCTGCCCGGCGGTGCGGTGCGGGTGTGCCGTGCGGGGCGGCCCCGCCCGCCCGCGCCCTCTTGGGCCCGGACTAGCCCGCCCGGTCGGGGGCCGCGACCTGGATGCCCAGCGAGCCCAGCAGCATGCCGGCCTGCTCGGGCGAGACGGTGGCGCCGCGCAGGGCGACCGCGTCGGAGAGGCGGACCTCGCCGAGGTCGGCGCCGCGCAGGTCGGCGCCGTCGAAGTCGGCGCCCGCCAGGACCGCGCCGCGCAGGCGGCTGTCGTGCCACACGGTGGCGCGCAGGTCGGCCTTGGTGAGGTCGGCGTCGTCCAGGCGCAGGCCGTGCAGCTCCTGGCCGCGCAGGTTGAGCCCCTTGAGGCGGGCCAGCATGAGGTTGCAGCGCACAAAGGCGTAGCCCAGGCCGCGGCTGCCGCCCAGCGCCGCGCCGGTGAGGCGGCAGCCGGTGAACACGGTGTCGGTGAGGACCGCCCCCGCCCACCCGGTGTTGGCGAGGTCGACGCGGTCGAAGGCGGCCTCGGCGCACTCGGCGCCGGTGAAGACCGCGCCCGGCGCGCCGCCGCCCGACCAGCGGGAGCCGTCGAGGGCGGCGCCGGTGAGCTGGGCGCCGTCCAGCCGGCAGTCGGTGAACACGGCGTCGATGAGGTGGGCCCCGCTCAGGTCGGCCTCGCGCAGGTCGCAGCCGACGAAGGCGCGGGGGTGGGCGGAGGCGGCGGCGAGGGCGTCGCGCAGGTCGCGCCCGGCGAGGTCGGCGCCGCTCACCTCGCCGCCGGTGCTCAGGTCGGGGTCGGTCATGGCGGAACGCTACCGGCCGCCGCCGACACCTTTGCCCGCCGCGCGCCCGCGCCCCGCCCCCGTGCCTCCTGCCCCCCGGCCTGGCAGTTGCGAGGGGTCAGCGGTGCAGGCGCAGCGCGAGGAACAGGTCGACGCGGTGCTCCAGGCTGCTGAGGTCGCGGCCGGTCAGCTCCTCGATGCGGCCAATGCGGTAGCGCAGCGTGTTGACGTGGATGTGCATGGCCGAGGCGCAGCGCTGCCAGGAGCCGGAGTAGCGCAGGAAGCGCTCCAGGGTGGCCAGCAGGTCCGAGCGGTGGGCGCGGTCGTAGGCCAGCAGCGGCCCCAGGAGGCGGTCGCGGTAGGCGGCGCGGACCTCCTCGGGCACGGCCGACAGCAGCAGCTCGTGGGAGTCCAGTTCGGCGCCGGTGGCCACGACGGCGCGGCCCGGCCGCATCTCGGCGAGGCGGCGGGCGTGGCGGGCCTCGGCCGCCGCGCCGCGCAGGTCGGCGACCCCGGTCACGGCCGCGCTGACCCCGGCGGCCAGCCGGTGGTCGAGCAGTCGGGACTCCAGCGCCGCCGCGCCCTCGGCCAGGTGCCGGCGCAACCGGTCCGGGCCGCCGGGAGCGGGTGCCGCGCCCGGGTGGCCCGGCTCGCCCGCGCCGCCCGTATCGGCGCGCGGCGCGTCCTCGGCCACCGGGACCACGGCGAAGGCGGGGTCGGCGCCGGTCACGGCCGCGCCGGGCCAGGCGGCCAGCAGTTCGGCGAGCACCCGCCGCGCCAGGTCGGGCTCGGCGGGCGCGGGCAGCAGCGCGGCCTCGACCACGGCGTGGGGGGTGCGGGCGCGCTCCTTCTCGTCGGGCGGCCCGGCCACGCGCAGGAGCGCCGCCACCTCCTCGAACCGCTGGGCGGCCAGCAGCCGGGGCAGGCCCTCCAGGTGGCGCGCGGCGTCGGCGGCGCGCTGCTCCACGCGGTTGCGGGCCAGGGCGGCGATGGCGGCGAGGTGGTCCACCGACTCGCGCACGTCGGCGGGCCAGCGGGCGGGGTCGCCCTCGCAGACCAGCAGCCAGCCCGCCAGCGGGTGCCACTCGCGGGTGCGCACGGGCAGCACGGTGAGGCGGCGGGCGGGCGCGCCCTCGGCGGCGGCGAGGTCCAGGGTGCGCGTGCCGGGGCGGACCGGGGTCTGGGCGGCCACGCGCAGGCGTTCGCGCTCGCCCAGCGCGGGACCGCCGGAGGCCAGCAGGCGGCCGGTGGTGGAGACCACCCAGCAGGCCAGGCGGGCCTGGGCGGCCGCCGCCGCGAAGACGCCGGGCAGGTCGGCGCCGCCGGCGAGTTCGGCCAGCAGGCGGCGGTGGCGTTCGCGGGTGCGGGCGGCCCCGTCGTCGCGTTCGGCGTCGAGGGCGCGGCGGACCTCCTCGGTGACGGCGGCGAACGAGGTCTCGGCCGGGACCTCGACCAGCGGCAGGCCGTGCTCGGCGCAGGCGGCGACCAGGTCGGGCGGGACCTCGCCCAGCGCGGTGCCCGCGCCCACGCAGGCCGCGCCGGCGCCGGCGAGCGCGCGGACGAACTCCGCGGAGTCCTCGGGGCGGCGCCGCCACATCATGCCGGTCAGCACGAGTTCGCCGCCGGAGAGGTAGCGCTCGGGGTGCAGCAGGTCGGTGGTGGCCACCCCCGAGACGGCGCGGTCGGCCGGTTCGCCGCCGCCCAGCAGCCGCAGCTTCAGGTGCGGCACCGCGACCAGGTCGCTGATGCGCATCGGCGCCCTCCTCCCCGCCTCGCGCGCCCGCCCGCGTGGGCGCGGTGTGCGGTGCGCGCGGCGTGGCGGACAACGTTAGCCCACGTGTGAATTGTAGAAAACTACAAGGAACCGCCGCGGGCCGCTCACGCACTTCAGGGGTTCGGGCGCTGGCCGGGCGGCGGTCGGGGGCGGTTCACTGCCATCACCGGTCGCGGCGGCGGTGCGCCCCGGGGAGACGGACGGGAAGACGGGTCCCGGGCGCCCGCCGCCGCGGCCGGGGACTCCGGCGGTCGGCGAGGGGTGGGCGTGTGGACTTTCTGAGCCCGGACACCTGGGCCGGGGCGCTGGCCGCCAAGGCGGCGCGGCCCGAGGCGGTGCCGGTCATGGGCGGCACCGACGTGATGGTGGAGCTGAACCTGGGCCGACGGCGGCCGCACGCCCTGCTGGACCTCACGCGGGTCCCCGAACTCGCGCGGTGGGGCGCCGAGGACGGGTACACGCGGGTGGGCGCGGGTGTGTCCTACACCCGCCTGGTCGAGCGCGTGGGCTCCCGCGCCCCGGCGCTGGCCGCCGCCGCCCGGTCGGTGGCCTCGCCGCAGATCCGCAACCGGGGCTCGGTGGGGGGCAACCTCGGCGGCGCCTCGCCGGCCGGCGACTGCCATCCGCCGCTGCTGGCCGCCGGCGCGCTGGTGGAGCTGGCCTCGGCGGCGGGCGTGCGGCGGGTGCCCGCGAGCGAGTTCTACCTGGGGCCGGGGCGCACCGTGCGGCGGGAGGACGAACTGGTGGCGGCGGTGCTGGTGCCCGAGCCGCGCGGACCGCAGGTGTTCGCCAAGGTGGGGCCGCGCAACGCCATGGTGATCGCCGTGGTGTCGTTCGCGCTGGCGCTGGACGTCGCCGCGCGGCGGGCGGGCACGGGGATCGGGTCGGCGGGGCCGACCCCGCTGCGGGCGCGGGCCGCCGAGGAGTTCCTGGCGCGGGAGTTCGACTGGGCGGGCGGCGCGGACCCCTCCCCCGAGGCGGCGCGGCGCTTCGGCGACCTGGTGGCCGGCGCCGCGCGGCCCATCGACGACGTGCGCGGCAGCGCCGCCTACCGCCGGCACGCGCTGGCGGTGCTGGCGCGGCGGGCGTGGGCGCGGTGCGCCGCCGAGGTGCGCGGGGGCGGCGTCTGATGCGCGTGGAGTTCACCGTGAACGGGCACGCGGTCGCGGCCGACGACGTGTGGCCCGGCGAGAGCCTGCTGTTCGTGCTGCGGGAG
This sequence comes from Streptomonospora mangrovi, assembly GCF_027604915.1. GTDB lineage: Bacteria > Actinomycetota > Actinomycetes > Streptosporangiales > Streptosporangiaceae > Streptomonospora > Streptomonospora mangrovi. The sequence goes on from NZ_JAJAQC010000041.1 coordinate 7,404, forward strand.
CGGCTGGGCCTGCCGGGCAGCAAGAACGCCTGCGAGCAGGGCGAGTGCGGGTCGTGCACGGTCTACCTGGACGACGTGACGGTGTGCGCGTGCCTGGTGGCCGCCGGGCAGGCGGCGGGGCGGCGGGTGCGCACCGTGGAGGGTCTGGCGGCCCAGCCCGCCAGGGCGGGGGCGGGTGCCGCCGGAGCGGACGGAGGGGTCGGAGAGGCCGGAGGGATCGGCGCGGACGGGCGGGCCGGAGGTGCCGCAGTGGCGGCAGGGCCGGGGAGCGCACTCGGCGCACGCGGGGACACGGCGGCGGGCGGCGCGGCGGGTGCCGACACCGGGCAGCGGGATCCGGACGCCGAACGACTGAGCCCGGTGCAGCGGGCGTTCCTGGAGGAGGGGGCGGTGCAGTGCGGGTTCTGCACGCCGGGCCTGCTGGTGCAGGCCCACGACCTGGTCGCCCGCACGGTGGGCGCCGGCGGACCGGTGCCCGGCGACGCGCACATCCGCGAGGCGCTGGCGGGCAACCTGTGCCGCTGCACCGGCTACCAGGCGATCGTCGCGGCCGTGCGCCGGGCCGCCGAGCGGGAGCACGCGCGCCTGGCCGGCCAAGAGCGGCCGTGAGCCGCCGCCCGGGGCGCCCGCGCACCGGTGGGCGCGGCGGGGGCCGGGCCGGCGCCGTGCCCTCAGCGGGCCGCTGGTCGCGCCACGCCAGGGGCCCGGCGTGACCGGCCTGCGGGGGCCGGGCGCGGGTGGGTAGGCGGGTACGGGAGCACAGCAGTCGAAAGGGGCGCCCACGGGCGCGGTGGACGAAGGGAGACGGGCGGTGGCAACGGAGCCGGGCGCGGGCGGGGCGGACACGGTCGTCATCGACGGCGCCTACGTCGCCACGGTGGGCGGCGAGGAGTACCCCGGCGGCCACGTCGTGGCCTCGGGCGGGGTCATCACGCACGTGGGGCCGGGACCGGCGCCCACGGCGCCGGGCGCGCGGCGCATCGACGGGCGCGGGTGCCTGGCCACCCCCGGCCTGGTCAACGCCCACCACCACCTGTTCCAGTGGGCCACCCAGGGGCTGTTCGCCGACGCCACCCTCTTCGAGTGGCTGACCGGCTCCTATGAGATCTGGAGCGGCCTGGACGCCGAGACCGTCGCCGACACCACCACGGCCGGGCTGACCTGGCTGGCGCTGTCGGGCTGCACCACCGCCGCCGACCACCACTACGTCTTCCCGCGCGGGCGCGGCGGGATCTCCGACGCGGAGGTGGCGGCGGCCCGCGCCGTCGGGGTGCGCCTGGAACTCGCCTGCGGCGCCATGGACCGGGGCCGCTCGGCGGGCGGCCTGCCGCCCGACTCCGTGGTGGAGACCACCGACGCCGCGCTCGCCCGCACCGCCGACACCGTCGACGCCCACCACGACCCCTCCCCCGACGCCATGACGCGGGTGGCGGTGGCGCCGTGCTCGCCCTTCACCGTCAGCCCGGAGCTGATGAGCGAGTCGGCGCGGCTGGCCCGCGCGGCCGGGGTGCGGCTGCACACCCACCTCGCCGAGACCCGGGACGAGGAGGAGCAGTGCCAAGCCGAGTACGGCTGCACGCCCGTGGAGTACGCCGACAAGCTGGGCTGGCTGGGCGACGACGTGTGGGTGGCCCACGCCGTGCACCTGTCCGACACCGCGATCGCGCGCATCAGCGCCTCCGGCACCGGGGTGGCGCACTGCCCGTCCTCCAACGCCCGCCTGGGCGCGGGCGTGTGCCGCACCACCGAACTGCTGGAGGCGGGCGTGGCCGTGGGCCTGGGCGTGGACGGCGCGGCCTCCAGCGAGCTGACGCGCCTGGTGGGCGAGCTGCGCCAGGCGGTGCTGACGGCCCGCGCCCGCAAGGGGCCGCGCGCGCTGAGCGCCCGCCAGGCCCTGCGCATGGCAACCCTGGGCGGCGCCCGCTGCCTGGGGCGCGAGGACCACCTGGGGTCGCTGGAACCGGGCATGCTGGCCGACGTCGCGCTGTGGCGGGTGGACGGCTTCGGCCACGACACCGTCGACGACCCGGTGGTGGCGCTGGTGTTCGGCCCCGACGCGCCGCTGGAGCACCTGCTGGTGGGCGGCGCCACGGTGGTCGAGCGCGGTGAGTCGCGCACGGTGACGCCCGAGGCGGCAGCGGCGGCGGGCCGGCGGGCGCACCGCCGCCTGGTGGCGGACCGATGACTCCCGGACCGGCGCCGACCGCGCCCGCCGCACCGCCGCCCTCCGCTCCGGGTTCGGCCCCGCCCGCCGGGGAGCGGGCGGCCGAGCCGGCGGGCGGCGGCGTGGGCGACAGCCCGCCGCGCCCCGACGGCACGCTCAAGGTCACCGGCGAGTTCGCCTACTCCTCCGACCTGTGGGCCGAGAACATGCTGTGGGGCATGACGCTGCGCAGCCCGCACCCGCACGCGCGCATCGTCCGCGTGGACACCGCCCCGGCGCTGCGGCTGCCCGGGGTGCACGCGGTCCTCACCCACGAGGACGTCCCCGGCGAACCCCGCTACGGGCTGGAGGTGCGCGACCAGCCGGTGCTGGCCGCCGAAACCGTGCGCTACCGGGGCGAGCCGGTGGCGGTGGTGGCCGCCGACCACCCCGAGACCGCGCGGCGCGCCCTGGAGCGCATCGTCGTGGACTACGAGGTGCTGGAGCCGGTGTGCGACGCCCGCCGCGCCGCGTTCGACCCCGACTGCCCCCTGGTGCACCCGCCCGGGTCGGTGCCGCTGCGCCCCGAGCACAACCCGCGCGGCAACGTGCTGCGCCACCAGCCGATCCGCACCGGCGACCTGGCGCGCGGGCGCACGGTCGCCGACCTGCGCGAGCGCGCCGACGTGGTCGTCACCGGCAGCTACGAGGTCGGCATGCAGGACCAGGCGTGCCTGGGACCGGAGTCGGGGCTGGCGGTGCCCGCCGAGGACGGCGGGGTCGACCTCTACGTCGCCACCCAGTGGCTGCACGCCGACCAGCGCCAGATCGCGCCGTGCCTGGGGCTGCCGCCGGAACTGGTGCGGGTGACGCTGGCGGGGGTGGGCGGGGCGTTCGGCGCCCGCGAGGACCTGTCCATGCAGGTCCACGCCTGCCTGCTGGCGCTGCGCACCGGGCGGCCGGTCAAGATCGTCTACAACCGCGAGGAGTCGTTCTACGGCCACGTCCACCGGCACCCGGCGCACCTGCGGTTCGAGCACGGCGCCGCCGCCGACGGGCGGCTGCTCTACGCGGCGCTGGAGATCGTGCTCGACGGCGGCGCCTACGCCTCCACCACCCCGGCGGTGGTAGGGGTGGCGGCGTCGCTGGGCCTGGGGCCGTATGAGATCCCGCACGCGGCGGTGGACGCCTACGGCGTCTACACCACCAACCCGCCGTGCGGGGCGATGCGCGGGTTCGGCGCGGTGCAGGCGTGCTTCGGCTACGAGTCGCAGATGGACCGGCTCGCCGAAGCGCTGGACATGGACCCGGTGGAGGTCCGGCTGCGCAACGCCGTGGGGCGGGGGTCGGTGCTGCCCACCGGCCAGCGGATCGACGCGCCGCTGCCGATGGCCGAGATGCTGGAGCGGGCGCGCGCGCTGCCGATGCCCCCGCCGCCGGAGGCCGCGCCCGGCCGCGTCGACCCCCTCGCGCTGCCCGGCGGCGCGGGCGGCGCCGGGGTCGGCGCTTCGGTGGTGCGCGGCGTGGGCTACGGGGTGGGGCTGAAGAACCTGTGCTTCTCGGAGGGCTTCGACGACCACTCCACGGCGCGGGTGCGCCTGGAAGTGGTCGGCGGGGTGCCGGTGGCGCTGGTGCACACGGCGGCGGCCGAGGTCGGGCAGGGGCTGGTCACGCTCCAGGAGCAGATCGCCCGCACCGAACTGGGGGTGCGGCGGGTGGCCCTGCACCCGGCCGACACGTCGGTCGGCTCGGCGGGGTCGTCGTCGGCCTCGCGCCAGTCGCACATGACCGGCGGCGCGGTGAAGGCGGCCTGCGAGGCGGTGCGCGCCCGGGTGGTGGCCCTGGCCCGGGCGCGGGGGCTGCTTGCGGGTGAGGGCGGCGGAGCCGTCGGTGGGGCTGACGGCGGCGTCCGGCTGGCGGCGGACTGCCTGGTGCCGCCGGGCGGCGCCGCGCCGGTCCCGCTGGCCGAGGTGCTGGGTGACGCGGTGGTCGAGGAGACGCGGGAGTTCCGGCACCGCCCCACCAGCCCGCTGGACCCGGTCACCGGCCAGGGCTCCTCGCACGCGCAACTGGGCATGTGCGTGCACCGCGCGGTGGTGGACGTGGACGTGGAGCTGGGCCTGGTGCGGGTGGTGGCGCTGGACGCCGTGCAGGAGGTGGGGCGCGCGCTGCACCCCCGCCAACTCGTCGGCCAGATCCACGGCGGCGCCACGCAGGGGCTGGGGCTGGCGCTGATGGAGGAGGTGCAGGTGGCCGACGGCGTCATCCGCAACCCGTCGTTCACCGACTACCTGATCCCCACGGTGCTGGACGTCCCGCCGATGCGCGTGGAGGTGCTGGAGCACGCCGACCCGCAGGCGCCCTACGGCCTGCGCGGGGCGGGCGAGCCGCCGACGCTGTCGGCGACCCCGGCGGTGGTGGCCGCCGTACGCGCCGCCACCGGCCGCCCACTGACCCGGGTCCCGCTGCGGCCGGAGGACATCGCCCTGCCCTGAGCACCTGAGGGCTGGTGCGGGCACGCGGCTATCGGCCCGTGGCGCGGACGGCGGAGGCCGGGACGAGCCGTCGCGCCCGCGCCCCTCCCCCAAGGGCCGGGCGGGTCGTCCGCCCGGCCCTTGGGGTCACCGGTGGCGGTACCGGCACCGCCACCAGGGTCAGGCGCCCTCGCGGTGCACGCTCAGCGGGGAGAAGCTCTGGGCCACCGGCATCAGCTCCAGGGTGTTGACGTTGACGTGCGCGGGCTGGTCCACGACCCAGCGCACCGCCTCGGCGACGTCCTCCGGGGTCAGGGGCTGGGTGTCGGCGTAGACTGCCGAGGCGCGCTCGTCGTCGCCGTGGAACCGCACCTGGGAGAACTCCGTGCCGCCCGCCAGCCCGGGCTCGACGTTGGTCACCCGCACCCCGGTGCCGTGCAGGTCGGCGCGCAGGTTGAGGCTGAACTGGCGCACGAACGCCTTGGTCGCCCCGTAGACGTTGCCGCCGGGGTAGGGGTAGTTGCCGGCCACCGAGCCGATGTTGACGACGTGGCCCCGGCCGCGCTCCACCATGCCGGGCAGCAGCGCGCGCGTGACGTAGAGCAGGCCGGTGACGTTGGTGTCGACCATGCGCTGCCAGTCCTCCAGGTCGGCCTCCGCCGCGCTCGACAGGCCCAGCGCCAGCCCGGCGTTGTTGACCAGGACGTCGACGCGCGCGAACTCCTCGGGCAGGCCGGCCAGCGCCCGGTCCACGGCCGCGCGGTCGCGCACGTCCAGCTCCACCGGCAGCACCGCCGGTCCCAGCTCCTTCGCCAGCTCGGCGAGCCGGTCGGCGCGGCGGGCGGCGGCCGCCACGCGCAGCCCCGACTCCACGAGGCGGCGGGTGATCTCGGCGCCGAAACCCGTGCTGGCGCCGGTCACGAATGCGGTTGTGTACTCCATGGTCGGGAGCCTAGAGGGGGCGCGCGGCGGGGGTTCGGGCGGGTGCTTCAGTCCAGTCCGGTGACGAACCGGGTGGCCTCGGCCTCGCTCATGCCGGTCTCGCCGGCGACCAGCCGGACGGCGTCGGCCACGCGGTCCTGGTCGCGCAGGTCGCGCGCCCGCTCGGCCAGCGAACCGCCGACCGAGGCCGAGGCCGGGACCGGTCCCGCGCCGGGCTCGGGCAGCGTGGGGATGGTGCGGCCCTGGGCCAGCGCGTCGCTGACCTCCTTGGCGCTGCGCAGGTCGTAGCCGGTCTCCTCGCGGATGAGCTTGATGGCCGGGATCTGCTTGTTCTGCCGGATGAGCGCGGTGGCGCGCTCGACCAGGTCCCGCGGCAGGGGCTGGAGCAGCGGCGCGGCCGGGCGCACGGGGGGTCGGGCAGCGCCGCGCCGCCGGGCGGTCACCGCACTGGCCGCCACGAGGACGGCGACGACGACCACGACGGCGAGGACGATGAATTCAGAGGTGCCGAGGGACATGCGGGGATTGTAGGGCCCCGCCGTCTTCCTGCCGGAACGCGGGGCCGAGCGCCGACACCGGCCGCCGGCACCGGCGCAGGCACCCCGCGTCCGCGTCGCCGACGCCCCGCGCCCGCCTCACTCCGGCCGCAGGCCCGGTGCGGTCAGCCCCGCCACGAGGTCGGCCAGCAGCAGGTGCAGCTCGCGCTCCACGTCGGTGGGCTCGCCCCGCCCGCCCCGGTGGCCCGACAGCTTCTTGGCCAGGTGGCCCGACAGCGCCAGGGTGATCACCCCGTGCAGGGCGGCGGTGCTCAGCAGGACCATCCGCCAGGGGTCGCCGGGGCGGATGGCGCCGAGGCGCTGGCCCTCGGCCACCGCGCGCACGCACTCCTCCATCATCCGGGCGGCGGAGTCGTGCAGGTCGTCCTCGTCGACGTGGTCGCGGTGCTCGCCGTGGGCCAGCCGGTAGTGCTCGGGCGCCTCCAGGCCGAGGCGGACGTAGCCGGAGAAGGCGCGCAGCAGCGCGCCGGGCACCTCCTCGGGTGCGGTGTCGGGCCCGGGGAGGTTGCCGACCACCTCGGCCCACATGCGCTCCATCATGCGCAGGGCCACCGCCCGCAGCAGGTCGTCCTTGCCGCGGAAGTGGCGGTAGGGGGCGGTGCGCGAGACGCCGACGCGTTCGCCCACGCCGCGCATGGTGACCGCCTCGGGGCCGCCCGCCGCGAGCATGTCCCAGGCCGCGTCGATGAGGCGGCGGCGGGTGTCGGCCGCACCGGTGGAGTCGGCGGCGGAGTCAGCGGAGTCTGCGGCGGCGGAATCGGTGGAGTCGGCGGGCTCCGGGGGTGCCGCTCCTGCGGCGGCGCGCCTCTGAGCTGCGGACATGCGCCGAGCCTACGACACCAGGTTGACAGCGTCAACCACACTGCCTACGTTGACGTTGTCAACACGATCCACCGGGGAGCCCCACGTTGGACATGACCCTCAACGGAGCCGCGGCTGAGGCCAGCCCCGGCTCCGACACCACCGCCGCCGAACTCGTCCGCGACGAACTCGGCCTTACCGGAACCAAGGTCGCCTGCGGAGCGGGGGTCTGCGGCGCCTGCACGCTCCTGGTCGACGGCACCCCCACCGCCTCCTGCCTGCTGCCCGCCACCGCGCTGGCCGGGCGCACCGTCACCACCGTCGAAGGGCTGGCCGGCCCCGACGGGCTCCACCCCGTGCAGCGCGCCTTCGCCGCGCACGACGGCATGCAGTGCGGCTACTGCACCCCCGGCTTCGTCGTGGAGGCCGCCGCCTTCGTGGACCGCCACCGGGCCGAGCACGGCGACACCCGCCCCAGCCGCGCCGAGATCGCCGACGCGCTCGCCGGCCACCTGTGCCGCTGCGGCGCCTACGAGGGCATCTACGCCGCCGTGGCGGCCGCCTGCGCGGGCGAGCACGACACCGAGTCCCCCCTGCCCCCGCCGCGCGCCGAGGCCGAGGAGAAGGTCACCGGCCGCGCCCGCTACACCACCGACGTCCGCCCCGAGGGCTGCTGGGAGGCGGTGCTGGTGCGCTCCACCCGCGCCCACGCCCGGGTGGCCGCCGTCGACGCCGGCGGCGCGGTGCACGTCGACCTGCTCGGCGCCGACCGCACCGTGCGCTACGTGGGCCAGCCGCTGCTGGCGGTGGCCGCACCCACCCCCGCCGAGGCGCGCGCCGCCGCCGAGCGGGTGGCCGTGGACTACCGCGACCTGCCCGCCGCGCTCGACCCCGCCGCCGCCCACCACGCGGGCGCGCCGGTGGTCTACCCCACGCGCGAGGCGCAGAACGCGGCGCCCTCCAACAACGAGGGCCCGCCGCTGCCCGGGCGCTGGCGCGGCAACCTGCGGGGGCCCTCGGGGTTCGGCTGGCGCGGCGGCACCGCCGTGCGCCGCGTCAAGGACGCCGCCAAGCGCGGCGACCGCCGCCTGGTCGCCGAGGTGTTCCGCACCGGGCCGCAGGTGCACACCGCCCTGGAGCCGCACGCGTGCGTGGCCCGCTGGGACGAGCACGGCGACCTGCACCTGCACACCTCCACCCAGGCGGTGGTGGGCGTGGCCGAGGCCGCCGCCAAGCGGTGGGGCCTGCCCCGCGAGCGCGTGCACGTCACCGCCGAGCACGTCGGCGGCGGGTTCGGCGCCAAGGGCGGCCTGCGCGTGGAGGTGGTCGCCGCCGCCGAACTCGCCCGCGCGGCCGGCGCGCCGGTGCGCCTGGTGTTCGACCGGGCCGAGGAGCTGACCGACGCCGGGCACCGCCCCGGCGCCCGCGTCGAACTGGGCCTGCTGGCCGACGCCAAGGGCGACCTCGCCGCGCTGACCATGGACGCCTACAACGACGGCGGCATGTCCACCGGCGGCATGGTCGCCACGCTGGGCCTGCTGATGTACGGCAACGCGCCCCGGCGGCTGCGCGACTTCGACGTCCTCACCAACCGGCCCCCCGGCGCGCCGTTCCGCGGCCCCGGCGGCGCGCAGTTCCACTGGGCGCTGGAGCAGGGCGTGGACATGATGGCCGAGCGGCTGGGCGAGGACCCCCTCGCGCTGCGCCGGCGCTGGGACGGCAACCGCAAGCGGCGCGCGCTCTACGACTGGGCCGCGGCACTGCCGGTGTGGGCCGAGCGCACGCGCGGCGCCGGCACCGGCCGGTTCCGGCGCGGTGTCGGGGTGGCCGCCGCCAACTGGATCTACCTCACCGACCCCGCGACGGTGGTCGACCTGGTGGTCGAGGACGGCGCCGTGGTGGCCCGCAGCGCCGTGCAGGACATCGGCACCGGATCGCGGTCGGTGATCACCGACGTCGTGCGGACCGAACTGGGCCTGCCCGCCGACCGCGTGCGGGTGGGGGTGGGGCGCAGCGGCTGGTCCTACGCGCCCGGCTCCAACGGCAGCCGCACGACCGCATCGATCGGCCCGGCCGCGCGCGACGCCGCCCGCGCGCTGCGCGAGGAGGTGCGCCGCCGGGCGCCGGGTGCGGTGTCGGGCTCGGGCGCGCTGGACCCCGAGGCGCTGAAGTCGCTGGAGGGCACCCAGGCCGGTGGGCGCCGCCGGCGCGACCGGGGCGGCTACCTCACGCCGGTGGCGCTGCCGGGCATGGGCGCGCCGGGCCGGGGCCTCACCGGCGCGGTGCACGTCATGGAGGTCGAGGTCGACACCCTGCTCGGGCAGGTGCGGCCGCTGCGCTGCTGGGCCGGGATCTCGGCCGGCCGGATGTACAACGATCGCCTGGCCCGCAACCAGTGCGAGGGCGGCGTGGTGCAGGGCATCGGCTACGCGCTCTACGAGCAGCGCCGCGACGACCCCGTCACGGGCGCGGTGCTGACCACCAACCTGGAGGACTACCGGATCCCCGGTATCGGCGACACCCCCGAGATCACCGTGCACTTCCACGAAGAGGGCTGGGAGCACGTGGTGGGCGGCGGCGTCGGGATCGGCGAGGTCTCCACCATCGGGGTCGCGGCGGCGGTGGGCAACGCGGTCCACGACGCCACGGGCTGGCGCCCGCGCGAAGTCCCCATCCGCCCCGACCGCCTGCTCGAAGGGATCGGTTTGAAGTGAACGCACCCCAAAACGTCGCCGCCGTCGCGGCGGCGCTGCGCGAGACCGGCGCCGAGGCGCGCGCCGGCGGCACCGACCTCATGGCGCGCCGCCGCGAGGGGATCGCCGGCGGACCCGTCACCGACCTGGCGGGGCTGGTCGAGCTGCGCGGCGTGGAGTGGCGGGCCGACGGGTCGGCCCGCATCGGCGCGCTGACCACCGTCGCCGAGGTCGCCGCCGACGCCCGGCTGCGCGCCGCCTACCCGGCGCTGGCGCTGACGGCGGCGGCGCTGGCCACCCCGCAGATCCGCGCGGTGGGCACGGTGGGCGGCAACCTGCTCCAGCGCAACCGCTGCGCCTACTTCCGCAGCCCGCTGTTCGACTGCCACCAGAGCGGCGGCGACACCTGCCCGGCGCGCGCCGGGGACCACGCCAACGGCACCGTGGTGGACCTGGGGTCGGCGTGCGTGGCCCCGCACCCGTCGTCGCTGGCGGTGGCGCTGCTGGCGTACGCGGCGGAGGCCGAGGTGGCGGGGCAGGCGAAGGGCACGGCCGGGGGCGGGCCGCGGCGACCGGTGGCCGACCTCTACGACGGCGCCGACTCCTCCCGCGACCACGTGCTCGCGCCCGGCGAACTGCTGACGGCGGTGGGCCTGCCCGCCCCCGCCGAGGGCGAGACGGCGGCCTACCGCCGCGCCACCTCGCGCTCGCGCGCGGAGTGGCCGCTGGTGGAGGCGGTCGCCCGCGTGGTGTGGCGCGAGGGCGCGGTGGTCGACGCCGCCGTGGCGGTGGGCGCGGTGGCGCGCACCCCCCTGCGGCTGCCGGAGGTGGAGGAGGCCCTGATCGGCGCCACCGGCCCGGAGGCGGCCGCGGGGGCGGTGGAAGGCGTGGTCGGGCGCTGCGCGCCGCTGCCCCGCAACGGGTACAAGGCGGCCCTGCTCCGCGACACCGTCCGCGACGTCCTGGAACGCGCGCTGGCGGCGGACCAGGGGATCTAGGGGATTGAGGTGTGCTGCCCGCCGCCGCTCGCGGTGGCGGGCAGCGGCGGGCGGCTTGGCGTTCCGTGGTCGCGGCGCGGTCAGTCGTCGTCGCGGCCGGTCAGGTAGCGGCGTACGCGGAGGCGGGCCGCGTAGCGGTCGCGGCGGTTGCCGGCCTTGGCCCAGTCCTGGCGTTCGCGGATGTGGCTGCGGCGCTTGCAGCCCGCGCAGCACGGCTTCTTGAACGACAGCAGGTGGGCGCCCGGGTCCTCCCAGCGGCAGCGGGTGTCAGGCGTCAGCCATCGGGGGGCCGGTCCCGGCGGCAGGTCGCAGACGTGGCCGTGGCTGTGGTCGTGGATGGGCTGCGGACCGTGCTCGGCGTGGCGCACCCACAGCGGTTTCGTCTTGTCGGTACGGGACATCTCGTTCCTTCTGGAACCCGCCGCCCGTACTCCCGGACCATCCGGGCGGGCGGCTAGGTCGCCCGTTTCACCACCGCGCACCTCCCTCTTTCGCTCTCTTCGGCATCGGACGTCGCGCGATCCACCGGAGTGGAAAGCCTTTCAGGATACGGAGGGCGCCCGCCGGAGCACAACCCCGTGGGCGAACGGCCAACGGCCACCGGCCGACCGCCCCTCCCCCGGGCTCCTCAGCCCTCTCCCCCCGCCTCCAGGGCGCCCCGCAGCCAGCGCTCGACCTCCATCACGTGCACGGTGGCCGCCGCGCGGGCGGCGTCGGGGTCGCGGGCGCACAGTGCCTGGTAGATGCGCTCGTGGTCCTCGCGCAGCCGCGCGGCGAGCCCGGCCTCGCGGTGGCCGCGCCACACCCGGGCGTTGAACGTGCGCGAGGACAGGCCGTCGTTGATGGCCACCAGCGTGGCGTTGCCGGTGATCTCCACGATCGCCTGGTGGAAGGAGATGTCGGCCGCCACGGTCTCGCCCTCGCCGCCGGTCTCGATCCGGTCCAGGAGCGCGCCCAGGCGCCGCAGCGCTGCGTCGTCGGCCCGCGCCGCCGCCAGGGCCGTGGCCGCCGGCTCCAGCATGCGCCGCACCTGGAGCACCTCCACCAAAGTCTCGCCCTGGGAGACCTCGGCCAGCACGGAGAACGTCTCCAGCAGGTCGCCGGGCCGCAGCGCGGTCACGTAGACACCCGAGCCGTGGCGCACCTCCAGCACGCCCAGGGTGGTCAGCGCACGGATGGCCTCGCGCATGGAACTGCGGGAGACCCCCAGCCCGGCGGCGAGGTCGCGTTCGGTGGGCAGCCGGTCGCCGGGCCGCAGCTCGCCGCCGGCGATCATCCGCTTGACGTGCTCGATCGCCCGCTGGGTCACCGGCATGCGCGCGGCTGCCGGCGCGGCGGGGTCGGGGGTGGTCACGTGGGCCTGCCTTCCTCCGGGGGCGGCGGCACCCCGCGCGCCGCCCGGACGCCCCGCGCGGCGGGGGCACCGGCCGGGGTCCCATCTTGACACCCGAGCCGCCACCAGCGTAGAAGTGATCGGACCAATAGGGAATCCGGCGGTGCCGAGCGACCGCGAATGCCGTGCCGCATCCCCGTATCAGTGACCAGGGACACAGCGGTTGTCGGACCACTGTCCGGCAGGGGCGACCGGGAGGGCGCCCCCGCCGGCGCGGCGGCCCGACGCGCCCCGCCGGGTCCCGGGCGCGGGCGGCGGCGCGGCCTAGAGTCGAGGGGTCGGCGGCCCCGGGGCCGGGCCGGCCGGCGCCCCGGCGCCGGAAGTGAGGGAGCGCATGCGCATCGCGTTATTCATCACCTGTGTCAACGACACCCTCTACCCCCGCACGGGGCAGGCGGTCGTGCGGCTGCTGCGCCGCCTGGGCCACGAGGTGGTGTTCCCGGAGTCCCAGACCTGCTGCGGGCAGATGCACTACAACACCGGCTACCGGCGCGAGGCGCAGCGGCTGGCGGTGCGGTTCGTGGAGACGTTCGCCGACGCCGACGCCGTGCTCGCGCCCTCGGGCTCCTGCGCGGCGATGGTCCGCGACAACTACCCGCGCCTGGGCGAGCCCGGCAGCCGGCTGGACCGCGCCGTCGCCGAACTGGCGCCGCGCGTCTACGACCTGTCCGAACTGCTGGTGGACGTGCTGGGGGTGACCGACGTGGGCGCCTACTTCCCGCACACCGTCACCTACCACCCCACCTGCCACGGCCTGCGCCTGCTCAAGCTGGGCGACCGCCCCTACCGGCTGCTGCGCGAGGTGCGCGGCATCGACCTGCGGGAGCTGCCCGGCGCCGCCGAGTGCTGCGGTTTCGGCGGCACCTTCGCGGTGAAGAACCCCGACGTGTCGGCCGCGATGGGCTCGGACAAGGCCCGCAACGTCGCCGCCACCGGCGCCGAGGTGCTGTGCGCGGTGGACAACTCCTGCCTGATGCACATCGGCGGCACCCTGGAGCGCGGCCGAACCGGCGTGAAGGCCGTCCACCTCGCCGAGATCCTCGCCTCGACCGAACAGGAGCCGGCCCGCATATGAGCAGCGTCAGCCCCCGCAGCCCGCACAGCGCCGTCCCCGCCGAGGCGGTGCCCGCCCACCGCTCCGCGACGTTCGTGGGCATGCCGCCCTTCCCCGACGCCGCGCGCGCCGCCACCCGCGACTCCCAACTGCGGCACAACCTGCGCAAGGCCACCCACACCATCCGCGACAAGCGCGACACCGTGGTCTCCGAACTGGACGACTGGTCGGAGCTGCGCGCGGCGGGCAAGGCGATCAAGGACCGCACGCTGCGCCACCTTGACCACTACCTGGAGCGCCTGGAGGAGGCGGTGACCGCCGCCGGGGGCACCGTGCACTGGGCGGCCGACGCCGCCGAGGCCAACGCGATCGTCACCGGCCTGGTGCGCGCCACCGGCGAGCGCGACGTGGTCAAGGTGAAGTCCATGGCCACCCAGGAGATCGAGCTGAACGAGGCGCTGGCCGAGGCCGGGATCACCGCCTACGAGACCGACCTGGCCGAGCTGATCGTGCAGCTCAGCGAGGACCTGCCGTCCCACATCCTGGTGCCGGCGATCCACCGCAACCGCGCCGAGATCCGCGAGATCTTCCGCGACCGCATGGCGGCGTGGGGCGCGCCGGCGCCCGACGACCTCAGCGACGACCCGCGCGCCCTGGCCGAGGCCGCCCGCGTGCACCTGCGCGAGCGGTTCCTGCGGACCAGGGTGGCGGTCTCCGGCGCCAACTTCGCCGTCGCCGAGACCGGCACCCTGGTGGTGCTGGAGTCGGAGGGCAACGGCCGGATGTGCCTGACGCTGCCGCGCACGCTGATCTCGGTGGTGGGCATCGAGAAGATCGTGCCCACGTGGTCGGACCTGGAGGTGTTCCTCCAGCTCCTGCCGCGCTCCTCCACCGGCGAGCGGATGAACCCCTACACCTCCACCTGGACCGGGGTGACCCCGGGCGACGGTCCGCAGGAGTTCCACCTGGTGCTGCTGGACAACGGGCGCACCGACGTGCTGGCCGACACGGTGGGCCGCCAGGCCCTGCGCTGCATCCGCTGCTCGGCGTGCCTGAACATCTGCCCGGTCTACGAGCGCGCCGGCGGGCACGCCTACGGCTCGGTCTACCCCGGCCCCATCGGCGCCATCCTCACCCCGCAGCTGCGCGGGACGGCCTCGCCCGCCGACGCCGCGCTGCCCTACGCGTCGTCGCTGTGCGGCGCCTGCTACGAGGTGTGCCCGGTGGCCATCGACATCCCCGAGGTGCTGGTGCACCTGCGCGAGGAGGTCACCGCGCGGCCCGGCCACCTCGGCGAGAAGGCGGCCATGGGCGCGGCGGGCTGGGTGTTGGAGGGCGAGCGCCGGCTGGGCGCCGCCCAGCGCGCCGCCTCGGCCGCGCGGGGGCTGGTGCCGCGCCGCCTGCCGGGGCCGGGCGCGGCCTGGACCGACACCCGCGACATCCCCGAGATCCCCGAGGAGTCGTTCCGCTCCTGGTGGCGCCGCGAGGGGCGGCACGGGCGCGCGGAGACCGAGGGTCCGGCGCCGGGCCAACTGCGGGACGACCCCGCAGAGCGGGCCGGGCGCGGAGAGGACGGTGGGCGATGAGCACACCGCAGGAGCGCGGGGAGTTCGGGACGCAGGGGGCGCGGCCGGGCGGCGGCTCGCGCGAGCGCGTCCTGGCGCGGGTGCGCGCGGCGCTGGCCGACGTGCCCGCCCGCGAGGCGCCCGAGGACGTCGCGGTGCCGCGCGCCTACACGCCCGCCCACGGGCAGGGCGCGACCGTGGACCTGCTCGTGGACCGCCTGGTGGACTACCGGGCGCACGTGCACCGGGTGGCGCCGGAGGAGCTGGCCGAGCGGATCGGCCTGGCGCTGGCCCACCGGCGCGCCCACCGGGTGGCGGCGCCGGCCGACGCGCCCGAGGAGTGGTTCGCCCGAACCGCCACCACGGTCGTGCGCGACGGCGGCGGGTTGGACGTGGCGGAGCTGGACGGGATGGACGGCGTGGTGACCGGCTGCGCGGTGGCCGTCGCCGAGACCGGCACGATCGTCCTGGACGCGGGGGCGGCGCAGGGGCGCCGCGCCCTCACCCTGATCCCCGACTACCACCTGTGCGTGGTGCGGGCCGACCAGATCGTGGACGGGGTGCCGCAGGCGCTGCCGCGGCTGGACCCCGCGCGGCCGCTGACCTGGATCAGCGGGCCGTCCGCCACCAGCGACATCGAACTGAACCGCGTCGAGGGCGTGCACGGTCCGCGCACGCTGGAGGTCGTGATCGTGGAGTAGCGCGGGGGGGCGCCGGCGGTGCGGCGGCGGAGCAGCCGGTGGGCGGCGGCAGCCCGCCGGTCCCGGTCCGGCCCCTCGGCGGGGCCGCCGGACCCGACGGGCGCACCGACTGCCCGGCCCGCCGCCCACCCCCGCTCTGCCCTGCTCAGCCCTCCTCGGCGCGCTGGGTGCAGGTCTCCTCGGAGCGGCCGATCTCCTCCACGCTGACCACGGCCAGGACCACGAAGCAGTACTCCTGGCCGGCGTTGAGCCCGTTGACCGTGGCCGTGGTCTCGCCGGGGTCCACGTCGGCGAGGTTGACCGGCGTGGTGCCGATGGGGCCGCCGACGACGTGGTGGGAGGCGGTGCCGCCGGTGTTGTCGGTCCAGTTGAGGACGACGGTGGTGCCGCTGTCCTCCATGGCGACGTCGGTGGGCGCCAGCTCGGCGACGTCGCCCGCCGAGGGGGCGGGCGGGCCGCTCTCGCCGCCGGCGGGGGCGGACTGCCCGGCCTCGGGGAAGCCGCCGGCGGCCGGCTCGCCGTCGTCGCCCGAGCCCACGATGGCGACCACGCCGACCGCGACGGCGACGACGGTGACGGCCGCCGCGCCCATGGCGATGTAGAGCGGGCCGCGCGAGGAGTTCGACCGCTTCGAGGGCGGCGGGGGCAGGGGCGCGACGGGCGGGTGCGGGGGCGCGTAGGCGCCGGAGTCCGGGCCGGGGCCGCCGCCGCTGGGACCGAAGGCGGGGTGGGGGCCGCTGCCGCCGCCGGCCGGCGAGGGGCCGGCGTAGGGGCCGGTGTCGACGCCGGCGCCGGCGTAGGGGCCGCCGGGCCGGCCCTGCGGCCCGGTCCAGGCGTCGTCGGGGCGCTGCTCCCCCATCGGCCACTGCGGACCGGTTCCCCCGGTGGAGGCGGGCGCGGCGGGGGTCTCCCCCAGGCGCGGAGCGGGCGGCGCATAGGCGGCGTGCCCAGCGGAGGCGGCGGGCCACATGGCGGGCTCCTCGGCGCCGTGGCCGGCGCCGGGCTCGTCGGCCTCCGCGTCGGCACGGTCCGCACCGGGCCGGGGCTGGTCGGCGGGCAGCACGTAGCCACCGGAGGCGGCGGCCGAGGTCTCCTCGGCGTCGCCGTAACCCGGCTCCTGCTCCCGGACGGGCATCGCGCCGCCGACGCCGGAGCCGTCGTCCTCGGACGCTGCCGACCACATCATCGTCTCGTCGCCGGCACCGGTTCCGGTCCCGGTAGCGGGGTTTCGGTCAGCGAAGGACTCCGCCTCCGCAACCGGTTCGGGCTCGGCTACGGGAGGCGCGTATCCGCCGGAGGCGGCCGCCCATGCGGGCTCACCCTCGGCGCCGCCGGACGTCGGATCGGCCTGCGCACCGTCGACCGGCGAGCCCTCGTCCTCCGGCACAGGCGGCCACATCGTCGTCTGCTCGTCGGACACCTCGGCAGCAGGAGGCTCATAACCCCCCGACTCCCTCTGCCAATCCGACTCGTCAGCCGGACCGACACCACTCACGGCGCCAACGGCATGCCCACCATCATCGCCAACCAGCGGTTCGTCCTGCTCCGAAACAGGCGACCACATCGTGGTCTTCTCATCAGGCACCTCGGCAGCAGGCGACGCATAGCCGCCCGACGCCGCCTGCCAACCCGACTCGTCAGCCGGACCGACACCACTCACGGCGCCAACGGCATGCCCACCATCATCGCCAACCAGCGGTTCGTCCTGCTCGGGAACAGGCGGCCACACCGCCGTCTGCTCGTCAGGCACCTCGGCAGCAGGCGACGCATAGCCGCCCGACGCCGCCTGCCAATCCGGCTCACCGGCCGGACCGACCGGCGACTCCTCCGCCGCGGGGACAGGCGGCCACATCATCGTTTCCTCGTCGGAACCCGCTCCGGTCCCGGCAGCGAGGTTTCGGGCATCGACCGGCTCCGGATCCGCGACCGGCTCCGGGTCGGCTGCGGGAGACGCATAACCGCCAGACGCAGCCGCCCACGCGGCCTCGCCCTCGACACCGCCGGACGTCGGATCGGCCTGCGCACCGTGAACCGGCGACTCGCCGTCATCCGGAACGGGCGGCCACATCGCCGTCGTCTCGTCGGCATCCTCGACGGCAGGCGGCCCATAGCCGCCCGACGCCGCCTGCCAACCCGGCTCACCGGCCGGACCGACACCGCTCACGGCACCAGCAGCAGGCCCGCCGTCCTCGCCAACCGGCGAGGCGTCGCCGCCGGACGCGGCCGCCCACGTCTCTTCCGCCTCCGCGACGCCTTCGCCCTCACCGACCGGCGGCTCGCCGCCCTCCGGAGCGGGCGGCGCCGTCATCGTCTCTTCGTCGGACTCCGCCACCGGTTCCGGCCCGGCCACGGGTGACTCGGGACCGCCGGAGGCAGCGGCCCAGACGGCCTCCTCCTCGGCGCCGCCGATCGCCTGACCGGCCTCCTCACCGCCGAGGGGCGGCGCGTAGCCGCCCGAAGCGGACTGCCAACCCGGCTCATCCGCCGGATCCGCGCCTTCATCGGCGGTGGCTGCGTCTCCGTCGTATCCCTCCGGGGCGGCCGCCCACGTCACCTCCGCATCGGCGGCGGACGCGCCCGCACCGGTTTCGGTCCCGGCTGGCTGGTTTCGGACGCCGTCGGCCTCGGGGCCATCGGACGCGGCCGCCCAGGCGGCCGCGTCTCCGCTCACCGGCTCGGCCGCCTGCGTCTCCTGCACGGCCCACGCCGACTGCCACGACGTCGCCTCCGCCACCAGGTCGTCACCGGGCAGCGCTCCGCCCGCCGGGACGGCGTCGGCCCCGGGCGCGGGCGGCCACTCCTCCGCCGGCGCCTCGGCCGCCTGGCCCTGCACGGTCTCCTCCGCCGAGGGCGCGAAGCCGCCGGAAGCGGCCGGTTCCTCGTCCGCCGCCGCCGGGACCTCCGGCGCGAGCGGTGCGGATGCCTCGGGTGCCTCCGGCGCGGTGGGTGCGGGCGCCGCAACCGCCTCCGATGCCGCCGGGACCTCCGGCGCGCCCCCCTGTGCGGCGCCCGCCGCTCCCGCTCCGGCTGCCACTGCCGCCCCGGCGGCGCCCGCCGTCGTCACGTCCGGCTCCTCGGGCCGCTCCTCCGGCCGCTGCCGCGCGGGCGCCGGCGCGGTGACGCGGATCTCCAGGCGCAGCGCGGCGCGGAACTCGGCCGCCGAGGCGAACCGGTCCGCCGGGTCCTTGGCCAACGCCCGCTCGAACACCGGCCGCAGCAGGTGCGGCAGGTCGGGGCGCGGCAGCTCGGGCGGGGGGTCGGCCAGCGCGCGGTCGCGGTAGGCGAACGGGTCGATCGGCGCGCCCGCGCCCTCGGCGAACGGCGGGTACTCCGCCAGCAGCGTCCACAGCGTGGAGGCCAGCCGGTAGACGTCGGAGGCCGGACCCACCGGCTCCCCGCGCAGGACCTCCGGCGGCGCGTGCACGATCGCGTCGGGGTCGAGCCCCGGCACGGCCGGCGGGGCGTCCATCGGCAGCACCTCGCCCGCGTCGGTGAGCGCGGCGGCGTCGCCGAACTTCAGCACGTTGGACGGTTCCACACCGTGGTAGAGCAGCCCCGTGGCGTGCACGGCCTCCAGGGCGGTGGCGACGGCGCTGCCCACGCGCACCACCTCCTCCACCGGCAGCGGGTGGCGGCGGCGCAGGTTGGTGGCGTAGTCGCCGTCGGTGCTGTACTCCATGGCCACGAAGATCCGGCCCGAGGACGTGCGGCCCCGCCCCAGCACCCGCACGACGCCGGGCAGGCGGGCCAGGGCGCGCAGCCGCTCGATCTCGGCGGCGCCGGACTCGTCGCGCATCACCTTCAGCGCGGCCGGCTCGCGGGTGCCGTCGCGCAGCGCGCGGTACAGGGTCGAGGCCGCGCCGCGATGCAGCACCTCCAGGGAGTGGAACCCGGGGGCCAGTCTGCTTTCGTGCTCCGCGCCGCTCATCGGCGTCCTCTCGTCGGTGGGTGGGCTGCGGCGGGCCGCGTGCGCGCGTTCACGGCGTCCGCCAGAACAGGGGGCGGGGGTCGAACCACCAGGTGAGCCGCTTGCGGCGGTCCCGGCCGGCGCGCAGCAGCCGCAGGCAGCGGCGGACGCCGTCGGCCACGCGCGCCGCCGCCGCGGCGTCCACGGCGGGCCCCTCGGCGAACCCGACGCCGTTGACCGCGTGGCCGAGCCGGTCGAGGTCGGCCTGGGCGCCCGCGCGGGCGCTCTCGGGCAGCAGGTCGCGGGCGGCGGCGAGGGTGTCGCCGACCGTGCTGCCGGGCGGCAGGTCGGCGCCGCTCTGCCGCAGGCCGTCGCGCAGTTCGCGCCAGGCTCCGAGCACGCGCCGCTCGGGGGTGCCCGCGCGCAGCCGGCGGGCGCCGCGCGCCAGGCGCGCCGCCGGGACGGCGAGCAGCAGGGCGAGCAGGCCGCCGCCGCTCCACAGCAGGGCCGCCCAGGGGCCGCTGCCGCCGCGCTCGCGCGGGGGCGCCGACACGTCGTGGGTGTCGGAGTCGGGGTCGTCCCGGCTGTCCTCCTCGGCGTCCTGGGGTTCGGGCGCGCTCTGCGGCGCGGTGCCGGCGTCCTCGCCGTCCTCGCCGCCGGGGGTGACCGAGAACGGCACCCAGCCCACGCCCTCGAAGTAGACCTCGCCCCAGGCAACGGCGTCGCCGGTCTGGACGGAGTAGCGGCCCTCGCCCTCGTCGGTGCCGGGACCGAACCCGACCGCGACCCGGCTGGGCAGGCCCGCCGCGCGCGCCAGCATGGCGAACGCGCTGGCGAACTGCTCGGACGTGCCGCCGCCGCCCTTCTCGCCGGGCGGGGCGAGGATCGCGGCGACGTTGGCGTAGCCGTGGCCGCCGGGGGTCTCCGGGTCGAAGGAGTGGGATTCGCGCAGGTACTCGGCGATGGCGGTGGCGCGCTGGTAGGGCGCCCCTTCGGCGGCGACGGCGGCCACGATCTGGTTGAGGACGGGCGGCGCGCCCTCGGGCAGGTCGCGGTAGCGGTCGAAGACCTCCTCGGCGGGGGTGGCGGCGCCGGCCAGTTCGCCGGCCCGCCAGTCGGGCACCTGACCGGTGACCCGGTACTCGGCGCCCGCCAGGTCGCCCTCGCGGCGCACCACCGTGCCGGTCACGGGGTCGTAGCCCAGGCCGGACAGCTCCACCCGCTGCGGGGCGCCCACTACGGGCGCCCAGTTGCCGGGCAGGTCGTCGCCGACGGCGATGCGGGCGGTGGTCTCGGCGGCGTGGGGCGGGGGCGGCACCGGCGCGGGCAGGGTCTGCCCGGCGGCGCGGTAGCCGCCCTCGGGCAGCCAGGTGGTGCCGGTGAACTCGCCGAGCACGACCCAGCGCAGGTCCACGGGCTCCTCGGCGGTGACGGTCAGCAGCGACTCGTCGGGGTCGGCGGCCCACCCCGACAGGTAGCTGAGGGGGTTGAGCGCGGCCTGGGGCGCCATCGGCGGGGTGAGGGCGGTGCGCGGGTCGCCGGGCTCGGCGTCCCAGCCGGCGAGCAGGGCGGGGCCGCCGAAGACGGTGAGCGCGGCCACGACGACGGTGATCACGGCGGTGGTGGCGGCCCGGCGCAGGCCCGATGCTCGGGCGCGGGCGTCGGCGGCCTCCACCTCGACGGTCAGCGCGGCGTCGTCGGCGCCGCCGGTTCCGGGGGCGGGCTGGGGCACCGCCATCAGGGCGGCGGCGGCCACGGCGAGCATGCCGATGGCGGGGAACCCGGGCGGGGCGGCGGGCCCGTTGAGCACCACCGCGCCCACGAGCAGCAGCAGGCCCGGCAGCAGGGCCAGGGAGGGCCGGCGGGCGCGCCAGGCCAGGGCCGCGGCCGTGCCGGCGAGCCAGGTGGCCAGCAGCGGGAGGGTCAGGGTGTCCACGCTCAGCGGCGTGGGCGCGGTGCTGGTGAGGATGCGCGCGCCCGAGTGCAGCAGCGCCTCCCCGGCTCCGCCGAGGACGCCGGTGCCCTCGCCGGGCAGCCACGCCGCCGCCGCGAGCACGGCGGCCAGGGGCAGCGGCAGGCCGGCCAGGACGGTGCGGAACGCGGTGGTGCGGCGCCGCAGCAGCAGCGCGACCGCGACGGAGGCCACGGCGCAGGCGGGCAGGACGGCGTAGAGGACACCGGGCTGGGCGTAGCCGGGGGCCAGGGCCACTCCCCCGGCGGCGGTGGCCAGGACGAGCCCGGCGGCGGCGACCAGGGCGCGCGGCCGGGGTCCGGGGCGGCGCGCGGGCCGGCCGGGCGGCGCGGGCGCGCCGGCGCTGGGGGCGGTGGTCGCGGTCATGCCGCCTCCTTCCTGCGGTCGGCGCCGGGCTGTGCGCGGTCTGCGGTCGGGCTCCTGTGGGGGTGCGGGGCGGTGTGGTCCGGGGCGGCGCCCGGCCGGGCCGGACGCCACGGGTGCGGGCGGTGGTGCGGCGGGGCGCCCGGTGGAGCACCCCCTAGGACGGCTTTCGGGCGCGCCGTGGTTCCCCTCGGCGACGCGCCGGAACCGGCCGGGCGGCCCGGGGCGGCCGCGCGGGCCGCTTTCCCGCCGGCCACCGGTGCGCCGGCGAGCGCCGCCCTGCGGCGGCGGGCCGTCCCGGCGGAGGGCGGCGGGGTCACCGCGACCATGGCGCCTCGTTCCAGCGGTCGGCGAATCCCGCCGCGTCGCCGGCGGCGAGCAGGGTGATGCCCGCGGGCGCGGCCGGGCGCTCCTCGGCGCCGACCAGGACCGCCAGCAGGCCGGCGTAGCGGTCGCGCACCTGGGCGAACAGCCGCAGGTCGGCGTCGGTGAGCGCGCCACTGACCAGCACGGCGGTGTCCCCGGCGGGCCGGGCGCGGGCCAGGCGCAGGGCGCTGGCCAGGTCGGCCTCGGGGGTGGGCCGCGCCTCGGCCAGCAGGTCCAGCAGGGTGGGCAGCCCGCCCGTGCTCTCCCGGCCCCGGCCGCTGACCAGCCGCAACTCGCAGTGCAGCGAGGCGCGCACGCCGGTGGCCAGGATGGAGGCGGCTGCGCCGGCCACCTCGTCCAGGCGGGTGTCGCCGCCGGGGGTGGGCCGGTCGTCCAGCAGCACGCACACCCGCGTCTGGGAGGTGTCGATGTACTCGCGCACCACGAGCTTGTCCAGCCGCGCCGAACTGCGCCAGTGCACGTGCCGCAGGTCGTCGCCGGGCACGTAGTCGCGCAGCGTGTGGAAGGTCAGGGTGCCGGCGCGGGCGTTGTCCACGACCCCGTCGGGGTCGGCCACCCGGCCCACGGGGATGGCGCGCAGGTGCTCCCAGCGGGGGTGCACCCAGACGCGGTCGGTCGGACCGAAACCCCGCCGCAGCTCGGCCAGGCCCAGCGGGTCGGAGCGCCCCGCGCGCAGCGGACCGAGTTCGATCACCCCGCGCCGCGAGGCGGCCACCCGGTAGCCTGCCTCGCCGGTGGCGCGGGCGCCCAGCGGCGGCAGCGGCACGTGGCGCTCGCCGTCGGCGCCGGCCACGCGCTCGCTGACCTGGAGGGCGCGCCGCCCGGTGTTGCGGGCGCGCACGCGCACCCGCACGGTGGAGCCGGGCGTGGTGCGCACGGCCGGGAGGGTGCGCTCGGCGACCACCTCGGCGGGGCGGCCCACCACGGCGACGGCGGCGGCGACCGCCAGCAGGGCGACGGCGCCCAGCACCGCCACCTCCTTGTACTGCGACACCACCCCCGCCGTGAGCAGCAGCGCGCCGGCGGCGGCGACCAGCCATCCCCGTGTCGTCGGCATCAGCGGCCCGCCGCCGCCCCCGTGTACCCCGGCTGGGGCGCGGGGACCTCCTCCAGGATCTCGGTCAGCACGGCCGCGCCGGTGCGCCCGCCCACCGCCGCCTCGGGCGCGAGCACCAGCCGGTGCGCCCACACCGGCGGCGCCAGCCGCTTGACGTCCTCGGGGCTGACGTAGGGCCGCCCGGAGGTGAGGGCCAGCATCCGCATCACCTGGGCCATGGCCACCGTGGAGCGGGTGGACAGGCCCACGCTGAGGGCGGGGTGGTTGCGGGTGGCGTGCGCGATCCGCAGCACGTACTCGTAGACGGAGTCGTGGACGTGGACCCGGCGCGCGGCCTCGGCCATGCGGTCCATCTGCTCGGCGCCCGTGCGCGGGGTGAGGTCCTCGGGCGAGGTGAGGCGGTCGCCGCGGATGATGGCGAGTTCGGCGGCGTGGTCGGCATAGCCCAGGGAGAGGCGCACCAGGAACCGGTCCAACTGCGCCTCGGGCAGCCGGTAGGTGCCGTCCATCTCGACGGGGTTCTGCGTGGCCACCACCAGGAACGGCGAGGGCACCATGTAGCGGGAGCCGTCGACGGTGACCATGCCCTCCTCCATGACCTCCAGCAGGGCGGACTGGGTCTTGGGCGAGGCGCGGTTGATCTCGTCGGCGACGACGACGTTGGCGAAGACGGGCCCGGGGTGGAACTCGAACTCGCGGGTGCCCTGGTTGAACACCGTGACCCCGGTGACGTCGGAGGGCAGCAGGTCGGGGGTGAACTGCACGCGGCGCCAGTGCCCGTTGACGCAGGCGGCGATGGCGCGGGCCAGGGTGGTCTTGCCGGTGCCGGGGACGTCCTCCAGCAGGATGTGGCCGCGGGCCAGCATCGCCACCAGCGCCAGGCGCACGACCTCGGCCTTGCCGAAGAGGGCTGATTCGATGGAGGCGGCGATCCCGTCGAACTCGTCCGCGAACAGTGCCGCCTCGTCCGCTGTCACCGCGCCGGAGGCGCCGTGGGGAGCGCCGGCCGGACCGGGAGGTACATGGGTGCTCACTGGGAATCTTTCCGCATGAGTTGATCAAGAAGGGACAGCGCAGCCATTGTGCCGCAAAGTTCCCGAAGTCGGCGTCGGTACCCTGCGGATTCTTCCGGTTCGACCAAATAGTCGCTTTCGGGCCGCCGATCGGGTGACGACGCGGCCACCGGAAGCGGTCTTCGGGCCGTGGCGCGGACGCCGTGGAGACGGCGCGGCCGTGGGGGCGGGCCGCCGGGGACGGGCGTGCGGCCGGCTGCGCGGACCGGGCGGAGGGAGCCGGGGGCGGGGGCGTCTTCCGCGGCCGGGTGGGGCGGGGCCGGAACGGGCGCCGGATCGGCGCGCGCCCGCGCCGGCGGGATGCGCTCGGCGCGGGTGCCGGGCGGGGCTGTTCCGGTGGCCCCGCCCGGCGCGTGCGGGGTGCGGGTCGCGGGTTCGGGTCGCGGGTCCTGGGTGCGGACTCGGGTGCGGTGCGGGTGCGGGCCGCCGCGGCGGGCGGGGCGGGGGTCTCAGGCCAGCCGGGCGGGGAACCCGCCGGTGGCGACCGGCCCCCAGCGCTCCGGCGTCAGGCGCAGCAGGGCCTTGCCCTGGCGGCGCATGGCGGCGCGGTACTCCTCCCAGTCGGGGTGCTCACCGGAGATGTTGCGGAAGTACTCCACCAGCGGCTCCACGGCGTCCTCGCCCTCGATGACCTCGGCCGCGCCGTCCACCTGCACCCAGGGGCCGTTGAAGTCGTCGGAGAGCACGACCACGCTCACGCGGGGGTCGCGGGCGGCGTTGCGGGCCTTGGCGCGCTCAGGGTAGGTGGAGACCACGATGCGGCCGGAGTCGTCGACACCGCAGGTCACCGGCGACATCTGGGGCTCACCGCCGGCGCG
This sequence comes from Streptomonospora mangrovi, assembly GCF_027604915.1. Lineage (GTDB taxonomy): Bacteria > Actinomycetota > Actinomycetes > Streptosporangiales > Streptosporangiaceae > Streptomonospora > Streptomonospora mangrovi. The sequence continues at coordinate 32,302 of NZ_JAJAQC010000041.1, forward strand.
CCGGGTGAGCAGGACGGCGCGGTGGCGCGGCCGGACGAACTCCAGCAGCTCCTCGCGCGACACCTTCGTGTTGGTGGCGATGGACGGGCTCATCTGCGGTCTCCCCCTGTGCTGACTGCGGACTGCCGCGGCGCCGCCCGCACGCGGCGCGGGCGGGGGCGCCACGCACGGCACCCTATACCGGTGCCCGGCGGCGGCCGCGCAGCCCGCGCGGCCGCCGGCGGGCGGGCTCAGGCGCCGCAGTTCTCGCCGACGACGGTGACCGAGCGGTCGCCCACGGCGCCGGTGAAGTCGACGCAGATGCCCTTGGCCTCGACGTAGACCGGACCGGCGTAGGAGGAGAAGGTGCCGGAGTCCCACTGCCCCGCGCCCTCCTGGGTGCGGCGCAGCCCGACGTCCATGTAGGTGGACCCCGAGACCGCGCCCATGGTGACGGCGCAGTTGTAGCCGGTGTTGTTGTCGTAGTACAGGTACACGGTGCCCCCGCCGCCGGGCACGGCGGCCTGGTTGACCGGCTGGGTGTAGGTGCTGCCCGCGCGGCCGTCGCGGCACACCTGCGCGGGGTCGGCGCCCTGGGCCACCGTCGCCGACGTCATGAGCAGCGAGGCGGTGATGGCCGCCACGGTGCCCGTCGCGGTGATCCAGGTCCGGGTGCGGTGCTTCCTGGGCGACACCGTCGCTCCCTTCTGCTGTCCTCGGGCCGCCCGCGTGGGGCGGCCGGCGTCCGTGGGTCGTGCGGGTCAGGTCAGGCGGGTCGTGCCGGTCAGTTGAACTCGCGCACGCAGCTCGCCTGGCTGGTGGTGCCGCTCTCGGCCGCCGTGCCGTCGGCGCCCAGCGCCGTCACCGTGAACGAGTAGCAGCGCCCGGCGCCGCGCGGCTGGTAGGTGTGGGAGGTCCCGGTGGCGGTGGCCTCCTGGAGGGCGGCGGCGCCGTCGCCGCCCGGGACGACGCGGTACTCCGCCGCGCCCTCGACCGCGTCCCAGGACACGGTCACCGTGTCGCCCGACGCCTGCCAGCTCACGCTCGCGGGAGCGCCCAACTGCTGCTGGGGCATGGTGATCTCCTGGCTGGAGGCGGGCTCCCCGCTGACACCGCCCTCGGCGCGCGCCACCACGGTGAAGGTGTAGGACCCGCCGGGCTCCAGCCCGGTGATCTCGGCGGAGGCGCTGTTGGTGGTGCGCGGCGCGGGCACCGCCGAGCCCGAACCCGACGACGCCGTCACCTGGTAGTCGGCGGCGCCCTCCACGGCGTCCCACGACACGGTCGCGGTGTCGCTGCCGGTGGCCTCGGCCGTGACGTTGGCCGGTGCGCCCGGCGCCTCGGGGCCGGGGGTGACCTCCTGGGTCTGGGCGGCCGGGCCGGTGCCGTACCGGTTGACCGCGCGAACCCGGAAGCGGTAGGCGGTGCCGTTGGTCAGCTCGGTGATCTCGGCGCTCAGCTCCGATCCGCCGACCGTGCGGCTGCCGCCCTCCCAGGTGATCTCGTAGGACTCCACGGGGGCGTCCGGGGAGTACGCCTCGGGCCAGGACAGGGTCACGCTGCCGTCGCCGGCGGTGGCCGAGACGGGCGTGGGCGCGCCGGGGGCGTCGGTGCTCTCGGGTTCGTCGGTCTCGTCGCCGCCGCGACCGCCGCCGCCGTCGCCCTCGTCCTCGTCGTCGTCGCCGGCCGGCGGGTTCGTGGGCGTCTCGGACTCCTGCCCGGTGCCGGGTCGGGGCGTGGGCGCCTCGCCGCCGCCGGGCTGCTCGGTGCTGGGCACCCCGCCGGGCTGGGGCGGCGCCTGGGTGGCGGGCAGGCCGCCGGGGGGCTGGGTCTGCGGCGGCGCGCTGGGCTCGGGGGTGCCCGAGGCGGGCGCGCCCCCGCCCCTGCCCTCGCCGTCGCCGGGCGGGGGGTCGGTCTTGTCGACCAGGTTGGCCTGGCCGGAGGGGTCGACCACCGCGGCCACACCGGTGTCGGGCGAGTTGATGAACAGGTGGCCCTCGCGGGCCTCCAGCTCGATCGGGCCCTTGGCACCGGGCAGGCTGATGGGGTTCAGCTCGGTGCCGTCGGCCTGGAAGACGCGCACCCGGCCGTCGTCGGCGAAGGGGACGTAGACGCGGCCCTCGTAGGCCACGGCCGTGCCCGCGCCGTCGGGGTCGATCGCGAAGGAGGCGACCTCGGCGGAGCCGGCGGGGTCGGACACGGTGACCACCCGCCCCTTGCCGGGGACGGTGACGGCGGCGAGGTCGCCGCGGGTGCGCGGCGGCATGTCGGCGTCCTTGAGCTTGACCGGGGCGTCGAGGACGCGCGCGTCGCCGGCGCCGTCCACGGCCACGATGCGGTCGCCGCCGCGGTCCACCGCCAGGGCGCCCTCGTCCAGGACGGTCAGGCCCAGGTCGGCGCCGGGGTCGGACACCGAGACGGTCCGGGCGATGGCGGCGTCCTTGCCCTCCACGCGCACGCCCACGGCGGTGCCCTGGGTGGGCACGCCCAGCCACAGGGTGTCGGAGTTGTCGAACGCGCCGCCGACCAGGGGCCCGGGGATCTCCAGGGAGGCGCCGGTGGGCTGGAGGGTGGCGGGGTCCACGGCCTTGATCTCGCCGCCGAGCCGGTCGATGACCACGGCGGTGTGCTTGCCCAGCACCACGCCGAAGTCGCCGCTGCGGCCCAGGTCCAGGGCTCCGGAGAAACCCATCTCGCGCAGGTCCACCGAGGTGACCTTGCCGGTGGCGGGGTCGTGCAGCAGGAGGTACTCGTCGTTCTGGGTGACCTCGACGGCGCCGCCCTTGGAGTCGGGCAGGGAGGTCACCAGGTCGACCTCGGCGTTGTTGCCGTTGACGCGGGCGAGTTCGCCGGCCGGGCTGTTCCACAGCCACGCGGCGCCGTCGGACATCTCGTCGGCGCGGCCCATGGCGCCCAGGCCGAACGCGGTGCTGATGAGGGCGGTGGCCAGCACGACGATGGTCAGGCCGGCGGCGCCCGAGCGGGTGCGCCGGCCCAGCGCGGCCAGGCGGCCGCGCAGGTCGGTGCGCCCCGGGGGCGGAGGGGGTGTCGCGGCGGGACCGGTCGGCTGGTCCACCATTCCAGTCTCACTTTCGCGTTCGCGAGCGGCGGGGAGGGGCCGCGTCCGCCGGGCGTCGAAGGGTGCTCGCCGGGGCGCAGGGGTGGGCACCGGGGGGATGCGGCGCCGTCAGAGGCGGAGGGGCACCGGATTGGGCATGGTGTAGCAAAGCAGAATGCGACAAGCCAGTCAATGCGGCAACGGATCGCCCGAAACGTCGGCGCCTCGGCGGATCGGCGGCGGAATCGCACATCAGGCCCGACCGGAACGGGGCCGGCCGCGCCGCCCGCGCGGCGCCCCGGCGGCGGGGTCCCCGGCGGTGCGGCGCCCGGCGCGCGCCGGGCGCCCGAGGCGTTACGTGGGCGCCGGCCCGCCGGTGTCGACCACGGCGAAGGACTCCGCGGGCAGCACCACCCGCGCGCCCTCGGCCGCCGCCTCGGGCGCCGAGGTCAGCAGCACCCGCCGCGCCGGGCGGTCCAGGGTGAACGCGCGCTCGGCACCGTCCAGGTTGCAGGCCACGCGCAGGACGCTCCGGTGCAGCACCAGGCCGCGGCCGTCGGGGTCGGCCTCGACGGTGAACCGGTCCAGGCGGGGGTCGGCGAGTTCGGGGCGCGCGCGGCGCAGCGCGATCAGGTCGCGGTAGAGCCCCAGCACGGCCTTGTGCGGCGGGCGCTCGGGCTCGTCCCAGCACAGCACCGCGCTGCGCCGGGTGTCGGGGTCGATGGGGTCGGGCACCTCCGACTCCGCCCAGCCCATGGCGGCGAACTCGCGCCGCCGGCCCCGGCGCACGCCGTCGGCCAGGCCGGGGTCGGTGAAGGACGCGAAGAACGGCCAGGGGGTGGCGGCGGCCCACTCCTCGCCCATGAAGATCATCGGGGTGTAGGGCGAGCACAGCACAAGCGCGGCGCCGCAGGCCAGCAGGCCGGTGGAGGTGCGGGCGGCCATGCGGTCGCCCTGGGCGCGGTTGCCGATCTGGTCGTGGTTCTGGAGGTAGGCGAGGAACCGGTGGCCGGGGGTGGCGGCGGTGTCGACCGGCGCGCCGTGGGTGCGGCCGCGGAAGCTGGAGTAGCCGCCGTCGTGCAGGAACACCCGGCGCAGCACGCGGGGCAGCACCTCGGGCGGGCGGAAGTCGGCGTAGTAGCCGTGGTCCTCGCCGGTGAGGGCGCAGTGCAGGGCGTGGTGGAGGTCGTCGGACCACTGGGCGGCCATGCCGTGGCCGCCGGCCTCGCGCGGGGTGACCATGCGGGGGTCGTTGAGGTCGGACTCGGCGATGAGGCTGAGGGGGCGGCGCAGGCCGGCCGCCAGCGCGTCGACCTCGGCGGACAGCTCGGTGAGCAGGTGGCGGGCGCGGGAGTCGCGCAGCGCGTGCACGGCGTCCAGCCGCAGGCCGTCGAGGTGGAAGTCGCGCAGCCAGCCCAGGGCGTTGTCGATCACGTAGCGGCGGACCTCGTCGGATCCTGGGCCGTCGAGGTTGAGGGAGGGCCCCCAGGCGGTCTCGCCGGCGAAGTAGGGGCCGAACCGGGGCAGGTAGGCGCCGTCGGGGCCGAGGTGGTTGTAGACGACGTCCAGGAGCACGCCCAGGCCGCGCCGGTGGCAGGCGTCGACGAACCGCTTGAGGGCGTCGGGGCCGCCGTAGGGCTCGTGGACGGCGCCCCACAGCACGCCGTCGTAGCCCCAGCCGTGGTCGGCGCCGCCGAAGGCGTTGACCGGCATCAGTTCCACGAGGTCCACGCCCAGGTCCACCAGGTGGTCGAGGCGGCCGATGGCGGCGTCGAGGGTGCCCTCGGGGGTGAAGGTGCCCACGTGCAGCTCGTAGAGGACCGACCCGGGCAGCGCCCGGCCGGTCCAGGCGGAGTCGCCCCAGGTGTAGGCGGTGTGGTCGTAGACGCGGGAGGGGCCGTGCACGCCGGCGGGCTGGTGCAGGGAGCGGGGGTCGGGCAGGGGGGTGGGGTCGTCGTCCAGCAGGAAGGCGTAGTCGTCGCCGGTGCGTGCGGTGGTGTCGGAGCGCCACCAGCCGCCGCCGGCCGGCCGCAGGGGGTGGTCGGCGCCGCCCACGCGCACCCGCACCCGCCCGCGGTCGGGCGCCCACACCTCGAACGGGTCCCCCTCGCGCGTACTCACGCCGCCGTTCCTACCCCGCCGGGCGGCGGCTCACGCGCGGGTTCAGCCGTGGCGGGGGCGGTGCACGGAGACCGCGAAGGAGGCGGTGGTCTCGACGGGGGCGGACAGGGCGGCGAGCCGGGCGCCGAGGCCGCCCGCGTCCAGGTGGCGGGCGCTGGGGCCCATGGCCACCAGGGCGCGCGCCTCCTCGGGGGCCAGGCGCAGGCCGACCTCCAGTTCCTCCCGGTGGACGCGGGTGAAGTGGCCGGCCAGGCCCTCCTCCAGCCGCTCCTCCTTGCGGGCGTCGACGCTGACCAGGTCCAGCGCGGAGACGAGTTCGGCGAGGTGGCGGGCGGTGGGGGTGACCACGATCAGCGCGCCGGAGGGGTCGAGCACGCGGTGGAACTCGGCCGGCCGGCGGGGCGCGAACACGTTGAGCAGCAGCGCGGCACCGCCCGGGCGCAGCGGCAGGCCGCGCCAGGTGTCGCAGGCGGCGGCGCCGGCCCGGGGGTGGGCGCGGGCGGCGCGGCGCAGCGCGAACTTGGAGACGTCCAGCGCCAGGCCGGCGGCCCGCGGCAGCGCGTCGAGGACGGCGCGCAGGTAGTAGCCGGTGCCCGCGCCGGCGTCGGCGACGACCCCCTCGCCGGATGGCCCGTGGTCGGCGGCGAGACCGGCCAGCCGCTCGGCCAGGGGCGCGTAGTGCCCGGCCTCCTGGAACTCCTGGCGGGCGCGCACCATCTCCTTGGTGTCGCCGGTGGTGGCCGGCCGATGCCCGGTGAGCAGCCCGGCGTACCCCTCCTTGGCCACGTCGAACCGGTGTCCGTGCGCGCACCCCAGTCCCCGGCCGTCAACCGCCAGCCCCGTACCGCACACGGGGCAGGCCAGCGCGGCGAGCACGGCCGCGGGCATCCGCAACCGCGACACGGGGGCAGCGGCGGGCAGTCCGTCAGCGGAGGTCATGGCGCCTCACAGCCTAGGCCCTTTCGCGGGAGGTGGGCCGTCGGGGCCGGTGCGCACGAGTGTCCAAGGCCTCTGGTCGGTACTTCGCACGCCCGGCCAGTGACGAAGCACACATATCGGCATCCCTTGGCCTACACGACCACCAATTGATCTTCAAAAACACACATAAACGCCCTTTCGGCACCACAGGAAACAGAACATGATTTCATTTCAGATAATCACCATGCGATTCACATACAATAGGGATAACGCCCGCTCATGGGATCACACGGATGCATGTAATACTCGTTTTCCCCATTCACGACTCTTTGCCTCGGGGTAACGATGCAACGTCGCTTCTCAGCCCTTTCTCTGGCCGTGTACGCCCTTGGCGGCACCAGCGTCCTGGCCGTCGTGTTCGCCTTGGCGTGGGCCGCCTTGACCGATGGAATGGAACTCGCCGGCCACCTCGCGTCGGTTGTCGGCGCTCTGACAGCGGTGGCCGCCTTCTTCGGGCAACTCGCGCGCAAGCGCTGCGGTGAGTCCTCTGCCGGCGGCGCCGCCGCGCCCGCCGCGGCCCCCGCTGCGGACGCCGTTGTCCCCCCGGGCGGGCAGCGCGCCGGCCGCGACAACTACAGCGGCTCCCGCGTCAGCCACAACTCCGGCCTGGTGGTCTTCGGAGTGGTCGCCGTGGTGGCCCTCGCCGTCGTGGGGGTGAACGTCCTTCCCGCCGAGGGTGACGGGCTCACCACGTGCGAACGGCCCGCGCCGCTGGACGGGAACACGCTCCGAACCCGTATGGCCACGGTCGTCTACACCGAAGGGCTGGGTTTCATGACCCGTTGCGGCCCGGGAACAGAGTTCGCCGCGGGCGCGGCCCAGGACCTTTTCGACGGTGTTCACGTGTCCATCGTCTGCCAGGAGCCCGACGGGCTTCTCGTCGCCGATCCGGAGAACGCCGCGTTCCCCGAAAACTATCCGCGGGAGTCCACGGTGTGGTTCCTGCTCAACGACGGCCGGTGGATCTCGGAACTGTATGTGAACACGCCGAAAGGCCGGGAAACCGGATCATCCGGCAGTGTCCCGGTGTGCGACGGCAACGTGGACTATGCGACGACTCCGGCCTAGAGCCGCGGTGGGCCCACGGCCCGCCGCGCACGGCTAGCGACGCACCAAAAGGGCCACCGGATAGCGGGTGAGCAGGGTGGACAGCGGGGCGGTGGTGAAGCCGTCGGTGCGTTCGGGGGGCAGGACCTGGCCGGTGAGCAGGTCGGTCCAGGTGCCCGGGCCCGAGGGCAGGGGCAGGACGGTGTCGCGCCACCCGCCCGACCGGGCCAGGCCCAGCGGGAGCCGGGTGGCCACGGCCGCGACGTCGCGCCGGGGGCCGCGCGCGAACGCCACGGCGTGGGCGGCGGCCGGGCCGCTGGGCTCCAGCGGGAGGTAGCCGCGCAGGTCGCGGTCGCGGCGCAGCAGCAGCGCCTGGCGCACCACGTGCAGCTTGGCCTCGCCGGTGGCGTCGACCTCGGGCAGGTGGCCGCGCTCCAGACGCTCCAGCAGGCACTCGCGCAGGGTGAAGTCGACGGGGCGGCGATTGTCGGGGTCCACGAGCGAGAGGTCCCACAGCTCGGTGCCCTGGTAGACGTCGGGCACCCCCGGGCCGAGGAGCTGGAGCAGCTTCTGGCCCAATGCGTTGCTCCACCCGGCCGGGCGCACCCGGGCCACGAACGCCGCGACGTCGGCGCACAGGTCGTCGTCGGACAGGACGCGTTCGGGCCAGGCCGCGACCTCGGCGTCGAACTCGGGGTCGGGGTCCAGCCAGGACGTGCGGACCTTCTGCTCGTGGGCGGCCTTGAGCAGGTAGTCGCGCAGCCGGTCGGCGCTGATGGGCCAGGTGCCCACGAGGGTCTGCCAGGCCAGCAGGTCCAGGGCGGGGTCGGGCAGGGCGCGGCGGCCGCGCCAGCGGCGCACGGCGGCGGCGAACTCCTCGGGGACCTCGCTGAGGACGGCCAGGCGGGCGCGGACGTCCTCGGAGCGCTTAGTGTCGTGGGTGGACAGCGTGGTCATGGTCTGCGGCCAGGCGGACTCGCGGCGGGCCAAGGCGGCGTGGAACTCGGCCACGGGCACGCCGAAGCGGGCGGGGTCGCCGCCGACCTCGTTGAGGGCGACCATGCGGGTGGCCCGGTAGAAGGCGGTGTCCTCGGTGCCCTTGGCCATGACCATGCCGCTGGTCTGCTGCACGCGCAGGGCGAGTTCGCCGTGCGGTTCGGCGCGCACGCGGGTGTCGATCTCCGCCAGCAGGTCGGCCAGGTCGGGGCGGGCGGCGCGGGCCTGCGCGAGGGCGGTGTCCCAGGCGTCCCGGCCCTCGGGCAGGTAGCTGCGGTAGGCGGGGAAGGACGCCAGGAGTTCGGCGACGGCGTCCTCGGCGCGGCCGGGGTCGGGGTGCTCCAGCAGCGCGGCGATGCGCACGACCTCGGGGTGCAGCAGCTCGCGCGCGGCCATGCGGCGGCCCTCGGCCTTGGCGGCGGCGTGGTCGGTGGGCACGCCCAGTTCCTCGGCCGCGGCGGTCAGGCCGGGCTCGCCGGCGGGGTCCACGAACACGCCGCAGACCTCGCGCAGGGCGTCGTAGCCGGTGGTCCCGGCGACCGGCCAGGACGCGGGCAGCTCCTCGCCGGGTTCGAGGATCTTCTCGGCCACGATCCACCCGGCGAAGTGCTCGCGCAGCCGCCGCAGGTAGCCGCCGGGGTCGGCGAGGCCGTCGGGGTGGTCCACGCGCAGGCCGTCGAGTTCGCCGCGCTCGGCCCAGCGCAGGATCTCGGCGTGGCCGGCGGCGAACACGTCGGGGTCCTCCATGCGGACGGCGGCCAGCCCGGTGATGTCGAAGAAGCGGCGGTAGTCCAGCCGGGTGCGGGCGCGCCGCCAGGACACCAGGCGGTAGTGCTGGCGCGCGTGGACGTCGGCGGGGTTGTCGCCGGCCTGGTGGGTGCCCGGGGCCAGCGGGAAGCGGTGGTCCTCGTAGGTGAGGCAGCCGTCGGCGATTCCCAGCTTGGCCAGGGCGGCGGCGCCGTCGTCGCCGTCGTCGGCCAGGACCGGCAGCTCCAGGACGTCCTGGGACCAGTCGATGTCGAAGCAGCGGGCGTGGGCGGACTCGCGGCCGTGGCGCAGGACGTCCCACCACCAGGGGTTGGCCGCCGGGGCGGCCACCGACATGTGGTTGGGGACGATGTCGACCACCACGCCCATGCCGTGCTCGCGCAGCCGCTCGACCAGGGCGCGCCGGGCGGGGTCGCCGCCCAGGGCGGGCGCGACCTCGGTGGGGTCGACCACGTCGTAGCCGTGCTCGGAGCCGGGCGCGGCGGTGAGGATCGGCGACAGGTAGGCGGTGTCGACGCCGAGGCGGTGCAGGTAGCCGACGAGGTCGGCGGCCCGGGTGAGGGTGAGGGCGGGACCGAGTTGGAGCCGGTAGGTGGAGGACGGGGTTTTGGGACGCACGTTGGATCTTGTGCCCGTGCCGGGCGGCTTGAACCGTGGATTCCGGCCCGGTCGGCGGCGGTGTGCGGTGGCGGTGTGCGGCGGGTCGCGGGGGCGGCGGCACTAGGATGCGTCTGCGCCGCAGGCGCCACCGCAGACCCGACCCGCAGCCAGAAAGGCCGCCCGCGATGGCCGACTCCGCCACCCCCGCCGCCACCACCGTGCTGCTGCTCAACGGCCCCAACCTCAACCTGCTGGGCACACGCGACCCCGGCCAGTACGGCACCGAGACCCTGGCCGACATCGAGCGGCGGGTGCGGAGCCTGGGCGCGGAGCTGGGGGTCGCGGTGGAGTGCGCGCAGAGCAACCACGAGGGCGAACTGGTGGAGCACGTCCACCGCGCGCGCGAGATGGACGGGATTGTGCTGAACCCGGGGGCCTTCGCCCACTACAGCATCGCCCTGCGCGACGCGATCGACGCCGTGGACACCCCGTGCGTGGAGGTGCACATCTCCAACGTCTACGCCCGCGAGCCGTTCCGCCACACCTCGGTGACGGCCCCGGTGGCGGCGGGCTACATCGCCGGCTGCGGCCCCTTCGGCTACGAACTGGCCCTGCGCGCGGTCCTGTCCCGCATCGAGGAACGCCGCACCGCACGCGGCTGACCCCCGGCCCGTCGGTCCGACGGGCCGGGGGTCGGACGGGCCGGGGGTCGGACGGGCCGGGGGTCGGACGGGCCGGGGGTCGGACGGGCCGGGGGTCAGCCTGCGCCCGCCGCGGCCTCAGCGGTCGAGGCGGGGCCGCACGCGGGGCGGCCGCTCATCCGGCAGCGGCGTGAGGCGGTCGTTCTCGGCCAACGGGTTGCCGCACCAGCGGCAGCACTCCTCCGTATTGCCGTCCCGCTCGCAGAGTCGGCACGTCCACGCCTGCGGCGGCGCGGGAGGCCCGGCCGCTACCGCAGACGGGTGACCTTCGTCGTTTCCTTCCACTGCGCGACCTCCACTCGGTTGGGCGGGTACTCAAGCATTCGCTCCATCTGCGAAGGATTGGGACTGGCGAGAGTGGGCGCCCAGTCCTTTCCCTCGGGCATCTTTTCCGGATCGAGGGTGGCGTAATAGGAGCCGCCGAACTCTCCGTTGTCCATACTCGGCCAGACGTAATAGGCCGGATTGACCGCGTTGAGGTCGATAATCCGGATTGCCACGTCCGAGGGCAGCGCGGCGATGATGTGGTCGGGCGGCAGGCGCATGTCGTCTTCTCCTGTGTCGGGGAACGTCCAGCACCATCCAGGGTGGCGCTGCCAACCCGCCAGGAGAAGCGGGGTGGCATCGATGGGACCGGACTGGGGGAAGTAGCCCTCGGGTGCCAACGTCTTGTGCCATGCTCGCCAACATGAACGTGCATTACCGGCAGTTCGGTGCCACCCTCCGCGAATGGCGAAACAGCAAGGGCATGACCCTTGATCAGGTCGCAAATGCAACAAATCTAGCCAAAAGCACGATCAGCAAATTGGAGTCGGGATACCGGTCTACCACCCTCTCCAACGTCGAACGGCTTGACGCCTTGCTGGGGGCCGAAGGCGAAGTCGTAACGGCTTGGCGCGAGTCTCGGCAACGGGCAGCCGATCCCGACTGGTTGAACCGCATCCGAGAGAGCGAGGAGCGGGCCGTCGAGATCCGGGCGTTCAATCCCTTGTACGTCCCCGGACTACTCCAAACGCCTGACTACGCCCGGATAGTTTTCCGCGATGCATCACCGGGCGAGAATCCGGAGACGATTGATGCGTTGGTTGAAGCACGATGTGATCGCCTCCGCCAACTGGCGAGCGCTGTGCGGGTCATCATCCCGGATTCCATTCTGCGCTACCCAGTCGGCGGCGCTGCGACCATGCGGGCGCAACTGCAACACCTCATCGATCTCTCAGGTCGGGTCCGCATCCAGGTGCTCCCCGATGACATCGGCTACCACGGCCGGTTCGCGGGATCATTCCGAATCCTCTCCTTTGACGACCGTGTTCCTCGGGTTGAATGCGAACATGCCACCGGTTCGATCGTGGAAGTCCGGCCGCCCGAGGTCAGAAGGCTGACGGCTGTGTTCTCCGAGCTTGCGAGCTGGGGCTACGATCCAGAGCGGAGTTTGGCCGCGTTGGAGGAGATTCGAGATGGATACGCAGTGGCGTAAGAGCAGTTACAGCGGTCCTCGGGGCGACTGCCTTGAAGCCCGTATTGCCAACGATGGCGCGGCCTTGGTCAGGGACACCCAGAACCGCGAGGGGGGCATGCTGGCGTTCCCCGTGACGGAGTGGTCGGCCTTCCTCGCCGAGGTGGACCGGCTCTAGCCCTCCCCGAACAGACCTACGCCCCCGGCCCCGAGGTTCCCCCTCGGGGCCTTCGTGTTGTCGGGCGTCCCGCATGCCCGGCCGCGCCGCCAACAAAGTGAACCTCCGGCCGAACGTGGCCAGCACCACGACAAGGCGCTAGGGCTCCAGCCGGGCATGAACACGGTTACGCACCAAGCACGCTGTGTCAAAGGAATGAGAGAGGCGAGCACTGTGGAGCCCGAGACTCAACCGGAAGAGACATCCGAGGAGCCGAAGGTCATCACCATCGGCGACGCATCGGAACTGACTGAAGGGACGACCAACCGGAGCGGTCCGGAGGACAAGCGCTACAAGTACACCTGACCCCTCCAGCGTGGCGCCAGGAACTCTCGATCCCTGTCGCCACGCTCTACTGCACCTCCCACGAAAGGCTTCGTCATGCGTTGGTTCGGTGGCCACGTCACGAACACACCGGCGGCACCGTTTCCCCGCCCCCACGGCGCCCGTCTGCTGACGGAGTCGCCGCATCCGGTATGGACGGTGGGCGAGTGGAGCGGGCGCGAAACAACCCACGCCAGTGCGCACGGGCGCGAGGCGATCATCTTCGGAGTCCACGCCGTGCCTTCGCAGGCAGTTGCCTCCTGGCTTCGTGATTTCCACGCGCCGCCCGCATGGCCCGGCTGCTACACGGTCGTCGTGTGCGACCCCGATGAGATCACCGTCTTCACCGACCCGGCCCACGCCGTACCGATCTATTGCACCGAACTGGGTGGCGGATTGGTCTGGGGCTCATCGAGCCGTGCACTCGCGGCGTTGGCAGGCAGTCGGATCAACCCGGCATGGGTTGCTGGTGCCATCAGCCGTCCCATCTCGTTCCGCCCGGAAAGGCAGTCGGCTTTCAGCGGTGTCAACGCCATCGCTCCTGGGCACCGCGTGACGTTGCGTCCGGGCCGTCGGCCGCGGTCGCGGCCATGGTGGCGAATTCCCCGCCTTCTTCCCGCGCGAGAAGCCGCCTGGGGTCTACGCAGCGCACTGGAGGATGCCGTGGCAGCCCGGACGGCCATTGCCCAGCACCTTTCCTGTGATCTCAGCGGAGGCTTGGACTCGACAACCCTTTGTCTGCTGGCAGCCGACCACGCACGGCCGCCTGCGCGGGTAACTGCGCTGACTGTTCGCCCCGCCGCCGTTGACAGCGGCGGGGACCTGGATTACGCCCGCGCCATCGTGCGCGAACGCGGCGACATCTCGCACGTCCTCTTGCCTCTGGGGACGGGCTGTGATCCCTATGCCGCGCTCCGCGAGATCGGTCCTACCGACGAACCCGCGCCGACCACGATCACCTACGCACGCCACCGCGCCGCCTACCAAACCCTGTCCAGTATCGGCAGCCGACATCACATCACCGGTGACGGGGGCGACGCACTACTCATTCCGCCCCCATCCGCTCTGACCGGGCCAATGAGTCAGGGACCACACCACTACCTTCGCCATTTCGTGAACGAGTACGGCAGAGCCAAGTTGAACCGGACAAGTCCCTGGTCCCACCTGCGCGGACTCATCATGCCGCCTCCAGAGCAGCCGCCGGCATGGGTCACGCGGCGCGCTCAGGACTTGACCGCAATCGGCGCGGACAAGGGCGACGACGGGGAAGACACCGGAACTCTGGCCGAGATACGCACCACCGCCCGCACCGCCCAGGCTGACACCCAGATTGCCGCAGCCTGGGGCATCCGACTCGACGCTCCGTTCTTCGACCGTGCGGTGATCGAGGCGGCTCTCCGCTTCCACCCTGTCGACCGCGGGTCCCCGTGGAACTACAAACCGCAGATCACAGTCGCGATGGCCGACGTCCTTCCGGCCCTGGTTCGGCGACGCCACACGAAAGGCGACACCACCGCCGACCACTATCGCGGCCTGCGCCACCATCTCACAGAGACCCGGGACTTGACCGAAGGATGGCTCGCCGGACACGGACTGATCGACACCCAACGACTCAACGCCGCCCTGGGTAACGGAGCGACCGGCCTTCCCGCGCCATTCGGATCGGTGGAAGCGGCCATCGCAGCCGAAGTCTGGGCGCGCGCTGTCACGGCCGCAACGCCCATCGCTTGGACCTACAGCACGGCCCAACCAGGAAATTTCAATGGACGCTTACGTCACCGCCCCTGAGCACCTACGATCGGTCGCCTTTCCCGCCGTCACAGTCCTCCTCGACACACGCACCGGAACCGTGCAGGCGCTGACCGGTACGGCGGCGAAGATCTGGGCGGAAATCGCGACCACCGCCGACCCGCAAGCACCTGTTGCCGGTATCGCCCCCGAGACCGTGGCGCGCACCGTTAGCGCACTGGCGCAGCGACGACTGCTCCTATCCACCGCGACCGCGCAGCCCTGGAGTCCTCCGGCCATAGGCCATGAGCCATCCCCGAGCTGGGGCACCCATGTGAGCCCAGCCGCTTTGACGGCGATCCCGGCGCCCCCATGGCCTTGGCACCTGCCTGCGGCAGCGGCCCTGATCGCAACACTCATCACCCGCCATGCCGGAAGGCGGCAACGCCGGTTCGCCCGACTGCAACGGTTGGCTACCCGGCAGACTCCGCTGCGGCCCGCCCCTCCAGCCACCGTGCGCCACGCGGTACGCGCTGTACGCCGAGTCTCCCGCCTGATTCCGGCGCGCGTGGCATGTTTAGAGGAGTCAACAGCGGCCATGGTCACGCTACGCGCCTTGGGGTACAGCGCTCAGTGGCGGCACGGCGTAGCCACCGACCCGATACGGCTGCACGCATGGGTGCAAGCCGGCGGTCGTCCCGTCGACGAACCCGCCGACACCGCCAACTACACGCCTTTTCCAGGAGCATTCCATGAGCGACCCGACCCGGCCGGTTCTCTGGGTTGAATCCGACGGCATCGCACTCGGCCCCCTGCGTGCCGATCTCGTTGCGGAGTACTGGCGCTGGGAGAACGACCCGCGCACTGTCCTGGGCTACGGCCGCCAACTCCCCGAAAGCCTTGAATCCCGCACCGAAGGACTCAATCACCAACTGCACGGCTATCCCGACCAGGCCCGATTCACCGTCTACGAGACCGCCGACGCCCAGCCGACCCCGGTCGGGCTCGCCAGCCTGCTCATCGACCACCAGGTGCGCACCGCCGAATTCATCATCGTCATCGCCCCCGAGGCCCAAGGGCGGCGCATCGGCACCATGGCAACCCGGCTCACCCTGGACTACGCCTTCCACCTCATCGGCCTGCGCATGGTCTGGCTGAAGGTCCTTGAACCCAACACCGCCGGCATACGCGCCTACGAGAAGGCCGGATTCCAGCACGCCGGACGCCTGCGCGACTCGGGGTACTGGCTGGGCCGACCCTGCGCCGAGGTCCTCATGGACGCCGTTGCCGCCGACTTCTCCGGACCGTCCGCTATCACCGACCTCATCACCGACCAGCGCTGACCAGGCGCGGCGGAGCGGGCGCCGGGTGCCGCACGCTGCTCCAGGCGTATTGACCATGGAGGTCGGAGGTCGGAGGTCGGTATCCCCGACCGGAACAGTGTCGTGTTGTCGGGCGCCCCCTCTCATCGAGGGCGTTAACCTCCTGTTAGATTCTGCGCCGTCATCCGCTCATCGGAGCGATACCCCAGGGCCATCCTTGGGGCAATCCGACCGCGAGCGGTTACCGTTCGATCACAAGGGGGACTGACACCTCGTGGCCTCGTCCCGGCATCGACGCCGACTTCGGACTGTGAACGCCGCCGCTCTGGTCGCCGTGCTGGCGCTGGGCGCCGGGTGCGGCAGCGACAACGCCCTGCGCGGCGAGGAGCCCCCGCCTGTGCCCGCTGACCTCGACTGCCTGGACGGCGCCCTCTCCGGTGCGGGCTCAAGCGCCCAGGAGAACGCCATGCACACCTGGGTGGCCGCCTACCAGATCGCCTGCTCCGATGCCCTGGTGCTCTACGACGCCATCGGCTCGGGCGGCGGGCGCAGCCAGTTCATCGACGGGGCCGTGGACTTCGCCGGGTCCGACTCCGCGCTGGAGCCCGACGAGCACCGGGCCGCGCGCGAGCGCTGCACCGGCGCGCCCGCCGTCAACCTGCCCGGATACGTGGTGCCCATCGCCGTCGTCTTCCACCTGGAGGGCGTGGACGAACTGAACCTGCGCCCCACCGTCCTCGCCGAGATCTTCGACGGCCGCATCACCCACTGGGACCACCCGCAGATCGCCCGGGACAACCCCGACGCCGACCTGCCCCACACCCGCATCACCCCGGTCACCCGCTCCGACGAGTCGGGCACCACCGAGAACTTCACGTCCTACCTGGCGGCGGCCGCCGGCGACTCCTGGCCGCACGAGCCCAGCGGCAACTGGCCGCGCCCGCCCGCCGAGGCCGCCCAGGGCAACAGCGGCATCGCCGAGGCGGTCGAGAGCGCACAGGGCGCCATCGGCTACGTCGAGGCGTCCCACATCGGCGCGATGTCCACGGCCGCCATCGGCCGCGGCGAGGGCGAGTTCGTGGGGGTCGACCCCGACGCCGCCGCGCGCGTGGTGGCGGCCTCGCCCGAGCGCGAGGGCGGCGGCGAGCACGACCACGCCCTGGAGATCGACTACGGCACCACCGAGCCCGGCACCTACCCGATCGTGCTGGTGACCTACGAGATCGCGTGCCTGCGCTACCCCACCCCCCAGGAGGCCGAGCAGGTGCGGTCGTTCCTGGGCTACGTGTTCAGCGAGGCGGGCCAGCGCGCGGCCTCGGAGGAGACCGGGTCGGCGCCGCTGCCCGAGGACCTGCGGGCCGACCTGCTCGACGCGGTGGCCGCCATCGGCTCCACCGGCTGACGCCGCCGCCGCGCGCCCGCGCTCAGCGGCGGCGGGCGCGCAGCGCGGCGTAGAGCCGGGCCAGCGGTGAGGGCCGGGGGTCGGGCTCGGGCCGGGGGGCGGGCGGCCGGGCGGCGCGCGGCGCGGGCGCTCTGGGCGGTCCCAGCAGGTCGACCAGCACGGACTCCCCCGCCTGGAGGCGGTAGCGGCCGTAGACCTCGGCCACGACGTCGGCGGGGTCCTCGCCGCGCACCCGCACCCGCAGCGCGCGGGTGTGCGCCCGGGTGCGCCACAGCCGCACCCCGCAGCCGCGCGCGGGGGCGCGCGCCGGAACCGCTTCAAGGACGCCCGCCCGCGCGCGCTCGGCGCGGGCGATCAGCCGGCTCAGGGCGCCCGGCGCCAGCCCCCAGTGCACCGGCACCTGGAGCAGCCACGGCGCGGGGAACCCGGTGCGCGGCGCGACGGTGCTGAACGCCACCCGGGGATGGCCCCGGTAGTGGTCGCGCACGGCGCTCAGCCCGGTGCCGCCCGGCGGGCCGGGGCCGTCGGCGCGGTCCCAGGCGCCGACCAGGGTGACCGCGAGGTCGCACCCGGTCTGGGCGAGCAGCCGGTCCACGCAGGCCCGCACGAGCGGCGCGGGCACCCCGCCGGCCTCGACCACCGCCTCGACGCGGTGGGCGGCGGCGCCCGCCGGGCCGGGCGGGGCGCCGCGGGGATCGGCCCCGCGCGCGGCCCCCGCCGCCTGCGCCAGGGCGCGTTCGGGCACCAGCACCGCGCCGGCGTGCCACAGCCGCGCGCAGAGTTCGCGTTCGCACTCGGGGCCGGAGTCGGGGTCGAGGCCGCCCGCCGCCTCGTACAGGGAGCGGCGCAGCATCAGCGCGGCGCCCGCGCGCGGCGGGTGGCCGCCCAGGGGCGCGGCGCGCACGGCGCCGGTGCGGGCCAGGGTGGCGCATTCGGCGTGCAGGTGGTGCCAGCGGGCGTGGGACTCCACGAAGGAGGGGTCGGGGCGGGCGCCGGCGACGAGCCAGCACAGGAGGTCGCCGCCGGTGGTGTGGGCGCCGTAGGCCCGCAGGCGGCCCTGGGGCGCCGGGCCGCCCGCGCCCAGCGCGGGCACGGCGGCGGCGCGGGTGCGCGGTCCCAGGGGACCGGGCGGCGCGGGGCGGTGGGGGTCGTGGACGACGACGACCTCGATCAGCGCCGCCGGGTAGGTCTGGGCGGCCAGGGCGTCGAGGGTGGCGGCCAGCGGCGCGGGATCGGCGCCGCACACCACGACGCTGACCGTGAGCCGGGGCGTCCAGGAGCCCAGGCGCGGCGGGCACAGCGACCGCCACTCGTTGCGGAACACCCGCAGGGGCAGCCCCTGCACGCGGCCGCGGTAGGAGACACCGTCGGCCCGCGACACACGGTACTGGTCAATGAACACAGAGTGATTGTAGGCGGCCGGGGCCGGCGCGCACCTTTCTCTTCGGCGGCCTGTGGATTCAGCCCTCGGCGGGATCGGGCGCGGTGATGGCCGCGCGCAGGCGGTCGGTGTAGGCGGCGAAGGCGGCGGCCATGTCGAAGCGGTCGGGCGCCAGCAGCCACTGGGTCTGCATGCCGTCCATGACCGCCAGCACCTCGGCGGCCACGGCGGCGCAGTCGAGGTCGGCGCGCAGCTCGCCGGCCGCCACCCCCCGCCGCAGGCCCGCGGCCAGGGCGGCGACGCCGGTGCGGTAGCGCTCCACGAAGTAGTCGCGGGCGGGGTGGTCGGTGCCCACGGCCTCGCCCGAGAGCACCGCGAAGGCGCGGACCACGTCGGGCTGGCCGGCGTTGTGGGCCACCAGGCGGCGCGTGAAGTCGAGCACCCCGGCACCGCCGGGTTCGCTCCAGCCGCCCACGGCGCGCACGTCGCGGCGGTCGCGCTCGGCCAGCAGCTCCTCCAGCAGCCGGCGCTTGCTGGGGAAGTGGTGCAGGAGGCCGGGTTGGGACAGCCCGCAGTCGGCGGCGATGCGGGCCAGGGACGACCCGTGGTAGCCGCCCGCCGCGAAGTGCCTGGTGGCGGCGGCGAGGATGCGTTCGCGCACGGAGTCGCCCTGGGGGGTGCGCCCGGTGGGGCGCCCGCGGCGCACCGGGCGCGCGGCGCGGGTGTTATCGGGAGATTCGGTGGAAATGCGTGCCGCGCCGTCCATGGCCGCTAGTCTATGATCGCTGCGGCGGCGCGTACCCGCGCCGCGGACGGTCCCGCTCCCGCCGTCCGCCCGCCGCCTCCCCGGCTCCGGCCGGTCGCCCTGCCCTCGGCGCCCGGCGGACACTCCCCGCTTCGCGGATCCCGGTCGCACCGCGCCCGACGATCCCGCCCGGGCCGTCCGCCGACGCTTCGCGACCAGGCTCAACGCTAGGATCAGCCGGGTTCACCCCCCAAGTCCCCATGACCCAAGGTAGTCACCCAATGAACCAGTTGCAGACGCTGACCCAGTTCGCCGTGCGCCAGCGCATCCGGATGATGGTCAACCAGTACGAGGTCCGCGCCATGCTGCCCGACGGCAGCGAGGGCGACCTGATCTGCTTCGCCCAGCAGAAGCGCCTGGCGTTCAAGGAGCAGGTCACCCTCTACACCGACGACACCAAGCAGTACCCGGTGCTGGGCTTCCGGGCCCGCCAGGCGATCGACCTGGGCGCGACCTACGACGTCACCGACCACAACGGCCAGCCGATCGGCCTGTTCCGCAAGGACTTCAAGCAGTCGCTGCTGCGCTCGACCTGGCACCTGGAGCAGCCCGGCCTGTTCACCGCCACCGGCCAGGAGCGCAACCAGGTGCTGGGCGTGCTGCGCCGTTTCATCGAGGCCGCGCAGTTCATCCCCTACCACTTCGACTTCGTCGCGGGCCAGCACCCGATCTTCTCGGTGGACAAGAAGTGGGGCCTGCGCGACCGCTACACCGTCCACGTACAGGACCCCAACGTCGACCGCCGCCTGGTCATCGCCATGGCCGTGGCGCTCGACGCCCTCCAGGGCCGCTGACGCTCCGGCCCCCACCGGCTGGCCGCCGCGCGAGGCGAGGCGCCCTGACCCGCCCCTCGCCCCATCCGCCGGCCCGCACGCCGGTCCACGTCAACCGCGCTGACCTGCGGTTTCACCGCTGACCTCGCTAAATTCCCGCGAATCGGCCACACTTCAGGGGGTTGCCGGTCGGGCCCGGGCCGATCGACGCGCGTCCTTTGACCATCCGACCCCCTTGCAGCTCAGGACCGCGTGTGCCCGGGTCCGCCGGCGATCCTCCCCCGCTCCCCGCGCTGCCCTCCCCCGCCGCGGCCGCCCCAACGCGGCCGACCGCGCGGCCCCCGCGGCCCGCCGCCCGCGCCGCTCAGGCGGGGCCGGCCACCAGCACCCGCATCTCCACGGCGAGGTCGCGCACCTCCAGGGTGCGCAGCCCCGCCGGGCGCAGCAGCGCCTCGTACTCCCCCACCGTGCGCTCGCGGCCGGCGGTCATGACCATCATGTGCAGGTCGAAGGCCCGCGACAGCCACGGGTGGCGGCCGTCGGGCATGATCCGCTCCACGATCAGCAGCCGCGAGCGCGGGCCCATCACCGCCGCGCAGTTGGCCAGCAGCCGCCCGCTGACGGTGTCGTCCCAGTTGTGCAGCACCCGGCACAGCAGGTAGACGTCGGCTCCGGGCACCACCCGCTCGCGGAAGTCGGCCCCCTCCAGGTCGCAGCGGCCCTCGGCGACGAACGGCCCCAGCCGCTCGCGCGCGTTCTCCAGCACCTGGGGGCGCTCCTGGAGGGTGCCGTGCAGGTGGGGGTGCTCGCGCAGCAGCGCCGCCAGGCGGGTGCCGTCGCCGCCGCCGATGTCGGCCACCCGCCCGACGCGGGCGAAGTCGAAGGCGG
Organism: Streptomonospora mangrovi; assembly: GCF_027604915.1. Taxonomy (GTDB): domain Bacteria; phylum Actinomycetota; class Actinomycetes; order Streptosporangiales; family Streptosporangiaceae; genus Streptomonospora; species Streptomonospora mangrovi. Next base: position 52,846 of record NZ_JAJAQC010000041.1, read on the forward strand.
CGGGCAGCCCGGCGGCGAACCCGCTGCCCACCGACATCCCCGCGTCGAACAGCGCGGCGTCGTCGGGGTGGGCCGCCAGGTAGGAGTAGACGTCGGTGCCGTGCACGCGCTCGAACGCCTGCTCCCCGGTGCGCACGGCGTCGGGCAGCCCGCGCCAGGCCGCCAGGAAGAAGTCGCTGTTGTAGAGCAGCGCCAGATCGCGCATCGACGAGGGGTGGTCGCTGTGCAGCAGCTCGCCCATCGAGGTCAGCGCGAACCGGCCGTCGTGCTCGGCCACCAGGCCGAGCGCGGCCAGCAGCCGCAGCAGCCGCACCAGCGGCTCGGGCCGCAGGTCCAGCGCGGCGGCGAGTTCGTCGGCGCCGCACGGGCCGTCGCCGAGCCGGTCGACCACTCCCGTGCGCACGGCGGTGACGGCGGCCTCGGCCAGCCACGGCCCCACCATCAGCCGCAGCAGCTCGCGGCTCTCGGCTTCCTGACCGGCCATGGCGGCCCTCCTCGCCCTCGACCTCGACCACGGTAACGCCGTGTGGGGGATCCGCCACCCTGAGCGCCCGGCACCGCCGACGGCGGTGCGCGCCGCGGCACCGCCCTTCCCCACCAGCGGCCCGCATCGTACCGCCTGCGGGCCGCCGCCACGCGCCCTTCGGCCCGCGCCGAGGGCCGGGTCGGCGCCCGCCGGGAAACGACTTCGACCCGATCCGCGCGGCACGCCCCGCGACGGCCGGAATTGTCGGTGGCACCCCCTAGATTCAGGGATGTGAGCGAACGCTGGACCCCCGACGACGTCTGGGCCCTCGCCCCTGACGCATCCTCCCGCAAGGCCGCCGTCAAGACCGCCAAACCGGCCTCCTGGGCGCTGCGCGGCTTCCGCGCCGGCGACTCCGGCGGAGGGCTCGCGGTGTGGGGCGAATGCTCCGGCAGCGGATCCAAGCCCTACCAGGTCGTGGTCGACCTGGCGGCCGCCCCCGCCTCCCGGTGCTCCTGCCCCAGCCGCAAGTTCCCCTGCAAGCACGCGCTGGCCCTGCTGTACCTGTGGTCGGAGAACACGGTCGACCCCGGCGACCCCCCAGAGTGGGCCGCCGAATGGCTGGCCCGCCGCGAGGCCGCGCGCGAACGCCCCGCGGCCGAACCCGCCGCGCCCGCCGACCCCGAGGCCGCCGCCCGCCGGCTCGAACGCCGCGAGGAGCGCGTGGCCGAGGGCCTGGCCGAACTCGAACTCTGGCTGCGCGACCAGGTCGAGTCCGGGCTGGCCGGCGCGCCCGGCATGGGCTACGGCGAACTCGACTCCGTGGCCGCCCGCCTGGTCGACGCCCAGGCCGGCCGCCTGGCCGACCACGTGCGCGGCCTCAGCGGCGTCACCTCGCTGCCCGACTGGCCGGCCCGGCTGCTGACCGAGTACTCCCTGCTGCGCCTGCTGACCGCCGCCTACCAGCGGCGCGAGCACCTCCCCGAACCCATGCGCGCCACCGTGCGCGCCCGGGTGGGGCTGCCCTCCTCCCCCGACCTCTCCGCGCCGGTGCGCGACACCTGGCACGTCCTGGGCCGGTGCGACTTCCCCGCCGGCCAGGTCCGGGGCCGGCGCATCTGGCTGCGCGGCGCCACCACCGGGCGCACCGCCATGATGGTGTCCTTCGCGCCCCAGGGCCAGGTGCCCGAGACCCCCGTCCGGGTGGGCACCGCCGTCGACGCCGACCTCGCCTTCCACCCCGCCGAGTCCCGCGCGGTGCTGGTCGCCCTGCACGGCGACTCCGCCGCCGAACCCCCCGGCACCGGGGCCGACACCGCCCTGGCCGACTGGTCGGCGGCGCTGGCGGCCGACCCCTGGTGCACCGCGTGGCCGGTGGTCGTGGCCGACGCCGAGTTCGTACGCGGCACCCCCTGGCTGCTGGCCGACCCCACCGGGGCCGCACTGCCGCTGCGCCAGGACTGCTGCCCGCCGCTGACCGCGGCCGCCGTCAGCGGCGGCGCGCCGGTCACCGTGGCCGGCGAGTGGACCCCCGGCGGGCTGCGCCCGCTGTCGGTGTGGGCCCCCGACGGCCGCTGCGTCTCCCTCGACCCCAGAGTCCCGGCCGGGGCCGCGGGCGCCTGAGCCCGTACCGCCGCCCCCGGCCGCCGACCCTTCGCCCCCGCCCTTTCCCAGGTGAGAGGACCCCTGTGCCCCCCGACTCCCCGACCGTGCCCGCCGACACCTGGAGCGACCTCGTCTCCGCGGCCCTGGTGGGCACCGCCCGCCGCTCGGTCCCCGAACCCGCCGGCCTGCCCGAGGTCCGGCGCGACGACCCCGCGCTGGCCCTGCTGGACCGCGCCGCGCTGGCGGCGGTGCGGCTGCGCGCGGGCCGCGTGCCCGCCCGCGTCGAACCCGACGACCCCGGCCGCCTGCCCCCGGCCGCGCCCGACACCGCCCCGGCGGTGCCGGCGGCCGCCGCCCGGCGCCTGGCCTCGCTGCTGGAGGGCGACCTCCCGCTGCTGCGCGAGTGGGCCGACCTCGCGGCCCGGCGCGGCATGGTCGTCCCGACCGACCTGCTCCCCGCCGTCCTCAACCGCGGCGCCCGCGACCACGACCTCGGCCGGGCCCTGGCCCGCGTGGTGGGCGAGCGCGGCCGGTGGCTGGCCGCCGTCAGCTCCCGCTGGGCCTACCTGGAGCGCCACACCCACACCGGCGAGTTCACCGTCGAGAAGTGGCGCGCCCAAGGCGCCGAGAACCGCCGGGCGCTGCTGGAGGCCCGCGAACCCCTCCTGTCGCCCGCCGACGAATCCCTCCTCGAAGAGGCCATGGCCGACCGCAGTTCGCGCGTGCGCGGCATCGCCCTCGCGCTGCTGGCCCAGCTCCCCGACACCGAGCGCGGCCGGCGCCTGGCCGACCTCGCCCGCCGCCACGTCACCCTGCGCGACGGCGCCGTCGAAATCAGCCCGCCCGAGGTCGCCGACCCCGACGTCCCCGCCGCGCTGGGGCTGTCGGCCGCCACCGGCACCCGCGAGGAGATCCGCGAGGAGCGGCTGTGGGCGCTGGTCACCCACGCCCCCCTGGACTGCTGGCTGGGCCGGCTGGGCGCCGACCCCGACGAGGTCGCGGCCGCCGCCTCCGCCCACCCCGAACTGCTCGACACCCTGGCCAACGCCGCCGTCGTGCAGCGGCGCCCCGACTGGGCGCGGGCGCTGCTGCCCGCCCTGTTCCAGCGGCTCTCCCGGCGCCACCACGTGCGGTCCAGCCGCGCCCACGCCCTCGTGGGGCTGCTGCCGCCCGACGACCAGTGCGCCTGGGCCCTGGAGCACGCCAAGCAGGTCTCCCCCGGAACGCGGGGCGCCACCGCCCTGCTGTCGGTGGTCGAGTGCGTGGAGTGCCCCTGGAGCCCCGACCTCGGCCAGATCGTGGCCGACGTCCTGATCGGCGCCGAGAACTCCGACAGCGGCCTGGCCGCCCTGGCCCACGCCGCCGAGACCCGCATGCCCCCCGAACTACACCCCCGGATCGCCGAGGCCGCACGCACCCGCCTGGGCCCGCCCTCCGACCAGCCCGACCGCGACGCCCAGCGCGTCGCGGAGATCCTGCGCGGCCTCGCCGAGAAGCTGCGTTTCCGCCACGAGATGCACAAGGAGTTCCATTGAGCCACCCCGCCACCGGGGCCGCCCTGCGGCCGCACGCGGAGCAGAGCTACGCCGACGAGCTGGCCGCGCTCGAACGCGCCGACTCCCGCCCGCGCCCGCCGGGGTGGCGGATGTCGCCGTGGGCCGTCACCCAGTACATCCTGGGCGGCAAGCTCGACGACGGCACCGAGATCACCCCCAAGTACATCGGCCACCGCCGCGTCGTGGAGATCGCGGTGGCGACCCTGGCCACCGACCGCGCGCTGCTGCTGCTGGGCGTGCCCGGCACCGCCAAGACCTGGCTGTCGGAGCACCTGGCGGCGGCCATCTCCGGCGACTCCACCCTGCTGGTGCAGGGCACGGCCGGCACCGCCGAGGAGGCCATCCGCTACGGCTGGAACTACGCGCGGCTGCTGGCCGAGGGCCCCTCCCAGGCCGCGCTGGTGCCCAGCCCGGTCATGACCGCCATGGCCGACGGTCGCCTGGCCCGCGTCGAGGAGCTGACCCGCATCCCCTCCGACGTCCAGGACGCCCTGATCACCGTGCTGTCGGAGAAGGCGCTGCCGGTGCCCGAGCTGAGCACGGAGGTCCAGGCCCAGCGCGGCTTCAACGTGATCGCCACCGCCAACGACCGCGACCGCGGCGTCAACGACCTGTCCAGCGCGCTGCGCCGCCGGTTCAACACCGTGGTGCTGCCGGTGCCGGCCACCATCGACGAGGAGATCGACATCGTCACCCGGCGCGTGGCCGACCTCGGCCGCTCGCTGGAGCTGCCCGAGGTCCCCACCAGCCTCGCCGAGATCCGCCGCGTGGTGACCGTCTTCCGCGAACTGCGCCAGGGCGTCACCGCCGACGGCAAGGCCAAGGTGAAGTCGCCCAGCGGCACGCTGAGCACCGCCGAGGCCATCTCGGTGGTCACCAACGGCATCGCCCTGGCCGCCCACTTCGGCGACGGCACGCTGCGCCCCGCCGACGTCGCCGCGGGCATCCACGGCGCCGTGGTGCAGGACCCCGTCTCCGACTCCGTGGTGTGGCGCGAGTACCTGGAGACGGTGGCGCGCGAGCGCGACGGCTGGGACGGCTTCTACCGCGCCTGCCGCGAAGTGAGCCGCTGATGGCGCGCGTCGACACCGACCGCGTGCACGTCCTGGGGGTGCGCCACCACGGCCCGGGCTCGGCGCGCGCCGTGGCCGCCGAGCTGGAGCGGTTGCGCCCCGACCTCGTGCTCATCGAGGGCCCGCCCGAGGCCGACCAGCTCACCCGGTTGGTCGGCGAAGGGCTGGAGCCGCCGGTGGCGCTGCTGGCCTACGTGCCCGGGGAGCCCGCGCGGGCGGCGTTCTGGCCGTTCGCGGTGTTCTCCCCGGAGTGGGTGGCGCTGCGCCACGCCGCCGACCACGGTGTCGAGGTCCGCTTCTGCGACCTGCCGGCGGCCCACACCCTGGCCGAACCGGAGGCCGCCGACTCCGCCGAGGCGGCCGGCGGCACCCCCGGCGGGGGCGGCGCGGACGGTGAGAGCGGTGCGGGCGGCGGCACCGCCCCGGCGGAGGCGGACGGCCCCGGCGGCGCGGACACCCCGCTGCCGGCGGCCGGCCCCGACACCGGCGACGACGCCCACCGCCGCGTCACCGACCCCCTGGGCGTGCTGGCCGAGGCCGCCGGCTACGGCGACCCCGAACGCTGGTGGGACGAGGTGGTGGAGGGCCGCGAGACCGGCCCCGACACCCCCTCGCCCTTCCCCGCCATCGCCGAGGCCATGGCGGCGGTGCGGGCCGACCTCGGCACCGGCCTGAGCGGCGCCGCCGCCGAACGCGAGGCCCGCCGCGAGGCGCACATGCGCCAGGTGCTGCGCAAGGCGCTGCGCGAGGACCACCGGCGCATCGCCGTGGTCTGCGGCGCCTGGCACGTGCCCGCGCTCCTGGAGCACCCGCGCGTCTCCGAGGACACCGCCCTGCTGCGCGGGCTGCCCAAGGCCAAGGTCGCGGCCACGTGGATCCCCTGGACCCACGGCCGGCTGGCCGCCGCCTCGGGCTACCGCGCGGGCGTGCGCGCGCCCGGCTGGTACCACCACCTGTTCACCTCGCCCGACCGGCCGGTGGAGCGGTGGCTGGCCGAGGCCGGGCGGCGGCTGCGCGAGCGCGACCAGCCGGTGTCCTCCGCCCACGTCATCGAGGCGGTGCGGCTGACCCAGACCCTGGCGGTGCTGCGCGGCCGGCCGCTGGCCGGGCTGGAGGAGGTCGCCGACGCCGTGGAGTCGGTGCTGTGCGAGGGCGCGCGGACCCGCGCCGAACTCCTGCACCGCGACATGGTCGTGGGCGAGCGCCTGGGCTCGGTGCCCGAGCACACCCCCATGGTGCCGCTCCAGCGCGACCTCGCCGCCCAGCAGAAGCGGGTGCGCCTCCAGCCCTCGGCCACCCCGCGCGACCTCGACCTGGACCTGCGCGAGGACAACGGCCGGCGGCGCAGCGTGCTGCTGCACCGGCTGCGGCTGCTGGGCGTGAACTGGGGCAGCCCCCAGCGCTCCGGCACCGGTTCCAAGGGCACCTTCCGGGAGTCCTGGCGCCTGGAGTGGGCGCCCGAACTCGACCTGTCGCTGATCGAGGCGGGGGTGTGGGGCACCGACGTGGAGTCCGCCGCCACCGCCCGGGTGCGGGCGCGGGCCGACGGGGCCGACCTGCCCACGCTGACCGCGCTGGCCGAGAAGTGCCTGCACGCCGACCTCACCGGCGCCATCGGCGGGGTCCTGGCCGCGCTGACCGCGCGCGCCGCCGAGGACACCGACATCGAACGCCTGATGGCGGCGCTGCCGCCGCTGGCCCGCTCGGTGCGCTACGGCGACGTCCGCAAGAGCGACTCCGCCGCGCTGCACCGGGTGGCCGCCGAACTCCTGGCGCGGGTGTGCGCCGGGCTGGCCCCGGCCCTGACCGGGCTGGACGACGCCGCCGCGGCGGCGATGGTCCGCGCGATCGACGCCGTGCAGGGCGCCGCGGTGCTGCTGGGCGGCGAACCCGAGTCCGACTGGCTGGACACCCTGGGCGCGGTGGCGGTGCGCGACTCCGCGCCGGGCCGGGTGGCCGGGCGGGCCAACCGCATCCTGCACGACGCCGGCCGCCTGGACGACTCCACCCTGGCGGTGCGCATGACCCGGGCCACCTCGCGCGGGGTGGAGCCGGCGCGCGCCGCCGCCTGGCTGGAGGGGTTCCTCTCGGGCAGCGGGCTGCTGCTGGTGCACGACACCGCGCTGCTGGCGCTGGTGGACCGGTGGCTCGCCGGGCTCTCCGGCGAGGCGTTCACCGAGGTCCTGCCGCTGGTGCGGCGCACCTTCGGCTCGTTCGCCACACCCGAGCGCCGCGCCATCGGCGAGCAGGTGCGCCGCCTGGACTCCCCCGGCGCCTCCGGCGGCGCCGAGGCCGCCCCCGACGACCTCGACCCCCGGCGCGCCGCGCCGGCGGTGGCGGCGGTGGCGGAGCTGCTCGGCCTGGCCGCGCCCGTCCCCGGCTGACCCCGGCCCCTCCCCCGCCCCCTTCGCCCCGCCGACCCCGAGAGGAGGCTGCGGCGGCCGGCCCGCCCGCCGGCCGCCGCGCACCCCCGATGACCGACCTCACCGACACCCCGGCCGCCCTCGCCGAGCCCGAGCACCAGCCCGAGCGGCTGCGCCGGTGGCGGCTGGTGCTGGGCGGCGCCGCCGCCTCGGAGTTCGCCGAACTCAACGCCGCCGACAAGCGCATGGACGGCGCCCTGGCCGCCCTCTACGACCAGGGCTCGGGCGGTCCCGGCGGGCGCGGCGGCCCCCGCTCCGCCGGCCTGGGCGGCTCGGCCCCGGCCGTGGCCGACTGGCTGGGCGACATCCGCCAGTACTTCCCCACCAGCGTGGTGCGGGTGATGCAGGCCGACGCCATGGACCGGCTCGGCCTGGACCGGCTGCTGCTGGAGCCGGAGATGATGGAGGCGGTGGAGCCCGACGTCCACCTGGTGGGCACGCTGCTCTCCCTCAACCAGGTCATGCCCGAGCAGGCCCGCGAGACCGCGCGCACGGTGGTGCGCAAGGTCGTGGAGGACCTGGAGAAGCGCCTGGCCCAGCGCACCCGCGCGGTGGTGCAGGGCGCGCTGGACCGCTCGGCCCGCACCCACCGCCCGCGCCGGGTCGCCGACATCGACTGGGACCGCACCATCCGGCGCAACCTCCAGCACTACCTGCCCGAGCAGCGCACCGTGGTGCCGCAGAACCTGGTGGGCTACGCCCGGCGCAGCCGGGGCGTGCAGCGCGACGTGGTGCTGTGCATCGACCAGAGCGGGTCGATGGCGGCCTCGGTGGTCTACGCGGGGGTGTTCGCCGCGGTGCTGGCCTCCATCCGGGCGCTGCGCACCTCCATGGTCGTGTTCGACACCTCGGTGGTGGACCTCACCGAGCAGTTGAGCGACCCGGTGGAGGTGCTGTTCGGCACCCAGTTGGGCGGGGGCACCCACATCAACCGCGCCCTGGCCTACTGCGAGGGGCTGATCACCCGGCCCTCGCAGTCGATGCTGGTGCTGATCAGCGACCTCTACGAGGGCGGGGTGCGCGAGGAGATGCTGCGCCGGGTGGCGGCCATGACCGCCGCGGGCGTGCAGGTGGTGGTGCTGCTGGCGCTGTCGGACGAGGGCGCGCCCTCCTACGACCGCCACAACGCCGCCGCCCTGGCCGCCATGGGGGTCCCGGCGTTCGCCTGCACCCCCGACAAGTTCCCCGACCTGATGGCCGCCGCGATCCAGGGCAGGTCCCTGGCCGCCTGGGTGGAGGAGGAGCAGGCCGCCGAGAGAGGGTAGGCGGGTGGGGGGTGGGGGCCGGGGCGGCTGCCATCGGCCCTCACCGCGGACGGCCCTCACCGCGGACGGCCCTCGCCTCGGGCGGTTCGGCACCCGGCCTGGATCCCCACCCCCACGGGCCTGTCGCACCCGCGCGGTCACATCCGCTACATCCACTTGCGCCATTTGAAGACGACATACAGCGCCACGCTGATGCCCAGCATCAGCACCAGCGCCCAGGGGTAGCCCAACACCCAGTCCAGCTCGGGCATGTGGGTGAAGTTCATGCCGTAGACGCCGGTGATCAGGCTGGGCGCGAACAGGATGGCCGCCCACGCCGAGATCTTCTTGACCTGCTCGCCCTGGAGGTAGCTGGCCTCGGTGACCCGGCGCATCTCGTCGTTCTGCGCCTCGGTGACCAGGGTGGCGTTGACGGTGAGGATGTTCTGGAGCATGTCGCGGAACCCGCTGACCCGCTCGGCGACGGTGGTGGCGTGGTCGGCGACGTCGCGCAGGTAGCGGCGGAGTTCGGCGTCGGTGTCGTACTTCTCGAAGCCCTCGTTCAGGGAGCGCAGCATGGGCAGCAGCGGCTGGGCCGCGCGCTGGAACTCGATGACCTCGCGCGAGAGCTTGTAGATGCGGCGGGAGACGGCGGGATCGCCGGCGAAGACCTGGGTCTCGATCTCGTCGATGTCGTTTTGCAGCCCGGCCACCACGGGGGCGTAGCCGTCGACCACGGCGTCGAGGATGGCGTAGAGCACCGCCTCGGGGCCCAGGGCCAGCAGGTCGGGTTCGTCCTCCAGGCGCTTGCGCACCACCGAGAGGTCGGGGGCGTCGGTGTGGCGCACGGTGATGATGAAGTGGCGGCCCACGAACAGGTGGATCTCGCCGAACTCGACCTCCTCGGCGGCGTCGAGGTAGTGGGCCGACTTCAGCACGACGAAGAGGGTGTCGTCGTAGCGCTCCAGCTTGGGCCGCTGGTGGGCGACGATGGCGTCCTCGACGGCCAGGGCGTGCAGGCCGAACTCCTCGGCGACCTCCAGGAGCTGGGAGCTGGCGGGCCGCAGCAGCCCGATCCAGGCCAGGCCGCCCGCGTGGCCGGGGGTGCGGCGGTGGAGGTCGGCGACGTCGGAGATGTCGACGGGGCCCTCCTGGCGGCGGCCGTCGACGTAGACGGCGGCGTCGATGACGCTGTCCTGCACCGGAGGGGTGCCCTCATCGCTGTGGGGGCGGTGGTCGGCCCGGGGGTCCATGGACCGCTCGGGCGGCTGGGGGCGGGTGGAGCGGCGGGCCTGCTGGGCGTCGCGGATGCTGGGCAGCCAGGCGAGAGGGTTGCGTTGGGCCATGGGAACACCCCTGGTGTGTCGAGGTCGGCGGAGAGCGGCCTCGGGACGCGCGGCGGCCCGGGGCCGCGCGGATCTGGCGCGGCTTCAGGCCGTACTGGGAGGTTGGCTCATCGGCCTCACCTCCCGGGGTTCCGCTTTCACGTGCACAACGCGCCTCCATGGTACCTACGCCTGCGGTGGTCTGGCCGACTCGGTACCCGGGTTGCGGACGCACAATCCGACCGCTGCGCGCACGGCCGGCCGAACCGTTGCCCGCGCGGGCGACCGGACCAGTTCCCGCACGGGGCGCACGGGTTGTGCACAGGCGGTCCTACCCGTGTTGTGAACCGCCGGTCGCCCGTGGTCGGATGGAGGCATGGACCGCAGGAACGCCGCAGGTGAGACCGCCGACCTGTTCGGCGGCACGCCCCTGGAGGTGGCGCCCGGGGCGGTGCACGTGCCGGGCTGGCTGGACCCCGCCGCCCAGCGCGACCTCGTGGCGCTGTGCCGGGAGTGGGCGGGCGGCCCGGCGGGCATGCGCCGCCACCGCATGCCGCGCGGCGGGCTGATGAGCGTGCGCATGGCGGCGCTGGGCTGGTACTGGGAGCCCTACCGGTACTCCCGCACCCTGCCCGACGGCAGACCCGTGCGGCCTTTCCCCGACCTGCTGGGCCGCCTGGCGCGTGAGGGCGTGGCCGCCGCCTACGGCCGCCCTCCGGCGCCACAGTCACCGCCCTACGACGTCGCGCTGGTCAACTTCTACGACGCCGAGGCGCGGATGGGCATGCACCAGGACCGCGACGAACGCGCCGACGCCCCGGTGGTGTCGCTGAGCCTGGGCGACACCTGCGTGTTCCGGTTCGGCAACACCGAGACCCGCACCCGCCCCTACACCGACGTGGAGCTGCGCAGCGGCGACCTGTTCGTGTTCGGCGGCCCCTCGCGGCTGGCCTACCACGGGGTGCCGCGCACCCGGCCGGGCACCGCGCCGGAGGGCATCGGGCTGGCGGCCGGACGGCTGAACATCACGATCCGCGCCTCGGGGCTGGCGGATTCCCAGGGCTGAGCGTCCGGAGCGGCCCGCCGCCCCGGACGGTCGACTCCCACATCGGCCGGTCACTCGCGCCGGCCGGTCCGCCGTCCCCGCCTGTCCGCCGTCCCCGCCGGTCCGCCCCGGGGCTCAGCCCCGGATGAGGTCGCGGATGTTGACCCACAGCAGGATCGCCACCACCACGCCCGTGGGCACCAGCAGCGCGATCCGCCAGTCGGCGGCGAAGGCGGCGATGATGCCCACCACCACCGCCACGGCCAGCAGCAGCACGGCCACGCCGGTCAGGAACGGCATGAGCTTGCGCCGGGCCATGGCGTCGACCATGGCGAACACCAGCACCACGCCGATCATCGCGGGGGCGGTGTAGGTGCCGCGCAGGAACAGCATGGCGCCCAGCGCGCAGATCAGCAGCGGCGTGCTCAGCGCCGCCCACACGTGCAGGAAGCGGGTGGTGCGCTGCTGGCCGGTGGCGTAGGGCAGGTGGGGGCGGCGCAGGTGCTCGGTGGGGCTGGGGGCGACCGGCACCGCGCCGTCGAGGGCGGCGCGGCAGGAGTCGCGCTCGTCGCTCATCATCGCGCGGCGGCGGTAGGCGGCCGACAGCTCCTTCTCGTCGGCGCGGATGCGGGTGTCGTACTCCTGGGCGCGGCTCTGGGAGTGGGCGTCGTGGCCCAGCACCAGGCGGGCGGCGGTGAGGCGGCGCAGCGCGTCGCGGCGGCGCAGGATCTCGGCGTCGGCCTCGCGAATGCGCTCCTCCAGGTCGCCCAGGTGGGCGGCGAGCTGGACGCGGGCGGCGGACTCCGTCGGCGGGACCTTCTGGAGCCCCACCCAGGCCAGGGGGTCGGCCCAGGACCAGCGGATGGTGCCGTCGCGCTCGTAGCGGGGGCCGCTGGGGGCGCGCTCGCCCTCGAAGAAGTCGCCGGTGTCGCGGCCCCACAGGCCGCGGAACCCGCGCACCCAGGGGGTGTCGTCGTCGATGACGTGGGCGGTCCAGGTGCGGTCGCCGCCGGGTCCCACGCGCACGCCGTCGCCGCGGGCGTAGTCCACGAACGGCACGCCGATCCCGTGGCGGGCGAAGGCGCTGTCGCCGCGGAAGATCCGCTCGCCCACCCACCGCCAGGCGCGCACCACCCAGCGCAGCACAGCGGGGTCGACCTGGATGAGGTAGTCGCCGGGCAGCATCTGGTGGGAGTGGGAGCCGGCGCCGACGAAGATGACGGGGTGGTCGCCCTCGCGGCGCAGATCGGGGTCCTCCCAGCTACGGCGCAGGTCGTCGCCGAAGTACTCGTGGGAGGAGGCGCCCACCCACACCGGGCGGGTGCGGCCCTCGGAGTCCTCCACGACGTAGACGGTGACCTTCTCCCAGTCGGCCTCGTGGTCGTTGACGCCGCCGTAGGTGGAGCGCCAGTCGTTCATCGCGTAGAAGTACCAGTACTGGAGCGCGATGTAGCCGCCCTCGCGGACCACGCGGCCGTAGTAGCTGGCGGTGCCGGCGGCGTCGACCCGGTCGCGGTAGCGGGTGGCCGCGGCGGCGGCCACGCCGCCGGGCACGGCGCCGCGGATCAGCAGCGACAGCTTCATCAGGATGTCGACGACCCGGCCCAGCACGCCCACGGCCGCCAGGCGGCCGCTGCGGGGGATGACGCGGCGCGCGCTGCGGCGGTGGCGGCGGGCCTCGGCGCGCAGCGAGGCGGCCTGCACGAACCGCAGGTGCTTGTAGCGGCCGGGCCACTCCTGCTCGGCCTGGGCGAGGCGGTCCAGGGTCAGCTCGCCGGCCGGGACCACCTCGACCTCCTTGCCCTCGCGGTCCTCGCACCACAGGGAGCAGCAGCCCACATAGGACTCGACGTCGGCGGGGAAGAACAGCTCGCCGCGCGTGTAGACGAGGACGGGTTCGTAGGCGCGCAGCAGTTCGAGGTCGGATTTTGTGCTCATGGTTGTGCCTGACCTTAGTGGATCTTGCCGGAGGGCCGTGCCGGGCGGGCTTCGCGGCCTTCGGACCGCCGCCCGCCGCGCACCGGGACGGCGTAGGTTGGTCCCATGGAAGAGGACCTCATCACGCCGCTGCTGGAGTCGGCCCGCGGGGAGTCTCCGCTGGCCGCGCTGCACGCCACCGTGCGGTTGCGGGGGGAGGTCGAGCGGCTGGAGGCGATCCACGTCCGGCGCGCGCGGGCACAGGGCTACACCTGGAGCGAGATCGCGACCATCCTCGGCATCAGCAAGCAGGCGGTGCACAAGAAGTATGGCGGCAGCCGCAGGGAGCGGTGACCGCGCGGGTGCGTTCGGCAGCCGCCCGCCCCGTCGCGGGGCGGGCGTGGCCGGATCCGGCCGCCGCCGGCGGGGTCAGCCCACCCGTTCGGGGGTGCGCGGGGCGGCCGGCCCGGCGGCCTCGGGCGGCGGAGGCTGGTCGGCGTCGGCGGCGGCCGCGCGGCGCCGGCGGGTGCGGCGCACGCGGGCCAGGGCGGCGCGGTCGTCGCCGCGGGCGGCGCCCACCCCGGCCAGGACCACCAGGGCCATGCCGGCCACCTGCACGGGCGCGGGGGTCTGGGCGACGATGAGCAGGCCCATGACGAGGCTGACGGCGGGTTCGAGGCTGACGAAGGTGCTGTAGGCGGTGCGGCTCATGCGCTGGAGCACCATCATCTCCAGCAGGAACGGCACCAGCGGGAACAGCACCGCGATGACCAGGGTGACCCACAGGACGCGGCCCAGGTCGGGGGCGGCCAGCACCGGCGGCAGCCCGGCGGGCGCGGTGAGCACGGCGCCCACGGCCATGGCCACGGCCAGGCCGTGCACGGGCCGGAAGGACGACCCCACCCGCTGGGTGAGCACGATGTAGAGCGCCACGCAGACCGCTCCGGCCAGGCCCAGGGCCACGCCCACGGGGTCGGCCTCGCCGGTCCAGGGCCGGGTGAGCAGCAGCACGCCCACGGCGGCGGCGCCCAGCCACACGGCCTCGCGGCGGCGGCGCAGCGCCAGGACGGCCACGGCCAGGGGGCCGAGGAACTCCAGGGCGGTGGCGGTGCCCAGGTCGATGCGCGCCGTCGCCTCGGAGTAGAGCACCATCATCCCCGCACTCGCTGTGCCCAGGATCACCGCGGTGCCCAGTTCGCGGGGCCGCGCGGCGCGCAGCGCCCGCCACAGGGAGCGCCCGCCCAGGGCCGTGAGCAGCAGGGCGGCCCAGGTCAGCCGCAGCCAGGTGACGCCCATGGGGCCGGCCTGGCTGAAGGCGTGCACGGCCAGCGCGCTTCCGGTGTGCAGCACGAACATCCCGCCGAGCAGCAGCGCGGCGGGCGGGACGCGGTCCAGGGCAGGGCGCAGTCCAGCGGAAAAGGGGAGAAAGCGGATCACCCGACCATTGCACTGGGCGGGTTTGTTTCTGTCCACGGACCATTGGTGGACGAACCGTGTAGTTTTGGTGGATGGATCTGACGCGGTTGCGGCTGCTGGTCGAGCTGGAGCGGTGGGGCACCATGGGCGCCGTCGCCGAGGTGGCGGGGATGAGCACCTCGGCGGTCTCCAAGCACTTCGCGGTGCTGGAGAAGGAGGCCGGCGCGCGGCTGCTGGCGCCCGAGGGCCGCCGGGTGCGGCTCACCCCGGCCGGGCAGCGCCTGGCCCGCCACGCCGTGGACATCCTCGCCCGGGTGGAGGCCGCCCAGGCGGAGCTGGCCGGCGAGGGCGAACCGGTGGGGCGGGTGTCGCTGGTCACCTTCGTCAGCGTGGCCACCCCAATCGTGCTGCCGGCGGTGCGCCGGCTGCGCGACGACCACCCCGGCATCGACGTGCGGCTCATCGAGCACGAGCCCGACGACGCGCTGCGCGTGCTCCAGTCGGGCGCCGCCGACCTGGGGCTGGTCTACGACTACAGCCTGGTGCCGCGCCGCTTCCCCGGCACCATGACGCTGCGCCCGCTGGGCACCGAGCCGCTGCTGCTGTCCCAGCCCTCGGCGGGGCCGGCCACCAGCCGCACCATGACGCGTGCGCGGCTGCGGGGGCTGGCCGACGCCTCCTGGATCGCCAACTCGCGCGGCAGCGACGACGACGAACTGGTGAGCCGCCTGTGCGCGGGCGCCGGGTTCGCGCCGCTGATCCGGCACCGCATCGACAACCTGGAGATGGTGGAGGAGCTGGTGGCGGCGGGGATGGGGGTGGGCGTGCTGCCCAAGCTGGCGGCGGCCACCCGGCGCGGGGTGGTGCACTCGCCGCTGGGCGAACTGGGCGGCAGCCGCCGGATCGCGCTGGCCGCCAACACGGGGGCATGGGCGTGGCGGCCCATCCTGCTGCTGGGCCGCTACCTGTGGCAGGAGGCCCGCCGGGTACTGGACGACGCCGCCCCCGAGCCGCCGGCCCCGCCGGGCCCGGCCGACTTCGGGTGAGCGAGGGGCTGGGGTGGGAGGGGGCGGATGGTTATCCCGCGCGGTGGCCCGACACCAGCAGGGGGTCCACGGACGGCACCGGGACCTTGGCGGCGGCCTCGCGCACGGCCGCCAGGAACGGGTCGGCGTTGTAACCGGCGCGGGCCAGGGCGATGATGTGGCGGCGGGCGGTGTCGCGGACCGTGCGCACCACCACGTGCGGGGTGGGCAGCCCGGTCCAGGCCAGCCGGGGCAGCAGCGCCACACCCAGCCCGGCCTGCACCAGGCCGAAGACGGCGCTGAACTCGTGCACGGTGTGGCGCACCCGGGGCTGGAAACCGGCCTGGTGGCAGGCGGCGACGACGCAGTCGTACCAGGGGGTGCCCTGGGCCGAGAGGATCCAGTCGGCCTCCGCGAGGTCGGCGGCCAGGTCGAGGTCGGCGCGGGCGGCCAGCGGGTGCTGGTAGGGCAGCACCGCGTCGAACGGCTCGACCATCAACGGGGTCATCTGGAACTCCGGCGACCCCGCCGGGGGCAGGCTGGCCGAAGATTGGGTGACGGCGATGTCGATGTGCCCGGCGCGCAGCATCTCGGTGCTGTGCTCGGGTTCAGCCTGCACGATCTCGAACCGCCAACCGGGCAGGGTCTGGCGCAGCGCGGCCACCGCCGGGCCGACCAGGTCGGAGATGGCCGTGGCGAAGGAGCCGACGCGGGCCACCCCCACCTTGCCCTCGGCGTACTCGGCGAGGTCGGCCTGGGCGCGCTCCAGTTCGGCGAAGATCACGTCGGCGTGGCTGAGCAGCACGCGGGCGGCACCGGTCAGCAGGAACCGGCGCCCCTGGCGCTCCACCAGCGTGACCCCGGTCTCCTTGGCCAGCGCGGCCAACTGCTGGGAGACCGCGGACGGGGTGACGCCCAGCGCCTCAGCCGTGCCGGCGACCGTCTGGTGCTGGTCCAGCGCCTGGAGCAACTGCAACCGGCGCACATCGATCATGACCTCAATGTAATGTCCCGGAAACACACGCGCGGCTGCTCGGCGCCCCCGGGGGGCATTCGCGGCGTGATCTCCTGCACACCGCGCGCGTCCCCCCGCGCGTGTCCCGCGCCTTCCCCCACGCTTTCCGCGCGATCCCGCGCACTCCCCCGACGCTCCCCCGCGCGGTCCCGTGCGCTTGTGCCGCGCTTTCCCGCGGCCGGCGGGCGCTCAGCGGGCGGCGTCGACGGCGCGCAGGTCGGCCACGACCCGCTCGGTGATCGGCACGGGCACGCCCGCCTCGGCCGCCGCCCGCAGCAGGGCGCCGCCCAGCGCGTCGACCTCCATGGGGCGGCCCGCCTCGCGGTCGCGCAGCATGGAGGGCTTGGTGGCCGGGGGCGCGGCGTCGAACATGGCGGTCACCCGCGCGGTGTCCAGCGCCAGGCCGCGCGCGGCGGCCACCGCCTCGACCTCGCGGGCCACCCCCAGCAGGTCCGCGCGCCGCTCGGCGCGCGCGGTGCCGATGTCGGTGCCGTGGTGTGTACACACCAGCGCGGTGGGCAGCAGGAAGTGGAACTTGCGCCACAGCACGCCCGCCTCGTCGTGGTGCAGGCGCACGTCCAGCCCCGCGTCGCGCAGCGCCTCGGCCAGGGTCTCGACGCGGTCGGCCGGGGCGCCGGAGTAGGCGATGTCCAGCGCGGCGAAGGGGCTGGTGTGGGCGATGTGGCCGGGTGCCACGCGGGTGGACTCCACCCGGATGGAGCTGGCGAGCACGTGGGCGCCGGGGTAGTGCGCCCGCAGCAGGTCCATGTGCTCGAAGCCGTTGAGGAGGGGGACGATGAGGGCGTCGACCGCCAGGCGGGGCGAGAAGCGCGCCAGCGCGGCGGGCAGCGCCGTGGCCTTGGCGGCGACCACCAGCACGTCGGCGTGCTCGGTGGCGGTGGGCACGGCGGGCACGCCCACCCGGAAGTCGCCGAGCATGCCGGAGTCCACGCGCAGGCCCGCCGCCGCGATGTGCTCGGCGGTGGGCTCGGTGGCGACGACGGTGACGGGGTGGCCCCGGCGGGCCAGGACCCCGGCGAGCAGTCCGCCGACGCCGCCGGGGGCGAGCACGGCGGTGCGGCCGAGAGGGGTGCGCTCGCCCATGTCCGGGCTCCCTTCCACGAGGTCGCGCCCGCCCCGTACGGGGCGGCCGGAGATCGCCCCATTGTGCCGTGCGGTGGGTGCGCGGCGGCGGGCGGGGTGGCGGGGTACGGCTCCCCCGCGCGGCGCCCCATCGGCAAAGAAAACGTGATTTTCTCCTATCGTCACGTCGCAGCGTCCTTTTCCCCGTGGTGGGGCGACGCCCGCCGCACCCGGGACGTACCGTCAGGAATACAGCTCACCCCGCTTGTCCGGGCGCGGCGCGGCCACGGTGCCGGGCGCCCCGCCAGGCGGGGTCGCATGGGAAACGGGTGGAAAAAACATGGGATCTTCGTTGGCGACCAAAACCCACAGCGGAATTCCGACTCTGCGCTACCGCTACCTCGGCGCCGCCGACGTGGAGGAGCTGGCGGAGCTGTGGGCGGCCCTGCACGAGCAGCACGCCACCGTCGCGCCGCACCTTGAGGACATCATCACCCGCGTCAACGCCGAGGAGTCCTGGCGGCGCCGCCGGGCGCAGTACCTCGCCTGGCTGGAGGACTCCAGCACACTGGCGCTGGTGGCCGAGCGCGACGGCCGGACCGTGGGCTACGCCATGGTGACCGTCCGCCGGAGCGAGCAGGGCTCCTGGGACCGCGGCGCGCGGGTGGCCGTCGTCCAGACCCTGGCGGTGGCCCCCGAGCACACCGGCACGGGCGTGGGCTCGGGCCTGCTGGAGGAAATCCGCCGGCAGGTGGGTTCGATGGGCATCCGCGACATCGAGCTGACGGCCCTGGCCACCAGCTCCGAGGACATCCGCTTCTTCGAGCAGGAGGGCTTCCGGCCCTTCGTCACCACGATGGTCACCCGGATCGGCGGGGTCGGCGGCCACGACTGAGCCCCGCCCGGCGGCCGCCGCGGGGGACCGGCGACGCACGGCACGCGCCCGCGGGGGCGTCGGCACCAGGGGGTGCGGGCGCCCCCGCGGCGCGTCGGGCGCCGGGGGGCGGGCGGCGCGCCCGCCCCGGCCAAGGCCACCGGAGGTTCGTCCTGCCCCGTGCGGTCCACGCGCGCGGTGCACGCCGACAGGCGCGACGCCGGGGTACCCCCGTTATCTTCTTCGCGGTCCTGCAAGAGGGCCGCTGGCCTTCGGGCCCGGCATGACTGTTCCCCCCTGTCGAACCAATGACCTGGGGGGTGGTGTCACCGGGCCCGAAAGGCGCCGTTGGAGA
>NZ_JAJAQC010000042.1 GCF_027604915.1 Streptomonospora mangrovi
GGTGGGACGCCCCGCCCGACCCCGCGCCGCCGGCGCCGCCGTCCCGGCCCGAGCCCGACCCCGCCTCCGGCGCGCCCGCCGGCCCCGCGGCCGCCCAGCGCCCGCCCGGGCCGCCCGCCGCGCCGCACCAGCAGGAGCCGCCGCCCGACCCCTACGAGGACTCCGCCGCCCCGCCGCCCGACGACTCCGACTTCGGCGGCGCGCCCGCCGGGTCCCGGTCGGCTCCGGCCGCGAACCGCCCGGCCGCGCCCGCCTCGGCCGCGCAGGCGGCGCCGCCGCCTCCCGACGACCCCGCCGGGGCGGCCGGGCGCGCCGTCTCCGGCTTCGCGCTGATCGAAACCGAACTGGGCGGCAAGATCATCAACGAGATCGACCACACCGCGCCCTGACCCGCCCCGGCCCACCGGACGCGCCGGCGGCGCTGTCGACACGCCGACACGGTGACAGGCCGACACGGCTACACGGCGACATGTCCGCACGGGGACACGCCGCCCCGTGCCGCCCCCGGCCGTGGCCCGCCGGTGTCCGCCGCGCGCGAAAGCCGCGTCGGCGGCCGGGTCCGCCGCGAGCGGATACGCTCGCAGAGACGGACACGCAGGCAAGGAGAATCGCAGTGAACCCTGGCGGCGGAATGGACATGCAGGCCCTGTTGCAGCAGGCCCAGCAGATGCAGCAGCAGCTCATGGAGGCCCAGCAGCAGCTCGACGAGGCCCAGGTCGAGGGCACCTCCGGCGGCGGTCTGGTCAAGGTCACCGTCAACGGCCGCGGCGCGGTCGAGGAGATCGTCATCGACCCCCGCGCGATCGACCCCGCCGACCCCGAGGACACCGCGCAGACGGTCGCCGATCTCGTGCTGGCCGCCATCCGCGACGCCGAGTCCTCGGTCGAGGAGCTTCAGCAGGAGAAGATGGGCCCGCTGGCCGAGGGCCTGGGCGGCGGCATGCCCGGCGGCGGCATGCCGGGTCTGCCGGGCTTCTAGCCTCCCGCCCGCGCCGCCGGCCCCGCCCCCGACCGGCGGGGCGGGCCGGCGGCGCGCGGCGCGGGGTCAGCTCTTGGCGTTCTGCACCGACAGGTGCGCCAGCGCCCCGTGCTCGTTGAACTCCGCGGTCACCGCGCACTCCGGCCGCACGCCGCGCAGCGCGCGTTCGCCCGTGCGCTCCACCGTGAACCCGTGCCGCGCCAGGTAGCCGTGCACGGTCCCGGGCTGGTCGAAGGGGAAGATCTCGATGCCCTGCATGACCCGGCGGGGCAGGGTGACCATGTCGAACTCCGCGCGCGGGATCACGTCGTCCACCACCATCATCGCGAACCGCGCGCCGGTGTCGGCGGTCACACTGGCGTAGCCGTAGCCCGACAGCGTGCCGGTGGCCGCCAGGCACAGCCGCTCGGCGGCCATGCGCGGGTCGGCGAAGTCGCCGAACTCCAGCCGGGGCGTCACCAGTTCGGGGATCTCGTACTGCTCGCCGAACTCCCGCAGCGCGATCGACGCCGCCAGCCGGGGCGAGCCCGGCGGGTGCATGTGCGGGTTGGCCCACGCCCACAGCCAGCTCCCGTCGGTGCCGAACGTCCCCAGCGGGGCCACCCGCACGGTCTTGTCGCCCTGGCGGAACGTGCTCGCCTCGACGTCGACGTGCCATTGGCCCGTGGGGTGGTGGGTGTTGTACGTCTCGGTCTGCTCCGCCGCCCAGGCGGCGTAGGCGGCGCCCGCCCGCTCCATGGCGGGGCTGAACCAGCGCCGGGGCTCCTGCGGGGGCTGCGTCGGCTCGGTCATGGTGGCCGTGGTCCCTTCTTCTGTGTCGTCCGTGTGCTCCGACGCCGCGCGGCGCCGCGCGGATCCCCCCGCGCGGACGCGATCCGGGCGGGCCGCGCCGGCGCTTTGCCCGGATCGGCCGGCCCGGGGTGGCGCCACCGCGCCCCCGACTCGGCTACGGTGGGAGGCGAATTGCGGACACACGTGGGTGGGCGATGTACGAGGGCGCGGTCCAGAACCTGATCGACGAGTTGGGACGGTTGCCCGGCGTCGGTCCCAAGAGCGCGCAGCGGATCGCCTTCCACCTGCTCGCCGCCGAGACCGCCGACGTCAAACGCCTGGCCAACGCGCTGGTCGAGGTCAAGGAGCGGGTGCGGTTCTGCTCGGTGTGCGGCAACGTCGCCGAGGAGAGCGAGTGCCGCATCTGCCGCGACCCCCGCCGCGACACCGCCGTCATCTGCGTGGTCGAGGAGTCCAAGGACGTCGTCGCCATCGAGCGCACCCGGGAGTTCCGCGGCCGCTACCACGTGCTGGGCGGCGCCATCAGCCCGATCGAGGGCGTCGGCCCCGACGACCTCCGCATCAAGGAGCTGATGACCCGGCTCGCCGACGGCCAGATCACCGAGCTGATCCTGGCCACCGACCCCAACCTCGAGGGCGAGGCCACCGCCACCTACCTCGCGCGCCTGGTCAAACCCATGGGGCTGAAAGTCACCCGGCTGGCGAGCGGCCTGCCCGTGGGCGGCGACCTGGAGTACGCCGACGAGGTCACCCTGGGCCGCGCCTTCGAGGGGCGCCGGAGTCTGGAGTTCTAGCTCCCGGCGTCCGCACCCGCCCGGCCGGGGGTTTCGGCCCCGTGACCGCCGCAGGCGGGACCGCCCGTCGGCGCGGGGAGGAGTACTTGGCCCCGATCGGGGTACACCCCCGCCTCGGTGCCGCCCTCACCCGCCCTCAGCGGCGCAGCGCCGCAGGTGAGACGGCGTCCCGACCGTTCCGCTGACTACACTTCCTAGTTGATTACCGTGATCCCAACCCCTCAGGAGCAACGACCGTGGCTCTGATCGTGCAGAAGTACGGTGGGTCTTCCGTCGCCGACGCGGAGGCCATCAAGCGAGTGGCCCAACGGATCGTCGCTCAGAAAAAGGCGGGTTACGACGTGGTCGTCGTGGTCTCGGCCATGGGCGACACCACCGACGAACTCCTCGACCTCGCCGAGCAGGTCTCGCCGCTGCCCCCCGGGCGCGAGCTGGACATGCTCCTTACCTCCGGTGAGCGGATCTCCATGGCGCTGGTGGCCATGGCGATCGGCAACCTCGGCTACGAGGCCCGCTCGTTCACCGGCTCCCAGGCCGGAGTGATCACCACCTCGCTCCACGGCAACGCCAAGATCATCGATGTCACGCCCGGACGCATCCAGGAGGCCCTGGACGAGGGCTCCATCTGCATCGTCGCCGGCTTCCAGGGCGTCTCCCAGGACAGCAAGGACATCACCACCCTGGGCCGCGGCGGCTCCGACACCACCGCCGTCGCCCTCGCCGCGGCGCTGAACGCCGACGCCTGCGAGATCTACAGCGACGTCGACGGCGTGTTCACCGCCGACCCGCGGATCGTGCCCACCGCCCGGCGCATCCCCAAGATCTCCTATGAGGAGATGCTGGAGATGGCCGCCAGCGGCACCAAGATCCTGCACCTGCGCTGCGTGGAGTACGCGCGGCGCTACGGAATCCCGCTGCATGTCCGCTCGTCGTTCAGTCAGAAGCCCGGAACCTGGGTCGTCTCGGAAGTTGAGGAAGCCGAAGGCATGGAACAACCGATCATCTCCGGAGTCGCGCACGACCGGAGCGAGGCCAAGATCACGGTCGTGGGCGTGCCCGACAAGGTGGGCGAGGCCGCGGCGATCTTCGCGGCGCTGGCCGACGCCGAGATCAACATCGACATGATCGTGCAGAACGTGTCGGCGGCCTCCACCTCGCGCACCGACATCTCCTTCACGGTCCCCATGGACGCCGGCCAGACCGCGCTGGCCGCGCTGAAGAAGATCCAGGACGACGTCGGCTTCGAGGCGCTGCGCTACGACGACCAGATCGGCAAGGTGTCGCTGGTGGGCGCGGGCATGCGCTCCTACCCCGGTGTCACCGCGCGGTTCTTCGACGCGCTCGCCCGCTCGGGCACCAACATCGAGATGATCTCCACGTCGGAGATCCGCATCTCGGTCGTCGTGGAGCAGGACCAGATCGACACCGCGGTCGCCGCGGCCCACACCGAGTTCCAGTTGGACGCCGCCCAGGTCGAGGCGGTCGTGTACGGAGGTACCGGACGATGAGCGAACGCCTTCCCACCCTGGCCGTCGTCGGCGCCACCGGCGCCGTCGGCACCGTCATGCTCGACATCCTCTCCACCCGCGAGAACGTCTGGGGCGAGATCCGCCTGGTCGCCTCGGCGCGCTCGGCCGGCAAGCGGCTGACCGTCCGCGGCGAGGAGGTCGAGGTCCAGGCGCTGGCGCCGGAGGTCTTCGACGGCGTCGACGTCGCCATGTTCGACGTCCCCGACGAGGTCTCCAAGGAGTGGGCGCCCGTCGCCGCCGCGCGCGGCGCGGTGGCCGTGGACAACTCCGGCGCGTTCCGCATGGACCCCGACGTCCCGCTCGTGGTGCCCGAGGTCAACGCCGAGCAGGCCCGCAACCGCCCGCGCGGCATCATCAGCAACCCCAACTGCACCACCCTGTCGATGATCGTGGCCATGGGCGCGCTGCACCGCGCCTACGGCCTGACCGACCTCGTGGTGGCCTCCTACCAGGCCGCCTCCGGCGCCGGCCAGGAGGGCATCGACACCCTGCGCGACCAGATCGAGAAGGCGGCCGGCGACCGCACCCTGGGCACCCGGGCCGGCGACGTCCGCGCGGCGGTGGGCGAGCTGGGGCCGTTCCCGGCGCCGCTGGCCATGAACGTCGTGCCGTGGGCGGGCTCGCTGAAGGAGGACGGCTACGCCTCCGAGGAGCTGAAGGTCCGCAACGAGTCCCGCAAGATCCTCGGCCTGCCCGACCTGCGGGTCGCCGCCACGTGCGTGCGCGTGCCGGTGGTCACCACCCACTCCCTGGTGGTGCACGCCTCCTTCGCCGAGGAGGTCGACGCCCAGGCCGCCCGCGAGCTGCTGGCCTCGGCGCCGGGCGTGGTGGTCCAGGACGACCCCGCGCGCGGGGAGTTCCCCACGCCCGCCGACGTGGTGGGCACCGACCCCACCTGGGTGGGCCGCATCCGCCGGTCGATCGACGACCCGCGGTCGCTGGACCTGTTCCTGTGCGGCGACAACCTGCGCAAGGGCGCGGCGCTGAACACCGCGCAGATCGCCGAGCTGGTGGCCGCGGAGTTCACCGGCGCCTAGCGGGCGCCCAGGCCCCGACCCCTCGGCCGTCCGGCCCCGCGCACCAGGCGCGGGCCGGGCGGCCGCCGCGTCGGCGGGCTCAGCCGCGCGCGGCCGGGCGGCGGCGGGGGCGCGCGCCGATCGCGTCGACGTCGCGGGTGGTCAGCGCCGTGGCCTCCGGCACGCCGGTGCGGCGCGCCGCGGCCAGCCGCTCCTTGACCTCGCGCAGGGTGCGGGGCCGCCAGCCGGGGCCGCCGCAGCAGGAGGAGTGGAAGGTCACCCCGGCTTCCAGCAGGAGGGTCAGCACGCGCCAGCCCTCGTCGTCGCCGGCGCGGGGGACCGCCAGGTCCTGGCCGGCGTCGACCATGGTCCGCCCGCAGCGGGGGCAGTCGGTGGTGCCGTCGGCGCGCACCGCGTCGGCCCGCCGCTTCACCGCGAAGCGGCACGGCGGGCACACGCGGTGCAGTCCCAGCACCGTGGATCGCTCGCACACACCGCCAGGGTCGCACCGGCGCCCGGCTCGCGGCAAGTGAGCACAGGGGCCGGGCGCCGGGGCGGACCGCTGCGCCGCTACCGGGGCTTGCGCGGCGCGCGCGCCAGGCTGAGCCGGTAGAGCAGCCGGCAGTGGTCGACCGATCCCACCAGGTCGGAGGTCTCGACCGGGCGCCGGCCGCTGTAGTGGGTGCGCTCGACCACCAGCACCGGCAGTCCCGGCGCCAGGTGCAGCAGGCTGGACTCCGGTTCGCGCAGCGGGCGCACGCCGACCTCCTCGACCACGCGGTCGATGATGACCCCGGCGGCGGCCAGCCGCTGGAGCACGCTGGTGCCGGGCTCGGAGTCGGCGGGGGTGCGCAGGGTGCCCTGGGTCAGCGCCGCCGGCTCCCACGCGGTGTGCAGGGCCACCGGCGCGCCGTCGGACATGCCCAGGCAGCGGGTGCGGAACACCCGCTCGCCGTCGCGCACGCCCAGCCGGCGCGCCACCGCGCCGCACACCGCGTCGGTCTGGGTGCCCAGGTCGGAGCGCTCCAGCGGGTCCACACCGGAGCCGGAGGTGCGGTCGGTGCGGGAGAACCGGTGGATCTGGGGGACCGGGCGGACGTAGTAGCCCGAGCCGGGGCGGGCCTCGACCAGCCCCTCGCTGACCAGCAGCCGCAGGGCGTGCCGCGACACCTGCTCGCTGACGTCGTAGGTGCGGGCCAGCCGGGAGCGCGAGGGCAGCCGGGTGCCGGGTTCGAGTTCGCCGTTGAGGATGGGCCGGCGCAGCCGGTCGGCCACCCACAGGTAGCGGGGTCGCCCGTCCATGGCTACGACGCTCCCGCTGCCGCGCCCTCCCCTGCGGTGACTCTCAGTGCGAAGTCGAGTTCGGCGGCCGTCTGGCGGATGCGCTCGTCGGCCACGGAGGATCCGTGGCCCGCGTCGAATCGGTACACCTCGTGCTCCTTGCCGAGCGCCGCCGGCCGCGCCAGGTAGGTGTCGACCTGGCGGATCGGGCAGCGGGGGTCGTTCTCGCCGGCCAGCACCAGCACCGGGGCGCGCACGTGTGCCGCGTAGGTGATGGGGGAGGAGCGGCGGTAGCGGTCGGGAACCTCGTCGGGGGCGCCGCCGGACAGGGCGCGGTCGAACGAGCGCAGCGCCTCGGTCTCGGGGGGCGGGTGGGCGGCGCTCGACCACGCGTACTCGACCGTGCCGTCGGGCCGCTCGGCGGCGGCCGACACCACGCCCTCGGTGCCGTGGTGGCGCTTGGTCACCTGCCGCCGCTCGCCGGTCGCGCGGCCCCGGGCGTACAGCTCCCAGGTACCGCGGACGTCGCTGCGGAACAGGGAGTGGTCCGGGGCCTCCCGGGCCCACGAGGGGAGACCGACCCTGCCCGCGCGAAACCGTTCCTGCCAACGCTCACCCATGATCTCCAGTAAAGCAGCGGAGTTCCCGGTCAGGGGCGTGAATCGACGAGTCGACAAGGCGGCGCGCGGGATCGGTCACGGTTCGGTCGCGCCCGGGGCGGGGCGGGCCGCGTTCAGCGCACCAGCACGGCGGCCGACGGCGTCATCGTCACCCCGTCGGCGGCCAGCAGCCGGCGGACCAGGTCGGGGTCGTAGTCGGCCACCCCGGCGTCGTTGAGGATGACCATATCGGTGGGATGGGGCAGGACCTCGCACCAGTGCACCTGGGCGACCCCGGCGACCTCGCGGAGGTCGGCGCGGAACCCGTCGGCGACCGCGCACGGGCGCAGCGCGCGGTAGACGTGGGTGCGCAGCCAGTAGGGCCCGGTCTCGGGGGAGATCCCGCGCACGTCGTAGACCCCGGTGGGCGCCAGCGCGCCGGCCCGCACCCCGGCCTCCTCGGCGGCCGCGCGCCGGGCCGCCTGGTCGGTGCTCTCGTCGGCCTCCACGCCCCCGCCCGGCAGCAGCCAGTGCCCGGCGAACACCCCGCGCCGGCGCAGTACGAACGTGAACGTCCGCCCGGGACCCGGGACGATCGCCACGGCACCTCGAACCGGCTCCGCCCCGGCGGTGTGGGTGAATGCGGGAGTCATCAGCGGTGCCTCCTTGGTTCCAGGCGGGGGCGTCCCCCCGGACACCGGGCCGCCGACGGAGGAGGCCGCCGAGCCCGGTGCCGGAGCAGACGGGTCCAACAGCCTCGCGCATCCTCTCGCCCCAACGCCACCGACCAGCGAATACGGCGGTTCCGGTCACCACGTGCCCAGCCCGGCGAACGGTTTCACGTGGAACCATGCCGGGCGCCGTGCCCTCCAACGCGCGGCGGCGCCCAACCCCCGGATAGGGGCGGGCGCCGCCGGTGGTGCCTCTGGGCTAGAGGATGATGCGCATCGGGTTCTCCAGGACCTCGGCGAGGTCCTTCAGGAAGGCCGCGCCGACCGCGCCG
The DNA here is from genome assembly GCF_027604915.1 of Streptomonospora mangrovi. GTDB lineage: Bacteria > Actinomycetota > Actinomycetes > Streptosporangiales > Streptosporangiaceae > Streptomonospora > Streptomonospora mangrovi. The sequence continues at coordinate 7,994 of NZ_JAJAQC010000042.1, forward strand.
TCGACCGCGCGGTGGTCGACCGACAGCTCCAGCGCGATGGTGTTGCGCGCGACGATCTCGCCGTCGCGCACCACCGGCTGCTGGCGCATGGCGCCCACGGCCAGGATCGCCGCCTCGGGCGGGTTGATGACCGCCGAGAAGCTGTCCATGCCGAACATGCCGAGGTTGCTCACGCTGAACGTGCCGCCGCTCATCTCCTGCGGCTTGAGCTTGCCGTCGCGCGCCTTGCCCGCGAGTTCGCGGGTGCGCGTGGCGATCTCCGACAGCGGGGTCTTGTCGGCGTCGTGCAGCACCGGCACCAGCAGCCCGGCGTCCACGGCCACCGCCACGCCGACGTTGATCCGGCCGTGCTGGAGCAGCTTGTCGTCGACCCAGGAGGTGTTGACCTCGGGGTGGGCGCGCAGCGTGGTGGCCGCGGCCTTGACGATCAGGTCGTTGAAGCTGACCTTGACGCCGGTGCTCTCCAACTGCTCGTTGATCTGGCCGCGGAACGCCTTGAGCGCCTCGGCGTCGATCGTGCGGCGCAGGTAGAAGTGCGGCACCTCCTGCTTGCTCTGGGTGAGACGGCGCGCGATCACCTTGCGCACGTTGCTCACCGGCAGTTCGGTGGAGGCGCGGCCGTCGTCGTAGGCCTCCTGGCCGCGGCCGGCGGGGGCGGCCGGGGCCTGCGCGGCCGGCTGCTGGGCGGGGGCGGCGCCGTCCTGGCGCTGCTTGGCGGCGGCCTCGATGTCGGCGCGGACCACGCGGCCCTTGGGACCCGAGCCGGTGATGGCCTCGATGTCCAGGCCGTACTCGCGGGCCAGCCGGCGGGCCAGCGGGGAGCTGCGCGGCCGGGTGCCCTGCTGCGCGCCGTCGCCGTCCTGGGCGGCCGGGGCCGCCTGCGGCTCGGCCGCGCCGCCCGCGGGCTGCGGGGAGTCCTCCCCGGCCGGCGGGGCCTGCTCGGCCTCCTCCGCCTGCGCGGCCTGCTCGGCCTGCCCGCTCTGCTCGGCCGCGCCGCCGCCCGACTCCTCCGGGGCGGCGTCGGGGCTGTCGCCGATGTAGCCGATCACCGCGCCGATGGGCACGGTGTCGCCCTCGGAGACGGCCTGTTTCACCAGGTAGCCGTCCTCGTAGGCTTCGTACTCCATGACGGCCTTGTCGGTCTCGATCTCGACCAGGACGTCGCCCGAGGCCACCTTGTCGCCGACGCTCTTGACCCAGGAGCTGATGACGCCTTCCTCCATGGTGTCGGAGAGGCGCGGCATGTAGATCTCACTCATCGTCTGCTTCTCCCCTTTACCCGACCCGCTTGCCGACGGCGCTCAGGGTCTCCTTGATGGCGGTGGTGACCGACTCGGTCGACGGCAGCGCCGCGTTCTCCAGCGGTTTGGCGTAGGGCAGCGGCACCTCGGCCATGGCCACCCGGCGCACGGGCGCGTCGAGGTAGTCGAAGGCGCCCTCCTGGATGGAGGCGGCGATCTCGGCGCCGATGCCGTAGGTCAGCCAGTCGTCCTCGGCGACCACGGCGCAGCCGGTCTTCTTCACCGAGTCGACGATGGTCTGCCGGTCCAGCGGGCGCAGGCTGCGCAGGTCCACGACCTCGACGCTGATGTCCTCCTTGGCCAGCGCCTCGGCCACCTGGGTGCCCAGCGCCGCCATGCGGGAGTAGCCGATGAGGGTGATGTCGCTGCCCTCGCGGGTGACGGCGGCCCGGCCGATCTCGGCGACGGACTCGTCGTCGTCGGGGACCTCGCCCTTGGTGTTGTAGAGCCCCAGGTTCTCCAGCAGCAGCACGGGGTCGTCGTCGCGGATGGCGGCGCGCAGCATCGACGCGGCCTCGGCGGGGGTGCTGGGCGCCAGGACCTTGAGGCCGGGCACGAAGGCGTAGAACAGCTCGATGTTCTGGGAGTGGGTGGCACCGAGCTGCTGGCCGCCGCCGCCGGGGGTGCGGATGACCATCGGCACGCTGTTCTGGCCGCCGAACATGCCGTAGATCTTGGCGGCGTGGTTGATGATCTGGTCGATGGCGATCAGCGAGAAGTTGATCGTCATCAGCTCGACGACGGGGCGCAGCCCCAGCATCGCGGCGCCGACTGCGGCGCCCACGAAGCCCTCCTCGGCGATGGGGGTGTCGCGCACCCGGCGCTCACCGAACTCGTTCAGCAGCCCCTCGGTGATCTTGTAGGACCCCTCGAAGACGCCGATCTCCTCGCCGAGCAGGATGACGTTCTCGTCGCGGTGCATCTCGGCGCGCAGGGTGTCGCGCAGGGCCTGGCGGTAGGTGATCACTGACATGTACCCGCTCCTTGTCTACTCGGCGAACACCGGGTCGGCGGGCATGCGGCGCGACTCGTTCGCCACGGGGGTGGCGTAGGTGTAGTCGAACAGTGTCGACACCTCGGGGTGGGGGCTGTTCTCGGCGAAGTCCGCGGCGTCGGCGACCTCGGCGCGGACGGATTCGGCGATCTCCTGCTTCTTGTCCTCGGTGAGGATCCCGGCCTGCTCCAGTCGGTGCTCGAACGCCAGCACCGGGTCGTTGGCGCGGGCCTCCTCGATCTGCTCCTGGGTGCGGTACTTGGCGGGGTCGACCACGGAGTGGCCTTTGAGCCGGTAGCTGGTGGCCTCCAGCAGGTAGGGCCGCTGCTCGGAGCGGGCCTTCTCGACCAGGCGGGTGGCGGCGTCGCGCACGGCCAGCACGTCGCGGCCGTCGACGCGCTCGCCCTCGATGCGGAAGGCGGAGCCGCGCTTGTAGAGGTCGGGCTCGGCCGAGGAGCGCTCGACGGTGGTGCCCATGCCGGTGAAGTTGTTGATCACCACGTAGACGATGGGCAGGTTCCACAGCGCGGCGATGTTCAGCGACTCGTGCCAGGCGCCGATGTTGGTGGTGCCGTCGCCCATCTGGCACATGACGACCTCGTCGCCGCCGCGGTAGGACACCGCCAGCGCGGCGCCGGTGGCCAGCGGCAACTGCCCGCCGACGATGCCGTAGCCGCCCAGCATGCGGGTCTTGGTGTCGAACATGTGCATGGAGCCGCCCCAGCCCTTGGACACGCCGGTGGAGCGTCCGTACAGCTCGGCCATGACCTCGCGGGCGCTCATGCCCTTGCCGATGGCGTACCCGTGGTCGCGGTAGTTCGTGAACAGGTAGTCGCTCTCGCGCAGCGCCTGCATCAGACCGACGACCGTGGCCTCCTCACCCAGGTTGAGGTGGCAGTAACCGCCGATGCGGGCCTGGGTGTAGGCCTGGCCGGTGCGCTCCTCGAACCGGCGGATGAGCAGCATCTGCCGGTAGAAGTCGAGGAGGGTCTCCGGTGTCTCGTCGGCGAGGCGCGAGGAGGTGTCGTCCTTGCGGCTCCGCCGGCGGCCCCCCGTGCTCCCGGCGGTGCCGCCGCCCTTGGCCTTGGCCGTGTCAGCCATGCTGGTGCCTTTCTACGTGCCGAGGTGGCCCGTGCCGTGCCGGTGGGCGCGGGGGCCTGCTGCCCGGGTGCGTCGGCCGACGCCCGCCCGGGCGGGTGCGCCGCCGCCGGGCTCAATCGGCGGGCGCGCGAGTGGCTGTATGCGGTTGTCGCGCTCGCTCGCCTTCCGGTGATGCTGCCCAGTTCGGGCGCTGACATCACGCGTGCGGGGCGGCTCGCGTTGCTCTCCTGACGCACGTACCGTGTGATGTGCGTCGCGCACACTCTACGTACTGATCGATGATCGATCAATACGACTTTAGGGGAGGTCCCGGGCGAAACGGGCCGCGGGTGGGGCGTCGTCCAGCCGCCCGCGAGACCGGCGCCATTTTGGGGCCACCCGGGCGCGACACCGACACCACCCGGGCGCGACCGGCCCTCGGCCTCAGCCGGTGCGGTCGTAGGACTTCAGCGCGGCCTCGACGTAGTTGAGCACGTGCGCGCGCACCATGGCGCCCACGCCGGGATCGCGGCGGCAAAACGCCTCGGTGATCTGGGCGTGGTCGGCGGCCTTGGCGTGCAGCTCCATGTTCAGCCAGCGCACCGACAGCCGGGTCCACACCTCCACCCCCAGCGACTCCCAGGTGTGGGACAGCACACTGTTCTCGGCGGCGCGCACGATCTCGCGGTGGAACTCCACGCTGTGCTTGATCTGGCCCTCGACGTCGCCGTCGGCGGTGGCCCGGCGCAGCGCCTCGACCTCGCGCTCCAGCGGGCGGGGGTCGGCGGCCAGCCGGGGCGCGGCGAGTTCGGCCGCCACCAGCTCCAGCCCGGCCCGCACCGGGTAGATCTCGGCCATGTCGGCGACACCGAAGTCGCGCACCCGGGCGCCCTTGTTGGGCACCGACTCGATGAGGCGCAGGGTCTCCAGCTCGCGCAGCGCCTCGCGCACCGGCGCCTGGCTGACGTTGAACTCGGTCGCCACCCGGCGTTCGACGATACGCTCTCCTGGCTGCCAGCGGCCCGACAGCAGGCCGTCGACGAGCATGCGGCGGATCTGCTCCCGCAGCGGGTTGCGGGCCAGGCGGGAGGGATCATCCGGCCACTCGGGCAGGTCGACCATCAACGGCCTTTCCGGTCGGGGCTAATCGCGTGCGGCGCGTGGGCGGCACCGGTCTCAGCCGGGTCCATACGGCGGGCTCAGCCGTGTCCATTACGAAGAGTGCCATACGGTGCCGCGGCCGCCGGACACGGTCGAGCTTGGCTAACGGAACGCCCACGTCCGGGCGGCGCGGGGATGAACAGTGGCCGGGAGGTCCCTGACGGAACGGGAAATCCGCAGGTGAGAAGGGTTTCCCCTGGGGGACGGCAGTGCCGCGCCGGGTGACGGGGCGCTATGCTCTGCTGTCGGAAATGTTCCACAAATACTCGGTACCGTGGAGGGGTGTGTCCCGCCCCGGCGGCAAGGCCGACCGGACGGCGGTGCCGACCGCCTGTCCCCGGAGTGGATCCCGGCGGGTTCGGCCACCCGCCTCGGGGGCACTCCCCTGTCCGTGTCCCCGATCGTTGACCGCCTCTACCGACGTCCCGACCCCAGCGGCGAGCCCGTCCCCCCAACGCACACCAGTGCCGCAGGCCAGCCCACGATGCGTGAGACAGCACTGAGCACATGATGCAGACACTGCGGATCCGGTCGACCCCGCCGCTATGGGCAGGGATTCCGATACCCGTCTTCCGGCCCCGGCGCGCACTCGACGCCGCGCACCGGGCCGCCGTCGAGCGCGCGCCCGGCCGCCGCCCGCGGTCGCCCATGGTGAGCTGGCCCAGTGTGAGCGAGATCGCATGGGGGCTGGCCTCGGACAAGACGGCGATCGTCATGGCCGTGGCGCTCATCATCATGACGGTGCTCTCGGCCGGCCCGCTCCACCCTATCGACAACTTCATCAACAACGCACCTCGACCGTACTGGGACCAGATCCGCGAATTCCTCATCTACTGGCCCGACACGGTCGCCTCCCGGTTCGTGGCGCTGCCGGTCCTGGGGGTCACCGCGCTGCAACTGGCCTACTGGCACCGGTCCTGGCGGCCGATCATTCTCAGCGCGGTCAGCGTGTTCGGCATGCTCAGCCTGGTGGCGTCGATGAAGCTGCTGTTCGCCCGCAGCCACCCGCGCACCGAGGACCCCGCGTTCTTCTCCGCCGACGGGGTGTCCTTCCCCTCCGGGCACGGCGCCAACGCCATCCTCATCTACGGCCTGGTGCTGTTCCTGATCGTCCGCTACCAGGCCGCGCGCCCGCACATCGTGCGCCGGCTGGGCTACTGCATCGTGGGCATCGCCGTGCTCCAGGCGGTGGTGTCGGTCTACCTGCGCTTCCACTGGTTCACCGACCTGCTGACCGGCATGGTCGCGGGCGGGCTCGTGCTGGTGCTGACCATCCGGCTGGACCGGATGATCCCGCAGGGCCGCACCTTCACCTGGTGGCCGTGGTACGGCCGCAACCCGTGGAACGGCGCCGACCGCGCGCCGGCCGCCGCCGAGCGCGGCTGAGGCGCCGGCCGGTCCCGGCGCGCGGGGCCGGCATCACCGCCCCGGGGTCGCCGGGGTGAGCGCGCGCACGCGTTCGTTCAGCTCCTTCTCGAAGAAGTCGAAGAACCCGTCCGGGTCCGGCCCGGCGTTGACCAGCGCCAGCCGGTCGAACCCGGCCTCGGCGAACTGCTGGACCGCCGCCACGTGGCGCTCGGGGTCGGGGCCGTAGCCGAAGGACGAGCGCAGGTCTTCGGGGCGCACGAACGCGGTGGCGGCCTCGAAGTTCACCACGTTGGGCAGTTCGGCCTGCACCTTCCACCCGGTCACGCCGAACCGGAACAGCCGGTGCGCCGACTCCAGGGCGGTGTCGTCGTCGGGCGCCCACGACAGCGGGACCTCGGCGTACCTCGGCCCCCGGCCGCCCGCCTCGGTGTAGGCGCTCACCAGTTCGGGCTTGGGCTCGGTGGCGAAGACGGCGTCGCCCAGTTCGGCGGCGATCCGCGCCGAGGCGGGGCCGCTGATGGCCACGGCGATCTCCGGTGGCACCTCGGGCAGGTCGAAGACCTGGGCGTCCACGAGCCGCAGGTGGCGCCCCTCGAAGGACCGGTAGCCGCCCTGCCACAGCAGCCGGATGATCTCCAACGCCTCGCGCAGCATCTCGTGGCGCTCGCGGGCGGCCGGCCAGGGGCGGCCCACGACGTGCTCGTTGAGCTGCTCGCCCGCGCCCACGCCCAGCACGAACCGGCCGTCGGAGAGCAGCGCGGTGGTGGCGGCCGCCTGGGCCACGATGGCGGGGTGGTAGCGGATGAACGGGCAGGTCACGCCGGTGGCCAGCCCGATGCGCTCGGTGCGCGCGGCGATCGCCGCCAGGATCGACCAGGCGAACCCGGAGTGCCCGTGGTCGTTCAGCCAGGGATGGTAGTGGTCGCTGATCTCGACGAAGTCGAAACCGGCGGCCTCGGCGCGTTCGGCCTGGCGCACCATCTCCTGCGGGGAGTACCCCTCAGCGAACAGCTTGTAGCCGATCAACATGGTTCCTCCACCCACCCGGGACGGCACCCGGCCCACGGGGGACGGCACGCGGCGGACCGCGCGGCCGCCCGGGGACCGGTGTCGTCGTTCCGTGTGGTCGTGCCTGTCGTGTTCGGGTCGCGGTTCCGCTACCCGAGCCGTTCGACCGGTATGCGCGGGTGGGGGAGGGGGCGGTGATCTTCGCCGCTAACTGCCGTCGCGGATGTCGGCGAGGCGGGTGGGCGTGTAGGTGATTTCGGAGAAGCGCGCCGTGCAGCCCGGCCCGGTGGGGCTCTGGGCCAGGAAGCCCACCTCGGGGGCGACCGCGCCCTCACCCGCCCCTCCGCCCTCTCCCGTCAGCGCGAAGTAGCGCACCAGGTCCCAGCGGCCGCCGCCCACGCGGACGTGGAAGGCGTAGGCGGGCCCCAGGCGGCTGACGCGCATGTGCACGGTGTCGGAGCCGGGGTCGACGGTCATCGAGTTGCAGTCGTCGGAGACCCCGCGCGTCACCACCGACACCACGGTGGGCCGGCCCTGCGGCGACAGTTCCAGGCAGAACTTGGCCCAGGAGTCGGGACCGGCGTGCAGCAGCAGCACCGCCGCGTCGTAGGAGGCGGCGAGGTCGACGTGCACGCGGGCGCTGAGGGTGAAGTCGCCCTCGATCCGGCCCACCAGCGCGGGCGCGTTGGCGTACCGGGCGCTGCCGTCGGGGTCGGTGAACAGGTCGGTGGCCCCGGCCGCGCCGAGGACGAGCGCGTCGTCGCCGACGGCCTTGGCGTGGACCGGTTCGTTCAGGGTGCGCAGCGGTGCGGGGAAGGCGGGCAGGGAAACGGTCTCGGCCACAGCGGCTCCTCGGCGGACGGGGGAGTGCCATGGGAGCGCTCCCGGCAACGGACGCTAACGGACGCCTGCGGCGCGGGCAACGGGGTGTCCGCAAACGGCCGGTCGGTGCGCGTGTTCCCCGAGGAGACACGCGCGGGGCGGGGGCACCGAGGCCCGAGGCCCGGGCGCGCGGGGGAGGCCGCGCTCGGCGGGTGTGGCGCGGCGCCGTGCGGGCAGCATTGGGGCCGGCGGCGGTGAGCGGCACCGCCCGGCCCGGAAAGGGGATGACGACGATGGTCGGTCGGCTGCGAACGGTGGTGCTCGACGCGGCGGACATCGCGACACTGGCCCGCTTCTACTGCGAACTGCTCGGGATGTCGATCCTCAGCGAGCAGGACCACTGGATCGACATCGGCGCGCCCGGCGGCTCCGTCCTGGTGAGCTTCCAGCACGCGCCCGACCACGTGCCGCCGCGCTGGCCCGACCCCGCTCACCCCCAGCAGGCCCACCTCGACGTCCGGGTCGAGGACATCGAGGAGGCCGAGCGGCGGACGCTGGCGCTGGGGGCCACGCACCTCCACAGCGACACCGCGTTCCGGGTCTACGCCGACCCGGCCGGCCACCCCTTCTGCCTGGTCTTCGGGGAGTAGCCCCGGCCCCTCGGCCTCGACCCCGCCCCGCCCTCGGCGAGCGTGCGCGGGCGCCTCCCGGCCGGAGGCGCCCGCGTTTCTCCTGTCTCGTATCGGATTGCTTTTTCCGCCCTTTCCGGTGTTCCGTAAAAGCCGATAGACCGCCGAAAGGCAATCGAAACTATCGGATTCCATTCTCCGTAGAGGCCGCCACCACACCTTCCCTCCTGCCGCGCTCGCCCTGTTCTCGGTTAAGGGGCGCCGTTTTCCCGTCTTTTTGGACCGACGTATACCGCCCATTTCGCACCGATAGTTTCGAATTTCGTGATCTCCAACCATGAAACCCCTGGTGCCGGACTCACGTACGTGCGTCCCGCCGTTCGTCCGTAATTTCTTCTTCACGAGCCGACGCGCCCGGTGTTACGTTCGTCACGCTCATGAGCGGGGAGCGCTCCCACGTCACTGTCCGACGACCGCACCCGGAGGTGCAGCAGTGAGAGCAGATCGACGCGGCAGGCGCGGCACCGCGCGCCGCCCCCTCGGCCGCCTGGCCCGGCGGCTGCTGGGGGCGACGCTCGCGGCCGTCGCCGGCGTTGCGGTGCTGGCCCCCGCACCGGCCGCCAACGCCGACTCCCCGCTCCGCGTCCACGCGGAGGAGCAGGGGTTCGAGATCGGCGCCGCGCTCGCCGTCAACCACCTGAACAACGACAGCCAGTACCGCGCCATCGCGGCCCGCGAGTTCAACGCCGCCACCCCCGAGAACGAGATGAAGTGGGACACCACCGAACCCTCGCGGGGCAACTTCCAGTTCGGCCCGGCCGACCAGTTCATGGACTTCGCCCAGGCCAACGACATGACGGTGCGCGGGCACACCCTGGTGTGGCACAGCCAGCTCCCCCCGTGGGTGGAGGACGGCAACTGGACCCAGTCCGAGCTGCGCACCGTCATGTACGACCACATCGACGCGGTCGCCGGGCGCTACCGCGGTGAGATCGCCTACTGGGACGTCGCCAACGAGATCTTCCTGGAGGACGGGTCGTGGCGGCCGTCGGTGTTCTACAACACCCTCGGCTCGGGCTTCGTGGCCGACGCGCTGCGCAGGACCGCCCAGGCCGACCCCAACGCCGAGCTGTGGCTGAACGACTACAACATCGAGGGCATCAACGCCAAGAGCAACGCCTACTACGAACTGGCCCAGGACCTGCTGGCCCAGGGCGTGCCGCTCGACGGCATCGGCATCCAGGGCCACCTCATCAACGGGCAGCTCCCAAGCGGCATCCAGCAGAACATCCAGCGCTTCGCCGACCTCGGCCTGAAGGTGGCGATCACCGAGCTGGACGTGCGCATCCAGATGCCGGCCGACCAGAGCGAGCTGGCCCAGCAGGCGCGCGACTACACCACCGTCATGAACGCCTGCCTGGCGGTCGACGGCTGCGTGGCCGTGACCGTCTGGGGCGTGTCCGACCAGTACTCCTGGGTGCCCGACGTGTTCCAGGGCTACGGCGCGCCACTGCTCTACAACAGCAATTACCAGGCCAAACCCGCCTACGACGCCGTGCACACCGCCCTGGGCGGCGACGACGGCGGCGGACCCACCGATCCGCCACCCGGCTCCTGCGCGGTCACCTACAACGTGGCCAACCAGTGGAACTCCGGGTTCACCGGAACGGTGTCCTTCACCCACAACGGCACCTCGCCGCTGAGCGGCTGGGAGCTGGAGTTCGACTTCCCCAACGGCCAGCGGGTGACCAGCGGCTGGTCGGGCCAGTGGGCGCAGTCGGGGTCCACCGTCACCGTCTCCAACGCGGCGTGGAACGGCACGGTCGCCGCGGGCGGCACCGTGAGCCTGGGCTTCAACGGCTCCCACACCGGCACCAACAACGAGCCGACCTCCTTCTCCCTCAACGGCCAGGAGTGCACGGTCTCCTGACCTCCTGACTCCCGACCCCCTCCGCCGCGCCGCAGGGCGGCGCGGTCGCCGCCGGTCCGGCCGACCGGCATCCCCCAGCTCGGCCGGCCCGGCGGCTTCGCGCGCCCCCTCCCCCTCACGGCGGAGGGGGCGCCTTGGCGTACCCCCCGGCGCCGCCGGAGGCACCTGAGGCACCGGCGCGGCCGGGTTTCAGCCCGGCCCGCGCTGGTAGTGCGCTGACATGGGGGTATCGGCAAGGCGCGGCCGGTGGCGGGCAATGTTCGCCAAGTCGGCCGCCGGGCCGTCCGCCCGGCTGGCCGTCGGCCTGGCCGCCGGGCTCGCCGTCGCGGCGGCCGCCGCCGGGTGCGTGCCCGGTCCCGCGCTGACCGCCGAGGGCTACCACCGCCACGTCGAGCAGAGCGCCACCGCGCTGCTGTCAGCCGTGCGCACCGGGACGCTCGCCGCCCGGCTCGCCGAGGAGGGCCGCGCCTTCGGCCCGGCCCTGGACACCGCCGTGAGCGGGGCCGAGGACGACGCCCGCTCGGTCGCCGACACCTTCGCCTCCCGCCAGCCGCCCACCCCCGGCGAGGACGCCGTGCGCGACCGGCTGACCGGGCTCGCCGACAACGCCGGCGACGGCCTGGGCGACCTGCGGATCGCCCTGCGGCGCGGCGACGACGCGACCGCGCGGCAAGCCGCCGGCGACCTCGCCGACACCGCCCAGAGCCTGGAGGCGGTCCTGGCGGCCGAGGCGCGGCGATGAAGCGCGTCCTGGCCTTCACCCTCGGCTTCCTCACCGCCATCGGCGGGTTCCTGGACGTCGGCGACCTGGTGGCCAACTCCCTGGTCGGCGCCCGGTTCGGGATGTCGCTGGCGTGGGTGCTGCCGGTGGGGGTCGTGGGGGCCGCCCTGTTCACCGAGATGTCGGCGCGGGTGTCGGCCATCAGCGGCCGGGCGACGTTCGACCTGGTGCGCGAGCGGATGGGCGCCCGCGCCGGGCTGGCCAACCTGCTCGCCTCCTACACCATCACCCTGCTCACCCTCGCCGCGGAGATCGGTGGCGTCGCGCTGGCCCTGGAGATCGCCACCAGCGTGCACTACCTGCTGTGGGTGCCGGTGGTGCTGGTGCTGGTGTGGATCGTGCTGTGGCGGCTGCCGTTCCAGGCGATGGAGCAGACCTACGGGCTGCTGGGGCTGGCCCTGGTGGCGTTCGGCGTGGCCCTGTGGCAGTTGGGCCCCGACTGGGGCGCCCTGCTCGGCGGCGCGCTGCACCCGGCGCCGCCGCCCGGCGAGGACTGGCCGACCTGGTGGTACTACGCCATCGCCGTGTTCGGCGCGGCCATGACGCCCTACACCGTGCTGTTCTTCTCCTCCAGCGGCGTGGAGGAGGGCTGGACGAAGAAGGACCTCGGCCAGGCACGGACCAACGTGTTCATCGGCTTCCCGCTGGGCGGCCTGCTGGCGCTGGCGGTGATGGCGTGCGCGGCGGTGGTGTTCATGCCGGCCGCGATCCAGGTGGAGCACCTGTCGCAGGTGGCCCTGCCGGTGGCCGCCGGCCTGGGGCGGATCGGCCTGGCCGTGGTGATCGTGGGGCTGTTCGCCGCGACGTTCGGCGCCGCGCTGGAGGCCGCGCTCGCCGCCGGCTACAGCGTCTCGCAGTACTTCGGCTGGGCGTGGGGCAAGGCCCGCGCGCCGGCGAGCGCGCCCCGGTTCCACTCCGCGGTGCTGCTGACCCTGCTGCTGGGCACGGCGGTGATCCTGACCTCGCTGGACCCGATCAAGGTCACCGAGTACAGCATCGTGCTGTCGGCCGCCGCGCTGCCGCTGACCTACCTGCCGATCCTCATCGTCGCCAACGACCGCGACTACCTGGGCGAACACGTCAACTCCCGGGTCACCAACGCGCTGGCCACCGGGTACCTCGTGCTGGTGCTCGTGGTCTCGGTGGCGACCCTTCCACTGATGGTCTACACGAAGGCGGGGCAGTAGCCGTGCCGGACCCGGACACGACCGTGGAGGTGCTGCGCCTCGGCTTCGCGGCGCTGGACCGCCAGATCTACGACAGCGACGACCGCCCGGTGGGCAAGGTCGACGACATCGAACTGGCGTGGGGCGAGGCCGACACCGCCCCGCGCGTCTCGGCGGTGCTGACCGACACCGCCGCCCTGGGGCCGCGGCTGTCGGGCCGGCTGGGCCGGGCGTGGGCGGCGTTCCTGCGCCGGGCGGGCGCCGGCGGCGGACCGGTGCGGATCCCCATCGGCTCGGTCGTGGAGTTCCGCCCGGCCACGCGGCTGTCCATGCGCGCGCCCGCGCGCGTGTGGGCGGCCGAGGACTGGCTGCGCGAGCACGTCATCGGACGCATCCCGGGGGCCGGCCGTGCCGACGATCCTGGTCAGTGACCTGCTGGGCCGCGAGGTCCGCGACAGCCGCGGCACCGCGCTGGGCCGCGTGCAGGACGTGGTCGTGCGCCGCACCGCCGACGGCGGCTACGAGGTGGTGGGGCTGGTCACCGGCCGCAGTTCGGTGGCCGGCCGGTGGGGGTACGGCGGCTCGCTGGCGCCGCCCCCGCTGCTGCGCGCCGTGCTGCGCCGGCTGCGCGCACACGAGCGCTACCTGCGGTGGGACCACATCGCCGAACTGGGCGAGACGGTGCGCACCTCGGTGCCGGGCGAGCGGTTGGGGCGGCGGTGGAGCGACGTCGACCCCGCGTGAGCGCGACGGCCTGCCGCAGGTGCCTCTGCCAGAGGTGTCGCAGGTCAGGGTCGGGGTAGCGGCCCGGGGTCCGGAAAACCATCGCTGTAAGGGAGGCACCATGCGCCTCAAAGAGCCCAGGGACCTGCTCCTGTACGAGCTTTCGGCCATCTACGCCGGTGAGAAGGCGATCGCCGACATGCTCAAGGAGGTGGCCGGCGACGTCGACGACGACAACCTCGCCAAGATGCTCAAGACCCACCAGCGCGAGACCAAGGACCAGGCCAAGATCCTGGACACCTGTTTCAAGCACCTCGGCGAGACGCCGATGGACGTCCCCTGCGGCGTGATCGACGCCATCCGCCAGGAGTACCGGGAGTTCACGGCGAACAAGCCCGCGCCGCAGGTGCTGACCATGTTCGCGCTGGGCGGTGCGCTGAAGGTCGAGCACTTCGAGATCGCCACCTACCGGGGGCTGGTCGACAAGGCGATGATGATGGGCGACACCGAACTCGCCCAGAACCTCACGACCATCCTGCACCAGGAGGAGGAGACCGCCGGCAAACTGGAGCGCTGCGCCAGCGAGCTGGACCACAAGGTGCTCGCGCCGGCCTGAGGCGGACCGGCTCGGCCCGGCTCCGCCGTACCCGCACCCGCGTCCGCCGCCGGGCGCGGGTGCGCGCGTCTCGCGGCCGGTGCGCCCGGCCCGCCCGGCCCGTCGGCTCAGCCCGCCAGCGGCCGGATGGCCGCCACGATCTGGTCGCGCGCCCGCCGCCCCTCGGGGATGCGGTAGAGCGGGTAGGCGTGCAGTTGGTCGGGCGCCTCGTGGAAGTCGACCTCGACCCCGGCCTCGCGGGCGAGGCGGGCGAACCGGTGGGCGTCGGCGTTGAGGGTGTCGCGGGTGCCGCTGTAGAGCGAGACCGGCGGCAGCCCGGCCATCTTTCCGTTGATGGGGCTGACGGCGGGGTCGTCCGTCGGCAGGTGGTGCGCCCAGACCCGGCCGGCGAACCGCAGCGCCGGGCGCGACAGTTCGGGGTCGCCCTGCTCGGCGGTGATGGTCTGGGGGTCCTCCATGGTGACGTCCAGCCACGGCGCGATGAGCACCAGCCGGTCGGGGCCGCGCGTGCGGTCGGGATCGTCGCGCAGCCGCTGCGCGGCGGCCAGCGCCAGCCCGCCGCCCGCGGAGTCGCCGGCGAACACCACGCCGTGCGGCGCGGCCTCGGCGATGTCGCCCGCCAACTTGGTGACCTCGGGGACGACCCGGGCGGCGTTGCCGGCCGGCGCCAGGGTGTAGACGGGCACGGTCACCCGCGCCCGCAGTTCGTCGACCAGTTGCTGGACCATGCGCCAGTGCATGCCGCTGATCTCGTCCACGTAGGCGCCGCCGTGGATGAACAGCACGTCCACGGCCGGCTCGCCCCGGCTGGGGGCCACGGTGTAGCACGGCCAGCCGTAGTCGAAGTCCATGTCGACCCGGGTGGCGCGGGTGAGGCGGCGCGGCGGCGCATAGGAGGCCGGCTTGACGTAGTTGTCCTCGATCTTGCGCCGCACGGTGGCGGGGTCGCGGTACTCGACCCGCTCGCCGATCACCGACGCCGTCATCAGCAGCAGCCGGCTCCGCAGACTCGGCATGGGTCCTCCCGTCCGTCCTCGGCTCCGCTCACGCGGGAGCGCTCGCTCCCCCTTCCTCTGCCCGTCTGGCCGCGCGCATCACGTCGGCGGGCGGGTCCGAAGGCGCTGACCTGCGCGGACACCGCTGCGGGAGCCGGTCGCGGCCGGGGCGCGGCACGGCGGCGCCGCCGGACCGCGCGGGGGCCGGCCGCGACCGGCCGCGCGGGCACGCGCTAGTCGGCGGCGGGCTCGGGGGAGGGCGCGGGGGCGTGCGCGCCGCCGGGCGGCAGGCGCTCCAGTTCGGCCAGGACGGCGGCCAGGTCGGCGACCCGCTCGGGGGGCAGGTGGGACAGCGGCGAGCGCTCCGCCAGCCCGGCGCCGATGGCGGCGAGGACCTCGCGGCCGCGCGGGGTGGGCGTGGTCAGCCGGACCCGCTTGTCCGAGCGCGAGGCGCGGCGCACCACCAGGCCGCGCGCCTCCAGGTCGCGGGTCAGCGCCGAGACCACCGAGGGCGTGCAGCCCAGTTGGCGGGACAGTCCGCCCTGGGTGGGTCCGCCGCTGAGGGCGCGCAGGGCCCGCGCCTGGAGCGCGCTCAGCCCGTGCTCCTGGGCGAGGTCGGTCAGCAGGCCGTTGAGGCGCTCGGCCGCGCGCAGCAGGGCCTCGCCGGCGTCGCGGGCGGTGGGGCCGGCCGAGCCGGGCGGCGCGGGCGCCGGCTGGGGCGTCGCCGCCGTCGACGCGGGCGTCCGGGGCGCGGGGGTGCCCGCCGCGCGCGTCACCGGGGCCAGTCCGCGGTGACGCGGGCGAGCGCCGCCGGCAGGCCGGCCTGCCAGCAGGCGCGGTCGTGGCCGCCGTTGAACTCCGCGTAGTCCAAGGCGGCACCGCGCTCCTCCAGCAGCGCCCGCAGCCGGCGGGTGGGGCCGAGCAGGGTCCACTCGTGCAGGCCGACGCTGAGGTGGAGGCGTTCGGGCAGTTCGGGCGCCTCGGCGAGCAGGCGCAGCATGAGTTCGGACCCGGGTGCCTCGCCCTCGGCGGTGGGCGCGTTGGGCCACCACAGCGAGCCCGACTGCGACAGCGCCCGCCCGATCCGGCCGGGCGCGGTGTGGGCGGCGAACAGCGCGGTCAGGCCGCCGAGGCTCTGCCCGGCCACCACCGTGCGCGCTGGGTCGGCGGTCGCGCCGTGCTCGCGGCGCAGCAGCGGCAGCAGCGTCGCGGTGAGGAAGTCCACGAACGGCGGGTGGCAGCCGAGTTCGCGCACGCGGGTGGCGAAGTCGAGGGAGGGCACCAGCGCCACCAGCAGGGGCGCCAGTTCGCGCGCGGCGACCATGCGGTCCACCTCGGCCAGGAACGGGGTCGGGCGCCAGTCCTGGCCGTCGAGCAGCACGAGCACCGGCCACCCGCCGGGCTCGGGCGGCGCGCCCGGCGGCGTGTACACCGCGACCTCGCGGGTGTTGCCGAGGCCGGTGCTCGCGACCTGGTGGAGGCGCACCCGCTCGGGCGGCACCTCGCCGCCGCGCGGGCCGGCGGGGGCCTCGGGCAGCGCCACCACCGACCAGGCGGCGTCCAGGCGCTCGCGGGCCAGCGGGTCGGGGCGGGAGTGCGCGAGCGCGTCGAACCAGCGGGCGATGGCGGGGGCGTCGGCGGGGTCGGCCGCCGCCAGGGCGCGCGAGCGGCGCACCGCCAGCATGGGGTCGGCGGGTCCGGGGGGCGCGGCGCCGGGGTCGGCCGGGACGGGGGCGACGGCGTAGGAGCACCGCCAGTCGGCGCGCATCCGGTAGGTGAGGTGCCAGAGGTCGGTGCCGGGCACCCGCGCCATGCGGTTGCGCTCGTAGGACTCCGCGTCGGCACTGCGGTCGGCGACCAGCACGACGTCGGCCAGGCCGGCGCCGCGCCACAGGAAGGTGACCAGCCGCTCGGCGGGGTCGGCGGCCGGTTCGACCACGGGCGTGCCCTCGGCGCGTACCCGCCGCCAGAACGCCTCGACGGCCGCCGGCCCCTGTGCGGCGGCGCGTTCGGCGGCGGCCACCACGGGCGCATGGTCGCGCGGGAAGGGCGGCCGGGGCGGGCGGCCCTTGGGGGGCACGCCGGTGACCTGGGGTTTGCGGGCTGCGGGTGACGTCTGCGGCATTGACAGGAGCATAGGCGGACATAACAATGCTTGCAATGAAGACAACAAGGTTTGCCTTGCCTAAGTTTGCGTCGGTGCTGGTCGCGGCGGTGCTGGTTCCGGTCGCCGGCTGCTCCGCCGGCGGGCCGGACGACTCCGGGCAGTCGGAGACCCCCACGCGCACGGTGGAGCACCTGTTCGGCTCCAGCGACATCCCCGCCGACCCCCAGCGCGTGGTCTCGGTCAGCGTGACCAGCACGGCGAGCCTGCTCAGCCTGGACGTCCCGGTCGTCGCCTCCGGCACCACCGCCCCCTCGGGCCTGACCGACGACTCCGGGTTCTTCGCGCAGTGGGCCGAGGTCGCCCACGAGCGCGGGGTCGAGGCGCTGCCCGGGCCCGAGGTCGACCTGGAGGCCGTGGCCGCGGCCGAGCCCGACGTGATCGTGGGCAACGGGTTCGGCGCCGACGCCGTGGACGAGGCCGCCTACGACCGGCTGTCGCAGCTCGCGCCCACCGTGGTGCTGGGGGAGTCCGACACCTCCTGGCTGGAGCTGACCGAGGAGACGGCCGCCGTGTTCGGGGCGGAGGAGGCCGGCGCCGAGGTCGAGCGGGAGTACGCCGACCTGGTCGAGGAGACCTCCGGCCGGCTCGACACCGGCCACGACGTGGTGGTGCTGACGGGCACGCCCCACGGCTTCAACGTCTTCACCGAGGAGTCCGCCCTGGGCGGACTGGTGACCGATCTCGGCCTGACCCTGCACGAGTTCGCCGAGGGCGAGGCCGTGGAGCGCGCGGACAGGGCCGACACCGTGGAGGTCGCGCACGAGAACGCCTCGGCGTTCGGCGACTCCACCCTGCTGTTCGTCAACACCCAGGACGAGGCGGTCGAGGACTACCTGGAGACCGCGCCCAACCTCGCCGAGACCCCGGCCTACCGCGAGGACCGCGCCTTCACCCTGGGCGCGGAGTCCTTCCGCATGGACCACTACAGCATCCCGCTGGTGGCCGAGCGCCTGACCGAGGTCCTCGGCGACTAGCCCGGCGCCCGCCAGGACGGCGCCCCGCCGCCCGAGCCGGCGGCCCGGCCCGCACCGGCCGCCCGCGCGGCCGCCTCAGCCGGGGCCGGCACCGGGGCGGCCGGGCGCCGCGGCGGCGGAGAGCAGGGCCAGCCGCTCGGCGTCGCCGGTGCCCGGAGCGGCCGAGTAGACCATGACCCGCAGGTCGTCGCCTGCCACGTGGAGCACGTCGCAGTCCACGGTGATGGGTCCGGCCTCGGGGTGGTCGACCGTCTTGCGGGCGTCCTGGTGCTCCTGCGCCGCGCCGGAGTCCCACAGGTGCGCGAACGCGGCGCTGCCCGCGCGCAGCCGCGCCACCAGGTCGCGCAGCTTCGGGTCGTCGGGGTAGCGCGCGGCGGTGCGGCGCAGGTCGGCGGCCAGCAGCCGGCGCAGCCGCCCGTTGGACTCGGGGGTGTGGCGCACCCGGGTGGCGGCGGAGACGAAGGCGCGCCAGACGGCGTTGCGGTCGTCCCCGCTCCAGCGCCCCATCAGCGCATCGTAGAGCGGGTTGGCCAGCAGCAGGGTCCAGGCGGGGTCGTAGACGGCCACGGCGCATCCGCTCATCCGCTCCAAAATTCGGCGGGCGGCGGGGGTGACGCCGCGCGGGACGGCGGCGGCCCCGGGGGCGGCGAGCCCGGCGAGGTGGAAGAGGTGCTCGCGCTGGGCGCGGTCCAGGCGCAGGGCGCGCGCGAGGGCCTCGGTGATCTGCGGCGAGGGGTGGTGCGCGCGGCCCTGTTCAAGGCGGACGATGTAGTCGGCCGACACCCCCGCGAGCTGGGACAGCTCCTCGCGGCGCAGTCCCGGGGCGCGCCTGCGGGCGCCGGAGGGCAGGCCGACGCTCTCGGGGGTGAGGCGGTCGCGCCAGGCGCGCAGCGCGTCGCCGAGGTCGGTCCGGGGCATGCCGCCATTGTCGCAAACGCCCGCCGCCGTCCCTGGTATCCGCGGTCCCAGGAACGCGGGGCCACTTCCCGGTGATCGCGGTGGCGCGCATGCTGGTCGTGTTCCCCACCCCGGCGCGGTCCTCGCGGACGCCCCCTCCCGGGCCGCCTGACGACGTATGGAGCACCCATGAGCGGACTCGCCCTCATCACCGGCGCGACCTCCGGAATCGGCGCGGCGTTCGCGGAGCGCTTCGCCGCCGACGGCTACGACCTGATCCTGGTCGGCCGCCGCGCCGAGCGCCTCCAGCGGTTCGCCGCCGACCACCCCGAGGTGGCGGTGCGCCCGGTCGCGGCGGACCTGGCCACCGAGGAGGGGATCGCCGCCGTCGCCGCCCACTGCGCCGACGAGCCGCTGGACGTGCTGGTCAACAACGCCGGCGTCGCCCACTACATGCCGCTGGCCGACCTGCCCGCCGCCAAGGCCCGCGAAGTGGTCAACGTGAAGGTCCTCGCCCCCACGCAGTTGGCGCGCGCCGCCGTCGGCGGCATGCTGGCGCGCCGGAGCGGCACCGTCGTCAACGTGGCCGGCATGCTCGCGTTCTCCGGACCCGCCGACGCGGGCTTCATGCCCCGCCGCGCCGTCTACGCCGGGGCCCTGGCCTACCTGGTGGCCATGACCCAGACCCTGGCCGCCGAGGTGGCCGGCTCCGGCGTGCGGGTCCACGCGGTGTGCCCCGGCGTGGTGGCCACCGAGTTCCACTCCGTCCAGGGGATGGACCTGAGCGCCGTCCCGCGGATGAGCGCGCAGGACGTGGTCACCGGCGCCCTGCGCGGCCTGGAACTGGGCGAGACCGTCAGCGCACCCGGGGTGGAGGACTACCGGCTGCTCCAGGACGCCTTCGCCGCCGACCTCGCCGCCTTCGGCGGCCAGCGCCCCGAACTGGCCTCGCGCTACCGCGCCGGCTGAGGCGCCGCGCCGCCCGGTCGGCGGGGTGTCTAGAGTGGCGCCATGCTGGAGGAGTTGGCGGGCGCCGCCCGCGGGCTGGCCGCCGGGGCGGCGCCGCGGGCGTTCCTGGGCCTGGCCGGTGCGCCCGGAGCGGGCAAGTCGGCGCTGGCGCGGTACCTGGTGGCCGAGGTGCGGGCGGCGTACGGCGCGGACGCCGCCGCCTACCTGCCCATGGACGGGTTCCACCTGTCCAACGCGCAGCTTGACCGGCTGGGCCGGCGCGGCCGCAAGGGCGCGCCCGACACCTTCGACGTGTGGGGCTACCTCGCGCTGCTGCGCCGGCTGCACGCGGCCGAGGACGCCCCCGTCTACGCGCCCGACTTCGACCGCACGCTGGACGAGCCGGTCGCCGCCCGGCAGGTGGTGGCGCCCGGCGCGCGGCTGGTGGTGACCGAGGGCAACTACCTCGCCGACGACGCCCCGCTCTGGCGCGAGGTGCGCGGGCTGCTCACCGAGGTCTGGTACGTGGAGGCGCCCGACGCCGTGCGGGAGGAGCGCCTGGTCGCCCGCCAGCTCGCGGGCGGCCGCGACCCCGAGTCGGCCCGCGCGTGGGTGGCGGGCAGCGACCGCGCCAACGGCGAGCTGGTGAAGGCGAGCCGGGCCAACTGCGCCCGGGTGGTGCGGGTGGACCACGACCCCCGGCTGGGCTGAGCCGCCGCCGTTGCCGCCGCGGCTGTCGTAGGCCGCGGCTAGGATCGCGGCATGGCACTGGACCTGTTCGCCGGGATTCCGGTCAGCGACCAAGCCGTGGCGCTGGCGTGGTACGAACGCCTGCTGGGCGCGCCGCCCACCTACGTCGCCGGCCCCACCGAGGCCGTGTGGGAACTGGCCCAGCACCGGTCGCTGGCCGTGGAGCACCGGCCCGAGCACGCCGGGCACGCGCTGACCACCGTGTTCGTGGACGACCTCGACTCCCTGGTCGCGGATATCGCCGAACGGGGCGTCGAACCCGTGGGCCGCGAGACCTACCCCAACGGCGTCCGCAAGGTCACCTACCGCGATCCCGACGGCAACGAGATCGGTTTCGGCGGGGCACCGCTGTAGCGCGGGGGCGGGTGCGGTCGCCGGGCAGGCGACCCTCGTTGGGCTCCTTTACAGGGCGGAAGCTTCTTGTTACCTTCCGAGACATGACATGGGAGCGCTCCCAGCCCTGGGCGCCCCCATCATCCCCCACGGGGCGAGCCCTACGACCGTAAGGAACCGTGCATGTCCCGCAGACCTCTGCGCCCACTGCTGAGCGCCGGCCTCGGCATCGTCGCGGCCGCCGCGCTGGCGGCGGCGCCCACTCCCGCATCGGCCGCGGAGTCGGCCTTCTACGTCAACCCCGACACCGCCGCCGCCCAGTGGGTGCGCGCCAACCCGGGCGACTCGCGCGCCGACGTCATCGCCGAGCGGATCGCCGACGTCCCCCAGGGCACCTGGTTCACCCAGTACAACCCCGGCGAGGTGCGCGGCGAGGTGGACGCCCTGGTCGGCGCCGCCGAGGCCGCCGGTAAGATCCCCATCATCGTCGTCTACAACATCCCCAACCGCGATTGCAGCAACCACAGCAGCGGGGGCGCGCCCAGCCACTCCGCCTACCGCGACTGGGTCGACGAGGTCGCCGCCGGGCTGGAGGGGCGCCCGGCGACCATCGTGATGGAGCCCGACGTGCTGTCGCTGATGAGCAACTGCATGGACCAGGGCCAGCAGAACGAGGTCATGGCCTCGATGGCCTACGCGGGCAAGGCGCTGATGGCCGGCTCCGACCAGGCGCGGGTGTACTTCGACGCCGGGCACTCCGGCTGGCACGCGCCCGGCACGATCGCCGCGCGGCTCAACGGCGCCGACATCGCCAACAGCGCGCACGGCATCTCGACCAACGTGTCCAACTACAACTGGACCGCCGACGAGGTGCGCTACGCCGAGCAAATCATCGCCGCCACCGGCCACAGCGGCCTGCGCGCGGTCATCGACACCAGCCGCAACGGCAACGGCCCCGCCGGGTCGGAGTGGTGCGACCCGCCCGGGCGCGCCATCGGCACGCCCAGCACCACCGAGACCGGCAACTCCCGGATCGACGCGTTCCTGTGGGTGAAGCTGCCGGGCGAGGCCGACGGCTGCATCGCCGGCGCCGGGCAGTTCGTGCCGCAGCGGGCCTACGACCTGGCGATGGCCGCGCCCGCCGAGGAGCCCGACCCCGATCCGGACCCCGACCCCCAGCCCGAGGGCGACTGCACCGCGGACTACCGGGTCACCAACCAGTGGTCCGGCGGGTTCCAGGCGGGGGTCACCGTCACCGCCGCCACCGCGATCGACGGCTGGGCGGTCACCCTGGAGTTCCCCGGCGACCAGCGCGTCAACCAGGTCTGGAACGGCACGGCCGAGGGCGGCGGCTCCCGGGTCGTGGTGACCGACGCCGGCTACAACGGCGACCTCGCCGCCGGCGAGACCGCCGAGTTCGGCTTCACCGGAACCGGCAGCGCCACCGGCGAACCCACCGTGACCTGCGCGGCCCGCTGAGCACCGCACACCCGGCGGGCCGGGGGCCGCGCGCTCCCGGCCCGCCGGCCGGCGGAGGCGCGGCACCCGCCCGCGAGAACGCTCCGGACGGCGCGACGAGGAGCGCGGCACCCGCGCGCGGCGCCCGACCCGGGTCGGGCGCCCCGCCGGACGGGGTTCGGGGGTGTGGCACGGCCCACGGGTCCGCACGCCCGCGAGGGCTTGACCTTCACACCGGTGTACGGCTTTAGCGTCGCGCCATGACCACGACAACGCAGTCGCCGGACCTGGCGACCACCGTTCTCGGCAGCGGCCCCGCGCTGCTGCTCGCCCACGGGGCCGGCGGCGGCATCCAGCCCAACTACGGCGCCGTCATGACCCGGTGGGCCCGCCGCCACACCGTCATCGGCCCCGACTACCCCGGCACGGGCGCGACCCCGCGCTCGCCCGTCCCCCTCGACCTGGACGACCTGGCCGACCGCCTGGTCGACTCCGCCGTGCGCGCCGGCGCCGAGCGCTTCGCGCTGCACGGCTACTCGCTGGGCAGCGCGGTCGCGGTGCGCGCCGCCGTGCGCCACCCCGAGCGCGTCACCGCCCTCGTGCTCGCCGCCGGGTTCGCCCACCCCGACCCCGCCTTCCGCGCGTTGCTCACCGCCTGGCACGACGACGTGGCGGCCGCCGGCCCCGCCGCGGACCCGCCCGGCGCCGCCGACCACGTGGACCTGTGCCTGCGCGTGGACACCCGAGCTGACCTGCCGCGCGTCGCGGCGCCCACGCTGGTGATCGCCACCGCCCAGGACGACCTGGTGGCGCCCTCCCACTCCGACGTGCTCGCCGAGGCCATCCCCGGCGCCCGCCGGGTCGACCTCGCCTCGGGCCACCTGATCTGGGAGGACGCCCCCGAGGAGTGGGCGCGGCTGGTCGAGGACTTCCTCGCCGAGCACCCCGGCGGTGCGGCGTGAGTACGGCCCGCCCCGCCCTGTACGCGGTGCTGCCCGCGGAGTCCGCCGACCTCGACCCCCGCGCCGTGGTCGACCTCGCCCGCCGCGCCGAGGACCTGGGCTACGGCGCGGTCTGGCTGCCCGACCACCCGCTGCCGCCCGCCGGCTACAACGCCACCTACGGCGGGGTGTTCGAGCCCCTGGTACTGCTGACGGCCGTCGCCACGGCCACGGCGACCATCCGGGTAGGAACCTCGGTGGTGATCCTGCCGCTGCGCGACCCCTTCCTGCTGGCCAAGCAGGCGGCCACCCTGGAGCGCCTGGCCCCGGGCCGGCTGGTGCTGGGGGTGGGCGCCGGCTGGGAGGAGGCCGAGTTCACCGCGCTGCGGGCCGACTTCGCCGACCGGGGCGCGCGCACCGACGAGGCGCTGGCGCTGATCCGGCACCTGCACACGGTGGGGCGCGGCCCGTTCACGGGTCCGCGCTTCGGGTTCGAGACCGGGGTTTTCGCGCCCGCGCCCACCGCGCCGGTGCCGCTGCTGGTGGGCGGGATGTCGGGCGCGGCGCTGGACCGCGCGGCCCGCCACGCCGACATCTGGCAGGCGGTCCCCGGTATCACCGCCGAGCGGTTCGGCGCGCTGGCGGCACAGGTGCGTAAGCGCGCCGGCCGCCCGATCGAGACGGGCGCCCGCATCTCCCTCCCCGCCGGCCGCGCCTCCGCCGAGGCCGCCGAGGAGGCCGCCGCCCTCGGCGCCGCCGGCGCGGCGCACGTCTCCGTCTGGTTCGGCTCCCCCGACGGCTACGCCGACCGCATGGAGGCACTGTCCCGCATCGCCCTCAGTTGAAAGAGGGACCACTGCCGCCCCGCCCCTGCCTCCCCGCAGGAGGGGCGGGTGAACCCGGGCGGGGAGGCCCCGGCCCGAGTTCACCGCCCGCGTCACCCGGGTCCGCCCTCGCCGGACTCCCCGTCCGCCCGCAGCCGCGCCGCCAGGTCGCGTCTGCCGAAACCGCTGATCAGCAGGGCGAGGCGGTCGATGACCTCCGCGCGCTCTCCGGAGCTGAGCCCGCCCAGCAGCACGCGGACCGCCGTTCCGGCCGCCTCGGCCTCGGGCGGGGATCCCTTCTCATCCTCGGCCAGCACGAGGCGCAGTTGCATGGCCGCGGTGGCCAGGTCCCGTATCTGCTCCGGATTGCGGTCGAACCACCAGCGCAGCGCCACGGCCGGGTCGCTGTAGACGTCCTCGGTGAGCCGTTGCAGGTGCCGCATCTGCGCGCGGTGCTCCTCGGCCTGGACCGCGCCGCGCGGGCCGCACCTCTCGCGGAGCTTGACCAGTTCGACGTCCTCCGGGTCGGCGGCCAGCCGCACCGCGATGCTGCCGAAGGAGATCTCGGGGTCGTCGACGACGACGTCCTCCAGGAGTCGGCGGGAGACCTCGGCCTCGGCGAGCCCGAAGTCGGCCACGGAGAACTGCCGGGCGACCTGCCCGGAGAACTCCACGACCCGCGTCCTGACCGCGCTGGCGGCGCTCTGCCGCCGGAGCCGGGACCGCGAGGTGATGCGCAGGGCCAGTTCGTAGTCGGCGGAGAACCACAGCCCGTCGTCGGTGCTCGGCAGACGGGCCGGGAACGTCAGCCATTCCTCGGTCCCGCGCAGTGCCGCGCTCCACGGGCGTGCTCCCGGTTCGGCCGCGACGGCGCGCCAGAGCAGGCTCATCCCCGACCCCCTCCGGCAGCGGCGGCCGGCCGGAGCAGGGGGTCGGCCCGCGGAACCCGGGCCAGCAGCGCCGCGAACCCGCGACCGGGCCGCTCGTGGTCCCACACGGCCAGGCGCCGGCTCATGCGGACGTTGGCCGCCGTACTGACGCCGGCGGCGCGGACCAGTACGTGTTCGAGCAGGGCCCGTTCGTGCCCGGCGGCGGCGCGCTCCACCGGGGCGAGCCAGGCGTCCAGGACGGAGTCGGCCGCCCGCGCGTCGGAGGCGCCCAGGGCCGCGGCCAGAGCCTCCGCGACCAGCTCCGGCGGGGTGTCGTCAGGTCGGTCGGCGGCCTCGGTGAGCCGCAGCGGAAGCCCGCGCTCATCCACCGCGCGGAGGAGGACGCCGAGGTGGTCCCGCGCCACGCCGGCCCGCTGCCGCCCTTTCCCGTCGCGCTCCCACGCCACGAGGGCGCGCAGCAGGGCGGGTCGGCACTCCTCCTCGTCGGCGATCTGGGCCAGCGCGCGGTCGACCTCCTCGGCCGCCGCCCCGATGGCCCGGTCCGCCAGGCGGGCCAGGCGGACGAGGGCGGCGTGCGGCTCCACCCGGCCGTACTGGCCGCACACCTGCGCGACCACCGTGTCGAGCGCCCCGTCCTCGGGTCCGGTGTCCGCCAGCCGGTAGAGGTACCGGCGCACCTCCGGACCGAGTTCGTCGTGTGCGGCGGCCTGCGCCACCACCGGGACGACCGCCGACCTCAGCCGGGCGTCGCGCCCCCAGGCGGGCAGCAGGCCGATCACGGGCTTGGGGTCGGACTGCCGTTCGGCGAGCTGGAGCCACCGCTGCGCCACCTCGCGGCGCTCCGGGGGCGGGACGTCGCGGACGGCCTGGTTGGACCACGTCAGCAGGGAGGACCGGGCCTTCGGGTACTCCCGCCACAGCCGGTCGAGCGCGGCGTCGCCGTAGCCCACCTTGGTGAAGCGGATGCGGTCGTTGGCGTCGACGTAGGCCTGGACCTCCCGCAGCATGGCCGTCAGCCCACCCCCGGAGATGGGCGAGGGGAGGACGACCGGAACGTTCCACTCCTCGGCGAGCTTGTCGACGTTCACCAGGACCGCGTCGGAGGGGCACCCCTCCAGCACCGCCGTCGCCTCGAACAGGACCCGCAGGTAGTCACCGGGTCTGAGTTCCTCGCGGCGGTCGGGGCTCCTGCCGTTCCCCTCGGCGATCCGGTAGCGGTCCCGCTCGGCCCGCGCGGCGGCCTTCTCGTGCTCCTCGAACCACTCGCGCACCTCCCGCGCCCAGTTGCTGAAGATGCCGAGCACCGTGTTCAGGTGAGCAGTGAACGGGGCGCCGCGCTCGGCGCTGACCACCCGGTCGATCTGCTTGGCGACGCGGGCGCCGTGGGCCGGGTCGCGGTCCGCCAGCAGCGCGCGGACCTCCGGCTCGCCCAGCCAGCGCCGCGCCGCCTCCTCCCCTTGGAGAAAGGCCAGGTGGCGTCGGCAGACCTCCTCGACGGGCGGCGGCCGGAGCGCAAGCACGGCGTAGCCGTCGGCCGGATCCTCGCTCCACTGCTCGGCGACCACGGCCAGCCGCGACTCCTCCGCGCGCACGCGGGAGGCGAACCGGAGGATTTCCGAGCGCAGGGCGTCGGTCCGGACGTCGACCCCGGTGGCGTCGAGCAGGTAGGAGTGCCCGTGGTCGACGCTGATGCGGTCCAGGCGCCACCGGTTGTCGTGCGCCTCGGCGGTGCACTCCTCGATCCGGCCTTCGCCGAGGTCCAGCGTGCGGACGGCGGTGGTGGCGCGGCCCGTGCCCGGCCGTCCGATGATGACGCCGACGCGCAGCTCCCAGAACTCGCGGACGAAGGTGCTGTAGCCGGCCGGCTGCGCGAACGTCCTGCTGATCACGTCGACCCGCTGCGGATCGATCCGGCGCGCCGCGCGGACCAGCCGGGTGACCTCCGCCCCGAAGGCGACGCCCTCCGGCCCTTCGCCGTGGAAGTGCAGGCCGCCGTAGATGACGGCGTCCTGGACGAGTTGGCCGTAGTTGTCGGCCGCGCTGTTGGAGGCGCGTTCGCCGGTGCGATCCGGTCGCTTCTCGCCGCCGGCCGGGGCGGCACCGCCCTCGGCGTCTTCGGCCGCCTGCTCGGCGCCGTCCGCGGACGTGTCCTCATGCGGCTCCTCAGCCATTGGCGCGCCCCCGGAAATCGCCGTGGAGCCCGCCGCTGAAGGTCCCGCCTTGGACGGCCTGGCCGTAGTTGTCGCGGATCCGGTTGGTGGTCGTGCCGGCCTCCGCGCGCGGGCGAGCGCCCTCGGTCGGCCGGTGCCGGCTGCCGGCGGCCGGCGCGCCACCGTCCTCAGCGGGCGCGCAGTCGCCGGCGGGCGCCGTCCGCGCTTCGGCGCCGCCGCACCGCGAGGGGAGCGGGACGTGGAGGTAGCCCTCGTGCCGGAACCGCTTCTCGGGCATCTCCACGTCGACGGGGCGGAACAGGTGCGGGCTCAGCCCGACGTAGCCACCGCGGACCGCCTCCTCGTGGACTCGCCCGGACACGATCGCGACGAGCAGCGTGGTGTCGGGATCGGACTGCCGCAGTTCCTCGCGCACCGGTGGGGAGTCCAGCAGGCGGTGGGTGTCGTTCATCGCGCGCCCGATACCGTCCAGCGGGTCGCCCTGGTGGGTGCTGTCGGGCAGGGGGCCCACGTCGATGCTCGCGCGCAGCCGCAGCCGCAGGTCCCGCTGCCGCGCGGCCAGGTGCGGCTGGGTGTCCTCCAGGACCTGCTGGAGGTGGGCCAGCATCGGATGGATCATGAACGGCAGGTGCTCGGTGGGGAATCCGACGACATAACCGTCGCCCGCCCGCTGCGGGAACCGCCGGTCCTGCCACACCTCCTCCAGGCCCGACCGGCTGAACGCCTCTTCGAGCACGCTCTCCACGGTGGTGCTCAGGAAACCCTGGTGGTAGGAGGAGTTGCCGGTGTAGCTCTCGATGTCCACGGCGAGGACGGCCCGGTAGGGCGGGAGGGGCGAACTGGTGCGCGGTGGACGGGGGTGCGTGGGCATGGCGACTCCTGAGGACCGGGTCCGGTGGTGTCCGGACCGACGCCCAGCACTCTGTCGCACGCTCGCGCCGGCGAGTGTCCGGAATCCGACACAGCGGCCCCACTCGTCGAACCAGCGTGCCGACGGCCGGCGGCGGTCGGTTCAGGGGGTGGCGGTCGGCTCGGTGGGCTCGGTCGGCTCGGGGGGTTCGGTGGTGGTGGGGCGGCGGGACCAGATGCCGGCGACCAGGGCTCCGGAGATGTTGTGCCAGACCGAGAACAGGGCGGCGGGCAGGGCGGCCAGCGGGGTGAAGTGGGTGGTGGCCAGGGCGGCGGCCAGGCCGGAGTTCTGCATGCCCACCTCGACGCTGATGGCGCGGCGGGCCGACTCCGGCAGGCGCACGGCCAAGGCCGCGAGGTAGCCCAGGGCCAGGCCGGCGGCGTTGTGCAGCACCACCGCGAGCACCACCAGCGCGCCCGTGCTCAGCAGGGCGTCGGCGTTGGCGCCCACCACGGCGGCCACGACCACCACGATGCCGCCCACCGACACCAGCGGCAGCAGCGGCAGCACCCGTTCGACCAGCCGCGCGAACAGCAGCCGCACCACCAGGCCCAGGATTACCGGCACCAGCACCACCTGGAGGATCGACGTCAGCAGCCCGGCGGCGTCCACCGGCAGGATCGAACCGGCCAGCAGCAGCACCAGCAGCGGTGTCAGCACCGGCGCCAGCAGGGTCGACACCGAGGTCATGGCCACCGACAGCGCCACATTCCCGCGCGCCAGGTAGACGATGACGTTGGAGGCGGTGCCGCCGGGGGACGACCCGACCAGCACCATGCCCACCACCAGTTCGGGCGGCAGTTGCAGCGCCATGGCCAGCCCCCAGCCGGCCAGCGGCATCACCACGAACTGGGCCGCTACCCCCACCAGCGCGGCCTGCGGATGGGTGGCCACGATCTTGAAGTCGGCCGGGCGCAGGGTCAGGCCCATCCCGAACATGATGATGCCGAGCAGGGGGTTGACCCAGGTGACCAGTTGCGCGGTCTGGTCGGCCGCGAGCAGCCCGACGACCGCGCTGGCCAGGACCAGCACACCGAACCAGCGGCCGACGAACGCCGCGAGCGCCACCAGGAAAGCCATGCGCTCCATTCCAGCAGGTGGCGGCGGACGCCCGCGCACCGGGGCGGCCCCGCCGGTGGCGGGGCCGGTCAGGCGGGTTCGGCCCCGGCGTCGCGCAGCGCGCGCAGCACGGCGGTGAGGGCGGGCCGGCGGGCGGAGTCCTGGTGCCAGAAGGCGAACACCTGCCGGGTCAGCGCGGGCTGCACCGGCACCAGCCGCACGCCCTCGGGCACCGTGCCCAGGCCCAGCCGGGGCATGACGGCCGCGCCCAGACCGGCGGCGATCATGGTGAGCTTGGTCTGGTGCTCCTCGACGGTGTGGGCGATCACGGGTTCGGCGCCGCGCGCCCGCAGCATGCCGTGCAGCCAGTCGTCGCAGATGGAGCCGCCGCGCCAGCTGATCCAGGGCTCGTTCACGACCTCGTCGAGGTCG
This sequence comes from Streptomonospora mangrovi, assembly GCF_027604915.1. GTDB lineage: Bacteria > Actinomycetota > Actinomycetes > Streptosporangiales > Streptosporangiaceae > Streptomonospora > Streptomonospora mangrovi. The sequence continues at coordinate 37,322 of NZ_JAJAQC010000042.1, forward strand.
AGGATCTCGCGGTGGGCCAGGGGGTGGTCCACCGGCAGGGCGATGTCGGCGACGTCGACCATGATCGGCGTCTTGACCATGGTGGTGGGCAGCTTGACCGGGGCGCCCTCCCAGTCGACCTCCAGGCCGAGGTCGCACTCGCCGCGGGTGACGGCGGTGACGGCGTTGAGGGGTTCGGTCTCGTTCAGTTCGACGCGCAGCCGCGGGTGGCTGTGGGCGAGCAGGCCGATGGCGGGCACGACCAGGCCGCGCGCGCCGGTGGCGAAGGCGGCGATGCGGATGGTGCCGATGACCTCGCTGCGGTGCTCCTCGAGCGCGGCCTCGGCCCGCTGCACCAGCGAGAGGATCTGGCCGGTGTGCTCGACCAGGATGCGGGCGGCGTCGGTGAGCCGCACCCCGCGGCCGTTGCGCTCGACCAGGGCCTGGCCGACCTCGCGTTCGAGCTTGGCGAGCTGCTGGGAGACGGCGGAGTTGGTGACGTGCAGGGACTCGGCGGCGGCGTTGAGGGAGCCGTTCACGGCGATGGCGTGCAGGACCCGCATCCGCTCGACACTCAGCATGAAGCGATACTAATCCACAGGTTAAGCAGAATGAAGTGGACCTAAGACTGCGCCGGGCGATATGCCTGTTCCATGAGCGTCCTCCCGTCCGACAGCCGATCATCCCTCCCCGCCGCGGTGCCCGAGGGCGTGCCCGCGCCCGCCGCGCCCGCCGCACCGGTCCCGTCGGCCCCGGCGGCGCCCCCGCTCCCGCGCCGCGCCGTCGACTGGCGGCTGAAGTTCCTGCTCCTGGCGCTCGTCTGGGGCTCCAGCTTCATGTTCATCGGCATCGCCGCCCAGGTGCTGGTGCCCGTCCACATCACGCTGGGCCGCATGGTCACCGGCCTGCTGCCGCTGGCCGCCGTGCTCCTGGTGCGCCGGGGCCGGCTGCCGCGCGGGGTGCGCACCTGGTTCCACCTGTCGGTCACCGCGTTCCTCCTCAACGTGGTGCCGTTCACCCTGTTCGGCTACGCCGGGCAGCTCATCCCCTCGGCGCTGTCGGGTATCTGCAACGCCGCGACACCGCTCTTCGCCCTGTTGTTCACCCTGCTGCTGCTCTCCGACGAGCGGCCGACCCGGGCTCGCCTGGCCGGGCTGGGCCTGGGCTTCCTGGGGGTGCTGGTGGTCTTCGGCGTGTGGACGGGGTTCGCCGGCGCCGGCCCGGTGGGCATGCTGCTGGCCGTGGGCGCCGCCGTCTGCTACGGGATCGGCACCCCCTACCTGCGGCGCTTCCTGTCGGGCACCGGGCACAGCCCGCTGGAGCTGTCCACCGCCCAGCTCATCACCGGCACCGCGCAGATCGGGATCGTCGCCGCGCTGTTCACCGACGCCCCCGCCGCCCTGCCGCTGCCCGTCCTGGCGGCCGTGGCGGTGCTGGGCGCCCTGGGCACCGGGTTCGCCTACGTGCTCCAGTACGCGGTCATCCGCGAGGCCGGCGCCACCGTCGCCTCCACGGTCACCTACCTGGCGCCGGTCGTGGCGATCGCGCTGGGGGTGCTGCTGCTGGGCGAGGACCTCGCGTGGAACGAGCCGGTCGGCGCGCTGGTCATCATCGCGGGCGCGGCGCTGGCCCAGTACCGGCCGCGCCCCCTGCCGGGGTGACCGCGCGCCCGGCCCCCCGCGGCGCGGAGCGCGGGGGGCCGGGCGGCGGCGCACTGGCGCGCCGGCGCCGGGGGCGGGACCATGCTTGCGTGAAGCAGATCCGATCCGGCGGAGTCCTGGTCGCCTTCGAGGGCGGCCCGCTCGACGCGCGGACCTACCGCGTGGACGAGGCGCCTGAGGCCGTCGTCGTCATCGAGCGGTCCGCCGAGCCCGACTCCGTGCCCGGCGAGCACCCGGCCGACCGCCTCCTGCGGCTGGCCTCGGCGCAGCCCGCCCTGCACCGCTACCGCCGCACCGGCACCCGCGAGGGGGTGCGCCGCTACGGCTACGGCGGCGAGGTCGAGCGGGCCGACGCCGGGCTGCTGTTCGTGCCGCACCGCCCCTGAAAGCGGGCGCGCGGCGCGCGGCGGCCTTTAGCCGTTCTCGCGCTGAAGGCGCTCCAGCAACATCTTCTTGCCCTGGTCGCCGGCCTTCTTGTTGTTCTCCTGGATGCGGCGCAGCCAGTCGGCCAGCTCCTGGTCGCCATCGCGCTCGGCGTCCTGGATGAAGTTCTCCAGCCGCCACACGTTCTCCAGCGACTGGTGGACCGCCCACACCAGGTTGTAGTTCTTGTCCTTCAGCGGGCTGCTCGGGGTATCCGCCATCGTCGCACCTCCGTGGTCGCGCTTGGTGACTGCTTCGTAGCGCCACCGCTTCCCCGCGCGCGCCCGAACATGCCCGCCCACCCCGCACGGACCGCGTTTTGGCCGGTCGGCCCGCTGCTACCGGCGGCTCAGCGACCGGCCCGGCGCGCCCTTGCGGCGGTCGCGGCCGGTGCGCACGGCCAGCACGAGGGTCGCCGCGATCATGATCCCGACGAGGTTGATCACCAACTGCTCCAGCGACTGCACGGCCCGGTGCCACTCGGCGAGCGTCAGCGCGACCACGGCGTAGGCGGCGGCCGGCACCGTGGTGACGGAGATGAACACGCCCACCAGCGCCGCCGACTTCGCCGACACCAGGCTGAGCATGCCCGCCGCGCCCGCCAGCAGCGCCACGATCAGCGAGAACGGGCCGACGTCGTAGATGAAGTCGACCTGGCTGCCGTCGCTGAGCCCCGGCGGCGAGAACGACACCAGCCCCGACAGTTCCAGCAGCAGCATGAACACCGCCGTGACGGCCATGGCCAGCACGAACCCGGCGGCCGTGGTCACCGTGGACTGGCGGACGAGGTCCCAGCGCCGGCCCACGATCCCCACTCCGAAGGCGGCCAGCGGCCCGAAGTCCGGCGCGACCGCCATGGCGCCCACCACGGTCACGGGCGAGTCGGTGACCACGCCGACGGCGGCGATCATCAGGCCCAGCGTGAGGAACGTCAGGTAGACCCAGTTGAGGTGGGAGTCGTCGTCGGCGCGCGAGATCAGTTCGTCCCACACCACGGCCTCGTCGCCGTGGCCGGGCGCCTTGGCGCGCGCGACGTCGGCGGAGTCCGAGAGGGTGGTCTCCAGCGCCTCCAAGGTGATGGCGCCGCACCGGTCGATCTCCAGGTCGGCGAGGGCGCTCAGCACCGCGTCGACGCACTCGCGGGCGAGGTCGGCCTCCACGGCGTCGCCCGGGGGCCGCACGGCGGCGTCGCGGAACACCACCACGTGGGCCACTCCGACCTGGCGATCCAGCACGGCGAGGACCTCGTCCGTGCGCTCCCGCGGCGTGATCACCCTCAGGTGCAGCAACTCCCGCGCCTTTCCGTGTTGTTGTGAGGTACCACCATAAAGCCGGAAGCACGGTGTTTCGGCGGTTTTCAGGGGCCTGCGCCCCAGGCCGGCCGCCACGCGGCGGTGCGCCCGGGCCACCGGGTGTGACGTGCGCCGTGGCACGGTCGCGCGATCGCGGTTAGCCTCAACGCGTTCCTTGGCCGGATATCTGGAGGGCCGCCCCTTGTCCGGGGTCATCGTCGGTTTCGGGGTGATCGCCAGCATCGTCGCCGTCGGCTACATCCTGGGCCGGCTCGACGTGCTCGGCGACAACGGCCGCGAGGTGCTGAGCCGGCTGTCCTTCTACGTCGCCACCCCCGCGCTGCTGTTCGACATCCTCTCCACCGCCGACCTGTCGGTCCTGGTGTCGGCGCCGCTGCTGGTCAGCGCGATCAGCATGCTGGTGGTGGCCGCGCTGTTCATCGCCGCCGGCCTGCTGCGCCGCTGGGGCGTGGCCCGCACCACCATGGGCGCGCTGTGCGCCTCCTACGTCAACGCCGGCAACCTGGGCATCCCCATCTCGGCCTACGTGCTGGGCGACGCGTCGCTGGTGGCGCCCATCCTGCTGTTCCAGCTCCTGGTACTCGGGCCGATCGGCCTGACGGTGCTCGACGTCAACCGCGGCGGCCCCGGCGGCCGCACCGGCCCGCTGCGCATCCTCACCACCCCGCTGCGCAACCCCGTGGTGATCGGCTGCCTGGCGGGCGTGGCCGTCGCCGCGACCGGGTGGAGCCCGCCCGCGCCGTTCATGGAGCCCTTCCAGTTGGTCGGCTCGATCTCGGTGCCCGCCGTGCTGCTGGCCTTCGGCATCTCGCTGCACGGCAGCCCGCTGCCCTTCCGCGGCCCGGAGAAGGCGGCGGTGGGGCTGGCGGTGCTGCTCAAGTGCCTGGTGCAGCCGGCCGCCGCGTGGGCGGTGGGCGTGTTCGCGTTCGGCCTGTCGGGCGCGGACCTGTTCGCCGTGGTCGTCCTGGCGGCGCTGCCCACCGCGCAGAACATGTACACCTACTCCCTGCGCTACGGCGCCGCCGAGACCATGACGCGCGAGATCGTGCTGCTCTCCACCCTGCTCACCCTGCCGGTCCTGGTGGCCATCGCCTTCCTCCTGGGCTGAGGGGCACCACCCGAACCGCACGGCGCCCCCGCCGGCGAGGGGAGGGGGCGCCGCGCGGCGCGGTCAGCGGGTGACGAAGGGGACCAGCGCCTCGTTCACCTCGGTGGCGTGGGTCCACAGGAGGCCGTGCGGGGCGCCCTCCACCTCGACGTACTCGGCCTCGGGCAGCGCCTCGTGGAAGGGGCGGCCCGTGGCGTCGATCGGCAGGATGCGGTCGGCGGTGCCGTGCAGGATCAGGACGGGCCTGCCGGAGTCCCGCACGGCCGCCACGTCGCCGCGGAAGTCCTCGATCCAGGCGGGGACCACCGCGTAGGCGGCCACCGGCGCGCTGGAGACGGCGGTGTTCCAGTTGGCGTTGACGACCTCCTGGCTGATGCGGGTGCCCAGCGTGTCGTCCAGGTTGTAGAAGTCCTGGAAGAACTGGGTGTACCAGGCGTAGCGGTCGGCCCTGGCGGCGGCCGCGATCCCGTCGAATACCTCCTGCGGCACCCCGGTGGGGTTGTCGTCGGCGCGCACCAGGAAGGGCTCCAGCGAGGCGAGGAACGCCAGCTTGGCGACCCGGTCGGCGCCGTGGCGGCGGACGTAGCGGGCGAGTTCGCCGGTGCCCATGGAGAACCCGACCAGGACCACGTCGGTGAGGTCGAGGGTCTCCAGCACGGTGTTGAGGTCGGCGGCGAAGGTGTCGTAGTCGTAGCCGGTGCCGGTCTTGCTGGAGCGGCCGAAGCCGCGGCGGTCGTAGGTGATGACGCGGTGGCCGGCGGCGATCAGCTCGCGGGCCTGCAACTCCCAGGAGGAGCCGTCGAGCGGGTAGCCGTGGATGAGCACCACGGGCCGGCCCGCGCCGTGGTCCTCGTAGTACAGCTCCACGGCGCCGCTGTTCTCGTTGCCGACGGTGATGTAAGGCATGGCACGCTCCCTGCCAGCAGTGGAGAACGGTCGTTCTCCGGCATGTGGCCTACAGTAGAGAACGAACGTTCTCTAGGCAAGGAGCACGCCGATGACTGATGAGTCACAGCTCCGCCGGCAGGTGGTCGAGGCCGCCGACCGCCTCTTCTACGCCCACGGCGTCCAGGCGGTGGGCATGGACGCCGTGCGCGCCGAGGCCAAGGTGTCGCTGAAGCGCCTGTACTCGCTGTTCGCCTCAAAGGACGACCTGGTCATCGAGGTGCTGCGGTTCCGCTCGCGGCAGTGGGACACCGGCATCGCCGCCACCGCCGAGGGCGCCCGCACCCCGCGCGAGAAGCTGCTGGCGGTCTACGACTTCCTGGGGCTGTGGTTCGAGCAGGACGGCTTCCGCGGCTGCGCGTTCATCAACTCCTTCGGCGAGCTGGGCGGGGTGTCGCCGCGTGTCGCCGAGGTGGTGCGGCGGCAGAAGGCCGACTTCCAGCGCTACGTCGCCGACCTCGTCGCCCAGACGGGCGCGCCGCCCTCCCTGGCCCCCCAGTTGGCCCTCCTCGCCGAGGGCGCCCAGACCACCGCCGCGATCGCGGGCGACAGCGCGGCCGCCGCCGACGCCCGCCGCGCCGCGGAGACCCTGATCGACGCCGCATTGGCGGCGGGCGCGGCGCGGTAGGGGCGGGGCGGGCGTCCGCCCCGCCCGCCCCTCCGCCCGGCCGCGCCCGTCAGCGCGGGCGGCGGCGGGCGGTCAGGCGGGTCAGGGGCCAGGCGACCGCGCCGCTGAGGGCGCCCACGGCCGTTCCCGTGACCACGCTGCTGACGAAGGCGAACCCGCGCAGCAGCGCCGCCTCGGCCGCCGGGGGCAGCGCGCCCTCGAGGTTGCCGCCCAGGCGCGGGGGATCGCCGCCGAACCCCTGGGTCCACAGCAGCAGGTGCACCGCGCCCAGCAGGATGCCGTAGCACGCGCCCACCGCCACCAGGGTGAGCAGGGGATTGGGCACCCGCGCCCACACGGCCGCCGCGATCCACACCACGATCGGCGCGAACACCAGGACCGCGTTCACCGCCGGCCCGGCGAGGTCGAGGTCGTGGGCGACCGCGCGCGGCACCGCGAGCGCGGCCAGGCCCAGGACCGCGAGCGGGTGCAGGCCCAGGCGCCGCCGCGGGCCCTGGGGTCGCGGCCGCGCCGTCATCGCGCGCCCTCCCCAAGCCGGGCGGCACGGGTGGCCGCGCCGGGGGCGCCCAGGGCGCGGGCGCGGGGAAGGGCGTCGGGGTGGACGGCGGCGGCCTCGGCCGCGCCGCCGCCGGAGGTGTCCTTCGCCACCCGGGTGGGGGCGGCCGCCACCGCTGTCTCACATGTTCGCCTGCGCATACGCCTCGCTCCGGGTCCGGGGGTGCCGTCCCGACGACGGTAGGCGCGCGGCGGCCGCCCGATCCTCCGCCTCGGCGCTCTTTCCGGCTACATCCCGCGATGTAGCCGCGCCGCCCGGACTACACCCGGGGGCGCTGCCGGCGGCCTCAGGCGGCGCGCCGGCGGCGGGCGAAGAAGGCGTTGGAGGCGGGCAGGAACAGGCAGACCAGGGCGGCGAGCCCCAGCAGGGCCGGCACGGTGTCGCGGAGGAGTTCGTAGGCCGAGGCGCCGGCGAAGACCTCCGGGCCGTCCATGGCGACGGTGGCCAGGTCCAGCAGCGCGACGAGGGCGGCGGCGCCCACGAGCAGCAGCCGAGCCCATCCGCGCCCCTGGCGCACCATGACCGCCAGCAGCACGCCCAGCCCGATGACCAGCAGCGTGAACGCGCCCGAGACGGCCGCCTGGCGGAAGGCGCCCACGTCGCCGGAGGCCGCGCGCATGTCCGCCAGCCCGGTGGGGGCGATGACGAACATGTCCAGCACCCAGGTCACGGCGTCGAGGGCGATCACGGCAAGCAGGAGGAGGAACGCCGCCTCCACCGCCCGGGGGCGCCCGGTGCTCTCGGCGGTCGTACTCGCCATGGGTCCTCGATTCACGTGCTGCCGGCGGGGCGGCGAGCCCCGGGATGGGCCGTCCGAACGGTGCCGGACTGTACCGGAACCGCCCGCGCCCCGCCAGGGGCGGGCGCGGCACGCGCGGAGGCGGCGCGGCGCGCGCGGGTCAGGCGGGGGAGCCCTCGGCGCGGCCGGAGTCGTAGCGCTCCTGGGCGGCCAGGACGGCGGGCATGTGCGACTCGAGGTGGTCGATGAGGTCGAGCAGTTTCTCGGCGGTGGTGCGGCCCAGTTCGGTGAGGCTGTACTCCACGCGCGGCGGCATGACCGCGTGGACCTCGCGGTGCACGAAGCCGTCGCGTTCGAGGGCCTGGAGGGTCTGGGCCAGCATCTTCTCGCTCACGCCGTCGATGCGCCGGCGCAGGGCGTTGAAGCGGGCGGGCCGGGCGTGCAGGCCGGTCAGGACGAGCACCCCCCAGCGGCCCGTGAGGTGCTCCAGAACCGGCCGGGACGGGCAGGCGCGGGCGAACACGTCGAACGCGAGGTCGCCGGCCTGGGTGTCGGAGTCGGTCGCGGTCTGCGGCGCGGTCGTGGACATGCCTCTAGACTACCCAGCACACAGCACTTTCCAAAAGTTTGTGCTTTCCATTGGAAAGTGTACGGTGGGGTGCGCCGGACACCGGCACACCTCTCCCGACCTGCCAAGGAGCCCTCGATGATCGTCGTTACCGGAGCCACCGGCCAGCTCGGCCGCCTGGTCGTGGACCACCTGCTGCGCCGCGGGGTGCCCGCCGGCGAGGTCGTCGCCGCCGTGCGCGCGCCCGAGCGCGCCGCCGGCCTCGCCGCCCGGGGCGTGGTGGTCCGCGAGGCCGACTACGACCGGCCCGACACGCTCGCCCCGGCGTTCGCCGGCGCCGACAAGCTGCTGTTCGTGTCCTCCAGCGGTCCCGACGACCTGCGCGTCCCCCAGCACCGCGCCGTGGTCGAGGCCGCGCAGGCCGCCGGCGCGGGCCTCGTCGCCTACACCTCGATCGTCAACGCCGGCGCCAACCCGCTGAGCCTGGCCCGCGTGCACCGCGCCACCGAGAAGTTCCTGGCCGCCTCCGGCCTGCCGACGGTGCTGGTGCGCAACAACTGGTACACCGAGAACCGCACCGCCGGCCTGGCCGCCGCCGTCGAGCACGGCGCGATCGCGGGATCGGCCGGCGCGGGCCGGATCGCGTCGGCCAGCCGCGCGGACTTCGCCGAGGCCGCCGCCGTCGTGCTGACCTCCGACGTCGCGGCCGGCGCGGTCTATGAGCTGACCGGTGACACCGCGTGGAGCCTGCCGGAGTTCGCCGCCGAGGTGAGCGCCGCCTCCGGCCGCGAGGTCGCCTACACCGACCTGCCGCCCGAGCGCTACGCCGACCTCCTGGCCGGCGCCGGCGTGCCCGGGTTCATGGTGGAGGCGCTGGTCGACGCGGACGTGCGGACCGCCGAGGGCGCGCTGGCCCACGTCACCACGGACCTTTCCGACCTGCTGGGCCGCCCGACCACGCCCCTGGCCGAGACCGTCGCCGAGGCGCTCAAGGGCTGAGGCCGCCCCCGCGCCCCGGCCCGCTCCCGCCTCGGCCCGCTCCCGCCTCGGCGGCCGGAGGGAGCGGGACGGCGGCGGGCCGGCCGGTTGAAACCCGCCGGAGGGCGGTATGCCCACACCGCGGCGCCGGCACGGCCCGGCGCCGCGGCCGGCGGGCGCCTGCGGTGCGCGGGCGCCGGCGGAGGGGACGCCGGCCTCCCGTCCGGAAGGTGTGGTGCGAGATGAGACTGGTCATCCAGGAGTTCCTGTCGCTTGACGGGGTGTCCCAGGGCCCCGGGGCGCCCGACGAGGACCCCAGCGACGGGTTCACGCGGGGCGGCTGGTTCACGCCCTACGTGGACGAGGAGTTCGAGCGGCTGGCCACCGACTGGATCGCCGAGGCCGACGCCTTCCTGTTCGGCCGCCGCACCTACGAGAACTTCGCCCGGGACTGGCCGCGCATGCCCGACCACCCGTGCGCGCCGGCGCTCAACGGGCTGCCCAAGTACGTGGCCGGCCGCGCCTCCACCAGGGCCGACTGGAACCCCACCACGGTGCTGTCCGGCGACGTCCTGGCCGAGGTCGCCGAGCTGCGGCGGCGGCCGGGCCGGGAGTTGCAGGTCCACGGCAGCGCCCGGCTGGCGCGGTCCCTGCTCGCCGCCGGGCTGGTCGACACCCTGCGGCTGGCGGTCGCGCCGGTCGTGGTGGGCCAGGGCCGCCGCCTGTTTCCCGACGAGGGCCCGCCGGCCGGGCTGCGGCCCGTGAGCCAGCGCACCACCTCGGGCGGACTCTCGGTGCACGTCTTCGCCTGGGAGGGCAGCCCCCGGTTCGGCGCCTACGGCGCCGACGCGTGAGGCCAGCTCGGGAATCGCGGGTGCGGTGTCCGGTTTCCCGGTGTCACCGGCATTTCCGGACCGCTTTTCACGCCAACTCCGATCACTTCTTTAATAGCGGCTGAATTCTGCGGAAAACCCCGATTCCTCCGCTATTGCCCCCATCGCGGGTAGTTGAATCCTGGACTAAGCTCCGGCGGACACCCGCGAAGGAGGCCCCCATGGTAGGCGCCGCGTCGCCCCGCGAGCCCGGTGAACAGGACGATCACGACCCGGTACTGGGCCGGCGGATCGCGGTCTTCCGGCCGGTCCGCCCCTCGCCGGTGGTGCCGGTCATCGTCGCGGCGGCCGCCCTGGTGTTCGGCGGGATCATCCTCTACCTGCTCATCGTGTCGGGGTTGATCGCGAGCATATTCGGCATTGTGCTCATCGGCGCCGGCGTGGTCGTCCTCGGTTTCTCCGTGGCCGGAATGTGGATGACGGCCAACGACTACCGCAGCGGCAAGGAACTGCGCGTCTACGAGCACGGCGCGGTCGTGCGCCCTCGCGGCGACATGCCGCTGACCTTCCGGTGGGCGGACACCCGGCTGCTGGTGAGCGTGGTGCGGCGCACGTCCGTCTACACCTACGCCTACGCCCTGCTCGGTTCGGGCAACCGACCGGTCGTCATGGGGCAGAACATCATGCTCGTCAACGTCCTCTCCAACACCGAGGGCGACTCCGACTACGGCGACCTCCTCACCGCGCCCTTCTTCGAGCGCATCGACGTGTGGGGCCCGATGCTGGAGGAGGGTGTCACCCGCGCCCACCTGCCCCGCGTCCGGGCGGAACTCACCGCGGGCCGCGCGGTGGAGTTCGGCCCGGTCACCGTGTCACCCGAAGGGCTGACCGTCGACCGCACCCAGATCCCCTGGGGCGAGGTCGCCGGCATCACGATCGACAACGGCTACCTCCACATCAAGCGCACCGGCCACCTCTTCCGCACCTCCCAGCCGGTCAGCCACATCCCCAACTTCCTCGTCCTGGTCGCCGTGGTCCGCGAGTTCACCGGCACGTCGCTGACCTAGCCGCCCCCGGCCCGCGCCGAAGCCCGGGTGCCGACGTTCGGGTCGCCTGGCGTGGACGGGGCGCGGTCATCGGCATGACCGCGTCTCCGGGGGCGTGGCCGGTCCTCGCCGCGCCGGCGCCGGGCTCGGCCGGGGAGATGGGGGTGCGGGTCGGCGGGTCGGCGGCGCGCTACGGCTTCACCCGGTGAAGACCGCCCGCGCGATGCCGCCGGGCTCGGGACCCGCCTCGGCGAGCCTTTCGCCCCGGGCGGACCAGATCCCCGAACGGCCGGACGTCCGGTCGAAGCCGCCGCCGGTGGGACCGGCGAAGGCCGCCGTGGCCGTCCACACCCCGTGGTCGGCGGCGACCCGGCGGGCGCGCTCGCCGTGCAGCCCGGACTCCTCGGCGGAGTGGACCACCCCGGCGACATAGCCGTCGGCGCCCAGCGCGACCGTCGTGGCGGCGTGTTCGGGAATCCCTGTGTCGCGGCAGACGGCGAGCCCCAGCCGCCAACCGTCCACCTCGACCACGGCGGGCTCGCCGGGCGTGAAGTGCGCGGCTTCCTCGCCGTGCAGGTGGACCTTGCCGTAGGCCACGCGCGCGCCGGCCGCGTCCACGGCCAGGACGCCGATGCGCGGCCCCGGGACGGGCGCGCCGACCAGGGCGAGCGCCCCGGTCGCGGCGCAGGCGGCCGCGATCACCGCCAGCCGCTCGTCGTCGGGGGAGACCGGCGCCGCGTCCAGGTGGTACCCGGTCAGCGACATCTCGGGGAACACCACCACCCGCGCCCGCGCCGCCCGGACCGCCTCGGCGTGGGCCGCCGCGTTGGCCGCCACGTCGTAGGCCGCGCACCTCGGCTGCGCCACGGCGACGCTCAGCGCCGACCGCATCGCCACCCGCCACCCCCTTCATCAAGGCGCGGCCAGCCTATCCGGCGTCCCCCGCCGGCCCGCCGCGCACCCGCCCCGGCGGCCCGCCGGCCACCGGGCGCTCCCTACCCTGGTACCACCCCGCGCCGCACCCGGCGGCGCGGCACGCGACCATGGGACTCCACGGCGTGCTTGCCCCCGACCCCCAGGCCGCGGGATCCACCGGGCCGGGCGCCGGCCCCTCCCCCTCACCCCGCATCCGCCAGGACGGCTCCCCGAAGGACGACCGCACATGACCGGCACGCCCTTACCCGCGCCTCCCTCACCCGAGCCCGACGACGCCGAGCCCGAGCCCGCCCGCCCCGCCGGCACCGCCGTGGTCGTCGGCGGCGGTATCGGGGGCCTGGCCGCCGCCTTGGCCCTGCGCCGGATCGGGTGGAGCGCCACCGTCCTGGAGCGCGCCCCCGCCTTCGGTGAGGTGGGCGCGGGCATGTCCCAGTCGCCCAACGCGCTGCGCGCCCTGGACGCCCTGGGGGTCGGCGAGCGCGCCCGGTCCGTGGGCGTCCCCTTCCACGGGCCGTTCGACCTGCGCACGCCCACCGGGCGGCACCTGGTCAAGGCGCCGCCGGACAGCGGGACGCCGCTGCTGGGCTTCCACCGCTCCGACCTCCACCGCGTCCTGCTCGAAGCCCTTCCGCCCGCATGGCTGCGCACCGGTGCCGAGGTGACCGGGGTGCGCCAGGTGGCCGGCGGGGCCGTGGTCGAGTCCGCCGTCGGCGACCTGCGCGCCGAGGTGGTGATCGGCGCAGACGGCGCGCACAGCATCGTGCGCCGCACCCTGTGGCCCGAGGCCGGTCCGCCCCGGTTCACCGGCGGCACCGTCTGGCGCGGCATCGCCCCCACGCGCCTGGAGCGCGGGTTCATGGTGATGGGGCGCGGCGCCTACGCGCTGGCGATGCCGGTGGCGGGCGACCGGGTCTACTGGGCGCTGGCCTGGAGGGCGGACGGCCCCGGGCGCCGCTACGACGACGAGCACGCCGAGGTCGCCCGGCGCGTCGCCGACTGGCCTGACGACCTGCGCGCCCTGGTGGCGGCCACCCCGGCCGAGGCCGTCCTGCACCACGACGTGTTCGACCTGGCCCCACTGCCGGACCACGCGCGCGGAACCGTCGCCCTGCTGGGCGACGCGGCGCACCTGATGTGCCCGGACCTGGCCCAGGGCGCGGGCCAGGCATTGGAGGACGCGGTGGTGCTGGCCGCCGCGCTCGCCACCGAGAGCGGGACGCGCGCCGCGCTCGCACGCTACGACGCCGAGCGCCGCCCGCGCTCCCAGTGGGTGGCCAGAAGCGCCCGCGACAACGCCCGCCAGAACCTCGCCGCCGGCCGCGTCGCGCACGCCGCCCTGGTGGTGTCGATGTCGCTGGTGCCCTCCTCGCGCTGGGCGCGGTGGGCCGAGCGGGGCCTGGCGAAGCTGTGGGGGTGGCGTCCGCCCGCGCTGCCGGAGCCGCGGCCCTGAGCGGGTGACCGCGCCGCCGCGCTGCGGCGTCGGCGCGGTGCCGCCCGAGCGGGCCGCCGCCGTCAGCTCCGCGCGGCTGCGTCGAGGTCGCGCAGCAGGGCGCGGACGCGGGCGGGATCCTCGTGCGGGGCCAGGTGGCCGGCGCCCTCGACGGTGTCCACGCGCGCGGCCAGCAGGTCGCGGGCGGGCGCGGCCAGCCGGGCGGGCGGGAAGAAGCGGTCGTGGGATCCGGTGGCCACGTGCACGGGGGTGTCGCGCCAGCGGCGCACCGCGTGCTCGGGCAGGGGGCCCGGGGCCAGGCTGGTGCGGCAGGAGCGGGCCACCAGGGTCATCCAGTCGGCCAGTTCGGGCGGCACCTCCGCGCCGGGACCGCTCATGAACGCCAGCAGCCGCGCGCTGCTTCCCGGTGAAGGGGCGGCCAGCCACGGCAGGGTGACCCGCATCAGCGCGGCGCTGAGCGCGGCGGGCGCCAGCCCGGCCGGGTTGACCAGCGCCAGCCCGGCCACGCGGTCGGACGGCTCGGCGGCCAGCGCCACCGCCGCCCCCAGCGAGTGGCCCAGCACGAGGACCCGGCGCTCGGCCGCGCCGGCGAGCACCTCGCCCAGCCAGGCGCCGTAGGCGCCCAGGCGGTCGCCGCCGGGCCGCAGCGGTGCGGCCAGGCCCGGCTGCCCGGGCAGGTCGACCAGGTGCACCGTGCGGTCGGGCGCCAGCGCCCGGGCGAGCGCCAGTCCGGTGGCGCTGTTGAAGTTGGTGCCCGGCAGCAGCAGCACCGGTGTGCCGTCTCCGCCGTCGGCGGTGAAGAGCGGGGTGGCGCCCAGGCCGGTGGCGAGGGTGCGCTCGCGCAGGCGGGGGTCCGCCGCCAGGCGGGAGCGGCACCAGGCGCGGACGCGCCGCTCGGCCGCAGCGCCCCGGTAGATCCGGGCCGGGCGGCGGAGGGAGCGGGCGGGGGCGGGGGAGAGGGCCATGGCGGCCTGCCTTCCGGTCACGACGACGACACCGCCGACCAGACTTCCCGGCACACCGGGCGCACCACGCGCCGTCCCCCCATCCTGGCGGCAGGCGTCGCGCCCGTCCATGCCGGGCCGCGTCCCCACCGCTAAGAGTGCGCTAATACCGGCACACCGCACTGAATGTACGTTTATTGTGCTGAACATGCGTTCAACAGAGGACCTGACCGCCCGGGCGCGCATCCGCGACTCCGCCCTGGCCCTGTTCGCCGACCACGGCCCGGCGGCCGTCAGCGTCGCCGCCGTCGCGCGGGCGGCGGGCGTCTCCCCGGCCCTGGTCATCCACCACTTCCAGTCCAAGGACGGCCTGCGCCGCGCCTGCGACGCGCACGTGCTAGCCCTGGCGCGCGGCCGTCCGGGCGAACCCGCCGACGCCGCCTCCCGCGACACCGCCGGCCTGGCCGCGGTGCTGGAGGAGGCCGGACCCGCCCGCACCTACCTCGCCCGCGCCCTGCTGGACGGCACCCCCGCCGCCGCCGACCTGTTCGACGACCTGGTCGCGGCCACCGCCGCCTGGCTGGAGGAGGGCCGGCGCGAGGGCTGGGTGCGTCCCTCGTCCACCGAGCCGCGCGCCCAGGCGGCCGTCTACGTGGTCTGGCTGCTGGCGCCCATGGCCTTCGGCGGTCACCTGTCCCGCGCCCTGGGCACCGACCTCACCGGCCTCGACGCCACGCTGCGCGTCTCCCGTATCGGCCTGGAGATGCTCACCGGCGGCCTGTTCGCCGACGACCGCTGGCTGCGCGCCTGGGACGGCGTCCTCGCCCGCCGCTCCGGCGCCGCCCCGAAGGAGGACACATGAAGGCGCTCCTGCTCACCCAGGGCACCCGGGGCGACGTGCAGCCGTTCCTCGCCTTGGCCCGCGCCCTGCACCGGGCCGGGCACAGCGCGCTGGTCGCCGGCCCCGCCGCCAGCGCCGGACTGGCGGCCGAGCACGGTGTCGACTACCACCCCGTCGACGACGGCCCCACCGCGCTGATGGGCGATCCCGAGTTGGGCGGGGCCATGGCCACCGGCCTGCGGGGGCTGCGCGGCACGGCCGAGGCCGTGAAGGTCATGCGCCGCATCAAGCCGCTCATGGGCCGGGTCTACGCCGGCATGGCCGACGCCGCGGAGGGAGGCGCCGACGTGGTGGTGTACAACCCCAGCACGCCCGGCGGCCACATCGCCGAGTACCTGGGGGTCCCGGCGGTGCCCGCCCTGCTCCAGCCCACGTGGGTGCCCACCGCCGCCTTCCCGGCGGCGGGGTTCCCCGCCGCCCAGGTCCCGGCCGCGCTGAACCGGGCCACCTACACGGCTCTGGCGCTGTCGGTGCGGGCGCTGGCACCGGTGGCCGACCGGCTGCGCGCCGAGCGGCTGGGCCTGCCGCGCCGCCCCGGCCGCCACGACATCCTGCGCCAGGCCGACGGCACCTTCTCCACCGTCCTCCAGGGCTTCAGCCGCCACCTGCTGCCCGCGCACACCGGCTACCCCGACCGCGTGCACACCACCGGCTTCTGGTTCCCGCCCGCCTCAGGAGCGGGGCTGGACCGGCGCGTCGAGGCGTTCCTGGCCGCCGGCCCGCCGCCGGTGTTCATCGGTTTCAGCAGCATGCCCGGTGCCGACCCGGCGCGCAGCGGCCGCATGATGGCCGGCGCCGCGCGGGCGGCGGGGGTGCGGGCGGTCATCGCCTCGGGCTGGGGCGGGATCGACGCCTCCGCGCACACCGGAGATGACGTGCTGGTCATCGGCACGGCACCGCACGACCTGCTGTTCCCCCGCTGCGCGGCGGTCGTGCACCACGGGGGAGGCGGCACCACGGGCGCGGCCCTGGCCGCCGGGCGCCCGCAGGTCATCTGCCCCTTCTGGGGGGACCAGCCCTTCTGGGCCGAGCGCGCCCACGCCTCGGGCGCCGCCGTCCGCCCGCTGCGGGGCCAGGAGATGACCGCCGAACGCCTGGCGGCGGCCATCACCGAGGCCGTGACGAGTACGGCGATGGCCGCCCGCGCCCGCGACCTGGGGGAACTCGCCCGAGCCGAGGCCGGTGCCGAGGGCGCCGTCCGGATCCTGGAACGGGTCCGGGGCGGCACCGACCCGGCGGGGCGGGGGGACGGAGCCGGCGCGGGGGCGTGACCGCGCCGGGCCGCCGGCCACGGCCTCAGCTCCGCTCGCGGCTGAGGTCGGCGACCTCGCGGACGGCCGCGGTGACGGCCGGGTAGTCCTTCTTGAGCAGGGCGCCGTGGTTGCTGGGGACCTTCGCGGCGACCGTGATGTTGGGGTTGCGCTCGGTCACCCCCGTGAGGCTGGTGCGGATCAACTCCTGCTCGTCGCCCTTGCTGCCGAAGGAGGTGCCCGAGGCGACCACGTAGCGGGTGGGCACGGTGATGCCGTCCAGGACCGGGCCCAGGGCGTCGGCGCGGGAGATCCAGCCCAGTTCGATGTTGCTCTGCGCCTGCTCCGCGGGGGTCAGCCGCGGGGTCAGGCCGGTGGGGCGCAGCAGCCGCATGAGCGGGTTCAGCCGGCGGAACATCGTGGTGATCCGCTCGGCCATGGCCTCGTCCATCCAGTCGTAGGGGAAGGCGCCGTCGACCAGGACCGTGCCCAGGGCGCGGTCGGGGTTGCGGTGGGTCCAGTGGGCGGCGACGTAGGCGCCGTAGGACCAGCCGACCACCACCGCGCGCCGCACGCCCCGGGCCGCCAGGACGGCGTCGACGTCGCGGAGGGCGGCCTCGAAGGAGTAGTCGGCGGAGAGGTGGGACTTGCGGCCGCGGCCGCGCTCGTCGTAGGTGATGTGGCGCCAGTCGGGGCCGAGGTCGGCGATGACGTGCCGCCAGTAGCCCTGGGTGGCGAACTGGCCGTTGAGGTAGACGACGGGGGTGCCGGAGCCCCCGGTGTCGGTGACGGCCAGGGCGGTGTCCTCTACGGGAAGCATTCCGGTCCAGGCGGCGGGGGCGGTGGTGGCCATGGGGTTCTCCTGTTCGGGGGTGGGGATGGGTGGGGGGTCGGCGGGCCGGGCTTGGTGCTGGTCAGCGGGTCAGAGGCTGCGGGCGGTGATGTTGCCGTGGGTGGTGGTGGCGTGGATGTGCAGGGTGGGGGTGCCGTCGTTCTTCAGGGAGTTGTCGATGCGGCCGTAGCCGACATGGGAGTCCAGGGTGGCCGAGGCGCCGGCGGCGGCGGTGACGTTGATGTCGCCGGACTGGGTGCTCAGGTTGAGGGTGCCGGCGGCGGCTTCGGCGATGGTGATGTCGCCGGACTGGGCGGTGATGGTGGCGTCGCCGTTGAGGCGGCCGACCACGGTGTCGCCCTGGGTGGCGGTGAGGGTCAGGGCGGCGGCTTCGTCGATCTTGGTGTGGTTGTAGGCGCCTTCGAAGGTGACCTGGCCCAGGCGGCCTACGCCGCGCAGTTCGCAGGCGGCGGTGGTGGCGCGCACGTGGGAGTCGGCGGGGAGTTGGACGGTGATCTCGACGGCTCCGGCGGAGCTGAGGACCGTGTTCTTGGGTTGGGGGGTGTGGATGCGCAGGACGCCGTCGGTGTAGGTGGCGGTGGTCTGCTGGGCGGAGGTGACGTCGCGGTTCTTGGTGGGGTTGGCGGGGCGGATGTCGACGGTGGTGTCGGTGCGGTCGGCGGCGATGATCTGGATGCGGCCGGCGGGGAGGGTGAGGTGGGCGGTGATGGGGGCGGGGGTGGTGAAGGTCTGCATGGTGTGCTCCTGGCTGGCTGGGTGGTGGTTCGTGGTGGAGTGTGGTGCCCGTGTCGTTTCCAACATCGCAAAAGCTACGTTGCTTTCCAGGTTCCTTCAACTGCATCGTTGCGACTGAACGGTGTTTTTGCAGGTGGATAAGCTAAAATCGTTGCGCCGAGCGCGAATGGAATGCAACGTTGGTGGTGTGCTCGTTGCAATGCAGATGGACGGAACGCTATGGGGTGCACTTGACTGCGCATGCCACCCGGCGCCGTCCCGCTCCGCCGTCCGCCCAGGCGGCACCGTGCCCCGATGGCCGATTGCGGAAAGCGGCGGGTGCTGGGCGCAACGTGTTCGCGCCTCAAGAATCGAACCGCCGACATCGTCAAGGGTGAGGGACGGGTTCGATGCTCCGAATGCAGGCAAGGACGGCCGCCGCCTGGGCGGCCGCCGCGGTCGCCCTGGGTGCGGCCGTGTCACCGGCGGCCGCTGACAGCGGGGCAGGCGCCTCCCAGGCGCGCTCCACCGCTGCGGGCACTGCGGGCACTGCGGGCGCCGAGGCCGCCGCGACGTCCGCGGCGGCGTTGAAGCTGGCGGGCCGCTACGGGACCAAGGCGGCGTGCGCCGAGGCCGGGGAAAAGGGAGTCAGCGCGGGCTCATGGAAGTACTGGGAGTGCCGGCCGATCGGCGACGGCAAGCACGCCCTTTACGTGGGGTGACACCACCCGCCCCCGAGGCGGGGAGCCGACCCGGGCCGCGCACCGCCGAGTCGGTGCCCCTCACCGCCGAACCCGCCTGAGACCGGCGACCGGGCGAACGCGCGGGGGCCGCCGCCGGATCGGCGACGGCCCCCGAAGGGTGCGGCGGGGTGGGGCTCAGCCGGCGGACCCGGTGTCGCCGAACACCGCGTTGATGAGTCCGTTCAGCGCCGCCGGGAACGCGGCGGCCGGGTTCATGTCGGAGTCACCCGTGCTCACCCCGGCGGTCAGGGTGGTGCGCCCGTCGAGCGAGCTGACCATCACCGACCCGAACCCGCCCGGCGTGCCGCCGTTGTGGTGGACCACGGTGGTGGTGCCGGCGCCGGTGCTGCGCTCCTCCACGAACAGGCCCAGGCCGTAGCCGATGGCGGGGTCGGGCGTGCGCATCTCGGCCAGCAGCGGGGCGGGCAGCAGCCTGCCGCCCATCAGCGCCGAGACGAACCGGTGCAGGTCCTTGGTGGTCGAGATCATCTCGCCGGCGCCGTGCAGCAGCGACGGGCTCTGCCGGGTGACGTCCACGACCTTCCACTCGCCGCCGTCCTGGTAGCGGTAGTAGCCGTGGGCGTGCGGGCCGGGGATGTCGAGCCGGGCGCCCGGCACCAGGGTGTCCGCCATGCCGAGCGGCCGCAGGATCCGGCGCCGCATCTGCTCGCCGTAGGGGCGGCCGGTGAGGCTCTCGACCAGCAGGGCGGCCATGACGTAGTTGGTGTTGGTGTACTCGAACGCCTCACCGGGGGCGAACCGGGACGGCCGGGCCAGCGCGAACTCCACCAGCTCGTCGGGGCGGTAGGTCTGCAAGCGGGTCTCCACCCACTCCTTGCCCGTGGCGGGGATGCCCTCGACCAGGGAGCCGTCGGGGCCGAGCACACCGGTGAAGTTGTGCAGGCCGCTGCGGTGCTGCAACAGCATCCGCACGGTGATCTCGCCGTCCAGCTCGAAGCGGGGCAGGTGGGGGGCCACCGGGTCGTCCAGCCCGATCACGCCGTCGGCCACCAGTTGGAGCACCAGGGTCGCAACGAAGGTCTTGGTGGTGCTGGCAATCCGGAACAGGCCGTTGGTCGGGGGCTTGGCCGCCGCGCCGAGCTTGCGCACTCCGGCGCTGCCCACCCACTCGCCCCGGGCGTCGTTCACCCGCATCTGCACCCCGGCGAACCCGGCGTCCACGACCGCCTGCACGGCCTCCTGGAGTTCGGGGCGGTCCGGCCCCGCGGCGGTGGGGGCCTCGGCGGCGGTGTCGTCGGCGGCGGCCGTGCCCGCCGCGGCCGGGACTCCCAGGAGAGCGGCCGCCGACACCCCCGTGACGGCGGTCCGGCGGGAGATCAGCGGAGCCTGCTCGTCGGCGCCGTCAGCGGTGTGGAGGGTCTCGCTCATGGTCGTGTCCTTGTCTCGTGCATCGCAACAGGTGGGAGGCGCCCTGCGAAAGCCGCGGCAGCGCCTCAGGCACCTGCCGGCCCCTCTCGGCGGCCACGAGACGGAGTCTTCTCCTTGACCCAAGGTCAAGGTCAAAGGTGACCCCGGTCACAGTCAGGGGGGAGGTGAGACCCGCCGCCCCCGCCTCAGCGGCCCGCTCGTCCCTCCAACTCCTCCCACAGGTCGCGGAGCAACTCTTCGAGCCGCAACTCGCCCTCCCGGGTGTGGGCGCCGCGTTCGAGGCCGCCGCGGATGAGCTTCTCGGCGGCGGGCCTGGCGATCAGGCCGGCCCACGCCTGGTGTTCGCGGGCGAATCCCTCGGCCGGGTCCACCGCCGGCACGGCCGACTTGGCGGCCTCGATGACGCCGTCGGGCAGCGCCGCGATGTTGCGGGCGAGCCGGTCGACGAAGGCGTCGAGTTCGTCGGCGGGCAGCGCGCGGTTGACCCAGCCGTAGCGTTCGGCGGTCTCCGCGTCGACCGGATCGCCCCCGAGCACCACTTCGAGCGCCCGGTTGCGGCCGAGGCGCTGCCCCAGGTACTGCGTGGCGCCGCCGCCGGGGGTGATGCCCATCAGCGCTTCGACCTGTGCGAGCCGCGCCCGTCCGATGGCGGCGAACGCCATGTCGGCGGCCGCCACGAACTCGGCCCCGCCGCCGCGCGCGATACCGGCCAGCTTCACGATCGTGACCTGCGGCTGGTGCCGCACGGCCTCGCCGAACGCCTGGAACACGTTCAGCCCCTCCGGCGCCTTTGCCGCCAGGCCGTCGAAGGCCGCGGGGTCGTCGACCAGCGTCATGTCGACATGGGGAATGAAAAAGTCGGGGTCGGCGCTGCTGAACACGATGACCCGGACGGCGGAATCGTCGCGGACCTTTTCAAGGAAGTGCAGGACGTCGGTCATGAACTGGACGCCGAGGACGTTCACCGGCGGGTGGTCGATGACGACGTCCGCCACTCCCCGCTCCAGGCTGATCCGCAGGGTCGGGAAATCCTCCGCCATAAAGAATTCTTTGGGCACGGCCGGTTCTCCCATTCCGCACATGGGCCGCCGAGTGCGGCTCACGTGCCTTGATATCTGTAGGTTCCTGATATGTACCTACAATGGTCCTGCCGTTCGGAGATCGTCAACCACGCACTTTCACCATCCTAGGGATGCTCAGGGATACCCACATGAACAACGACGTCGTCCACCGGGTCGACTGCCCGAGCCGCGTCATTCTCGACCAGATCGCGGACAAGTGGTCGATGCTGGTCCTGGCGGTGCTCAGCGAACCGCGACGCTTCAACGAGATCAAGCGACTCCTGGAGGGCATAACCCAGCGCGTCCTGACCCAGACCCTGCGCCGCCTCGAGCGCAACGGAATGATCACCCGCCGAGTCCTACCCGGCCGCCCACTCGGCGTGGAGTACTCCCTCACTCCGCTCGGCCGGTCCCTCCAGGGCCCGTTCGGCGAACTCTACGACTGGACCGTGTCCAACATGGACGCGATCCAGGCCTTCCAACGCGCCTACGACAGCCGCACCGAGCAGTCCACATGACCAGAGGAATTCACCCGGAGCGCCGACCGGGCGTGCGGATCACGTCGGGGACTTCCGTGGTTCAACGCCCGGTTGGCCGCGCAAATGGTGGAACCATCGTCGGAAACCCCATGCCCGCGTGCTGCCGCCGCATATAAATGGCGGGAAACACGAATACGCCGACCGTGAGGCCGAAAAAAGCCCACCAGGCTAAGGCGCCTCGCCAATCCGGATGAAGGACGGTCATCCGTCATGATGACCGCCGCTCAGATGTCGTCGTCCGGGGGCGTGCCGTGAGCGCGGTCGGATGTCCGCAGCCAGAGGAAGGCCCCGGCCAGAACGAGCGCCACCGCGCCGTACCCAATGGCCAGAAGCCCGTTGCCGGAGATGAGCGGCGGAACCGCCTGGCAGGCGAAGAAGACCGCACCGAATGCCGTCGCCAGCACCCACCCGGCGCGCCCGCGCTCCTGCGGGCCTGGAGTTCGCGGCATCGGCGCCTCCTGTGCGATGGGGAGGGGGGTGGTGATGCCGACCCCTGACAGAGAGTCAACGCGCCCCACCCGCCTCGCGCAACCCCCGACGCCGGGCTAGGTCACCGGCGCCACGGCCGCCGCCCGCGTCCCATCCATCAGCGCACACGTGCTTCCGAATCCACGCACCCAGGGATTCAGGTACCGACTGCGGATGGGAGCGCGGGGTTCGAGCGAGGTGAGGCGGGGACGCCGTGGTGGCGGGTCGAGAGGGGACGGCCGTGAGCCGCTCGACCCGCTGCCGTCAAGGACGGTACTTCGGCGGGCCGCCGGGGCCGTGTCGGTGGTCCCGGCCGTACGGCGCGCCGCGCCCCGGGCGGCCGCGCTGGTTGGAGAGGTACCTCGACACCCCGCCGAGGGCCTTGTCGATGTGGCGGTTGTACTTGCCGCCGGTGCGCCGCTTCACGGTCTCGCCGGCCCTGCGGAGATGCCGGTTCGCCGCGTCGGGGTTCCTCCGTACGAAGCCGAGGACCTGCCGGAGCAGCCTCTGGAGGTTGGGCATCGTGCTCACCTCGTTCCCGGTTACCGCCGGAGAGTGCGTGTTCCCGTTCCCCCGGACGAAATGCAACATGCCGCGTCACCGCCAAGTCTATGAGACGCCCGTGTAACGCCCGGTGCCCTTGCGACGGGTCGCCCCCACGGGCGGGCCGAGGCCCGCCCCGGTGGCCGGGGCGGCCTGTCCCCCGTCGCCTCGCGGGTTTCAGTCGGGCAGGGGAGCCCAGAAGCGGGCTCCGCCGCCGTCGCGGTGGACGCGGCCGAACTGGACGTCGGCGAAGTGGATGCCGAACCCGATCGTGCCGGGCTCCTCCAGTTCGGCGATGAGGGCGCGGCGGTGGTCGGCGGCCTGGTCGGGGTCGTGGTCGACGGAGGCCGACCATTCCGGACGCCCGACCTGGACCGGCGAGTGCAGGGCGTCGCCGAAGGCGATCAGCCGCCGCCCGCCGCCGGTGATGACGTATGCGGCGTGCCCGGCTGTGTGGCCTGCGGTGATCCGGACCCGTACACCCGGGAACACCTCCTCGCCGTCGCCGACCGTGCGGACGCGCGGGGCCAGGGCGGCGATGGTGTCGGCCATGCCCTCGGCCGCGAGGCGGTCGCGCTGGGCCCACTCCGGTGCGGCGACGAGGTGGGCGGCGTGGGCGAACGGCGGGTGCTCCGTTCCGGGGGCAGGATGATCCACCCAGCCCAGGTGGTCCACATGCAGGTGGGTGAAGGCGACCGCCTCGACCTCCTCGGGCCGGCGGCCGGCCCGGGCGAGGCTGTCCAGCAGCGCGCCGCCGTGGATCGGGCCGCGCGGGGTCCGGGGGTCGGGCGGCAGTGACTGGGGACCGAAGCCGCAGTCGATGAGCAGTGCCCGGCCGCGGTGCTCCACGAGCAGGCCCCCGATGCTCGCCACCAGGTACCCGGAGGCGTCCAGGTACTCCGGGTGGGCGGCCCAATCCTCCCCGGTGGTGTCGGGCAGCCAGCCGCGCGGCGGGAGGAGCACCGCCCCGTCGGGCAGGTAGGTCACCCGCGTGTCGCCCAGGCGCAGCGAGCGGATCACCGCCGTCCGCCGCAGCCGTTCGGCGATGTCCTCCGCGATCGTGTCCATGTGCTCTCCCTGTGTCCCTGGTGGGTGGCCGCCGCCTTGCGGCGGCAAGGGAAGACGATATGGAACAAGCTTGGAATATGCAAGCTTGAAATATTTTGGCTTTATGTACTTGCTAGGATGGAGCCATGTCGACGTCCCCGGAGGCGCAGGCGACGGCGGAGCGGCAGCTCTGCGGGCTGGTGAACGGCGTCGCCCAGCAGATCGCCCACCACGTGCAGGAGCGCGCCGCCACCCTCGGCCTCACCGCGCCCCAGGCCACCGCCCTGCGGGAGATGAGCGGTCCCCTCACCATGCGCGAACTCGCCGACCGCATGAGCTGCGAGCCCTCCAACGCCACCTTCGTCGTCGACAAGCTGGAGAAGCAGGGCCTGGTCGAGCGCCAAGCGCACCCCACCGACCGCCGAGCCAAGGTGATCGCCCTCACCCCCGAGGGTGCGGAACTGCGGGAGCGGCTCCTCGGCATCCTCAGCCAGGACTCCCCGTTGGGCGCCCTCAGCGCCCAGCAGCAGAGCGCACTGCACGACCTCCTCCAGCAAGCGCTGTCCCGCCCCTGACCTTTACGGCACGCGCCGAGGCGGGGCAAGCCACCGCGTGTTAGCGGGGGTGTCAGCACAAAGGCCGGTTCCCGAAGCAGGAACCGGCCTTTGACCTGGGCGCACTCGGGAGGATTCAAACCCCGCCTGCGGATCCGTACTCCGACCAATGGGGTTTCGTTTACCGCCGCAGAGTGCCGTTTGAGTGCGGTCGGCTATGCCAATCCCCAGGTTCTCGCCGGCATCGTGCTTATCCGGACCTTTCTCAGCTTCTCGCTGGAGGTCGAACTGGAAGGCCGCTGGCCCTGGCGGTCCCGCAAGCCGACCACGCCCGCGGCGGCCGACCGGTGAGTGCCCGCCCCGCCGGCCGCCGGGCGTGGGCGCGGCGGGGCCGCGCTCACGCGCACGTATTCCGGATGCGGGGAAGCGCGGCTGTTGCGGTCCCGTGATCGGGTCGGACGCCCGCGCACTCAGCGTTCGAGTTGGAGGTGGCGCTGGATGAGGCGGCTCATCCAGGGGTAGGAGGCCATGCGCAGGGGGAGGTCACGCAGCCACAGTCGGACGGGGTCGGCGGGGGCGTAGAGCCCTTTGACGCGCCGACCGAGCACCTGCTTGCGTTCGACCTCCGGGCGCAGGCGGGCCTCCCA
The DNA here is from genome assembly GCF_027604915.1 of Streptomonospora mangrovi. Lineage (GTDB taxonomy): Bacteria > Actinomycetota > Actinomycetes > Streptosporangiales > Streptosporangiaceae > Streptomonospora > Streptomonospora mangrovi. The sequence continues at coordinate 62,138 of NZ_JAJAQC010000042.1, forward strand.
CTCGGACAGCGCCGCGCCGATGTCGCCGGGGTTGTCTTCCAAGGCGGTACCCAGAAGGTCGGCGCCGCCCACGGCCAGGGCCGATCCGTGGCCGGCGAAGAGGGTCACGCACCAGGCGGCATCGCCGAGCAGGACGACGCGGCCCCGGCTCCAGCGCGGCATGCGGATCTGGCTGATGGTGTCGAAGTAGACCGATTCGGCTGTGCGGAGCCGGGCGAGGACGGCGGGGGCCGCCCAGCCCATGTCGGCGAAGGCGCGCGGCAGGGCCGTGCGCGGCCCGTCGGCGAGCTCGGTCGCGGGGTCGGCGGTGCGGTAGCCGAGGAAGGCGCTGGCGCGCCCGTGGCCCAGGCCGATGACGGCGAGGGTGCGGCCCCGGTGGGTCAGGGTGGCGGTGGCGGTCTCGGAGACCGAGGCGGTCGGGCTCTCCAGCATGAAGGCCGCGGCCATGTGGTGCAGATCGTGGCGGTAGTCGGCCTCGGGGCCGAAGACGCGGGCGCGGACGGCCGAATGCAGGCCGTCGGCGCCGATGAGCAGGTCGGCGACCGCGGTGGTGCCGTCGCTCAGCCGCACGCGGACCTCGCGCGCGTCCTGGGTGATGGTCTGTGCGGTGGTGGCGAAGCGGATGTCGGCGTGGGGGCGTACCGCCTGGTAGAGAACGTCCTCGATATCGCCGCGCAGGAGGTTGTGGGTGCGTGAGCCCATCAGCGCGCGGACCGTGTCGCCGGGGACGGTGAAGGCGGTGGCTCCGCTTGGCTTGATGTAGACGGTGGAGTCGGGCACGATGCGGCGCTGGGCGAGCGTGTCGAGGACGCCCATGCGCTCGGCGGCGTCGTAGCCGATGCCGGAGAAGGCCACGGCGTAGCCGCTGCTGCGGCGCTGGGGTGCGCGCTCGAGGACGGTCGTGTGCCATCCGGCTTGGTGCAGGCGCAGCGCGGCGGCCAGGCCGGCGATTCCGGCGCCGACGATGATCGCGCGGGGTTGGGGTGAAGCCATGGGCGTCTCAGTTCCTGGTGTGGTCGGTGCCGTGCGGTCTGGCTCGGGGTGTGGTCAGACCCGTGGTGACGATGTCGATGAGCAGGTCGAGGATGCGGGGGTAGTGCTCGGGGGAGGCCAGGCGGTCGGCGTTGACGGGCAGCAGCAGCACCGCCTGGAGGACGCCGACGATCACGGCCGGCTCCCCGCCGTGGAGTTCCCCCTCGGCGTGCTTGGCCGCGACGAACTCGTACAAGGCGGTGACGGGATTGTCGGGGGCGGTGGTCACCACCGACGGGTCGAGTTTGCGGGCCACCGCGGTCATCTCCTCGGGGTGGGTCATCAGCCGCCGGTAGAGGGGGTCGGCTGACAGCTCGGTGAGGGCGGCGTGCAGGAACCGGCGCAGTCCTTCCCGCACGTCGGTGGTGCTGAGCAGGCCCTCGTCGACCACCTTGCGCTTGACCTGGGCCATCTGGCGCAGCATCAGCTCCAGGTACAGCGCCTCCTTGGAGTCGAAGAACTGGTAGAAGCTGCTCTTGGCGATCTGGGCGGGGGCGACCAGTTCCTCCAGAGAGGTCTTGCGCAGGCCCTGGGTGGTGAACCGGGCGCGCCCCTCCTCCAGCAGTGCTCGGGTGATGCGGGTCCGCTCCTCGGCGGAGAACGCGGTCGGCATGGCGCCCTGCCCTTCAATTTCTGGATCCGTTTCCGTCATATGGTTTCAGAAGGGCGTGTCTGAGTGGCGCGTGCGGCGCTGGTGAGGGCCAGCCGGTAACCCCGCCACCGTGCGATCGCGATGATGAGGGCGGTCATGAGGAGTGCGCCCGCCCCCAGGGGCAGCACGGTGGCCAGTCCATCGGTGCCGGCGTTGGCGACGGTCCAGCCGATCTTGAGGGCCAGGCCGCCGTTGATCACGATCAGGCCCCAGCCCAGGGACCGCTGCCAGAAGGCGGCGCACAGGCCGCCGATGAGCGCGGGAATGAGCGGCAGGGTGACCCAGGTGATCCAGGTGGGGTCGGCGAACAACGCCTCCTCCATCTCCAGCACGCCCTGAATGCGGGGGTCGATCTGATCGGGGGCGGGGGCGGGGAACCAGAAGAAGCTCGACAGCATCGCCGTGATGGTCACCGCCAGCCACCACGGGCGGTGCGTCCAGCAGAAGTAGGCGATAGGGAGGAAGAACAGGGGCCGGATGTACCAGCTCAGCGGGTTGAGGTGGCGCGGCCAGGCCCAGGTGAGGAAGTCGGCGATCAGGTCCATGGTGGTCCCTTGGGTTGTGCGGGGCGCCGGTGCGCCCCGCTTGAAAACATAAAAACACTTTAGGATTTTGTTTTCAAGTGGTCGTGGTGCGATCGCGCTCACGGGAACGGCCGCGCCGGGAAGAGAGCCCTGGTCGAGAACCGGCCCAAGGACGCGTTGGTCTTCACCACCAAACGGGGCGCACCGCTGCGGCTGCGGAACTGGCGCAACCGGGAGTTCGCCGCTGCGGCCAAGGCCGCCGGCCTCGACGGCACCGGGCTGACTCCGCACAAGCTGCGGCACACGGCGGCCTCACTGGCGATCGCGGCCGGGGCGGATGTGAAGGTGGTCCAACAGATGCTCGGGCACGCGTCGACGACCATGACGCTCGACCGGTACGGGCACCTGTTCCCCGACCGCCTGGAGGAGGTGGCCGAAGCCATGGACGCCGCCCGCGTCAAGGCCACGCGGCGGGCGGATGAGGCGGCGTAGCCGGACCTCTCGCTCAGTGCCATGTGCAATGAATGTGCAACGCGGCCCGCTCCGAAGCCTCCCCGAGTCTGCGGACACGGATAAGGCCCGGCCTGTCGGTGCAGGTCGGGCCTTATCTTTGCCGGCTAGGCGATGCGCACTCGGGAGGATTCGAACCCCCAACCTTCTGATCCGTAGTAGGCGTGGGGGTGTCCAGGTCAATCCGCCGATGGCTGGTGACCTGCTGACGAGCGGCGTTCGGACCCTCGCGATTCCTTCGGCGTCCCGGCCCGTCCACGGTCGTTGTTAGCACCGGCGTTAGCAAATATCGGAGCGCCTACCTGCACACGTCCTCAGCCACGCGCGCGGGATGGCTGTATAGAAAGGCGGCTCAAGGTCGGCAACCACGGTAGCGCTCAGCCACGGTCCCGGTCCGAGGTGCTCGGTCGCGCCGGGGGCGGCCACCCGAGACAGTCAGGGTCGCGCGACCGAGTGCCTCGGGACCGAGGACGCCAGGGACCACAGCCGGTTCCCCGGTAACGTGGCGTCGCCTCGCTACGGCTGGGTCCGGCGACGGCGCGACCCACAGCCGACGGGTGGCCTCCAGGCGGCGGAAGGTCGCGCGACCCCCGGCGGCCGGCCGCGCGCTCGGGACCGGGCGGCAGCCCGCAGCTCGAGCGGCGGGCGGCACGCCGGGAGCGACGGCGCGAAGCGCCGTCGCCTTGATCCCATACAGCCCAATTCGGCAATGATCACGGCGTGCTGCCAAGCGGAGCGGGTGGGGCGGGTCATCCTGTAGAACCGTCGAGTATGGGTGATGAACGGCTTCGGGAACTTGGTGGCGAACTGCGCGCGATGCGGACGGCTGCGGGCTTGTCCGGTCGGAAGATGGCGCACCGTGCCGGGGTACCCCAGGCGACGGTGTCCCGCGTGGAGAACGGCCAGCGTGTGGACACTCCAGCAACCGTTGAGAAGCTCGTAAATGCGCTGCCTATCGCCCCCGAGGTCGCCGACGAACTCCGCACTCGTATACGAGACGCCTATGCGGCATCGGCCGATCGCCGGGTTGACGCCGGTGTCTCTTTGAAGCCGGACGGTCCCCGGCAGTGGGAGCGGGGTACTGCGCCTGTGCGGGAGTTCCATTCGGCGATGGTCCCGCGAGCGCTTCGCTCGCCGGAGTACTTCCGCGCTACCGGCTTGCCCGAGTCACCGTTGGCGCAACCGGCCCCGGGGTCCACGCGCACATTCCGCTGCGTCGTCACGGAAGGCGCTCTTCGCACCTGGCCGGGCTCCGGGACCGTGATGCCGGGGCAGCTCGATCGGATCCTTGAGGCCGACAACTTGTCCAGCCTCCACCTGGGCGTCATCCCGTGGTCGGTGCCCCTCCCCGTCGTCCCGCCGCACGGGTTCACCGTCTTCGGTGACGAGGCGGTGGTGGTGGAGACCTACACGGCCGTGATGACCCTCACTGAACCGGGCGCCGTGGCGTCCTACCGCGATGCCTACGCCCGGCTGGAAGAGGCGGCGATCACGGGAGAGCCCATGCGCGAGCTGCTGCTACAAATCCGCCGGGACCTAGCGGAGTTTGCAGGATGATTCAATGAATACATTGAATCATTGGCCGCTGGTGGCTTACTCTGCACATCACTGCGGTGTATAGCCCTCTAGACGGTGGTGGTTGCGATGGTCAGTTGGTCCCGCATGTTCCCCGGCCTGCCCGCCGAGGTGGCTCAGGCGCGAGCGTTCACCCGCACGGTCTTGGACGACCACCCTCTTGCCGAAGACGCCGAACTCGTCGTGAGCGAACTGGCGAGCAACGCCGTCCGGCACTCCCTCAGCGGGGCGTGGCGTGGCCCCTTCGTCGTCTTCGTTGACAGCGAACCCGACATGGCGCACGTGGCCGTAGTCGATCTCGGCTCCTCGGACACCAAGCCCTACGCCCGCCCGCTGGGCACCATCGACATCCGCGACGACGGCGGGCGCGGACTGGGCATCGTCGCCGCCGTATCCAAGGAATGGGGCTTTGAGCCGGATACGTTCGGGCTGCGTGTGTGGGCGAAGCTGGTCACTGACGCGCCTTCATGACCGGACCGCGCATGCCTCGGCGTCGACGGCGGTTCAACGCCGTCAGCTCAACGTCCGGCCAGGTCATCGAGCCCTCTTTGTCTAGGGACCTAGACTCGTTGTCAGCGCCTGGCGCAGACGATGAAAGAGGGCCGATGTCGAGCGAGTATGAACGTATCGCCGCGATCGAGAATCCATTCGCTCTGCTGCGCGCCGCCACCGAACGCCTGGGGGAAGCCCAGCAGGAGGTGACCGACCTCGCCCGGCTGCGCCGCCGCACGATTCAGGAGTTGCACGCGCAAGGACTCTCCTATGCCCAGATAGCCGCGCAGGCGGGCCTGAGCCGGGGGCGCATCCACCAGATCCGCCACACCGGCCCGGCGCCCGAGGGCGCGTTCTTCGGCTCGGGGACCGTCACGGTCATCACGCCGCTGCGTCCCGAGCCGGGCAAGCCTCGAGCGGCCGTGTCGTTGGACGACGTCAACACCGGCAAGCGGCTGGAAGACCTCGCGCGCTCTTACGACCTCACTGTGCGGGACGACCACGTCGGCGTTGACGGCTCGGTGGACCTGAACCGTCCCGGGCTCGTGGTGGTGTGCGGGCCTCGGATGTCGGAAGCCATGCGCGACACCTACGCTCAGGATCCGGTGTTCCGGTGGGAGCGTGAGGAAGGCCGCCCGTGGTGCCTTCGCGACACCCGCACCGGGGAAGTGCACTTCGCTGGCTCTGACCAGACACCGCCCTCGCCCAGTGACCTCGGCTATCTCGGCCGCCTGCCCCGGCCTGACGGTGCGGGCTCGCTGCTGGCGATCGCGGGCATCCACCCGGCCGGGTCGCTGGGCGTGGCGCATTGGCTGACGACCGACATCGCGACCCTGTGGGGCCAGGTCGGCGACGGGCGGTTCTCCGTCCTGATCCGCACCGAGTACGACCCCGACACCAACGAACCCGTGAAAACCGAGATGGCGACCCCGCTGTACCGCCACGACGGGGACACGGCGTGAGCTTGCGCCTGGCCACCGCCCCCGCCAAGCCCGACCGCCCCAACGAGGACTTCGCCGCCGTCGGAGCAAACGCCGCCGTGCTCCTGGACGGCGCCGGCACTCCTCCGGGCACGCAATCCGGATGCCTGCACGGCGTCGCCTGGTACGCGCGGACCCTGGGCGGGCTGCTGCTGGGTGCTCTCGGGTCGGATGACACGTTGGCCGGGGCACTGGGCGCCAGCATCGAGCGGGTGAACCGCCTGCACGCCGAGACCTGCGATTTGATGCACTCCGACACCCCATCGGCGACCGTGGTCGCCGTGCGGTGGGATACGACCGACATCGAATACCTGGTGCTCGCCGACTCCGTGCTGGTCCTTGACCACGTCGGCGACTCTCCCGAGGTGGTCACCGACGACCGGGAGGCCGTGGTCGGCCGGGAGCTGCGCAAGCCCATGGACGCGCTCGCGACCGGTACGCCCGAGCACGCGCGCGCCCTTCGGGACTACGTCGCCGCGCTGGCCGACCACCGCAACCGGCCGGGCGGGTTCTGGGTCGCCAACACCGATCCGGCCGCCGCTGACGAGGCGATCACCGGCCGCGTGCGCCGTGACGAGGTGGTCTCAATGGCGCTGCTCAGTGACGGCGCGAGCCGCCTGGCCGATCGGTTCGGCCTGGCCACCTGGCGTGACACTCTTGACACCCTCTCCGCTGAGGGTCCGGCCGGTCTGATCCGCCAGGTGCGCCGCGCCGAAGACAGCGATCCGGACGGGCTCCGCTGGCCGCGCGGTAAGGCACATGACGATGCCACCGTGGTCTACGGACGCGCCGAAGACTGAGTACCCCCCTAGACAATCACCGGCACCGCAAGCTATCTTCTGTCCATACCCCTAGACAGCACTCGCTGTGGCGGCCGGTCCACACTGTCTAGGGGGGTGTACAGCCGAGTGAAAGGGCTATGAGATGGCGATTCAGGGTGCGCTGCCGATCGAGTTCGGGACGGTGTTCCCGCGTGGTGCCTACGCGCTGGGGGTGGAGCCGGTGACCGACTTCGAGACCAAGCGCCCGCAACTGGACAAGGCGACGGGGCTGCCGCTGTGGGCGGTGGATGTGATCGACGCCGATCCGGACGCGCGGGGCAAGGCCAAGAGCGTGAAGGTCAAGGTGGCCGCCGAGCACTGCCCGGTGCTGCCTGAGGAAGTGCCGGGGCTGCCGTTCCGCCCGATCGAGTTCGAGGCCATGTCGGTCATGCCCTACGTGGATGAGTCGGGCCGCCGTCCTCGGGTGGCGTACTCGCTGCGGGCGCGGGGCGTGAAGACCCCCGGCGGACCGGCCGCCTCGCGCAAGGCCCCGGCGGCTGCGGCCGCCAAGGACGCCGCCTAACCAGCCGCTGGACCCAAGCGGGGCGGCCGTTGGTGTTGGCGCACCCGGCCGCCCCTTCAACCCCTCTGATCCGCGACTTCCCAATCACGTGATGGCAGAAGAGGTGTCTTCAGTATGTCCGACCGAACCGCGCGGGTG
>NZ_JAJAQC010000043.1 GCF_027604915.1 Streptomonospora mangrovi
CTCGCCGGTCTCGTCGGTCCCGGCGGCGGCCGGCCGCTGCCCGGCGGGGCGGGCGGTGCCCGCCCCGAACGGCCCCTCAGCGCCTCCGCTGCCCCCGGTGCCCCCCGCTCCCCCGGCCGGCGCCGGCCGGGGGCGCCCGGCGCCGGCGGCCGCCACGGCGGCTTCGGCGGCCTGGGCGTCGCGGGCGCCGCGGGGGGCGGGCACCGCCACCTCGGGCGCGCCCTCGGCGCGCGGGGCGGCCCGCTCGGGGGCCGCCTGGGGGGCGGCCTCCTCGGCGCGGTCCGGGGCGCCCTGGCGCGGCCGGGCGGGGGTCACCGTGCCGGTCACCGGCGCCCCGGTGAACGCGGGGGCCATGGAGCCGCGCGCGTGCTCGCGGTCGAACTCCTCGACCAGGGGGGCGGGGTCGAGCCCGAGTTCGCGGCACACCGACCGGATGTGCCCGCGCGCGTAGAAGTCGCCGCCGCAGACGCGGAAGTCGTCGCCCTCCATCCCCGCGAGCACGGGCTGCCGGATGCAGGTCCGCGCGCTCAGATCGGCGAGGGAGTACCCGAGGTCTTCGCGGGCAGCGGCGAGGGTCTGGCCGATCGTCGTCATATCCGCCCCTTCCCAGGGTGGGGGTAGGCCGCGGGGCCGGGCGCCGCAGGCACGGCCGGGGGAACCCCGGCGCGCGGACCTCCGCCGCTGGCACCGCAGAGTAGGTCTTCAACCACTGTGGGTGCCTCTGCCGAAAACGGCACCGCGCCACACCCCATGAACCGGTGAAAACTCGGTCAACCCGACCAGGTCGGCCAACCCCGTCACCACGGCCGACCCGGCCAACCCGGCCGATCCGGTCCGGCCCCCGGCAAACCGGGCGCGGCGGCGGCGCCTGCGGCGCGGCACCAGCGGGTCCGCGCGCGCCACCGGCCTCAGCCCTGGGACCCGCGCACCTCGGCGAGCACGCCGGGCAGGTCCTCGGGCTTGACCAGCACGTCGCGCGCCTTGGAGCCCTCGCTGGGCCCCACCACGTCGCGGCTCTCCATGAGGTCCATCAGCCGCCCGGCCTTGGCGAAGCCCACGCGCAGCTTGCGCTGGAGCATCGACGTGGAGCCGAACTGGGTGGTGACCACCAGCTCGATGGCCTGGAGCAGCAGGTCCAGGTCCTCGCCGACCTCCTCGTCGATCTCCTTCTTCTTGGCCTCGGCGGTGCCGACGTCCTCGCGGTAGGTGGGCTCGGCCTGCTTCTTGCAGTGCTCCACGATCGCCCGGATCTCCTTCTCGGTGACCCAGGCGTTCTGGAGCCGGATGGGCTTGCCCGCGCCCATCGGCAGGAACAGCGCGTCGCCCTTGCCGACCAGCTTCTCGGCGCCGGGCTGGTCGAGGATCACGCGGCTGTCGGAGAGGCTGGAGGTGGCGAAGGCCAGCCGCGAGGGCACGTTGGCCTTGATCAGGCCGGTGACCACGTCGACGCTGGGGCGCTGGGTGGCCAGCACCAGGTGGATGCCCGCCGCGCGCGCCAACTGGGTGATGCGCACGATCGCGTCCTCGACGTCGCGCGGCGCCACCATCATCAGGTCGGCCAGCTCGTCCACGATGACCAGCAGGTAGGGGTAGGGCTCGTAGACGCGCTCGCTGCCGGGCGGCGCCTTCAGCTCGCCGGCGCGCACGGCCGCGTTGAAGTCGTCGATGTGGCGGAAGCCCGAGGCCGCGAGGTCGTCGTAGCGGCGGTCCATCTCGCCCACGACCCACTGGAGGGCGTCGGCGGCCTTCTTGGGGCTGGTGATGATCGGCGTGATGAGGTGCGGGATGCCCTCGTACATGGTCAGCTCGACCCGCTTGGGGTCGACCAGGATCAGCCGGACCTCGTCGGGGGTGGCCCGCATCATGATCGAGGTGATGAGCCCGTTGATGCAGGTGGACTTGCCCGCGCCGGTGGCGCCGGCCACCAGCACGTGCGGCATCTTGGCGAGGTTGGCCACCACGGTCAGGCCCTCGATGTCCTTGCCCAGGCCCACGAGCATGGGGTGGTCGTCGGAGGTGGCCGGGGAGGACCGCAGGACGTCGCCGAGGCTGACGATGTCCTTGTCGGCGTTGGGGATCTCCACGCCGATCGCGGACTTGCCGGGGATGGGCGACTGGATGCGCACGTCGGCGCTCTTGACCGCCAGCGAGATGTTCTTGGTGAGCGCGGTGACCTTCTCGACCTTCACGGCCGGGCCCAGCTCGATCTCGTAGCGGGTGACCGTGGGCCCGCGGGTGAACCCGGTGACCTCGGCGTCGATGTTGAACTGCTCCAGCACGCCGGTGAGCGCCTCGACCACGGTGTCGTTGGCCTTGGTGCGCGGCTTGGGCGGGGTGCCGGGCTTGAGCATGGTGGAGGCGGGCAGCTCGTAGTCGCCGTCGACCACGCGCGGGGGGATCGAGAGCTGCTCGGCCGACTCCGGCGGCGGGGTGGGGTCGGGCGGGGGCGGCGCGGGCGCGGCCTCGGCGGCGGCCACCACGGGGGTGTCGTAGGGGCGCTCGTGGTCGCCGGCCACACCGGTGTCGGCCTCGGCGTCCTCGGGCGCCGGGCGGGGCTTGCGGCGCCGCTTGGGCTTGGGCCGCTCCTCCTCGGCGGGCGGGTCGAGGATGTCCACGCCTGAGTGGGGGCCGGAGTCGGGCTCCATCAGCCCGCCGAAGAGCTGGCGCAGCCGCTCGGGGATGCGGTAGACGGGGGTGGCGGTGACCACCAGCAGCCCGAAGACCAGCAGCATGGCCAGCAGCGCACCGGTGACCCAGGGGGTGACCAGCAGGCTCAGCGGCCCGGAGGCGGCGAACCCGATGATCCCGCCGGCCTCGCGCACCGCCTGGGGGTCCTCGGCGGGCCAGGGGATCCCGTGGCCGATGTGGATGAGCCCGAGCAGGCCCACCAGCAGCGAGGTGGCGCCGATGAACAGCCGGCCGACATCGGTCTGGCCGGTGCCGGGGGTGCGCATCAGCCGCCAGGCGAACGGCAGGAACAGCAGCGGCAGCACCGGCGAGAACGTGCCGAACGCCCCGACCACCACGAGGCGGGTGATGCGCGGCAGCGGTCCCTCGGTGTCCCACCACACGGCGGCGGCGATCAGCAGGCCCAGCGCGAGCAGCACCAGGCCGAAGCCGTCGCGGCGCAGATCGGGGTCGAGGTCGCGGGCGCTGCGGCCGGCGGCGCGCGCCAGGCCGCCCACGGTGTGCGCCAGCAGCCGCCACACCAGCAGCAGCATGCGGCCGGTCCACACGAACAGCAGCGCGATGGGGCCCTCGGAGGCGGCGCCGGCCTTGGGCGCGGGGCGCCGGGCCGCGGGGGCGCGGCCGCGCTGGGCGGAGGAGCCGGAGCTACGGCGGGCCGGCGCCTTCTTCCGGCCGGAGCCGCCGCCCCGGGAGGTGCCGCCGCCGGATCCTTGAGGGGTCTTGGGCGCACGGGTGGCCATGGTGGGCACCCTACTAGGGGCGGGCGCGGCGGCCGCGCAGGGCCGCCCGGCGTGTCGGGCGCACGGGCGCGCCGCCGGGGGTCGGACCCCCGGCGGCGCGGACGCCGGCGGGTGCGGGCCTAGATCTCCACGATGACCGGGACGATCATCGGCCGGCGCCGGTAGGTCTCGTTGACCCAGCGGCCCACCCCGCGCCGCACGAGCTGGCGCAACTGGGTGGGGTCGGTGATGCCGTCGGCGGCCGCCCGCTCCAGGGACTCCTGGATCTTGGGGATGACCTCGTCGTAGGCGTCGGCGCCGATGCCGGCGCCCCGGGTGTGGATCTCGGGCTCGCCCACGATCTTGCCGGAGGTGGAGTCCACGGCCACGATGACCGAGATGAACCCCTCCTCGCCGAGGATGCGGCGGTCCTTGAGCGCGGACTCGGTGACGTCGCCCACCGAGGCGCCGTCGACGTAGACGTAGCCGGCCTGGACCTTGCCGGTGATGCGGGCGCGGCCCTTGTGCAGGTCGACCACCACGCCGTCCTCGGCCAGCACGATGCGGTCGCGCTCCAGGCCGGTGAGCGCGGCGATGTTGGCGTGGGCGCGCATGTGCCGCCACTCGCCGTGCACCGGCATGAAGTTGCGCGGGCGCACCATGTTGTGGACGTAGAGCAGCTCGCCGGCCGAGGCGTGGCCCGAGACGTGCACCAGGGCGTTGCCCTTGTGCACGACCTTGGCGCCCCACCGGGTCAGCCCGTTGATCACCCGGTTGACGGAGTTCTCGTTGCCGGGGATCAGCGAGGACGCCAGCAGGACGGTGTCGCCCTCCTCGATGCGGATCTGGTGGTCGCGGTTGGCCATGCGGGTCAGCGCCGACATCGGCTCGCCCTGGGAGCCCGTGGAGACCAGCACGGCCTCCTCGGGGCGCAGGTCGTCGAGGTTCTTGACGTCGACCAGCAGGTCGCCGGGCACGGTGAGGTAGCCCAGGTCGCGCGCGATGTTCATGTTGCGCACCATCGAGCGTCCCACGAAGGCGACCTTGCGGCCGTGGGCCTTGGCGGCGTCCAGGACCTGCTGGACCCGGTGCACGTGGGAGGCGAAGCAGGCCACGATGATGCGCTGGCCGGCGTCGTCGAAGACCTTGTCGATGACCGGCGAGATGTCGCGCTCGCTGGTGACGAACCCGGGGACCTCGGCGTTGGTGGAGTCGGCCAGCAGCAGGTCGACGCCTTCGGCGCCCAGGCGGGCGAACCCGGCCAGGTCGGTGAGGCGGCCGTCCAGCGGAAGCTGGTCCATTTTGAAGTCGCCGGTGTGCAGCAGGGTGCCCGCCCCGGTGCGCACGGCCACGGCCAGCGCGTCGGGGATGGAGTGGTTGACCGCCAGGAACTCCAGGTCGAAGGGGCCGAAGGTGCGGCGGTCGCCCTCCTCGACCTGGACGGTCTCGGGCTTGATGCGGTGCTCGCCGAGCTTGGCCGAGATCAGCGCCAGGGTCAGCCGCGAGCCCACCAGCGGGATGTCGGCGCGCTCGCGCAGCAGGAACGGCACAGCCCCGATGTGGTCCTCGTGGCCGTGGGTGAGCACGAGGGCCGCAACGTCGTCGAGCCGGTCCCGGATGTGGTCGAAGTCGGGCAGGATGAGGTCGACGCCGGGCTGCTCCTCCTCGGGGAAGAGCACGCCGCAGTCGACGATCAGCAGCTTGCCGGCGTACTCGAACACCGTCATGTTGCGGCCGATCTCGCCGAGGCCGCCCAGCGGCACCACGCGCAGGGTGTCGGCGGTCAGCGGCGGCGGCGGGCCGAGTTCGGGGTGCGGGTGGCTCATGCGGATCCCTCCGTCAGGCGTTCCACGCCCACCACGCTGGCGGGCACGGCCTGGTGGGGGGCGAGGCCGATGGGTCCCTTGACGCCGGCCGCGGCGAGGTCTTCGCGCAGCAGCGCCTGGAGTTCGATGGAGGCGTCGGCCAGCGGCGTGCGCACGGGGCCGCCGGGCAGGCCGAACATGTTCAGCACCGCCTTGGTGGTGATGACCCCCTGGGTGCGGAAGATGCCCGTGTAGACAGGGGTGAGGCGGCGGTGGATGGCGAGCGCGCGGTGGACGTCGCCGGACTCGTAGGCGTCGATCATGTCGTGCAGGTCGGCGCCGACGATGTGGCCCACGACGCTGACGAACCCCGAGGCGCCCACCGACAGCAGCGGCAGGTTGAGGATGTCGGTGCCGCAGTAGTAGGCGAGGTCGGTGCGCTCCATCACCCAGGAGCTGGCGCCGAGGTCGTCCTTGGCGTCCTTGTTGGCCACGATGCGCGGGTGCTCGGCCAGCCGGACCAGGGTCTCCGAGGCGATCGGGGTGCCGGTGCGGCCGGGGATGTCGTAGAGCATCACCGGCAGGTCCGTGGAGTCGGCGATCGCCGTGAAGTGGCGGATCAGCCCCTCCTGGGGCGGCTTGTTGTAGTACGGGGTCACCAGGAGCAGGCCGTGGGCGCCCGCGCGCTCGGCCGACTCGGCGAGGTGCATGCTGTGCCGGGTGTCGTTGGTGCCCACACCGGCGACGACGACGGCGCGGTCGCCGACCGCCTCCAGCACGGCGCGCAGCAGCCGGTCCTTCTCGTCGTCGCTGGTGGTCGGCGACTCGCCCGTGGTGCCGCTGATGATGAGGCCGTCATTGCGCTGCTCGTCGACCAGATAGGTGGCGAGGCGGGCGGCGCCGTCGTAGTCGACGTCGCCGTTCTCGCGCATCGGCGTGACCATTGCGGTCAGCATCCGGCCGAAAGGAGCGCTCGGTGTAGTGCTGCCTGACATAGGGAAAACGTACCGCGCCAGGACCCCACCTGCGCCCATGCGGCCCCGTCGAAGCGGATTTTCCGGGATATGGGCGACCTTCCGGCCGTTCGGGCGTGTCTCGGCGGGCGCCGCGCGGGGCGGTGGCGGCCTCGCCGTCACCCCGGCCGCGCTGTGCGCGACCTCTCAGTCCCGGCGGCGCGACCGGCGCGGCGGAGCGGGGTGCCGCTCCGCCGCGCGGACGCGCTCGGGACTGGGGCCGGCAGGGGGCTAGTCGTCGCCGTCGCCGGGCAGCAGGAGGCTGAGCAGCCAGCTCACGATCGCCACCACGACCGCGCCGAACAGCGCCGGCCAGAACCCGTCGATGGTGAACGGCAGGTCCAGCGCACCGGCGATCCACGCGGTGAGCAGGAGCAGCAGCGCGTTGACGACCAGGGCGATCAGGCCGAGGGTGAGGACGTAGAACGCGCAGCCGACCGTTTTGACGATCGGCTTGATGACCGCGTTGACCAGGCCGAAGATCGCACCGAGGGCGACGTAGACGAGGATCGTCTGGGCGGGCGACTCGGTCTGGACGTCGAGCCCCTCGATCAGGAAGACGGCCGCCCAGATGGCGACGGCGTTGATGAGGATTCTCAGGATGATGCTCACTCCCCCGATGCTGCCACGACCCGGGCGCCGCGCGCATGCCGCACCGGCGCATTGCGGGTATTTCCCGGGTCCTCACCGATGCCGGGTCAGGGGCGGGGGCGCGGCGCGGGCGCGCGGCGGGCCGGCGCGGGACCGGGGCGCGCGGCGCGGCGTTTGGCGCAACCGGCCGCGCCTGGGAGTATGCGGGGCACCACACCGCGCCCGGCGCGCGGGGGCAGCAGGTCGAGCAGCCGGATGAACAGCGGATCGAGCGGATAAGGGCCGTCCCGTGTCGACAGATCGCTTTGTCAGGTCCGCCCGCGAGGCGGACATCGCCACCGTCGTGGAGGTGCAGGTCGCGGCCTGGCGGTCGATGTACGGGCCGCTGCTGCCCGAGGCGGTCCTGGCCGAGATCGGCGGCGAGGAGGCGGCGGCGCGGTTCCGCGAGCAGTGGCTGGCGGCGGTGCGCACCCCGCCGACGTCGCGGCACCGGCTGCTGGTGGCCACCGACCACCGCGCGGTCGTGGGGTTCGCGGCCGTCGGCCCGGCCGAGGATCCCGACCGCTGGCCGGCCACCGACGCCGAGGTCTACGCCCTGCACGTGCACCCCGACCACGTCGGCGCCGGGCACGGCAGCCGGCTGCTCAACGCGGCCGTGGACCACCTGGTGGACGACGGGTTCTCGCTGGCGGTGCTGTGGGTGCTGGAGCCGGCCAACCCGCTGCGCTCCTTCGCCGAGGCGGCCGGGTGGCGGCCCGACGGCGCCACCCGCGAACTCGACCTGGGCGCGCCGCTGCCCATGGTGCGCCTGCACGCCGCCATCAGCGGGTGAGGCGCGCGGGAAGCGTAAGGACCGGCGGGCGGCCGCGCCGCGCGGTGGGCGGCGGGTCTGGTCCCGGTCGCGGCCCCGGGCGGCGCTACCGTTGAGGGCGGTCCCGGGCAGCCGGCCCGGGGCGAGCGGGCAAGGAAAGAGGACCAGCGCGTGGCCACGGTCAGCGAGTGGGTCGCGGGGGCGCGCCCCCGGACCCTGCCTAATTCGATCGTCCCGGTTGCGGTGGGCACCGGGGTCGCCCTGGGTGCGGGATCCGCCGTGTGGTGGAAGGCGCTGCTGGCGATGGGCGTGGCGCTGGCCCTCCAAGTCGGCGTCAACTACGCCAACGACTACAGCGACGGCGTGCGCGGCACCGACAACGAGCGGCGCGTTGGCCCCACCCGGCTGACGGCGGCCCGCCTGGCGGCGCCGCGCCGGGTGTTCACGGCGGCGTGGGCGTGCTTCGCGGTGGCCGCGGTGCTGGGCCTGGTGCTGGCTGTCACCACCGCGCTGTGGCTGGTGCTGGTGGGCGCGGTGGCGATCGTCGCCGCCTGGTTCTACACCGGCGGCAGCCGCCCCTACGGCTACCACGGCCTGGGCGAGGTCGCGGTGTTCGTGTTCTTCGGCCTGGTGGCCGTGGCGGGCACGGTGTTCGTCCAGATGGGGACCGTGCCCTGGCAGGGGTGGGTGGCCGCCGTGCCGGTGGGCCTGCTGTCGTGCTCGGTCCTGGTGATCAACAACCTGCGCGACATCCACACCGACGCCTCCACCGGCAAGAACACCCTGGCGGTGCGCCTGGGCGAGCGGGGCACCCGCCGCCTCTACGTCGGCTGCGTGGCGGCCGCCTTCGTGTCCGCGCTGGCCGCGGCGGCGGCCACCTGGTGGGCCGCCCTGGTGCTGCTGGCGGCGCCGCTGGCCGTGCCGCCGGTGCGCCGGGTGCTCTCCGGGCAGGTGGGCCGCGACCTGGTCCTGGGCCTGGGCGAGACCGGCAAGCTGCAACTGGCCTTCGGCGTGCTGTTCACGGCGGGCCTGGCGCTGGGGGCGCTGGGGTAGCCGCGCGCGGCGCGCACGGCGGCGAGGGCCGGGGTCGGCGACCCCGGCCTTCGCCGCGTCCGAGGGTCGGCCGGTGCGGATCGCGGGGGTCGGCGGGCGCGGGCGGGCGGATGCCGTCGGTTTGGCGGCTGTGATGTTCGGAAATGTGCAGGGGGTCGGATTGACCCAAGCATCGTCGCCTACGCGGTTGACAGCGATCAGAGAGCTGGATCACACTTCCTGCACTACGCATATCGCCGTACACCGACGCAATCCCCCCGTCTCGGCGCCGCGCGTCGGGACACACCCGAGGCCGGAAGCACTCGTCACGGTGGAGGTCCCATGGTTTACCTGGCCGAGTTCGTCGGAACGGCGATCCTGACGCTGCTGGGCTGCGGCGTCGTCGCCGGCGTCACCCTCGCCCGCTCCAAGGCCGAGGGCAGCGGCTGGATCGTCATCACGTTCGGCTGGGGCCTGGCCGTGACCGTCGCCGTCTACGTGGTCGGCCAGTACAGCGGCGCGCACATCAACCCGGCGGTCACCTTCGCCATGGCCTCCATCGGCGAACTCGGCTGGGCGCAGGTGCCCGGCTACATCGCCGCCCAACTGCTGGGCGCGTTCCTCGGCGCGGTGCTGGCCTGGGTGGTCTACCTGCCGCACTGGCGGGTCACCGAGGACCCGGTGGTCAAGCTGGGGGTCTTCAGCACCATCCCGGCCGTGCGCAGCATCGCCGCCAACTTCGCCACCGAGGTCATCGGCACGTTCCTGCTGATCTTCGGCATTCTGGGCATCAACGCCAACATGAACCCGATCGGCAGCGGCGGGGGCGGCCTGGAGGACCTGTTCGGCACCGGGTTCGCCCCGCTGCTGGTGGGCTTTTTGGTGCTGGCGATCGGCCTGTCGCTGGGCGGGCCCACCGGCTACGCCATCAACCCGGCGCGCGACCTCGGCCCGCGCATCGCCCACGCGGTGCTGCCGATCCCCGGCAAGGGGTCCTCGGACTGGGCCTACTCCTGGGTGCCGATCGTGGCGCCGATCGTCGGCGCGGTCCTGGCGGCGCAGGTCTACGTGCTGCTGGGCTTCGAGGTCTGAGGTCGAGGGCGCCGGCGGGCCGGGCGGGGCCGCCGGCGCCCCCGGCCCGGTCGGGCCGGGTCGGGCCGTACTGAGCCGACCCGAGCCGGGCCGGCCCGGGCGGCATCAGGCCGGCTCAGTCCAATCCGAGCAGCGGCTCCAGCCCCAGCGTGAGGCGGTCGGGCAGGTCGGCCACGCGGCGCACCCCCAGCAGCACCCCGGGCATGAACGACTCCCGGTTCATGGAGTCGTGGCGGATGCGCAGGGTCTCGCCGTGGGTGCCGAACACGACCTCCTGGTGGGCGATCATCCCGGTGATGCGCAGGGCGTGCACCCGCACCCCGGCCACCTCGGCGCCCCGCGCGCCGGGCACCTCGGCGGTGGTGGCGTCGGGCATCGGCGCCGATCCCGCGCGCTCGCGGGCGGCGGCCACCAGCTCGGCGGTGCGCGAGGCGGTGCCGCTGGGGGCGTCGGCCTTGTTGGGGTGGTGCAGCTCGATGATCTCGGCGGACTCGAAGTAGGGCGCGGCCTTGGCGGCGAAGGACATCATCAGCACGGCCGCGATGCCGAAGTTGGGCGCGATGAGGACGTTGGCGCCGGGGTTGGCGGCCAGCAGCTCGCGCACCCGCGCCAGGCGGGCGTCGTCGAAGCCGGTGGTGCCCACCACGGCGTGCACCCGGTTCTCGATGAGCCAGCGCAGGTTGTCCATGACGGCGTCGGGGTGGGTGAAGTCCACGACGACGTCGGCGCCGCGCACGGCCTCGCGCTCCTCGGCGGTGTCGACCCCGGCCACCAGCTCGGTGTCGGCCGCGCCCTCGACGGCCTTGACGACTTCGGACCCCATGCGCCCCTGGGCGCCGAACACTCCTACCTTGATCACGGGGATTACCGTACCGGAGGCGCGCCCCCGGCCGGGCGGTGCGTGCCCGCCCGGCCGGGCGCGGGGTCAGGGCCGCGCGAGCAGCACGGCGAAGTCCCCGGCGGGGTCGGTCCACCAGTGCTCAAGGCGGAAGCCGGCCCGGCCCAGCTCCGCCTCGACCCCCGCGCGGCGGAACTTCGCGGAAATCTCGGTGCGCACCTCCTCCCCCGCCGCGAAGTCGACGGTCAGGCCGATGGCGCGCACGGCCGCCCGCTGCGCCGTGCGCGCGCGCAGCCGCATCTCGATCCACTCCGCGCGGGGGTCCCACAGCGCCACGTGGTCGAAGTCCTCGGGGGCGAAGTCGGCGTCGAGTTCCCGGTTGAGGACGCGCAGCACGTTGCGGTTGAACTCGGCGGTGACGCCGCGCGCGTCGTCGTAGGCGGCCACCAGCCGCGCCGGGTCCTTCACCAGGTCCAGCCCCAGCAGCAGGGTGTCGCCGGGGGCGAACCCCTCGCGCAGGTCGGCGAGGAAGGACACCCGCCGGTCGGGGGGCTGGTTGCCCAGGGTGGAGCCCAGCACCGCGACGGCGCGGCGGCCCCCGGCGGGCAGCAGGTGCAGGTGGCGCTCGAAGTCGGCGACCACCGCGTGCACCTCCAGGCCGGGGTAGGCGGCGCCGATCGCGGCGGCCGACTCCCGCAGGAAGGCGCCGCTGACGTCGACGGGCACGAACCGGCGCAGGGTGCCCCGAGCGCGCAGGGCGTCCAGCAGCAGCCGGGTCTTCTCGCCGGAGCCCGCGCCCAGCTCCACCAGGGTGTCGGCGCCGCAGGCGCGGGCGATCTCGGGGGCACTGCGGCGCAGGATGGCCCGCTCGGCGCGCGTGGGGTAGTACTCCGCCAGCGTGGTGATCTCCTCGAACAGCGCGCTGCCGCGCTCGTCGTAGAACCACTTGGGCGGCAGCGACCGCGGTCGCGCGCCCAGGCCCTCGGCGGCGTCGCGGCGCAGGGCTTTGGCCAGGTCGTCGGGTGTCAGGTAGTGGTCGATGCGCGGCATCGGCTCCCCCGTTTGCTCAGTCGACCGCGCTGATGCCGGTCAGGCGGTATCCGTGCTGGTCGGCGGTGACCAGGGTCCGGTCGGGCACCCGCCGCCAGGCGGGGTCGTCGTCGAGGGGTTCGGAGGCCAGCCACACCCCGCCGGCGCCGTGGCGCACGTAGAGGGTGTCGCCGGCGGCGGTGGCGGCCAGGCCGCGGCCGTCGGCGGCCAGCAGGTTGTAGCGCCCGGCGGAGCAGGCGCGGGCCTCGCACGCCACCCGCGCCAGCGCCGCGCCCGTGGGCGCCCCCGCCCGCCACAGCCGCACGGCGGCGGCGAACAGCGGCGCGGAGTCCACGGGGGTGCGGGCGTCGAGGACCCCGCGCGGCAGGGGGTGGCCCAGCCGCGCGGCGAGTTCCTCGTGATCGTGTGCCGCGCCGTTGTGGGAGAACAGCCGGGTGTCGGCGCGGAAGGGCTGGGCGCAGGACTCGTCGGTGCCGAACCCGGGGGTGGCGTCGCGCACGGCGGCGACCAGGCAGGTGGTGGTGAGCGCCTGGGCGGCGTCGGCGAAGGAGGCGTCGGCCCAGATCGGCATGGCGCGCCGGTAGCGCAGCGGGGCCGGGCGGCCCGGGATGTACCAGCCGACCCCGAAGCCGTCGGCGTTGACGGTGCCGTGGCTCTGCTCGCGCGGCGCGTAGGACTGGGTGAGCAGCGAGAACGGCGCGGCGTAGACCAGGTCGTGCACGGTGCGGGGGGCGCCGAGGTAGGCGAGGTGGCGGCACATCAGCCGGCCGCCTCCCCGCCGCCCGCGCGGCGCGCGGCGCTCACCGGCGGCCCCCGCCGCGCCCGCCCTCGTCGGGGTCGGCGTCGCGGGCGCACCGGAACCCGGCGAAGATCTGCCGGCGGATGGGGTAGTCCCAGTTGCGGAAGGTGGCGCGCGCGGCGGTGGGGTGGGTGGCCCACGACCCCCCGCGCAGCACCTTGTAGCCGCCGCCGAAGAACACCTCGGAGTACTCCCGGTAGGGGAACGCCGTGAAACCGGGGTAGCCGGTGAAGTCGGTGGCGGTCCACTCCCAGACGTCGCCGAGCATCTGCACGGCGCCGCAGGGCGCGGCGCCCTCGGGGAAGGCCCCGGCGGGCGCCGGGCGCAGGAGGCGCTGGCCGAGGTTGGCGTGGCGCGGTCCGGGGTCGGTGTCGCCCCAGGGGTGGCGCAGCGAGGCGCCGGTGGCGGGGTCGTGGCGGGCGGCCTTCTCCCACTCGGCCTCGGTGGGCAGGCGCTTGCCCGCCCAGCGGGCGTGCGCCTGGGCCTCGTAGAAGCACACGTGCTGCACAGGCTCCTCGGGCGGCAGCGGCTCCACGCGGCCCAGGCGGCGGCGCAGCCAGCCGCCGCCGGTGTCGCGGACCCAGAAGGCGGGGGCGCGCTTGCCCGAGCGGGTGCGCCACTCCCAGCCCTGCGGGCTCCACCAGCGGGGGTCGTCGTAGCCGCCGTCGGCCATGAAGTCCAGGTGGGCGGCGTTGGTGACGGCGGCGGTGTCGATGTAGAAGGCGGGCAGGTCGACGGTGTGGGCGGGCCGCTCGTTGTCGTAGGCCCAGGGGTCGTCGTCGGTGCCCATGGTGAAGGGGCCGGCCGCCACCAGCACCTCGGCCGGGAGGCGGTGGCCGGGGGCGGGCCGGGGCGGCGGCGCGGCCAGGCCGGGCAGCACCGGCCGCCCGCGCCGCAACTGGTGGGTGGCCAGCATGGTCTCGTCGTGCTGGTGCTCGTGCTGGATGACCATGTGGTAGACGAACCCGTCGGCCAGCAGCGGGGTACCGGAGTCGAACCGGGCGCGCTCCAGGGCGTCGAGCACGCGGGCGCGCACCCGCGCGTTGTAGTCGCGGGCCTCGCGGGGGGTCAGCAGGGGGAGGCTGACGCGCTCGGCGCGCGGGTTCTCGAAGGCGTCGTAGAGGACGTCGATGTCGGGCCGCAGCGCCTCGCCCCCGGCGGCGGCGCGCACCAGCCACTGCTCCTCGTAGTTGCCGACGTGGGCGAGGTCCCACACCAGCGGCGACATCAGCGGCGAGTGCTGGGCCAGCAGCTCGGCCTCGTCCAGGGCCTCCACGGTGAGGCCGACGCTGCGGCGGCGGCCCTGGTCGAGTTCGGCGGCGATGCGGGCGCGCAGGCGGTCGGGGTCGGGGCGGGTGCCGGCGGCGGGCGGCCGGGCGGGCCGGTGCGTCGGGCGGGTCATGGCGTGGGTCCTCCTTCACCCGCGGCGCGCCCCTGGGCGGGCGCGCCGCGGCGGTGGCGGGTCGGTGGCGCCGGGTGGCGGGCGCCGGGCGCGCGGGCGGCGCGTCCGGGCGCTGGGTGCGGCGGTTCGGCGGTGCGGTGGGTCGCGGTGCGGTGAGCGGTGGCGCGGCGGGCGCCGGTCAGGCGGCCGGCGCCAGGTGGTGCAGGTCGGCGGGGCAGCGCCCGCGCTCCACGAAGCACTCCCGGTAGTCCTCCACCACGCCCGCCAGGCCGGCCTCGCCCATCCGCTCCAGCGCCGCGCCGGCGGCGGCGAAGCAGGTGCGGGCGCAGGCGGCCAGGTCGGGGTCGGCCAGGGAGCGGGCCGCGGCGCGCCGCCACAGCCCCGGTCCGGGGTCGGCGCCGCCGCCCAGGCGCTCGGTGGCCTCGGCGGCGGTGTCGGCCGCCGCCGGGTCGTCGAGCAGCGCGGCGGCCACGGCGATGGGCACCGCCAGCCAGCGCGCGGGCAGCGCGTCGATCATCCGCAGCTCCAGCCACCCGCGCGGGCGCACCGGCGGGAACAGGGTGCTGAGGTGGTAGGCGAGGTCGTCGCGGGTGGGCCGGCGGCGGTGGCGGCACGCCAGCCAGTCGCCGAACGCGATCCCGGGGTCGACCTCCCAGGGGCCGTCGTCGGCGCGGATGGTCATCAGCCGCGCCCGCAGCGCGTAGGCGGTCCAGGCGGCGACCGGGTCGCCGCGCCCGGGCGCGCGGGTGCGGGAGGGGTCGATGCCCTCCCACACGGCCCACCGGCTGGAGCGCCAGCCGGTGGCGCGGCCCCGGTGGACCGGGGAGTTGGCGAAGGCGGCCACCAGGACCGGCCCCAGCCGGTGGGCGAGCCGCCAGCGCCGGGCGGCGTCGGCGGCGTCGGCGCCGATGTCCAGGCACACCTGGAGCGACGCGGTGCTGCACATCATCAGGCGGCCGGTGGCGCATCCGGCGGAGTCGAAGTAACGCTCCATGGCCGCGTAGCGCGGCTGGGCGAGCTGGCGCACGGGCGGGCGCCGGGGATCCAGGCCCACCCCCTCCAGGCGCAGTCCGGCGGCACGGAGGCGGCGGCCGATGTGGTCGGTGTCGGCGGCGAGGGCGGCGTGGGCGGCCCCCGGGCCGGGGAGGGGCGGCGAGCTCAGCTCAAGCTGCCCTCCGGGTTCGTAGGTGACGGCGCTCCCGCCGGGCAGCGGCCCGGCCTGGGCCACGGCGGCCGACACGGAGCGGATGGGAACGGGTGCCCCCGGGCGGGCGGGATCGGTGACCAGCCATTCGGCTTCGGCGCCCACGCGGCCCGGAGGGCCGGTCTTGAAGCAGACACCGTTGATGTAGTCGTGCACGTCGGACTCGGTGAGGTAGCTCAAGGCCGTCTCCTCGCTCGGCGGAGCTGACGTAGCTCTACCCCTGCCCGGTACCGGCCGCGCCCGAACTTCCGGGGCGGCGCGGGTCCGCTGACCCGGCGAGAAATTCACCCGTCGCCGACGCGAACGCGGGGCGGCCGTGGGCCGCGCCTTACCGGGGCGGGCCGGGGTCGGCCCAGACCGCGGGCCGTTGCACGGTGACAGCGCCCGGCCCCCGAGGGCGGCGCCTCAGCGCAGCGGCGCGTGGTACCACTCCGCGGCCAACGACAGCCCCGAGCGCCACAGGAACGCCCGCTTGGCGGCGTCGTGGCCGCCGCTCTCCACCACCATGCGCACCGCGCCCAGCGCGGCCAGGCGCGGGCGGGCCGCCTCGATCAGCGCCGCGCCGCTGCCCCACCAGTCGCCGGGGTCGGCCACCCAGAAGTCCTCGACGTAGGCCAGCGGGCCGCCGGGCGCGTAGACCTCGGCGGAGGGCCCCAGGACCGCCATCAGGCAGCCGCTGAGCCGGGGGCCGCGCCGCGCCGCCAGGACCAGCGCGCGCGGGTCGGCCGCCAGGCGGGCGACCCGGGCGCGGTGGCGGTCGCGGGCGTCGGGCGCGGGGTCCCAGAACCCGGGCGCGTGCGGCCGGTAGGCGGCGCGCCGCTCCTCGGCCAGCGCCACGATCGCCTCGACGTCGCCGGCGTGCGCCTCGCGCACCTCGGGCCGCTCCTGAGCTGCCATTTCGCCCTCTTCCCGGACCCCGGCGCGCTCCGGCGCCCGGCCCTGCGCGAATAGACCGACCTGCGCCGGGGCAGCGGCGCACGCGCGGACTCAGGGCGCCCGCTCCCCTGGCGGGGTCCGCGTGCCCCGGTGCGCCCGGACCCGATGCAAGTGATACGACGGTGCAGGAAACCACACAAGGGGGTACCGGCATGACGTCACCCGACCGCCCGTCCGCTGATCCGGCCGAGCTGCGCACGCTGCTGGACGGCCGCTGGGCGCACATCCGCGACCTGGCCCGCCGCCACCTGCGGGGCGACATGTTCCGCCCCGTGTACGGCCTGGGCGTGGAGGAGCACCGCGAGCGCGTGCTCGGCCAGCTCAAGGCGATCGCGGCCACCGAGATGTCCGCCTACGGGTTCTCCGGCGACCACGGCGGCGCCGACGACGTCGGCGGCTCGGTGGTGGCCTTCGAGATGCTGGTGTGCGACCTGTCGCTGATGGTGAAGGTGGGCGTGCAGTGGGGGCTGTTCGGCGGCACCGTGCAGGCCCTGGGCACCGAGCGCCACCACGCCGAGTTCCTGCCGGGCATCATGTCGCTGGAGATCCCCGGCTGCTTCGCCATGACCGAGACCGGGCACGGCTCGGACGTGCAGCGGCTGCGCACCACCGCCGACTACGACCCCGGCACCGGCGAGTTCGTGATCACCACTCCCGACGACGCCGCCCGCAAGGACTACATCGGCAACGCCGCCCGAGACGGCCGCTACGCGGTGGTGTTCGCCCAACTGCGCACCCGGGGCGAGGGCCACGGCGTGCACGCGCTGCTGGTGCCCATCCGCGACGCGCGGGGCCGCCCCGCCCCCGGCGTGCGGATCGAGGACTGCGGGCCCAAGGCCGGGCTCAACGGGGTGGACAACGGCCGGCTGTGGTTCGACCGGGTCCGGGTGCCGCGCGAGGCCCTGCTCAACCGCTACGGCGACGTCGCCCCCGACGGCACCTACAGCAGCCCCATCGAAAGCCCCAACCGGCGGTTCTTCACCATGCTGGGCACGCTGGTGCGCGGGCGCATCAGCGTGGCCGGCGGCGCGGGCAGCGCCACCAAGGCGGCGCTGGCCATCGCCGTGAAGTACGCCGAGGCGCGCCGCCAGTTCGACCACCCCGACTCCGGCGAGGAGGTGCGGCTGCTGGACTACCGCGCCCACCAGCGGCGGCTGCTGCCCGCCCTCGCCCGGACCTACGCCCTGCACTTCGCCCAGGAGGAGCTGGTCACGACCCTGCACGAGCGGCACAGCGGCGAGGGCCTGCACGACGAGCACGGCCAGCGCGAACTGGAGGCGCGCGCCGCCGGCCTCAAGGCCGTGGCCACCTGGCACGCCACCCGCACCATCCAGACCTGCCGGGAGGCGTGCGGCGGCGCGGGCTACCTCGCCGAGAACCGGCTGCCCCAGCTCAAGGCCGACACCGACGTGTTCACCACCTTCGAGGGCGACAACACGGTGCTGCTGCAACTGGTGGCCAAGGGGCTGCTGACCAACTACCGCCAGGAGTTCGGCGACCTGGACCCGATGGGCATGGCCCGGTTCGCGGCCGGGCAGTTCCTCGGCGCGGTCATCGAGCGCACGGCGGCGCGGTCGCTCATCGAGCGGCTGGTGGCGGCGGCGCCGGGGCGCGGCGACGCCTCCGACCTGCGCGACCGGGGCTGGCAGCTGAAGGTGCTGGAGGACCGCGAGCGCCATGTCCTGGACGGCCTGGCGCGGCGGCTGCGCCGGGCGGCCTCGGGGGGCGGGGACGCCTTCGAGGTGTTCAACGACGCCCAGGACCACGTGCTGGCGGCGGGGCGGGCGCACATCGACCGCGTGGTGCTGGAGGCGTTCGTCGCCGCGATCGACCGCTGCCCGGAGGGCGCCGCCAAGGACCTGCTGGACAAGGTGTGCGACCTGTACGCCCTGTCGGTGGTGGAGGAGCACCGGGCGTGGTTCCTGGAGCACGAGCGGCTGACCGCCACGCGCGCCAAGACGGTCACCCAGGAGGTCAACCGGCTGTGCCGGGAGCTGCGGCCGCACGCCATGACGCTGGTGGACGCGTTCGGCCTGCCCGACGAGTGGCTGGCGGCCCCGATCGCCCTGGGCGCCGAGGCCGCCCGGCAGGAGACGCAGCGCACCCACGAGGCCGAGGCCGCCGGGGCGGCGGCCGAGTCCGACGACGCGGGCGCGAGTGAGGGCGAGGAGGCTCAGGCTCGGGCCCGGTAGCGGCGGCGGGTGGGTCGGGGCGGGCGGTCACCGGACCGCACGCCCCCGCCACCACCCTTCTTCGGGTGTCAGGACGACCAGCGCCACTCGCGGATGTCGGGGGCGTCGTCGCCGTGTTCGCGGGTGTGGGAGCGGCAGCGCAGCCGCTCGTTCTGCATGCGCTGGCGCAGGTGGGCGGCCCGGACGTCCAGCCCGGGGACGTGGTCGATGACGTCCATGACCAGGTGGAACCGGTCGAGGTCGTTGAGCATCACCATGTCGAAGGGGGTCGTGGTGGTGCCCTCCTCCTTGTAGCCGCGCACGTGCAGGTTGGCGTGGCCGTTGCGGCGGTAGGTCAGCCGGTGGATCAGCCACGGGTAGCCGTGGAACGCGAAGATCACCGGCTTGTCGACGGTGAACAGCGCGTCGAACGCGCTGTGCGGCAGGCCGTGCGGGTGCTCCTCGGCCGGTTGCAGCCGCATGAGGTCCACGACGTTGACCACCCGCACCCGCAGCTCCGGCAGGTGCTCGCGCAGCAGCTTGGCGGCGGCCAGGGTCTCGGCCGTGGGCACGTCGCCGGCGCAGGCCAGCACCACGTCGGGCTCCACACCGGCGTCGGTGCTGGCCCACTCCCAGATGCCCAGGCCGCGGGTGTTGTGCGCGATGGCCTCGTCCATGGCCAGGTAGTTGAGGTTGGGCTGCTTGCCCGCGATCACCACGTTGACGTAGTCGCGGGAGCGCAGGCAGTGGTCGGCCACCGACAGCAGGGTGTTGGTGTCCGGCGGCAGGTAGACGCGGATGATCTCCGGCTTCTTGTTGACCACGTGGTCGATGAAGCCGGGGTCCTGGTGGCTGAAGCCGTTGTGGTCCTGGCGCCAGACGTGCGAGCTGAGCAGGTAGTTCAGCGACGCGATCGGGCGCCGCCACGGCAGGGCGCGCGAGACCTTGAGCCACTTGGCGTGCTGGTTGAACATCGAGTCCACGATGTGGATGAACGCCTCGTAGCTGTTGAACAGCCCGTGGCGGCCGGTGAGCAGGTAGCCCTCCAGCCAGCCCTGGCACAGGTGCTCGCTGAGCGCCTCCATCACGCGGCCGTCGGGGGCGACGCCGTCGTCGGTGGGCAGCCGGGCCATGTCCCAGGCGCGGCCGGTGGCCTCGAACACCGAGCCCAGCCGGTTGGACGCGGTCTCGTCGGGGCCCATGATGCGGAACGTGCGCGGGTTGCGCCGGATGACGTCGCGCAGGTAGCCGCCCAGCACCCGCGTCGCCTCGCTCGCGGCCGCGCCGGGCGCCTCCACCTCCACGGCGTAGTCGCGGAAGTCGGGCAGGGTGAGGTCCTTGAGCAGCAGCCCGCCGTTGGCGTGCGGGCTGGCGCTGATGCGGCGGTCCCCGGCGGGCACGATCGCGGTGGTCTCGCGCACGGGGGCGCCGAGCTGGTCGAACAGCTCCTCGGGGCGGTAGGAGCGCAGCCACTCCTCCAGTTGGCGCAGGTGGGCGGGGTTGGCGCGGACCTCGGAGAGCGGCACCTGGTGGGCGCGCCAGGTGTTCTCCACAGGCGTGCCGTCGACCTCGCGCGGCCCGGTCCAGCCCTTGGGGCTGCGCAGCACGATCATGGGCCAGCGGGCCTCGATGTGCCGCCGGTCGCCGTCGGGGCCGCCGCCGGAGCGGGCGCGGCGGCGGATCTCGGAGATCTCGTCCAGGCAGCGCTCCAGGGCGTGGGCCATGTGCTGGTGCATGGTGGCGGGGTCGTCGCCGGAGACGATGTGGGGGCGGTGGCCGAAGCCCTCCAGCATCGCCACCAGGTCGGCCTCGGGCATGCGGGCGAGCACGGTGGGGCCGGCGATCTTGTAGCCGTTGAGGTGCAGGATGGGCAGCACCGCGCCGTCGCGGCGGGGGTCGGCGAACCGGTGGGCCATCCAGCTCCCGGCCAGCGGACCGGTCTCGGCCTCGCCGTCGCCGACGACGGCGGCCACGACCAGGTCGGGGTTGTCGAATGCGGCCCCGTAGGCGTGGGAGAGGGCGTAGCCGAGTTCACCGCCCTCGTGGATGGAGCCGGGGGTCTCGGGCGCGACGTGGCTGGGCACGCCGCCGGGGAAGGAGAACTGCCGGAACAGCCGCCGCATGCCCTCGGCGTCCTGGGTGATCTCGGGGTAGACCTCGGAGTAGGTGCCGTCCAGCCACGCGGTCGCCACGGCGGCCGGCCCGCCGTGGCCCGGACCCACGATCCACATCATCTCGGTGCCGCGCCGCCGCACCTGCCGGGAGAGGTGGGCGTAGACGAAGTTCAGCCCCGGCGTGGTGCCCCAGTGCCCGAGCAGCCGGGGCTTGATGTGGTCGGGCCGCAGCGGTTCGCGCAGCAGCGGGTTGTCCAGCAGGTAGATCTGCCCCACGGAGAGGTAGTTGGCGGCCCGCCAGTACTGGTCCACCCGCCGCAGCTCCACGTCGCTGAGCGCGGGCACGGTCGCGAGTCCGGTCGTGTGGGTGGTGTCCGTCATGAGCTTCCCCCTCGCATGGCGCCGGCCCGGCCCACGGCAGCGACCGGGCCGCTGCTCCCCTACCCGGGAGGCGGCGGGTTATGGGGGCGGCGGCGGGGAGACTCAGGCGAATCGGCGCAGGACGCCGCGGAGCGTGTGCGCGCCCCAGAGCACGGGGCCGACGACGCCGAGGGAGAGCGGAACGCCGTTGCGACCCACCCACTGGGCCACCTCCGCCAATTCCCGCCAGGGGATTCCCGCGTCCCAGCGGAGGGACAGCACGATTCCGAACAACAGGTGGCCGAGGACCGCGCCGTAGACGGCTCCCAGCAGCATGAAGAAGAACGCGGAGCCGACCATCAGCACCCGGTCCTGCTCGATCCCCGCGCCCTCGCGCTCCCTGCGCATCGCACGCAGGCCGCACAGCGGGAACGCGGCCATCGAAAGGAAAGCGAGCACGTAGCCGATGGGCGCATAAGGAATGACATCGCGCAAGAGGACGGACATGGTGATGAGCAGCAGCGGGAGGAGCAGGAGACCAAGCGCCA
Source organism: Streptomonospora mangrovi (assembly GCF_027604915.1). Taxonomy (GTDB): domain Bacteria; phylum Actinomycetota; class Actinomycetes; order Streptosporangiales; family Streptosporangiaceae; genus Streptomonospora; species Streptomonospora mangrovi. The sequence goes on from NZ_JAJAQC010000043.1 coordinate 21,174, forward strand.
TCGCCACGGTCATCCACGCGACGAACTGATCGGAGTCGATTTCCTGGGCGCGTCTTCGCCGCCGCACCCCGCCGACCGGGTTCGGGGCGGCGCCCGCGTAAGGGGGCCGCGCGGCCCCGGGGACGCTGGGGCGCAGCACGGGCCACCTGTTCCGTGGGGGAAGGCCCGCTGCGGCGGCGCGGCGGGAGCGGGGGACGGTACAGAATTTAGAACACGGGCCACCCCCCGCACAAGCGGGTGGAATTCCGGTCCGCTGAACGAAATTCCGCATTTCCGCAGGTGCGCACATTGGCCTCCGACAAAGGCGCAGGTCGCGAATTCGGCCGTGAAACAGCACGGCGTCATTGGATCATGACACCCCGTTGACACCGCCGTAACGGTCACGTAAGTTTCGGACCACTGGAAAGCGCTTCCCAAGACTGTTTCCCCCCGACCTCTCCCAGAGGTCGCGCACCGCCGGCCGCGGCGTTTCCCCACATCGGCGGGTGCCCTCGGGCAGCCGCCGGTACCCGCGGCCCACCACGGCGGGACGCCCCCGGTCGCCCCCCCCACCCCCCCCCCCCCCCCCGGGCCCCCCCCCCCCCCCCCCCGCCCCCCCCCCGGCCCCCCCCCCCGCCGCCCCCACACCCGGCGGCCCCCCCCCGGCCCCCCCCCCCCCCCCCCCCCCCCCCGCGGCCACGACTCCCTGACTCGCCGGCCCTCCGCCGGTCCCCCACAGAGGAGATCCGATGCGTACGAACAGTGAGAAAGCCCCCTCCCGCCGGTCCGCGGCCGCCTTCGTCGCCTTCGGCGCCGGCGCCGTGCTCGTCGCCGGCACGCTGGCCGCCACCCCCGCCTCCGCGCAGGCCGTGGGCTCGCCCGAAGGCTGGGCCAGCATGAACGGCGGCACGACCGGCGGCGCCAACGGCGACACGGTGACCGTCAGCAGCGCGAACGCCCTGGTCGACGCCATGTCCAGCGACGGCCCGCTCACCATCCAGGTGCAGGGCACCATCGAACTCGACGGCATGAACGACGTCACCAGCGACAAGACCGTGATCGGCCTCGACGGCGCCGAGATCACCGGCGGCGGCCTGGACATCGACGAGGCGCACAACGTCATCGTGCAGAACATCGCGTTCTCCGACTGGGGCGACGACGCCATCAACATCCAGGAGGGGTCGACCAACATCTGGATCGACCACAACAGCTTCACCAACGGCAACGACGGCGCCGTGGACGTCAAGCGGGAGTCCGACTACGTGACCATCTCGTGGAACCACGTGTTCGACCACGAGAAGTCCATGCTGCTGGGCCACTCCGACGGCCACACCGCCGACGAGGGCAACCTGCGGGTGACCTACCACCACAACTACTTCGACGGCTCGGGCAGCCGCCACCCGCGCGTGCGGTTCGGCGACGGCGTGCACGTCTACAACAACTACTACCGCGACAACGCCGAGTACGGCGTGGCCTCCACCATGGACGCCGGGGTGCTGGTCGAGAACAACTACTTCGAGAACGTCGACAACCCCACCCACGTGGGCTACGCCGACTCCGACCCCGGCCGCATCGAGGCGCGCGGCAACGTCCTGGACAACTCCGGGGCGCTGGAGACCGCCGGCTCGGTGCCCGAGCCGCCCTACTCCTACGACCTGGACAACGCCGCGAACGTCCCCGGCATCGTCTCGGGCGGAGCGGGCCCGACCCTGTAGGGTCCCCCACCCCTCCCCCGGCCCGGAGGGCGCGGCGCGCCCGCGCCCTCCGGGTAAGCGCTTACCGCCTATCCCAGCTCCTTGGCCACCATGCGCGCCCACTGCCGGACGATGCGCCCGCGCCGGGCGCTGTCGTCGGTCAGCAGGTCGGCCAGCCCCAGTCCGCGCGCGAGGTCCAGGGTGGCCTGGACGGTCTCGCGCACCCCGGGCCGCGACTCGTCGGCGCCCAGCAGCTCCACCGCCACCCGGTGGGCCTCGCGCCCGACGTGGTCCTCCAGCGGCAGCACGTGCTCGCGCAGCGCGGGGTCGCCCGCCGCGGCGGCCCACAACTGCACGGCGGCGTCGAACTCGGTACCGTTGTAGGTGTCGATCAGCATGGTCACCGCGGCCTCGATCCGCCCGGGCCCCTCGGGCAGGCGGGCACCGCACCGGCGCAGCTCCTCCAGCCGGGCGCCGCTCATGTAGCGCAGCGCCTCGGTGAGCAGGTGCTCGCGGGTGCCGAAGTGGTGCTGGGCGGCGCCGCGCGAGACCCCGGCGCGCTCGGCCACCGCGCCCAGCGTGCTGGCGGCCACGCCGGTCTCGGCCAGGCACTCCACGGCCGCCTCCAGCAGCCGCTGGCGGGTGGCGCGGCTGCGCCGCTGCTGCGGCTCTCTGGCCGGTGCCCTGGTCTCCATGTCGGCACCGCCCCCCGGTCCGCCCGCGACTCCTGGCCGGATGGTGCGGGAGCAGGCCCCGGCCACCCGGCGTCAGGGGCATGCTAGAGCACGTCCGGGCGCCGCGTCACCGCCCGGACGCGGCGCGGCGTCACTCGGTGGGGCGCACGACCGGGCGGTGCACGACCTCGTCGATGACGGTCAGGGTCTGGGTGGCGGTGACGCCCGGCAGCGCCTGGAGCCGGGTGAGGATGAGGTCGCGCAACTGGTTGGTGTCGGCCACGCGGACCAGCAGCACGATGTCGGCCGAGCCCACCACGTACCAGCAGTACTCGATCTCGGGGTAGGAAGACAGGATCTCGCGGTTGGCCCGCCAGTCGGGCTGGCTGCCCGAGATCAGCACCAGCGCGGTCACGCCCAGCCCCATGCGGGAGTGGTCGGTGACCACCGAGTAGCCGCGGATGACGCCGTCGTCGGTCAGCCGCTTGATGCGGTTGTAGGCGGTGGCCCGCGAGACGTTGGCCATGGCCGCGATCTCGGTGATGCCGGTGCGGGCGTCCTCGGCCAGCGCGCCGATGATCACCTCGTCCACCGCGTCGGGCAGCCGAGCGCCGCGTGCGCGCGGGCGGTCGGTGTCGTCGCCCGGGGGCCGCCCGGGCCGTCGGCGCTCGGCCTCGGCCGCGCCCTGCCTGCGGTCGGTGTCCTGCCACTGCCCGTCGGCCATACCCGTTGCTCCCCGGGGGTCTCGGTCGAAGGACGGTCGGGCGGGACGACCATCGGCTTCGCCTGCTTTGTCATTGATTATCGAGAAACCGGCGGCGGGTGCGCCACCCGGTCGGGCGGACCGCGCCCCTAGCGCGGCGGCGGCGCCGCCCTAGCATGGGGCCAGGCGCGCGGCGCACACGTGCGGCTACCGCTAGGAGGCCCGATGCCCGTCCCCCCGAAGGTCCGCGAGCGGGCCCGCGGCTTCCTGCCGGCCGGGGCCGAGATCCGCTACATCTTCCCGGCGTCGTGGAACGAGTCGATGTTCTTCGTGTTCGTGGTGACCGACTCCGCCATCACCGTGCTGCTGAACCGGTTCTGGAGCCGCACCCGGCCCAAGCGGATCTGGCACGTGTTCCCGCGCGGCGTGCGCCTGGGTCCGGTCGACACCCACCTGATCCCCACCTTCCACCTGGGCGGCCACACCTTCGAGGTCGACGACGAGTACGTGTCGGTGGTCAACGCCTGCGACGCCGAACTGCTGGGCCGGGCGTCGCTGCCGCCCGACCCGCTGCCCGACCTGTAGGCGCCGCGCCTCCCCCAGCCCCCAGCCGTACCGCCGCCGGGCGCGGACCCCGCGCCCGGCGGCGTCGCGGTGTGTCCACGACAGGCCCCGCCGGACACCGCCGATATTAGACGATCGGGAACGCTCCTCCGGCACGAGTTCTCGGGTGTATCGACTTTTTCGCAAGATCTGGCACATGTGTCGACCCCGAGCGCACAATCGAGGCAGCGGTCGGCGCGCTCGCGCACCGCCGTCCGCCTCCGCCCACCGCCGAGGGAGCTGAGCCCACCATGCCGACCCGCGAGCCGCCCGACCCCCGGCCCCACCGCGCCCGCCCGCTGCCCCCCGACCTGGCGCGCCGCCTGTACCGCCTGATGCTGACCGCCCGCATGATCGACACCGAGGCCGTCGCCCTCCAGCGCCAGGGCGTCTTCCCCGCCTACGTGTCGCTGCGCGGCCAGGAGGCCGCCCAGGTGGGCAGCGCCGCCGCCATGGACCCCGAGCGCGACTTCGCGTTCCCCACCTACCGCGAACTGGCGGTGGCGCTGACCCTGGGCGTGGACATGGTCGGCTACCTGGCCAGCCACCGCGCGCTGTGGCACGGCGGCCTCTACGACCCGATGGCGTCGCGGTTCGCGCCGATCAACGCCGTGGTGGGCGGCCCGGTGCCGCACGCGGTGGGCTGGGCGCTGGGTGAGCGGCTGGCCGGGCGCACCGGGGTGGCGGTGTCCTACTTCGGCGACGGCGCGAGTTCGGAGGGCGACGTGCACGAGGCCATGAACCTGGCCGGGGTGCTGACCGCGCCGGTGGTGTTCGTCTGCCAGAACAACCGGTGGGCGCTGTCGGTGCCCAACGAGCGCCAGATCGCCGGCGGCTCGGTGGCGGCGCGCGCCGCCGGCTACGGCATGGCCGGTGTCACCGTGGACGGCGACGACCTCGCCGCCGTCCACGACGCCACGCGCGCCGCCCTGGAGCGCGCCCGCTCGGGCGGCGGCCCCACCCTGATCGAGGCGCTGACCTACCGCGCCGGCCCGCACTCCACCTCCGACGACACCTCCCGCTACCGCGACCCCGCCGAGGAGCGCGCCTGGGCCGACCGCGACCCGCTGGTGCGCACGCGCGCGGCGCTGGAGGCCGCCGGCGCCGCCGACGCCGCGTTCTTCGCGGCGGCCGAGGCCGAGTGCCGCGCCGAGGCCGAGCGGATCCGCGACGGTGTCAGCGCCGCGCCCGAGCCGCCGGGCACCGACCTGTTCGACCACGTCTTCCGCGAGCCCGCACCGCACCTGGCCGCCCAGCGCCGGGTGTGGGAGGAGGAGGTCCGATGAGCCCGACCGCGACCGCCGGCACCGCCGCCGCCGCAACCGCCGCAACCGCCGCGGAGCGCGGCCGCGCGGCGGCGCCGCCCGCCCACCTCACGATGCGCGACGCGCTGAACCGCGCCCTGGACACCGCGCTGGCCGAGGACCCCGCAACGCTGGTGTTCGGCGAGGACGTCGGCCGCCTCGGCGGGGTCTTCCGCGTCACCGACGGCCTCCAGCGCCGCCACGGCGCCGACCGGGTGTTCGACACCCCCATCGCCGAGTCGGGGATCGTGGGCCTGGCGGTGGGCCTGGCCATGAACGGGTGGCGGCCGGTGCCCGAGATCCAGTTCGACGGGTTCGCCTACCCGGCGGTCGACCAGATCGTCAACCAGATGGCGCGCATGCACTACCGCTCGCGCGGGACCGCTCCGATGCCCATCACGCTGCGGGTGCCCAGCTTCGGCGGCATCCAGGCGCCCGAGCACCACGGCGAGAGCCTGGAGGCGCTGTTCGCCCACGTCCCCGGGCTGCGGGTGGCCGCGCCCGCCGACCCGCTGGACGCCTACCACCTGCTGCTCCAGTCGATCCGCGGCGACGACCCGGTGGTGTTCCTGGAGCCCAAGTCGCGCTACTGGGACCGCGCGCCGCTGCCCGAGGGCGGCCTGGCGGCGGCGCCGGAGCTGCCGGTGGGGGCGAGCCGGGTGGTGCGCCCGGGCCGGCACGCCACGCTGGTGGCCTGGGGCGCGATGGTGCGCCGCTGCCTGGCTGCGGCCGACCTCGCCGCCGAGGACGGCGTGGAGCTGGAGGTGGTGGACCTGCGCTGGCTCAAGCCGCTGGACGCCGACGCGGTGGCGGCCTCGGCGGCCCGCACCCGCCGCGCGGTGGTGGTGCACGAGGCGCCGCTGACCGCCGGGCTGGGCGGCGAGGTCGCCGCGCTGGTCACCGAGCGCGCCTTCCGCGACCTGGCGGCGCCGGTGCAGCGGGTCACCGGGTTCGACGTCCCCTACCCGGCCGGCCCGCTGGAGCCCCAGTACCTGCCCACCGTCGACCGCATCCTGTTCGCGGTCCAGCGCACTCTGGAGTACTGAGCATGAGCGACGACGCCCCCGCGCGGGGGTCCACGTTCCACCTGCCCGACCTGGGCGAGGGCCTGGTCGAGGCCACGGTGCTGGAGTGGCTGGTGGCACCGGGCGACCGGATCGCGCGCAACGACCCGCTGGTGGAGGTCGAGACCACCAAGTCGGCGGCGGAGATCCCCTCGCCGGCCACCGGCGTGGTCGCCCGGCTGCACGCCGAGGCGGGCGCGGTGGTGGCGGTCGGCGCGCCGCTGGTGACCTTCGAACTGGAGGGCGAGCCCGGCGCCGCGCCCGGGATCGTCGGCACCGTCCCGGCCGACGAGCCGGCCCGGCGCCGGGTGCGGCTGCGCCCGCCGCAGGAGTGAGCGTCCCGGCCGCCGCGCGCGGCACCGGCGACTTCGGAAAGGCGACCGCGATGACCGACAGCGTCCTGGCCGGCGAGGTTCCGCTGGCCTACACCGCCGCGCCCGGTTCGGGCACCCCCGTGCTGCTGGTGCACGGGTTCGGATCGGACTTCGCCATGAACTGGGAGCGCACCGGGTGGGTGCGCGCGCTGGCCGACCGCCCCGTCATCGGCTGCGACCTGCGCGGCCACGGCCGCAGCGGCAAGCCGCACGACCCCGCCGCCTACACCCCCGAGGCGATGGTGGCCGACCTGGTGCGGCTGCTGGACGCGGTGGGCGCCGAGCGGGTGGACGTCGTGGGCTACTCCATGGGCGCCCGCCTGGCCTGGGAGCTGGCGCTGGCGCACCCCGGGCGGGTGCGCCGGGCGGTGCTGGGCGGTTTCGGCCCGGCCGACGCGTTCGCCGGCGCCGACCTGGACCGCCTGGGGGCCGATGAGGGCTCGCCGTTCGGCCCGGTGTTCCGCGCGGGCGCGGCGCTTCCGGGGGCCGACCTCGCCGCGCTGGAGGCGTGCGCGCGCGGGCAGGCCGCCCACCCGTTCCGGCCCGATCCGGCGCCGCGCGGGGTACCGCTGCTGTTCGCGGCCGGCGACCGCGACGACCTCGCCCAGGGCGCGGCGGTGCTGGCCGCGCGCACCGGCGGGACGCTGGCGCGGGTGCCCGGCCGCGACCACCGCACGGCGGTGGCGGCCCAGGCCATGAAGAGGGCCGCCGCGCAGTTCCTGGCGGCCGGGGACGAGACGCCCGGCGGGCGGGCGGCGCACGGGGGCTCCCCCGGCGCCGACGGGGCGGCCCGCACCGCCTGACCCGCAATTCGGGGCCGCACGGCGCGGAAATTTCGTGCTTTCCGAAAGAGGCGCCGCGCCGTCACCGCGCCGTTACTCGGCGGGCGCGGCCCGGCGGAGGAGAATTGCCGGGCGGAAGACGACCGGCCAGGTCACCGGGGTGGTGTTGGACACACGCGGCGGCGGGGAAAGGCGCGGCGCCGGACTCCGTTTCGCTCCGCTCTCGCCTTCATAACAACTTTTCCCTGGTCATTGGTGACATTTCACCGAACGGATATCGTCCCTTCCGCGAAACCTGGTGAGTCCGTTACCGACGCGGCCTGGTGTCCAGGTGCGAAGAGGAGTGCAGAGTGAAGCGCAAGCATGCCGTCAAGCTCGCCGCCGCCACCGCGGTCGGCGCGCTGACCCTGGCCATGACGGCCTGTGACAGTCCCGAAGGCGAAAACGCCGGCGGCGACGGGGGCGAGGGCGGCGGGAGCGACGAGATCCGCGTCGGACTCGCCTACGACGTCGGCGGGCGGGGCGACCGGTCGTTCAACGACTCCGCCTACCGCGGCCTCCAGCGCGTCCAGGAGGAACTGGGCGTCAGCGCCGACGACGTGCAGGACTTCGAGCCCAGCGAGGACGAGTCCGACGTCGACAAGGAGGAGCGCCTGAAGAACATGGCCGACCAGGGCTTCAACGTCATCATCGGGGTGGGCTACGCCTACACCGAGCCGATGCGCAACGTCGCCTCCGACGAAGCCTACTCCGACGTCCACTTCGCCATCGTGGACTCCGAGATCGAGGACCTGGACAACGTCACCAGCCTGGTCTTCACCGAGGAGCAGGCGTCCTTCCTGGCCGGCGCCGCCGCCGCGCTGAAGACCGAGGAGGACCACATCGGCTTCGTCGGCGGTGTCGAGAACCCGCTGATCAAGAAGTTCGAGGCGGGCTATGTGGCCGGCGCCCGGGAGATCAACCCCGACATCGAGATCGAGATCGCCTACCTCAGCCAGCCGCCGGACATGAGCGGGTTCTCCGACCCCGCCACCGGCCGCTCCACCGCCGAGGGCCAGTTCGACAGCGGCGCCGACGTCGTCTACCACGCGGCGGGCGCCTCGGGCAACGGCGTGCTGGAGGCCGCCGCCGAGGCCGAGCGGCTGTTCATCGGCGTCGACAGCGACCAGTACCAGACCGCGCCCGAGGACCAGCGGCAGTACGTGCTGACCTCCGCCATCAAGCAGGTCGACACCGCGGTGTTCGACTTCGTGCAGTCGGTCCAGGAGGGTGACGCCCAGTCGGGCATCCAGCGCTTCGACCTGGAGAGCGGCGGTGTGGACTACTCCACCGCCAACGAGGAGGAGATCAGCGACATCCAGGACCAACTGGACGAGCTGAAGCAGCGGATCATCGACGGCGAGATCGAGGTCCCCACCGAGCCCTAGAGCGGAGCGGACCCGCTGTGACCACCGCACCGGGACCCGGGGAGCGTGCCCCGGGTCCCGTGCCGTGTTCCGCCCGCACCCCTTCCGCCCGCCGCCCGCCGGCGGCGCGGACCAACGCCGGACCTACGCCCAACCAAGGAGTCCGATGAGCGGCGCACCGCCGGACGGCGGGGAGGCACCTCCCGCCGTCCAACTGCGTGGCATCACCAAGAGGTTTCCGGGGGTCGTGGCCAACCACGACATCGACATCACGGTGGCACCGGGCACCGTCCACGCCATCGTGGGCGAGAACGGCGCCGGCAAGTCGACCCTGATGAAGACCCTCTACGGCATGCACCGGCCCGACGAGGGCACCATCGCCGTCAACGGCGAGCCGGTGCGGCTGAACTCGCCCTCCGACGCCATCGCCCACGGGATCGGCATGGTGCACCAGCACTTCATGCTCGCCGACAACCTCACGGTGCTGGAGAACGTCGTCCTGGGCGCCGAGAAGCAGGCGGGCATCGGCCGCGCCGCGCGCGCCCGCATCACCGCCCTGTCGGAGCAGTACGGCCTGGGTGTGGAGCCCGACCGCCTCATGGAGGAGCTGGGGGTGGGCCAGCGCCAGCGCGTGGAGATCCTCAAGGTCCTCTACCGGGGCGCGCGCATCGTCATCCTGGACGAGCCCACCGCCGTGCTGGTGCCCCAGGAGGTCGACGAGCTGTTCGACAACCTGCGCGAACTCAAGCGTGAGGGCCTGACGGTCATCTTCATCTCCCACAAGCTGGACGAGGTGCTGTCGGTGGCCGACACCATCACGGTGATCCGGCGCGGCACCACGGTGGCCACGGTCGACCCGGCCACCACCACCGCCCGCGAGCTGGCCACCCTCATGGTCGGCGGCGAGCTGCCCGTGCCCGAGCTGCGGGAGTCCACGGTCACCGACCGCCCGATGCTGACCGTGCGCGGCCTCTCGGTGCGCGAACCGGGCGGGCGCCGGGTGGTGGACGACGTGACGCTGACCATCCGCCAAGGCGAGATCGTGGGCATCGCCGGTGTCGAGGGCAACGGCCAGTCGGAGCTGATCGAGGCCGTCATGGGCATGCGCCCGGTGGAGTCGGGCACCGTGGAGCTGGACGGCGCCGACATCACCGGCCGGCCCACCCTGGCCATCCGCGAGGCCGGGGTCGGCTACGTGCCCGAGGACCGGCACCGCCACGGCGTGCTGCTGGAGTCGCCGCTGTGGGAGAACCGGATCCTGGGCCACCAGGGGCGGCCGCCCAACGCGCGCGGCCCCTGGATCGACCGCAAGGGCGCGCGGGCCGACACCGAGCGCATCGTCGCCGAGTACGACGTGCGCACGCCCGGCATCGACGTCATCGCCGACGCGCTGAGCGGCGGCAACCAGCAGAAGCTGATCGTGGGCCGCGAGATGAGCGGCCGGCCCAAGGTCCTGGTGGCCGCCCACCCCACGCGCGGCGTGGACGTCGGCGCGCAGGCGGCCATCTGGGGGCACCTGCGGCGCGCCCGCCGCGAGGGGCTGGCGGTGCTGCTGGTATCGGCCGACCTGGACGAGCTGATCGGGATGTCGGACACCCTGCACGTGATCCTGCGCGGCCGGCTGGTCGCCCAGGCCGACCCGATGACCGTGACCCCCGAGCAACTGGGCTCGGCGATGACCGGCGCCGGGCTGGAGGGCGCCCCGGGCGCCGCTGAAGGCGAGGACGGCGCATGACGAGCAGACTCCCCTCCCTCCCCGCCTGGGTAGTGGTGGCGGGCGCGGCCGTGCTGGCGGCGGCGGTGACACTGCTGGCCGACATGGGCCTGCTGGCGCCCGCCGCGGCGGCGCTGGGGGTGGCCCTGGCGTTCGCGGTGACCGCGCTGCTCAGCCGCCCGGCCACCGAGGACGCCGGCACCCGGGTGCACCGGTTCGTGGTGGTCCCGGCCGCGCTGGTGCTGTCGGTGCTGGCCGGCGTGGTGGTCGGCGGCGTGCTGGACTGGTGGTTCGTCGAGCCGGCGGCCTACGCGATGGGCGCCGTGGTCGGCGCCGTCGCCGGGTTCCTGCTGCACCGCCGCCTGGGCACGCAACTGGCGCTGGCCTTCGGCGCGGTGGCCGCGGCGGGCGTGCTGGCGCTGGCCGCCACCAGCCTGGTGCTGGCCATCAGCGGTGTGGCGCCGCTGCACGCCTTCGGGCAGATGCTGGAGTTCGGCCTCCAGCCCAACAGCCTGGTCATCGTGGTCAACTCCGCCACCACGCTGTACCTGTCGGGCGTGGCCGTGGCGATCGGCTTCAAGATGAAGCTGTTCAACATCGGCGTGGACGGCCAGTACCGGCTCGCGGCGCTGCTGGCGGCGGCCGTGGGCGGCGCGTGGGTGCTGCCGCCGGTGGTGCACCAGGTCGTGGTGATCCTGGTGGCGGTGGCGGTCGGCGGGTTCTGGGCGGGCATCGCGGGCTACCTGAAGGTCGCGCGCGGCGTCTCCGAGGTGATCTCCACGATCATGCTCAACGCGGTGGCCACCGGGATCACCGCCTACCTGCTCAACACCGACCGGCTGGCGGTGCAGATCAGCACCAACAACATCGGCACCCACCCCATCCCCGAGTCGGGCTGGGTGCCGGGGATCCCCGCCGGCTTCATGGGCTCCGACCGCGACATCTACGGGCTGGTGCTGCTGGCCGTGGCGGTGGGCGTGGGCTACTGGCTGATGCTCAACCGCACCCGGTTCGGGTTCGACCTGCGCGCCACCGGGCAGTCGCCCACGGCGGCGCTGGCCAGCGGCGTGAACATCCGCCGCATGGTGCTGCTGTCGATGGTGCTCTCGGGCATGGTCGCCGGCCTGGTCGGGATCCCGCAACTGCTGGGCCAGTCGCACTACTACGCGCTGGACTTCCCCGCCGGGCTCGGGTTCACCGGTATCGCGATCGCGCTGCTGGGCCGCAACCACCCGGCGGGCATCGCGTTCGCCGCCCTGTTCTGGGCCTTCCTCGACCAGTCCGCCCAAATCCTCGACTTCGAGGGCATCCCCAAGGAGATCGCCGTGGTCACCCAGGCCACCATCGTGCTGACCGTGGTCGTGGTGTACGAGGTCGTGCACCGCTGGGGTCTGCGCTACCAGCAGCAGCAGGTCGGCCGGGAACTCGCGCGCGAGGGGGCGGAGGCGCGATGAGCCAGGAGATGACACTCGCCGCGCCGGCCCCGGGCCGGCCCGCCGCCGAGGGGCGCCCGCGCGCCTGGAACCGGCTGCGGATCGTCAGCATCGTGGTGGCGGCGTTCGTGGCGCTGGCCGGGGTGCGCGCCATCACCGGCCAGCCCATGCTCACCAGTTCGGGCACGTTCCAGGCGGCGCTGGCGTTCGCGGTGCCCATCGGCCTGGCCGGGCTGGGCGGGCTGTGGGCCGAGCGGGCCGGGATCATCAACATCGGCCTGGAAGGCATGATGGTGCTGGGCACCTGGTTCGGCGCCTACTTCGCCTTCAGCACCGGCAGCCCGTGGGCGGGCCTGGTCGCCGGCGTGCTGGGCGGCATGGCCGGGGGGCTGGTGCACGCGCTGGCCACCGTGACGTTCGGGGTGGACCACATCATCTCGGGTGTGGCGATCAACATCCTGGCGGTGGGCGCCATGCGCTACCTGTCGCTGCTGTTCTTCGTGGACACCCCCGGCGGCGGCGCCTCGCAGTCGCCGCCGCTGCCGGAGTTCCCGCAGGTGGGGCTGCCGTTCGTGGCCGACCTGCTGGCGCCGGCGCAGGAGTCGGGAGTGTTCCTGGCCGCCGACCTGGCCGGGCTGGTGGTAGGGCTGACCACCCAGATCTCGGTGCTGACGCTGCTGGCGCTGCTGCTGGCGCCGGCGACGTTCGTGGTGCTGTGGCGCACCCCCTTCGGGCTGCGGCTGCGCTCGTGCGGCGAGAACCCCGACGCCGCGGAGTCGCTGGGCGTGCCCGTCTACACCTACAAGTTCACCGCCGTGCTGCTGTCGGGCGGGTTCGCCGGCATGGGCGGGGTGTTCCTGGCGATGGTGGCGTCCTCGGTCTACCAGGAGGGCCAGACCGGCGGGCGCGGCTACATCGGCCTGGCGGCGATGATCTTCGGCAACTGGCGGCCGGGCGGCCTGGCCATGGGCGCCGGGCTGTTCGGGTTCACCGACGCGCTCCAGGTGCGCGGGGGCGGCGGCGCGGTGCACGCGCTGCTGCTGCTCATCGCGGTGGCGCTGATCGCCGCCGGGCTGGTGCTGCTGGCGCGGGCGCTGTGGCGCACGCGGCGGCTGCCGGTCGTGGTGTTCGCCGCCGGGGCGCTGGTGGCGCTGGTCGCCGGCGTGGTGGCGCTGACGCTGGGCGGTGCGTGGTGGTGGGCGCTGGCCGGGGTGGGCCTGGCGGCCGCGGTGGGCGTGGGCGCGTGGACGGCGCGCGGCCCGGTCGCGGCCGTGGTGTCCGTGGTGGCCGGGGTCCTGGTGCTCGTGTGGTTCCTGGGCACCGACACCCTCCCGGGGCAGTTGGTCACCTACAGCCCGCAGATGGCGACGCTGCTGGTGCTGGCGCTGGCCTCGCAGCGGCTGCGGGCGCCGGCGGGCGTGGGCCGGCAGTGGCGCCGGAGCCGGTCGTGAGCGCGGCGGGCGCCGAGGTGGACTGGCCGGCGCTGCGCGCGGCGGCCGCGGCCGCCATGCGCCGGGCCTACGCCCCCTACTCGGGGTTCGCGGTGGGCGCGGCGGCGCTGGTGGACGACGGCCGCACGGTGGCGGGCTGCAACGTGGAGAACGCCTCCTACGGGCTGTCGCTGTGCGCCGAGTGCGGCCTGGTGTCGGCCCTGCACGCCTCGGGCGGGGGCCGGCTGACGGCGTTCGCCTGCGTGGACGCCGCCGGGCGGGCGCTGATGCCCTGCGGGCGCTGCCGCCAACTGCTGCTGGAGCACGGCGGCCCCGGCCTGCTGGTGGACACCCCCGAGGGGATCCTGCCGCTGAGCGCGGTGCTGCCGCAGGCGTTCGGGCCCGACGACCTGGCGCGCGGTCCGGCGTAGGCGGGTCGCCGGCGCCGAGGTGAGGAGCCGGGCCGGCCGCGCCGCGCGGCCGGCCCGCGGACGAGGAGGACCGGTATGGACGCCGTCGAGGTCATCGCCGCCAAGCGCGACGGGCGCGAGCTGAGCGCCGCGCAGATCGCGTGGGTGGTCGACGCCTACACCCGGGGCGAGGTCGCCGAGGAGCAGATGTCCGCCCTGTGCATGGCGGTGGTCTGGCGCGGCATGACCCGCGCCGAGGTCAGCGCCTGGACCGAGGCGATGCTGCGCTCCGGCGAGCGGCTGGACTTCACCGGCCTGGGCCGGCCCACCACCGACAAGCACTCCACCGGCGGGGTCGGCGACAAGATCACCCTGGTGCTCACCCCGCTGGTGGCGGCCTGCGGTGCGGCCGTTCCGCAGCTCTCGGGGCGCGGCCTGGGCCACACCGGCGGCACGCTGGACAAGCTGGAGGCCGTGCCGGGCTGGCGGGGCGACCTTTCCCCCGCGCGGATGCGCGAGGTCCTGGCCGAGACGGGCGCGGTGGTGTGCGCGGCCGGGCCGGGCCTGGCGCCGGCCGACCGCCGCCTCTACGCGCTGCGCGACGTCACCGGCACCGTGGAGTCCATCCCGCTCATCGCGGCCTCGATCATGTCCAAGAAGCTGGCCGAGGGCACGGCCTCGCTGGTGCTCGACGTCAAGGTCGGCTCGGGCGCGTTCATGAAGGACGCCGCGTCGGCCCGGGAGCTGGCCGAGACCATGGTGGCCATCGGCGCCGACCACGGGGTGCGCACCCGGGCCCTGCTCACCGCGATGGACGCCCCGCTGGGCCGCGCCGTGGGCAACGCCGTCGAGGTCGCCGAGGCGGTGGAGGTGCTGGCCGGCGGCGGCCCGCCCGACGTGGTGGAGCTGACCCTGGCGCTGGCCCGCGAGATGCTGGAGGCGGCCGGGGTGGCGGCCGACCCCGCCGCCGCGCTGCGCGGCGGCGCGGCCATGGACGTGTGGCGGCGCATGGTCGCCGCCCAGGGCGGCGACCCCGACGCGCCGCTGCCCGCCGCCGCCGAGAGCCGCGACGTGCTGGCGCCGGCCACGGGCACGCTCACCCGGCTGGACGCCCGCGCGGTGGGCGTGGCCGCCTGGCGGCTGGGCGCCGGGCGCGCCCGCAAGGAGGACCGTGTCTCGCCCGGCGCGGGCGTGCTGCTGCACGCCAAGCCGGGCGACCCGGTGCGGGCGGGCCGCCCGCTGCTGACGCTGCTCACCGACGACCCCGCCCGGTTCGACCGCGCGGCCGAGGCTCTGGCCGACGCGTTCGCGGTCGACGGACCACAGGAGCGCCTGCCGCTGGTGCTGGACCGCGTCGGCTGAGCCGGCCCGTCCCGTCCGCTCCGCCCGGCCAGCGCCGCCCCGGGGGACGCGGGGCGGGCGGGAGGGGCGGGGGTCGGGCGGGTCCTCAGGCGGGGGCGGGGAACAGCGCCCGCACGGCCGCGCGCAGGCCGGCGAGGTGGCCGTCGGCGCGGGCGCGGGCGGCGGCGGGGCCGCCGGCCTCCACCGGCAGCACGATCTCCAGGTACGCCTTGAGCTTGGGTTCGGTGCCCGAGGGCCGCAGGGTGACCCGGCCGCGCGCCGGTCCGCCGAGGCGGTAGCGCAGGGCGTCGGTGGCGGGCAGCCCGCCCAGCCCCTCGGCGAAGTCCTCGACGCCCTCCACCTCCAGGTCGCCGAAGGCGCGGGGCGGGCGGGCGCGCAGCCCGCGCATGGCCTCGCCGATGAGCGCGAGGTCGGCCACCCGCAGCGACTCCTGGGCGGTGGCGTGCAGGCCGCAGCGGCGGGCCTGGTCGTCGAGCAGGTCCAGCAGGGTGCGGCCGGCGCGCTTGGCCTCGGCCGCCATCGCGGCGACGGCCAGCGCCGCGCCGATGCCGTCCTTGTCGGCGACCGGGCGGCCGCCGTCGCCGGCCAGGCAGTAGCCCAGCGCCTCCTCGTAGGCGAACACGCACCGCTCCCCCGGCCCGGCGGCCCGCGCCAGCCACTTGAAGCCGGTCAGGGTCTCGGCGCAGCGCACCCCGTGGGCGGCGGCGATCTTGGGCAGCAGCCCGGCCGAGACGATCGTGGTGGCCACCATCCGGTCCGCGCCGCGGGTGCGCTCCAGCACGTACTCGGCGAGCAGGCCGCCCACCTGGTCTCCGGTGAGCAGCCCGTGGCCGGGCACGCCCACGGCCAGCCGGTCGGCGTCGGGGTCGTTGGCCAGCACGATGTCGGTTCCGGCGTCGCGGCCCAGCGCCAGCGCGAGGTCCATCGCGCCGGGCTCCTCGGGGTTGGGGAACTCCACCGTGGGGAAGTCGGGGTCGGGCTCGGCCTGCTCCAGCACGACGGCGGGCGCGGGGAACCCGGCGCGGGCGAACGCGGTGGCCAGGGTGGCGCCGCCCACCCCGTGCAGCGGCGTGTAGGCGGTGGTGACGTCGCGCTCGCCGCCGAGCGGCAGTCGGCCCACGGCGGTGAGGTAGCGGTCGACCACCTCCTCGCCCAGCACCCGCCAGCCGGTGCCCAGCGGCAGCGTGTCGGCGTACTGCACGGCGTCGACGGCGGCGGAGATCTCGGTGTCGGCGGGCGGCACGATCTGGGCGCCGGCGTCGGGGCCGGTCCCGCCGACGTAGACCTTGTAGCCGTTGTCGCGGGGCGGGTTGTGGCTGGCGGTCACCATGATCCCGGCGTCGGCGGCCAGGTCGCGCACGGCGTGGGCCAGCACCGGCGTGGGCAGCGGCCGGGGCAGCAGCAGGGCGGTGCACCCGGCGCCGGTGAGCACGGCGGCGGAGTCGCGGGCGAAGTCGGCGGAGCGGTGGCGGGCGTCGTAGCCGATGACCACGGTGGCCCCGGCGCCGGCCCAGCGCGCCACCCCGGCGGCGGCGCGCATGACGGTCACCCGGTTCATCCGGTTGGGGCCGGCGCCCAGTTCGCCGCGCAGGCCGGCGGTGCCGAACTCCAGGCGGGCGCCGAACCGGTCGGCCAGCGCGTCGTCGTCGCCGGCCTCCAGCAGCGCGGTCACCTCCGCCCGGGTCGCAGGGTCGGGGTCGTGCTCGCGCCAGGCCAGCGCCTGGGCGCGGTAGGAGTCGCCCATGGTCCGCGTCGTCCCTTTCCGTTGTCGCTTCGAACCCGCCGCCCGGCGGCGCCGCACCGCCCTCGGCCGCTAGGGCGTGTTTTATGGATACTCGCCCTACTGCGCGGCGCCCCAGCACCACTCTCGCTGCGTTCTCGTCGGTCGACAGGGAACCACCCTGACTCCCTCCTCGGCCTTGCGAGAGCGGCACTGGTCCCTATCCGGCGCCCCGCGCGGGGGCGCTTCGCGCCTGGCGCGGGGCGCACGCGAGTGCGCCGCTCGCTACGGGCGGCATCCATAAAACACGCCCTAGTCGCCCTGGGAGTCGGCGGCCGGGGTGTCCAGGCGGGCCACGATCGCGGCGAGCAGCGCGCCGACGTCGGCGGCGACGTCGCGGCCGGTGGCCAGCACCTCCTCGTGGTCCAGCGGCTGGCCGGTGAGCCCGGCGGCGACGTTGGTGACCAGGGAGATCCCCAGGACGGCGGCGCCGGCCTCGCGCGCGGCGATCGCCTCCAGCGCGGTGGACATGCCCACCAGGTCGGCGCCGATGGCGCGCAGCATCCGGATCTCGGCGGGGGTCTCGAAGTGGGGGCCGGGCATGGCGGCGTAGACGCCTTCGCGCAGCGCGGGGTCGGCCTCCTTGGCCAGCGCCCGCAGTACCGGGGAGTAGGTGTCGGTGAGGTCGACGAACGCGGCGCCTCGCAGCGGGGAGCGGGCGGTGAGGTTGATGTGGTCGGCGATGAGCACCGGGGAGCCCACGGGCATGTCCGGGCGCAGCGACCCGGCGGCGTTGGTGAGGACGACGGTGGAGGCGCCGGCGGCGACGGCGGTGCGCACGCCGTGCACGACCGGGTCGGTGCCGTGGCCCTCGTAGAGGTGGGTGCGGCCCAGGAAGACCAGCAGGTCGCGCCCGCCGGCGCTGAGGCTGCGCACCGTGCCCCGGTGGCCCTCCACGCCCGGCGGGACGAACCCGGGCAACTCGCTGACGGCGAACTCGCCGCCGGGCCCGCCGAGGGCGTCGGCGGCGGGCACCCATCCCGAGCCCATCACCAGGGCCACGTCGTAGGAGTCCACTCCGGTGCGCGCGCGCAGTTCGTCGGCCGCCTTGCGGGCGGTGATCACGGGGTCGGTGGTCACGGGTGCTCTCTCCTTTGGCACGGGGACGCGGTCGGCGCGGACACGGGGCCGCTCAGTGATCTTGTCCCGTCGCTGCGGGTCCGGGCAACGACGTACCGCCCGGCGCGGCGCGCGGGTTCGCGGCCGGGCCGGCGGCCGGGCGGGGGCGCGGGGCGCGGCGGCTCACCGCACCGGCCTGCGCAGCAGGGCCTGGGGGCCGGCGGTCGCGGTGAGGGGGACCTGGTGGCCGGTGGGGGCGAACCCGCCGGCGAGGTAGGCGCGCACGGCCGGGCGGTTGGTCTCGGCGACGGCGACGAGGACGGCACGGGCACCGGGGTGCACCGCGCGCACCAGGGCGTCGAGGCGGGCGCAGGCGGTGCGGCCGATCCGCCGGTTCTGCCACTCCGGCGCCAGGTAGAAGGCGCGCAGCAGCACGGCCGCGCGCGGGTCGCCCACGGCGGTGGGGGCCGCCTCGCCCAGCAGCAGCGCCAGCCGGCTGACGGCGCCGCCCCGCTCGATGATCCCGAAGCCCACCGGGGTGTCGGCGCGCATGACGGCGAAGGGGAAGCGGTCGGGGTCGGCGTCGGCGCGCGGCAGGGTCTCGACGGCCTCGGTGACCAGCCGCCGCTGCCCCGGGGCCACGCGCAGCCGCAGCACGGCGGCGCGCACCCGGTCGACCTCGCCTTCGCCGCGAAGGTCCAGCCGCAGCAGCCGCACTCCGGCGGCGGGATCGCCGGCGCCGGGAGCGTCGGGGGGGTCGGCCACCTCGCGCCACCTTTCTGCCGGCCGGTCCCGCCGTGCGGAACCGGGGCGCGCGGTGCGGGCACCGCGCGCCCAAATGCCCAATATCGCACAGGGCGCCCCGGACGCCCGGGGCGCGGTGGGGGTCACCTGCCGACGGGATGCCAGACGGTCTTGGTCTCCAGGAACGCGGTCATGCGCGCCAGGCCGGGGTCGGCGGTCCAGTCCTCGTCGGGGCGGGGGCGCAGCACCCGCTTGAGGGTGCCGGCGGCGGCCCGCTCCAGTTCGGCGGCCTCCTCGGGCGCGGCGCCAGTGAGGTCGAGGCCGTTGACGTCGGCGTGGGCGGCCAGGTGCGGCGCGATCTCGGCGGTGCGGCCGGTGAGGATGTTGACGACCCCGCCGGGCAGGTCGGAGACCGCCAGCGCCTCGGCCAGGGTGAGCGCGGGCAGCGGCGCGCGCTCGGCCGCCACCACCACGCAGGTGTTGCCGGTGGCGATGACCGGCGCGATGACCGACACCAGCCCCAGCAGCGGGGCGCGCTGGGGCGCCAGGACGGCGACCACGCCGGTGGGCTCGGGCGTGGAGAGGTTGAAGTAGGGGCCCGAGACCGGGTTGGCCCCGCCCACGACCTGGGCGATCTTGTCGGGCCAGCCGGCGTAGTGCACCCAGCGGTCCACGGCGGCGCAGACCAGCCGGTCGGCGTGGTCGGCGGCGATGCCGTCGGCCTCGGCGATCTCGGCGGCGTACTGGGCGCGGCGGCCCTCCATCATCTCGGCGACGCGGTAGAGGATTTGGCCGCGGTTGTAGGCGGTGCGGCCCGCCCAGCCGGCGAACGCCGCGCGCGCGGCCACCACCGCGTCGCGGGCGTCCTTGCGTGAGGCGAGCGCGGCGTTGGCGAGGTGGCCGCCGTGGGCACCGGTCACGGGGTAGCACCTGCCTGACTCCGAGCGGGGGAAGGCCCCGCCGACGTAGAGCTTGTAGGTCTTGCGGACGGCCAGGCGGGCGGGGCCGGCGCCGGCGGGCAGGCGGTCGGGCGCGGGGCCGCCGGGCTCGGGCGCGGCCGCCAGGTGGGGCTGGGCGTCGGGGGTGTCGGCGGCGGGCCGCTCAGGCGTGGACAAGGTAGCCCTCCAGTCCGTGGCGGCCGCCCTCGCGGCCGTAGCCGGATTCCTTGTACCCGCCGAACGGACTGGCCGGGTCGAACTTGTTGAACGTGTTGGACCACACCACCCCGGCGCGCAGCCGCTCGGCGGTCCACAGCATGCGCGAGCCCTTCTCGGTCCAGATGCCGGCCGACAGGCCGTAGGGGGTGTTGTTGGCCTTGGCCACGGCCTCCTCGGGGGTGCGGAAGGTCAGCACCGACAGCACCGGGCCGAAGATCTCCTCGCGGGCCACCCGGTGGGCCTGGGTTACACCGGTGAGGACGGTGGGCGGGAACCAGTAGCCGCGTTCGGGCAGGGGGCAGGCGGGCGACCAGGACTCGGCGCCCTCGTCGGCGCCGGCGCGGGCGAGTTCGCGGACGCGGTCGAGTTGGGCGGCGGAGTTGATCGCGCCGATGTCGGTGTTCTTGTCGAGCGGGTCGCCCAGGCGCAGCCGCTCGATGCGGGCGCGCAGGCGCGGCAGCAGGTCGTCGGCGACCGACTCCTGGACCAGCAGCCGGGAGCCCGCGCAGCAGACGTGGCCCTGGTTGAAGAAGATGCCGGAGACGACGCCCTCGACGGCCTGGTCCAGCGCGGCGTCGTCGTAGACGATGTTGGCGCCCTTGCCGCCGAGTTCGAGGGTGAGGCGCTTGGGGGTGCCGGCGACCGCGCGGGCGATCTCGCGGCCGACCTCGGTGGAGCCGGTGAAGGCGACCTTGTCGGTGCCGGGGTGGGCCACCAGCGCGCGGCCGGTGTCGCCCGCGCCGGTGACGATGTTGACGACCCCGGGCGGGAGGTCGGCCTCCTGGCAGATCTCGGCGAAGGCCAGCGCGGTCAGCGGGGTGGTCTCGGCGGGCTTGAGGACCACGGTGTTGCCGGTGGCCAGCGCGGGCGCGATCTTCCAGGCCAGCATGAGCAGCGGGAAGTTCCACGGGATGACCTGGGCGGCGACCCCCAGCGGGCGCGGCGCCGGCCCCAGGCCGGCGTGGGCGAGCTTGTCGGCCCATCCGGCGTGGTAGAAGAAGTGCGCGGCGACCAGGGGGAGGTCGACGTCGCGGGTCTCCTTGATGGGCTTGCCGTTGTCGAGGGTCTCCAGCACGGCCAGTTCGCGCGAGCGCTCCTGGATGATCCGGGCGATCCGGAACAGGTACTGCCCGCGTTCGGCTCCGGGCATGCGGCCCCACACGCCCTCGTAGGCGCGGCGGGCGGCGGCCACGGCGCGGTCGATGTCGGCGGCGCCGGCCACCGCCACCCGGGCCAGGGGCTCCTCGTCGGCGGGGTTGAGGGTGGTCAGCTCCCCGCCGCCGGCGGCGGGGGTGAACTCGCCGTCGATGAACAGCTCGTAGGAGGGGCGCAGCGACACCACCGCGCGCGACTCCGGCGCGGGGGCGTACTCCAGGCCCAGGGGTGCGGGGCCGGTGCCGTGCGGGCCGCCGGGGCGGGCGGCGCGCTCGGTGCCGGCGGCGGGATCGGCCCGGTCGGGCTGTTCTGCCACGGGTCGGCCTTTCAGTCCAGGGTGTAGTAGTCGGGGCCGGGGTAGCTGCCGGTGGACAGCCGGGTGCGCTGCATCAGCAGGTCGTTGAGCAGGCTGGAGGCGCCAAGGCGGAAGTGGGCGGGGTCGAGCCAGCCGGGGCCGGCGACCTCGTTGACCAGGACCAGGTTGCGCAGCGCGTCCTTGGTGGTGCGGATGCCGCCGGCGGGCTTGACGCCGACCCGGCGGCCGGTGGCGGCGTGGTGGTCGCGCACGGCCTCCAGCATGATCAGCGTGACGGGCAGGGTGGCGGCGGGCGCGACCTTGCCGGTGGAGGTCTTGATGAAGTCGGCGCCGGCGTGGATGGCCAGCCACGAGGCGCGGCGGACGTTGTCGTAGGTGGCGAGTTCGCCGGTTTCGAGGATGACCTTGAGGTGGGCCGGCCCGCACGCCTCCTTGACCGCCAGGATCTGGTCGTAGACGGCGCGGTAGTCGCCGGCCAGGAACGCCCCCCGGTCGATGACCATGTCGATCTCGGCGGCGCCGTCGGCCACGGCGCGGCGGGTGTCGGCCAGCTTGGCCTCCAGCGGCGCCCGGCCCGAGGGGAACGCGGTGGCCACCGACGCCACCGCCACGCCGCTGCCCGCCAGGGCGTCGGCGGCGGTACGGGCGAGGTCGGGGTAGACGCAGACGGCGGCGACCGAGGGGACGGCGCGGTCGGCGGGGTCGGGGCGCACGGCCTTGGCGCACAGCGCGCGGACCTTGCCGGGGGTGTCGGCGCCCTCAAGGGTGGTGAGGTCGACCATGCTGATGGCGAGGTCGATGGCCCGCGCCTTGGCGGTGGTCTTGACGCTGCGGGTGGCGAGGTCGGCCGCGCGCGCCTGGACACCGACCTCGTCGACACCGGGCAGGCCGTGCAGCAGCGCCCGCAGCGCGGCGTTGGACACGGCGGCGTCCGGCGGCAGCGGGCTCGGGGCCGCCGCGCCGGGCGGTGGAGCGGTATCGGTCACGTGGCACCTCACGGCTGTCGCTGGCGGCGCGCGCGGAGGCCGCGGCACCGGTGATCACCGCCACCATAGTGCCACGATCGGACAAATCACCGCCTGCGGCCCGCCGCGCGCAGCCCCGGGCGTGAGGGGCGTCGCCGCTGGTGAAAGGGGGTGGCGCGGGCGCGCGGGCCGGCGGCGCGGGCGCGGGGCGAGGGCGGCCGGGCGGGGGCATCGGGCATCATGGGGAGCCGGAGGCGGGAGGGACCGCCCGGCTCACGGCACGCGCGCTCCCGCGAGGGCGGGCAGCACGACAGGAGGGGCAATGGCGGAGTTCCGGATCACCTCCGAGGACGGCGTCCTGGACCTGAAGCGGCTGGCCGCCGACCTGGTGGAGTCCCAGGGCTGGCCGCGCGACCAGGTCGGCATCTGGGAGAACCGGGGCGGCGGCGACGTCGTCGTCACCGTGGACGACGCGCTGCTCGCGCGCTCGGCCGGACCCGACCCGATGAACGTCCCCGTGCACACCCGCAGCGACGTCCACCGGGCGTGCGAGACCCTGCGCCGCAGCGACCCGTCGCTGCGCGGGGTGGACTTCGCCGACCTGCGCGACGAGGCCGCCCGGTTCTTCTCGGCCGGGTGGACGGTCAACGACCTGCTGCACGCGCTGGCCAACCGCTACGACGGCGCACCGTGGCCGCGCGGCGAGGGGTATGAAGGCATCGAGTGGCTCCAGCACCGGCTGCGCGGGTGGAAGTCGCCGCGCGGGGACATCCGGCCCTCGGTGTCGCAGGAGGGCGCCCAGTTGCGCATCGTGGGGCGCGTCGGCCTGCCCGAGGGGCTGGGGCTGCCCGCCGAGGAGCCCGCCGACCACCGCCGCGCCGCCTCCCCCGAGACCGCGCGGGCGGCCGCCGACGACGCCCGGCGGCTGATGCGCGCCCAGGCGCCCACCACCAGCGACGCCCTGGCGCACCGCGAGCGCACGGCCGCGCACATCACCCGGCCGCCCGGTGCTCGCGGGGGCTCCGGCGGCGGCTGGTAATTTCTCGTCCATGCGGCCAGAAAGCAGTCAGGGCGGTCGGAAGAAGCGCTCCTTCATCGAGGAGGCGCGCCGCGCGCAGATCATCGAGGCCGCCATCCAGACCATCGCCGAGGCCGGCTTCGCCAACTCCTCGCTGGCGCGCATCGCCCAGCGGGCCGGGATCAGCAAGGGCGTGATCTCCTACCACTTCTCCAGCAAGGACGAGCTGATGGAGCAGGTGGTCATCCAGGTCTACACCGCGATCGCCGAGTACGTGGGGCCGCGCATCATGGCCGAGCCCGACGCCCGCGCCGGCCTGCGGACCCACATCCGCACGGTGGCCGAGTACATGCGCGGCCACCGCGAGCAACTGCTGGCCCTGGGCGCGATCTTCACGGGCTCGCTCACCCCCGAGGGCAGGTCCAAGTACGGGGCGGCCGGCTCCGAGCCCATCTACCAGGGCATCGAGGCCCTCTTCCGCGACGGCCAGCGGGAAGGGCTGTTCCGCGCGTTCGACCCCCGGATGATGGCGGTGAACCTCCAGGCCGCCATCGACGGCATGTTCGGCTACTGGGCCGCCTACCCCGACCACGACCTGGAGCGGCACGCCGAGGAACTCGCCGAGGCCATGGACCGCGCCACCCGCGCCGACCCGCCGCAGGCGTAGCCGGTCCCGGCCGGTCCCGCACCGGCGCGGCCGCCCGCCCCGTGGACCGCGAACCGGCCCTCTCACCCGCGAGCGGCGCCCGCCCGTTCGCCCGCCCAGCGGGGCGTGCGGGGCGTGTGACACGCGTCCGCTTCCGGCCGCCCCCGGGTCCCGCCGGGGGCCCTCTAGGGCGCTGAACGGCGGATTCACCCGCCGCTCCGGGTCTTCCCCGGGGTTCCTCCAGGGGGCTTCTCCGTGGCATCTCAGGGTCCACCGGGATTGCGTTCTGTCCGCACGTCCTGAAAACTGACCACGTGGCCAAAAATCCGGCCAACCGTATGGTTCCTCCTTCGCGCTCGGAGTCCCTGATGTCCCTGGAGTCGCCCCCGGCCGGCTCGGCCCCCCACGCTCCCCCGCCCTCCGCCTCGCCCTCCGCCGCCTCCCCCGCCGCCCCGGCGGACGCCGCAGGCGCGGCCCCCCGCCCCCGGCTGCACTACCTCGACAACCTGCGCGTGGCGCTGACCGTGCTGGTGGTGCTGCACCACGTGGCGGTCACCTACGGCAACATCCCGGTGTGGTACTACGTCGAGTCCGCCCAGGACCCCACCGGCGGCCTGCTCGACCTCCTGGCAGTGCTCAACCAGGCGTTCTTCATGGGGTTCTTCTTCCTGGTGTCCGGGTTCTTCGTCCCCGGCTCCCACGACCGCAAGGGCGGGCGCGGCTTCCTGCGCGGCCGGCTGGTGCGCCTGGGCATCCCGCTGCTGGCGTTCCTGCTGCTCCTGCGGCCCGTCGCCACCCTGGGGGTGTTCCAGGACTACGCCGACCAACTGCCCTACTGGCTCTTCTACCTGGTGTCCTGGGACCCCGGACCGCTGTGGTTCGTGGAGACCCTGCTGGTGTTCTGCCTGGTCTACGCGCTCCTGCGGCGCGTGGGCGACCGCCGCGCCGCTCCCGCCGCCGCCACCGCGCGGACCGCCGGCCGCATGCCCGGCCCGCTCGCGGTGGCCGGGTTCACCGCCGCGCTCATCGTGCTGACCGCCCTGTGGCGCGTGCTGGTGCCCGTCGGCTCCTACTGGCCGATCATCGGCGTGGCCACGCCCGCCTACATGCCGCAGTACGTGCTGCTGTTCGCGGTCGGCGCCCTGGCCTACCGGCGCGGCTGGTTCGACCGCATCCCCGCCGCCGCGGGGTGGGCCGCCCTGCCGGTCGCCCTCGCCGGTGCCGTCGGCGTGGGGGTCGGGGCCGTCATCGGCGGCACCGCGGCCGCCCCGCTGCACTGGTCGTCGCTGCTCTACACCACGGCCGAGGGCGTGTTCGCCGTGTCGGTCATCATCGTCCTGCTGTGCCTGTTCCAGCACCGCTTCAACAGCCAGCGCGCCCTCGGCCGGTTCCTCTCCGCCAACGCCTACGCCGTCTACTTCCTGCACGCGGTGGTGCTGGTGGGCCTCGGCTACGCGTTCGCCTGGTGGGACGCGCCGGCGATCGCCAAGTTCGCGGTGGTGGGGGCGCTGTCCCTGCCGCTGTGCTGGGGCGCCGCCGCGCTGCTGCGCGCCGTCCCCGGGGCCAAGCGGGTCTTCTGACCCCCTCGGGGCTCCGGCACCAAAGGACTAGAAGATCTCGACCAGCCGCCCGATCGGGTCCACCTCGCGGAAGCGGGCGTGCCCGGCGGGCGGTTCCGCGTGCTCCAGGACCCAGGTGGCGGGGTGGGGCACCAGCACCGCGCCCATGCCGGCCGCCAGCGCGGGCAGGATGTCCGAGCGCACCGAGTTGCCGATCATCCAGGTCGCGCCGGGGTCGAGGCCGTGGTCGCGGCCGAACGCCTCGTAGGCGGCCGGGTCCTTCTCGCGCACGATGCCCACGCCCTTGAACAGCGGCGCCATGCCCGAGGCGGCGATCTTGGCCCGCTGGTGCTCGGGGTCGCCCTTGGTCAGCAGGTACAGCCGGTGCCGCCGGCGGAGCGTGTGCAGGGTCTCCAGCGCGCCCTCCAGCAGCACCAGCTCGCCCTCCACCAGTGCCGCGCACAGCCGGTGCAGGAACGCGCGGTCGGCGGGGCCCACCGGCCGGTCGGGGCGCAGCCGCGCCAGGCAGTCGCCCAGGCTGCGCTCGAAGACGCGGGCGCCGTAGCCGTGGGCGGCGGTGTTCTCGCGTTCGACCTCGGTCAGCGCCGCCCGGACTTCGGCCCGCGACAGCGTGGGGTGGTCCACGTAGTCGACGAAGGTCTCGACCGCGCGCTCGAACAGCACCGTGCACTCCCACAGCGTGTCGTCGGCGTCGAAGATCAGGTTCTGCGGCACCGCGCCTCCCCGTGTGTCGTCGGCGTTCTCCCCGGTGGCGGCGCCGGCAAAGCCGCCACCGCCCTGGCGCGCACCGGGCGGCGCGTGCGACCCTACCGGGCACGACACCAGACCGGACCTTACGTTACATTCGTGCGATCACGCCCTAGCGTGATAACGCGGCTCCAGCCACGTGCGCGAACTCCGCGAGCCGGGTGCACCATCGGGAGGACATGCATGCGCGAACCGTCCCTGTCGCAACTCCTGCCGGTCGACGCGATCGTCACCGGCATCCAGGTCGACGGCTGGCGCTCGGCCATCAGGGCCGCCGGTGAACTGCTGGTCGCCACGGGCGCCACCACCGCCGACTACATCGAGCAGATGCAGAGCGCCGTCGACGAGTACGGCCCCTACATCGTGATCGCCCCCGGCCTGGCCCTGGCCCACGCCCGCCCCTCGCCGGCGGTGCTGCGCACCGGCCTGTCGTGGGCGGGCCTGCAAGAGCCCGTGGAGTTCGGCCACAGCACCAACGACCCCGTGCGCCTGGTGGTCGGGCTCGCCGCGGTGGACCACGACGGCCACTCCTCGGCGCTGTCGCGGCTCGCGCGGCTGCTGGCCGACCCCGCCCGGCTCGACCGGCTCTCCCGCTCCACCAGCGCCGAAGAGATCCACACCACCATCTCCGAGTACGAATCGAGCGCCGACGAATGAAGATCCTCGCGGTTTGCGGAATGGGTATCGGTACCAGCGTCCTGCTCAAGAGCAACGCCGAGCGCGCCGCCCAGGAGCTGGGGCTGGACGCCGACGTGGAGGTCGCCGACATCGGCACGGCGCGCGGCGCCGCCGCCACGGCCGACATCGTGCTGACCTCGGGCGAGCTGGCCGCCGAACTGGGCGACCTCAGCGTGCCGGTCGTGGTCATCGACAACTTCGTGGACGGCACCGAGGTGCGCGACAAGCTCGCCGCGGCGGTCAACGGCTGACCCCGCGCCGGGGCCCGGCCCTTCCCCCGGCGCCGCCTCCCCCGCCCTGGTCGTTGTCGGTCCCACGGTTAGTGCAGGAGCGGTCCCATGCAGTGGCTCGTCGCGGTAGCGCAGTTCGTCGTCAACGAGATCCTGAGCATCCCCGCCTACATGGTGGGCCTGATCACCGCGGTCGGCCTGATCGCGCTGCGCCGCTCGGTCGGGCAGGTGGTGGGCGGCGGGATCAAGGCCGTGCTGGGCTTCCTGCTGATCGGCGCCGGCGCCGACCTGGTGGTGGCCGCGCTCGACCCGCTGGGCGTGATGATCCAGGGCGCCGCCGGCGCCCAGGGCGTGGTGCCCACCAACGAGGCGATCGTCGCCATCGCCCAGGACAGGTTCGGCGCCCAGGTGGCCTGGATCATGATCGCCGGGTTCGCGCTCAGCCTGGTGCTGGCGCGGTTCACCCCGCTGCACTACGTGTTCCTCACCGGCCACCACACGCTGTTCATGGCCACCCTGCTGACCATGGTGCTGGCCACCACCGACCTGCCCACCGTGGTGACGGTGGCGCTGGGCGCGGTGCTGCTGGCCGTGGTCATGGTGTCGCTGCCGGCGCTGGCCCAGCCCTGGACCCGGCGGGTGGGCGGCGACGGCAAGATCGCCATCGGCCACTTCGGCACGCTGGGCTATGTGGCGGCCGGCGCCACCGGGCAACTGGTGGGGCGCACCAGCCGCAGCACCGAGGAGATGAAGCTGCCCGAGGGGCTGCGCTTCCTGCGCGACTCCATGGTGGCCACGGCGCTGTCGATGGTGCTGATCTACCTGGTCGTGGCGCTGGTGTACTGGGCGCGCCAGGGCACCGCGGCGGCGCTGGAGATGTTCGAGCCGGCCCAGGGGCTCGACCCCACCATCGGCCACTTCCTCATGCAGTCGGTGATGCAGGGCCTCCAGTTCGGGATCGGCGTGGCGGTGATCCTCTACGGCGTGCGGACCATCCTGGGCGAACTGGTACCGGCGTTCCAGGGGATCGCCGAACGGATCGTGCCCGGGGCGGTGCCCGCGCTGGACGCCCCCATCGTGTTCCCCTTCGCGCAGAACGCCGTGCTGATCGGGTTCATCTCCAGCTTCGTGGGCGGGCTGGCGACCCTGGCGGTGATGGCGCTGGCGATCAACCCGGTGTTCGGGCTGGCGCTGATCCTGCCCGGCCTGGTCCCCCACTTCTTCACCGGCGGCGCCGCCGGGGTCTACGGCAACGCCACCGGCGGGCGCCGGGGCGCGGTGGCGGGGGCGTTCGTCAACGGCGTGCTGATCACCCTGCTGCCCGCGCTGCTGCTGGGGGTGCTGGGCGACTTCGGCAGCGCCAACACCACCTTCGGCGACGCCGACTTCGGGTGGTTCGGGATGGCGATCGGGTACGGGTTCCGCGCCGGCGACGGCATCGGCGTGGTGATCGCCCTGGTGGTGGCGGGCGTGCTGCTGGCGGCGGCGATCATGGTGCAGAAACGGGTGGTGGAGCGCGGTTGGGACCCCGGCGCCCGGCACGAGGCGGCGCTGGCCGAGCGCGCCGAGCGCGAGGAGAAGTAGCCGCCGGCGCACCGTCCCGCCCGGGACGAGCCGCCGCGCGGCGCGCCGGATCACCGCGGGCGGGCGAAGCGGCGGGAGGTCCAGGCCAGGGCGGCGGCGGTGCACGCGGCGACCAGCAGGAGTTCGAGGGCCACCGGCGGCTGCCAGCCGCCCCACTCCACCGTGGACAGAAAGGCGGCGGACTCGGCGGGGTCGGCGCCGCCCACGGCGGCGATGGTGCGGCGCTGGGCATCGACGGCGTAGGTCAGCGGGTTGGCCAGGGCCACCGCCGCCATCCACCCGGGCATGGCGCTGAGCGGGAACATCATCCCCGACAGGAACAGCAGCGGGGTCATCAGCACCCCCAGCACGGTGTGGAAGGTCTGTATCCGGCGGATGGACACCGCCACCGCCGCTCCCAGCGCGGTCATGGCCAGGGCTGTCAGGCCCAGTTGGGCCAGCAGCGCGGCCAGCAGGCCCGGGTGGTAGGGGATCCCCACCAGCCCCGCGCAGGCCAGCACCACCACCGCGTTGCAGGTGGCCACGGTGGCGCCGCCCAGGCACTTGGCCAGCACCAGGGTGGAGCGGCGCACCGGCGCCACCAGCATCTCGCGCAAGAAGCCGCTCTCGCGGTCCCAGACGATCGAGGCTCCCGCCGAGACCGCCGGCGCCTGCGCGGCCATGACCAGCACCCCGGGGAAGAGGAACCGCAGGTAGGCGTCGCCCGCCGAGCCGTCGGCGCCGGACTCCGCGAGTAGGCGGGCCAGGCCCACCCCCAGGATGAACAGGAACAGCATCGGCTGGAACAGCGACACGGCGGCGCGGGCGGGGTCGCGGAGGTAGTGCAGCATCTCGCGGCGCCACACCATGGCGCCGGCCCGCAACTCCAGCGCGGCGCCGGCCGTGGGCGCGGCGGGGGCGGCCGGCGCGGCGGGGGTCACGGCGCGCCGCCCGGCGCGGGTGCGGCCCCGCCGGCGGCGGTGGCGGGGTGGCCGGTGTGGTGCATGAAGACGTCGTCCAGCGTGGGGCGGGCGACGCTGACCGCGTGGACGGCCACGCCGAGGTCGGCGCACAGGCGCGGCACCAGGCCGGCGGCGTTCCGGGCGCGCAGGGTCAGGGTGTCGCCCGCCGCCGAGGCGGCCAGCCCGAAGCGGTCGCGCAGGACGCGGGCCGCGGCGGGGTTGTCGGCGGTGCGCAGCTCGACCCGGTCGGCGCCCAGGACCGCCTTCAGCTCGGCGGGGGCGCCCTGGGTCACGATCCGGCCGGAGTCGACGATGGCGACGCGGTCGCAGTGGTCGGCTTCGTCCAGGTAGTGGGTGGTGAGGAACAGGGTGGTGCCCTCGTGCCGGCTGATGTCGCGCAGGTGCGCCCAGACGCGCGCGCGGGCGTGGGGGTCGAGCCCGATGGCGGGTTCGTCCAGGAACAGCACGCGCGGCCGGTGCAGGATGCCCCGGGCGATCTCCAGGCGGCGGCGCATGCCGCCGGACAGGGTGCGCACGAGGTGGGCGCGGTGGCCGGAGAGCTCCACGAGGTCGAGGACCTCCCCGACGCGGTGCGGCAGGCCGGCGCGGGGCAGGCCGTAGAGGTCGCCGTGGAAGCGGAGGTTCTCCTCGACGGTGAGTTCGGGGTCGAGGGTGGACTCCTGGAACACCAGGCCGATGCCGCGGCGCACGGCGCCGGGCGCGGTGCGGGTGTCGTGGCCGCAGACCTCGGCCCGGCCGGCGGTGGGCGGCACCAGCGTGCACAGCATGGCGATGGTGGTGGTCTTGCCGCAGCCGTTGGGGCCGAGGAAGCCGAACATCTCGCCCTGGGCCACGGTGAGGTCGAGGCCGCGCACCGCCGCGACCACACCCGTGGACGTGGGCCCGCCGACGGCGCGGCTGGCCGGGGCGGCGGCCGGATCGGGGCCGGACGCCCCGGGGCCGGGCCGCGCCCCGGGGCGGAGCCGGAGTGGGAACAACGGGGTCCTTTCCGCGGTGCTGGCCGCTGGCGGGGGTGGAGCGGCGCGCGGGTCAGCCGTCCAGGCCGAGGCGCCGCTGCCAACCGTCGGGCACGACGAACCCGAAACTCCAGCGGTCGGAGGCGGTGGGGTTGACGATGCAGTGCCAGAAGAGGCGGTCGGGGTCCTGCTCGACCTTGAAGAACCGCACGATCTTGGGCCGCTCGGTCAGGGTGACGAGTTCGCCGGTGTCGGGGTGCATGTACCGGAAGAACGAGGTCTCGGCGGAGGCGAACGGCGGGTCGACCTCGATGATGTACATGCGCCAGCCGGGCTGGCTCTCGTTGGTGTGCCAGAGCCGGTAGCTGTTGGGCGGGTACCACATGCTGCCGGAGAAGCGGATCTCGCAGCCGAAGAGGTCTTCGAGGGCGGCGATGGTGCGCCCCTTGGCCGCGAGGTAGTCGAGGTAGCCGGGGTGGTCCACGTGCTCGTCCAGGTTGATGACGTGGAACTCGCGCTCGTTGCTGTCGGGAGGGCCGGGGCGGCCCTCGGCCTCGGCGGCGCGCTGGACGCCGGCCTCCCAGGCGCGGTACTCGGGGCTCCCGGGGGCGAGGTCGGTGGTGCGGAGGTCGTCGGAGCGGTGGCGCCGGGCGAAGGCGTCGAGGTCGACGGTGGGCGGCTTGATGGCCAGTCGCGGGATCTCGCTGAGCACGGGCTCGAACCCGGGGAGGTCGGTGAGTGAGTACTCGTGGTGGTAGAAGGACGTGCGGCCGGGGTCGGCGGCGGCCGGCTCGGGGGCGGGCGGCGGGCCGGGGGCCTCGCCCTCGGGCGGCACGAACGCCGAGGAGGCCGCGGCGAGGTCGGTGAGCTGGAAGTCGAAGCCGTGCCGGCGGCCCAGCGCGACCATCTCGCGGGCGGCGGTCATGGCGCGGAGTTGGGCGGTCAGCTCCCGCGAGGAGTAGACCGTGCGCAGGAACTGCGTGCAGGACTCGATGGACATCGTTACCCCTTCGCGGAGTCGGTGGCGGGCGGGTCGAGGAGCAGCACCGAGGGCACGCGGTCGGGGGCGGCCAGCCGCAGGAAGTGCATGCCCATACCGGAGATGCCGAGCATGAGCCCGGGGAAGAAGTCGGTGCTGTCGCCGGTGATGCCGTGGCGGGCCTCGTCGAAGGTGCGCCACTGGTTCTGCACCTGCACGTTGGCCTCCAACTGGAAGGCGGGGTCGTCGTGCAGGCGGCCGTAGCGCAGCAGGAGTTCGGCGTTGCCGGACCGGCCGTGGCAGAGGGTGTCGTTCATCAGGCGCGGGAAGTTGCGCACGGTGGCGGCCAGGGCGATCCCGGCCTCGCGCAGCAGGAGGTCGTCGTCGCGGCCGAGGAGGTCCCAGGCGCTGATGCGGCTGAGCCCGATCCCGGCGGCGCCGTTGCACCAGGCGTTGGCGTAGTGGCGGTTCTCGCGGACGACTCCCCCGCCGAAGGTGCGCAGGTCGTACCAGTCCTGGGCGGTGGGGTCGAAGTGGTAGGACTCGTAGGCGAACGCCCGGCGGCCGGCGGCGATGTAGTCGGGGCGGTCGATGCGCACCCCCAACTGGATGAGCGCCCAGCCCATGCCGGCGGCGCCGTGGGTGAACCCGGTGAGGTCGAGCTGGGTGGGGTCGGCGCCCTGCTGGGGCCAGCTCAGGGTGTCGCCGTTGTCGCGGGCGCGGCGCAGCAGGTGGTCGGCGCAGCGCACGGCCTCGGTGAGGCCGGCGCCGTCGGCCGCGGCGGCCAGCCCCAGCAGGACCGGGATGAGCCCGGCGGCGCCGCCGAGGATGTCGAGGTGGGGGTCGGCCTCGATGCGGTCGCCCAGGCCGGCGGTGAGCCGCACCGCGCGGTCGAGCAGCGCGGGGTCGCCCCAGAGGTGGTGCAGGTGGGTGAGCAGGTAGACCAGTCCGCCGGTGCCGGTGAAGGCGCCGATGCGCCGGTGGTCGTCGGCGTGGGCGAGGGCGTGGTGCAGCGCGCGTTCGGCCGCGGCGCGGACCCGGGGGTCGGGGGTGAGGTGGTCGAGGTAGGCCAGGAACAGCGCGATGCCCGCGGAGCCGAGGTAGAGGTCGGCCTCGATGTCGGCTTCGACGGGGGTGCCGTTGTCGAGCCGGTAGGAGGTCCAGGGCGCGGGGGCGCCGGGGTCGCGCAACTGGTCGCAGAGCCGCAGGCCGATGCGTTCGGCCTGGCCGCGCGCGGCGGTGACGAAGGAGGGGCTGGAGATCTCGCCGGCGGAGAGCCCGGCGGCGATGTAGTGCCGCTGCTGGGTGCGGTTCTCGGGCGAGAGCCGGCGGATGCGTTCGGCCGCGCCCTGCACCGGCGACTGCGCGAGGTAGGACGCCACGGCGGTGGTGTGGTCGTGGACCAGGCGGCGGTCGTGGGCGCCCACGGTGAACAGCGGGATGTCCATGCGCCACAGGGACTGGAGTTCGCATTCGGCCAGGACGCCGTGGGTGTCCCACACCCGGGGCGCGGCGCGCACCACCCGGGCGAGGAGGTCGACCTCGAGGGGGTCGGCCAGCGCCTTGGGGTGGCGGGCGGACAGCAGGGCCTGGGCGTAGACCTGGGTGGCCCGGTTGATGAACCGCAGGGTGGCGCCGGAGAAGGCGTCGGCGACGTGCTGGGCGGTGCGGTCGGGCCACTGGCGGAACCAGTCGTAGACCCGGCTGAACCCGGTGGTGATGGCGTCGGCGTGGTCGCCGGGGTCGACCAGGTGGTCGCCCAGGAAGACGCGGTTGGCCGGGGTGGGGGCGACGCGGACGCCTTCTTCGTGGGTGACCGAGGCGGCGAAGGTCATGCGGGGGCCGCTGACGCGCGGGACGGCGATGGGCATCTCGTAGGCGGTGCCGCCGGCGTAGCCGCTGATGTTCATGGCGGCGGCGCCGTCGGCGCCCACGGCGGGCCGGGGCCATTCGAGCAGGCCGGTGTTGAAGACGGAGTCCAACAGGGTGCCCGAGCCCTCGATCTGGCCCTCGGGGCGGGCGCCGAGCACGGTCTCGCAGTCGCAGACGTAGGCGTTGCCGTCGGCGACGAGGATGTTCTCGAAGTGGAGGTCGCCGCCGCCCAGCACGTAGAACAGGGCGAGGTAGCCGCCGAGCTGGCGGTAGACGCGGTCGACGTCGGCGGTGGCGCCCACGCGGTTGCGTCCGGCGGGGATGGCGGCCTCGTAGCCGTAGGCGCCGCGGTCGAGGACGGCGCGGGTGGCGAAGTCGACGGCGCCGGATTCGCGGATGCGGGTGAGCAGGTCCTGGACGGCGGCCTCGGCGGCGATGCTGCGGGGCTTGTAGACCAGGCTGCCGGTGCGGCCGTTGTCGAGGTCGACCTGGACGAACGCCACCTGCTGCGCGCCGGCGTGGGGGTCGGAGTGCCCCAGGGTGAGGGCGCGGAACCGGGTGATCGGGCTCTCGAAGAACGCGGCGGAGAGGTCGGCGGCGTCGGCGCAGAGGCGGTCGATGAGGTGGGCGCCGTAGTCGGCGAGCAGGCGGGTGACGTGGGCCAGCCACCGGCCCAGCACGGGGTAGCGGAGGTAGAAGGAGTGGTAGGCGGCGCCGTCGGCGAAGGCGGTGTCGAGGAAGGCGAGGTAGTCGGCCTCGGTGGCGGCGGCCTTGTCGAGGCCGGTCCGCGCACAGTGGACGTTGCCCTCGGCCTCGACCGCCCAGGCGAGGTGGAGGTCGAAGCGGTCGAGCAGGTGGTTCTGGAGGTCGGCCACGACGCGGCGGTCGACGAGCCCGGAGCGGGCCGCGGGGTTGCGGTCGCGGGCGGACTCCAGGCGGCGGCCGAGTTCGAGGAGGAAGGGTTCGCAGGCGGTGGCCAGGCGGCCGTAGTAGGTGTCGGGTGCGCGCCAGGGGGCGTCGGGGTCGGCGGCGGGGGCGTGGTCGTAGGTGTCCAGGGCGGCCTGGTAGGTGGGCAGCCAGTCGGCGTGGAGGTCGGTGAAGACCCGCCGGACGGAGTCGTCGGCGTGGGGCAGGTGGAGTTCGTGCAGGCGGTAGGCGGTGAGGATGCGGGTGTAGTCGGCCTGGTCGAGGCCGGCGGGCGCGGCGGCGGAGCCGGGTTGGGGCTGGCGCCGCAGCCGGTCGGCGAGCTTGGCCGAGGTGCGCTCGATCTTCCAGGTGTCGAAGGGGTCGAGTTCGGCGGCCGCGCCCGGACGGGGGTCGCCCAGCGCGTCGACGATCCGGATGCGCTCCGCGAGGTTGCACGCACGGGCCGCGATGTCGGCGGGGTAGGGGTTTCCCATGGTCCAGTCGGCTCCTGCCGTCGAAGGGGCGGCGCGGGGCCGCCGGTGGCCGGGCGGGCCGGCGGCGCCGGCCCGCCACGGGTCCGGGCGGGGACCCGCCCCGCCCGGCCGCTCTCAGGGACTGCTACTTGGTGGAGCCGTCACACACGACGGTGAAGGGGCCCCAACTGCAACTGGTGCTGCACGCGAAGATCTCGCTGCTGACGATGCCGTCGGTCCAGGAGTCGACGGCCGCCTGGTCGGCCTGCTCGACCGCGGTGGGAAGCGCGTCGGCGGTGAGGCCGAAGGCGGCGGGGTCGGCGAGGACCGCGGCGCGGAACTCGGCGTCAACGGCGGCCTGGTGCATCAGCGTGGTGGTGGACATGTGTTCTCCTTCGGTGGTGTGGCGATGTGCCGATTGCGTGAGGTGGTGATGGACCGGGCGGCCCCGGCGGGCCCCGGTGGTTCACTCGGACTTCTCGGCGGTGAGACGCATGCCGGTCTGCTGCTCGACGTTGGCGAGTTCCCGCATGGCGGCGCCCATGTTGTCGCTGTCGCTCTGCCAGTCGACCACCTGCCTCTCCTGGGGCGTGATGTCGTCGCGGAGCCAGAAGGACTCCAGCCACCCCTTGACGGCGTGGGGGTGGAGGTCGGGGACGGGTTTGACGTGGGCCAGCAGGGGCTCCTCGTGCACGGCGAGGGCGGTCTGGAGGAGTTCGCGGAGTTTGCCGTCGGGCGGCAGCAGGGAGCACAGGACCACCAACTGCTGGATGCGGCGGATGGTGTCGACGCCTTCGTAAATGGTCGGTTCTTTTGCGCTCATCGGCGAACCTTCCTGGAGTGGCCCGTGGGAGGCTGTGCGAGCGTGGCCGCGGAGATCCGGCGGAGGCGATGTGCGGTTTCGAGCGACCCGCCACGAGGTCCCGGACATGGCGGCCGACTGGTTTTTCCGCGGATCCGCTCCAGCCATATAGGAGCATAGACGAAAGGCCGCCACCGGACCCTTTCATTCGTCTTACTTACTTCTTTCATTTGCCGCATCGCAGGGCCACCCGCATTCCCGGAAAAGCACCATTCTCCCGATTGGTTCACTGCTCGATTCCGCTTTTCTCCGGCAGTGCCCCGGTCTGCCCGGTTCGGGCGGCGGGGACCGTGGCCGGGGCGCCGGCCGCGGTGGCGAGGCCGGGATCGCCGCGCAGCACGGCGAGGTGGAGGTCGCGCGACTCGGGGCAGGGGTCCATGCCGGTCTCCTCGCGCAGGCGCGCGCTGAGTTCGGCGTAGGTCTCAAGCGCCTCGACCCGCCGGCCGGCGCGGTAGAGGGCCAGGACCAACTGGCGCCAGAAGCCCTCGTGGAAGGGGAACTGCCGCACGAGGTCGCGGAGTTCGGCGATCAGGGGGTCGTGGCGGCCGCGGGCCAGGGCGAGTTCGTGGGCGCGCTCGCGCACCGGCAGCCACTCCTCGGTGACGCGCGCGACGAGGTCGCGCCGCAGCGCCTCGGAGCGGATCTCGGGCAGGACGGGCACGCTCCACAGCGCCAGGGCCTGGCGCAGGGCCGCGGACTCGGAGTCGTGGTCGCCGCGCGCGGCGGCCTGCCGGGCGTGGGCGGCCAGCCGCCGGAAGCGCAGGAGGTCGAGCTGGTCAGGGCCGGCCTCGACCAGGTAGCCGGCCGAGCAGGTGCGCACCACCGCCGACAGTCCCGGGGTGTGGTGGTCGAGGGTGTGGCGCAGCCGGGTCAGGCACGTGTGGAGCGCGGCCCGGGGGCTGAGCGGCGGGGTGCGGTCCCATACCCAGCGCACGAGCTGGTCCTGGGCGACGGGTTCGTTGGCGCTGAGCAGAAGGGCCGCCAGCAGCGCCCGCTGCTTGCCCGCGGAGAGCCGGACCGGGTTGCCGTGCACGGCCACCCGGAGCGGCCCCAGGACAGAGAAAGCCACCCCTTGAGCCATAAGCGTTCCCCGCTTCCCGGCACGGGAGGTGGCCCCCGCCGCGCCCAGCCCGACACGCTGTGGACCATAACCGGATTTCGGAAATGCCATTAATGCGTGCAGTAACGATCACGGCGGAATTTTATCCGTTTCACCGGCACCGGCGGCGGCGTTATCCACAGATGCCGACGGAAGGGAGCCGCGCGCGTCGCGCAATAGGAGTGGGGCGGCGGAAGCGCATGACTGGAACACAGGGATATGAATTCCAATAAGGATATATGACCGGAAATCCGGGGAGATGGAACTGGGGAAATCGGCATCCGGGATGCGGAGCGCGGGACGGGGCCGCCCCCGCCGGGCCGCCCCCGCACACGCGACGGCCCGGAGCGCCGGGCGCTCCGGGCCGTCGCGGTGGAACGGCGGGATCAGCGGATCAGATGTGCACGACCGGAGCGTCGGTCCCGGAGTCGTTCCGCTGCGGCTTCATGAACATCGCCAGGACGGCCGCGGCCACCATGACGGCGGCGGCGATCCCGAAGGACAGGTGCATGCCGTCCAGGAACGCCAGGTTGCTGGCGTGGGTGATGGCCTCGGCCGTGGCGCCCTGGGCCGACCCCACGACCTCGCCGCCCTGGGACACCGCGCTCTGCATCTCCTGAGCCTCGGCGGCCGACAGCTCCCCCAGCCCGGCGTCGGCGAAGTGGCCCGGCAGGGTGGAGACGATCACCAGCGACAGCACCGCGCCCAGCACGGCCGTGCCCAGCGAGCCGCCCAACTGCATGGCGGTCTGCTGGAGGCCCGACGCGACACCGGCCAGCGACACCGGCGCCGCGGTGATCATGGCGGCGGTGGCTCCGGTCATGACCAGGGTCAGCCCGACGCCCAGCAGCAGGAACCCCGCCGAGGTGGCCACGACGCCGGTGTCGAAGCTCAGCCGCGACAGCAGGAACAGGCCGGCCGCGGCGATGAGCAGCCCGGCGACGGTGGGCACGCGGGTGCCGAAGCGGTCCATCAGCCGCCCGGCCGGGGTGCCGAGCACGCCCATCATCAGGGTGAGCGGGAGCAGTTGCAGGCCGGTCTGCATGGGGCTGAGGTCGCGCACGCCCTGGAGGTAGAAGGTCACGAAGAACAGCGACCCCATGAGGCCGAGCGCCACCAGGACCATCAGCACCACGCCGATGGACAGCGCCGGCAGCCGGAAGATGGCCAGCGGCATCAGCGGGTCGGCGGCGCGCGCCTGCCACAAGACGAACCCGGCGCCGAAGGCCAGCGACACCGCCAGCACGGCCAGGGTCTCGGGGTGGGTCCAGCCCACCACCGGGGCCTCGACCAGCGCCCAGACCAGGGCGAAGATGGCCACGCTCAGCAGCAGGATGCCGAGGACGTCCAGGCGGGAGGAGGGGTCGGTGGCGCGGTTGGGGCCGATGAGCCACAGCGCCGCCGCGACCGTCACGATGCCCAGGGGCACGTTGATGAGGAACGCGGCCTCCCAGCCGAAGGAGGACACCAGGATGCCGCCGACGATGGGGCCGGCCGCCATGGCGCCGCCCAGGATGCTGCCGAACACGCCGAAGGCGCGGCCCAGCATGTGCGGCGGGAAGTTGGAGCGCAGCAGGCCCATGGCGGCGGGCGCGATGGTGGCGCCGAAGATGCCCTGGAGGATCCGGAAGCCCACCAGCACGGGCACCGCCCCCGAGAGCGCGATGCCGATCGAGGTGAGGGTGAACCCGACGACGCCGATCAGGTACATGCGGCGGTAGCCGAAGCGGTCGCCGAGCTTGCCCGAGGTGATGAGGAAGACCGCCAGGCCGAGCAGGTAGCCGTGGGTGACCCACTGGAGTTCGGCCAGCGAGGCGCTGAGGTCGCGGGCGATGTCGGGGTTGGCCACGGCGACGATCGTGCCGTCGAGGGCCACCATGACCACGCCGAAGGCGATGGCCACCAGCGTGCCCCAGGGGCCGCCGCGGAACCCGCGCGGCGCGGGCGGCGCCGGCGGCTGCCCCGGTTGGTGGATGGGTCTGGCGGCGGTGTCGGTCATGGTCTCCCCCTGTGGGCCGTGGTCCCCGCGGGCGGCGGGGACCGGACAAGATTATGGCAGCAACTGACACTTGGCAATCGCTGACTGTTTTTCGCGCCCGCGGGTATCATCCGGACAGACACGCACTGACGATGAGGTGAATGCGGTGAACGTAACGGCACGCGACGACATTTCGAGCGTCCGCTCCCGGGGAGGGCGTGCGTGAGATGACCCACGACCGCGAGCAGACCGGGCTCCGCGAGCGCAAGAAGGCCCGCACCCGCCAGGCCCTCGTCGCCGCCGCGCTGCGGCTGTTCGCCGAGCGCGGGTTCGACGCGGTCACCACCGAGGAGATCGCGGCCGAGGCCGACGTCTCCCAGCGCACGCTCTTCCGCTACTTCGCGAGCAAGGAGGAGATCGTGCTGTCGGTCCACGACCAGATCGAGGAGGGGTTCCGCCTCAAGCTGGCCGCCCGGCCCGCCGAGGAGCACCCCTTCACGGCGATGGTCAACGCCTTCGCCGACGCGTGGTCGGAACTGGAGCCCGCCGACGTCGCGGCCCAACTCCAGGTGCTGCGCATCAGCAACGACTCCTCCCGCCTGCACGGCGCGCGCCAGGAGCGGGTGTGCTCACACCAGAACCGCCTCGCCCTCCTCATCGCCCGCCGCGCGGGCGTGGACCCCCGCCTCGACCCCCGCCCCGAACTCCTGACGGCGGCGTTCACCTCGGCCCTCCAAGTGGCCTTCGGCCGCTCGTGCCGCGCCGCCGGCCAGGACAACCTGCTGGAGGCCGTCGACGAGTGCCTGGCCCTGCTGCCCACCGCCCTCACGGCCGACTGGGACACCGCCAACACCCCCGCCCACACCAGCACACCGGACGCGGACGGACAGATCCTCCCAGTCGGGGGGTAGGCGGAGCCACCGGTTTTTCCGCACACCGATCACCGCGACCCGATGGCCGCAGTCCACCGGCCACGGCCCACGGCCCACGGACCGCAGGCCATCGGCCGCCGGCCTCCGCTACGGACGCGGCGCGGCGCGGTCGGGGCTTTCCGGGGGGACGATCTCGGCGGCGGTGTCGGCGAGGTGGCCGACCAGGCGTTCCAGGGGGCCGCGGCCCAGCGTCAGGCGCCACACCGTGGCGAACACCAGCGCGCCGATCACGAACGCCTCGAGCCGGAACGGCTGGGCGTCCCAGGCGGAGTAGCCCAGGGCGCCGATCACCAGGACGTGGCCGGTGTAGATGGTCAGGGGCATCGAACCCGCCGCCGCGAGGGGGTAGAGCAGCCGCCCGGCGACGTCGGCCGCCGCCATGCAGGCGGCCAGCACGATGAGCGCGGTGCCCACCGCGCCCGCGATCTCGAAGCCGGTGCCGCTGTGCGGCGTGGCCACGGCGAGGTACCAGGCGGTGTCCGTGGGGACCTGCCCGTGCAGGTCGCCGATCTTGTCGCCGATGCCCTGGTACATCAGCTCGTCGGGGCTGCCCAGCCACGCCCGCTCCAGGTGGGCCAGCCCGCCCAGGGGGTGCAGCAGCAGCCAGGAGCCGCCGTAGCCCAGCAGGGCCAGGCCCGCGCCGGTGGCCACCATGCCCAGCCGGGTCCGGGCGGAGGCGAGGTCGAGCCGGCCGACCGCCATTCCGGCCACCACGAACGCCATGAAGGTGAAGGCCGGATAGTAGCCGGTGAGCAGGAAGTCGAGCGGTCCGCCGATGGAGGACACGCGCGACCCGG
Organism: Streptomonospora mangrovi; assembly: GCF_027604915.1. GTDB lineage: Bacteria > Actinomycetota > Actinomycetes > Streptosporangiales > Streptosporangiaceae > Streptomonospora > Streptomonospora mangrovi. The sequence continues at coordinate 61,581 of NZ_JAJAQC010000043.1, forward strand.
TATCGCCCATGGCGCCGCGGATCGCGAAGGAGGCCACCGGGCCGGCCACGGCAATCGCCGCCGCGGTCGCGGCCAGCGCCGGGGCGCGCAGCCGCAGCAGGAGCAGCGGGATCGCCAGCAGGAAGAACCCGGCGTAGTAGGTGAGGATGATCGCGATGGGCGCCCCGGCGAAGTCCAGCAGCACCCCGAGCACACCCAGCACGAGCGCGCGCATGAGGATCCGCAGGCACCTGCGCCGCAGTTCGGCCCCTGCCACGGGGTGGGCGCGCCCGGTCATCAGGGCCAGGGAGACCCCGGCCAGGAACGCGAACAGGGCCGAGGAGCGGCCCCGGGTCAGTTCGTGGACGGAGTCGGTGAGGGCGGAGCCGACCGCGTCGGAGCCGAAGACGCCGATGGCCCCGACCCCGAGGTGGACGGAGAACATGCCGAACACCGCGAGGGCGCGGGCGACGTCGATGCCGGCGATGCGCTCCGCGGGGGAGCGTGGCGCGGTGGCGGCCCGCGTCTGGGGTGAGTGCTGCGACACGCCGCCCAGACTAGGCGGGTTCGGGAGTGTTTGTCCCCTCCCGCCGCTCCCCGCCCTCCCCGACGCCGTTTCCACCGCCCTCCCCGCCGCCGCTCCCCCGCCTGTCCCGCCTCCCCCGCCGCACCGCCGGGCGGGTCCGGGCGCCGCCACCCGCGCCCGGACCGGCCCGGCCGGCGGGCTCACCGCTCGGCGGCCAGCCGGGTGAAGTAGTCCAGCGCGGCGGGGTTGGCCAGGGAGTCGCGGCTGGCGACCCGCTCTGGGCGCTCCCCCATGAGGATGCGCTTGACCGGGACCTCCAGCACCTTGCCCGACAGCGTGCGCGGAACCTCGGCGATGGCGCGCACCGCGTCGGGCACGTGCCGCGGCGAGCAGTCCTCGCGGACGCGCCGGGCCAGCCGGGCGGTGAGGTCGTCGTCGAGGGCGGCGCCCTCGCGCACCACCACGAACAGCTCGATGCGCGACCCGCCGTCGGGCTGAGGGACGTCCACCACCAGCGCGTCCACCACCTCCTCCAGCGCCAGCACCGCGCGGTAGATCTCACTGGTGCCCATGCGCACGCCGCCGCGGTTGATGGTGGAGTCGGAGCGGCCGTAGATCACCGCGGTGCCGCGCTCGGTGATCTCGATCCAGTCGCCGTGCCGCCACACCCCCGGGTACATGGCGAAGTAGCTGTCGCGCAGCCGCTCCCCGCCGGGGTCGTTCCAGAAGTAGATCGGCATGGAGGGCGCCGGCCGGGTGACCACCAGCTCGCCCACCTCGCCGACCAGCTCCTTGCCGTCGGGGTCCCAGGCGGCCACGGCCATGCCCAGGGAACGCGCCTGGATCTCGCCCTCGTAGACCGGCAGGGTGGGCACGCCGCCCACCAGGCAACTGCAAATGTCGGTGCCGCCGCTGGTGGAGAACAGCCACAGCCGGTCGCCCAGCTCGCGGTAGCACCAGGCGAACCCCTCGGGGCTGAGCGGTGAGCCGGTGGAGCCCACCGCGTGCAGGTGCGACAGGTCGCGGCCCTCGGCGGGGTGGACGCCGGCCTTCATGCAGGAGGCCAGGTAGCCGGCGCTGGTGCCGAAGACGGTGATGCGGGCGCGCTCGGCCAGGTCCCACAGGGCGCCGAGGTCGGGGTGGCCGGGGCTGCCGTCGTAGAGGACGATGGAGGCCCGGGTCAGCAGCACGCTGACGAGGAAGTTCCACATCATCCAGCCGGTGGTGGTGAACCAGAAGACCCGGTCGTCGGGCTGGGCGTCCAGGTGCAGGGTGAGGTTCTTGAGCTGCTCGACCACGATGCCGCCGTGGCTGTGCACGATCGCCTTGGGCAGGCCGGTGGTGCCCGAGGAGTACAGCACCCACAGCGGGTGGTCGAACGGCAGGGGGGTGAACTCCAGTTCGGCGCCGGCGCCCGCGGCCTCCAGCTCCGCCCAGTCCAGCGCGCCCTCCACCGGGCCGGTGCCCAGGTAGTCGAGCACCACGGTGTGGCGCAGAGTGGGCAGGGCGGCGCGCAGTTCGGCGAGCACCCCGGTGCGGTCGAAGTCCTTGCCGCCGTAGCGGTAGCCGTCGACGGCCAGCAGCACGGCGGGCTCGATCTGGGCGAAGCGGTCCACGACGCTGCGCACCCCGAAGTCGGGGGAGCAGGAGGACCACACGGCGCCGATGGCGGCGCAGGCGTAGAACGCTGCCGCGGCCTCGGCGATGTTGGGCAGGTAGGCCACCACCCGGTCGCCCGGCCCCACGCCCAACTGGCGCAGCCCCTGGGCGATGGCGGCGGTGCGCGCCTTCAGCTCCCCCCAGGTCCACTCCCCCAGCACGCGCAGCTCCGAGGCGTGCCGGATGGCCACGGCGTCGTCGTCGCGGTCGCGGAAGACGTGCCGGGCGTAGTTGAGCCGCGCTCCGGGGAACCACTGGGCGCCGGGCATGTCGGCGGAGGCGAGCACCCGCTCGTAGGGGGTGTCGGCCTGGACGCCGCAGTACTCCCAGACCGCCGACCAGAAGCCCTCCAGATCGGTGACCGACCACCGCCACAGCGCGTCGTAGTCGGGGGCCTCGACTCCGCGGTGCTCGCGTACCCACCGGGTGAAGTCGGTGATGTTGGCGCGTTCGCGCCGCTCGCTGTCGGGTGTCCAGAGCACAGGCGGCGGTGTCCGCATCTTCGGCAGTCCTCCTTGGTGCTGCGCGCCGGCGGGGGCGGCACGGGTGCTGCGGTGTGACGCCCATCATCCACCACGACAGGTCAGGGCGCGGGCGGGTGGTCGCCCTTGCGCGCTCGGGCGCCGGGGCGGTGGGGTTCCGCCAAGAAACGGCGGCCGTTCTTTGTGGCCTCGCCCTCTGCCGCCGCCGGGCGGGGCGTGTGAGAGTTGCGGGGTCCCCCTGGCACGCGGCTCGCGCCCTCGCGGCGCTGAGCCGTTGGACGGGCCGGGCGCGCCTCCTCACCGGCGGAGCCGGTGCCGCATCGGCTCGCCGCCGCGCCAACGGCGCCGCGGCGGCGGGCCGGCGCAGGGATGGCCACCGCGTCGCGGCGGCGGCCGCCGCGCGGGAGGCGCGCCCCGACGCCCCCGACGCCCCCGACGCCCCCCACCGCCCGCCCCTCCGGCGGTGCGCGCCCCTGGTGCGCCCGCGCGCGCGGGTAGCCTGCGGCATAGGCCCGTCTCCCCCGCACGGGCCGCCCGCTACCGCGTGAGCCGAAGGAGGCGAGCCCGAGCCGTGCGCGTACCGGAGCTGAGCCGGCGCCGCCTGGTCGCCGCGGCGGCGGCCGCGCTGGTGCTGGTCTGCGTCGCCGTCCTGCTGGTCCCCGCCGCCCGGCACGGCGTGGTGACCGCCTGGTGCGACATCACCCAGTCGGCGTGCCCGCCCACGGCCGACGACCCGCGCCGCGACTACGCCGACGGGTCGGGCTGGCGGCGCCGCCTGGACCCCGTGGAGGCCGCCACGTGGGGCAACTACGTGGCGCTGGGCGACTCCTACTCCTCCGGCGACGGCGCCGGCGACTACGCCGAGGGCACCGCCGCGGCGGGCGGCTGCTACCGCTCCGACAACGCCTACCCCCGGCGCGTCGCCGCGGCACACGACCTGGAGGAGCGGCTGGGGTTCTACGCGTGCAGCAGCCAGCGCGGCTGGGCCATGCTCGACACGCTGGGCGAGCCCACCTCGCAGATCGACCGGGTGGGCGCGCACACCTCGCTGGTCACCCTCGGGATCGGCGGCAACGACGTCGGGTTCACCAAGATCCTGCGCGCCTGCATGGCGCGGGTGCCGCTGGTGGAGACCCAGGCGTGCACCGACCAGGAGGACGAGATCGAGCAGCGGATGCGCACGTTCGGCCCCACCCTGGAGGAGATCGTGCTGGAGATCCGCGAGCGCGCGCCCGACGCCCGGATCCTGGTGGTGGGCTACCCCCGGCTGTTCCCCGGCGACCCCGACAGCATGTACTACACGCTGGCCCCGCACGACCAGGAGTGGCTGAACACGATCACCCAGCGGTTCAACGAGCAGATCGCCGAGGACGTCGCCGCGCTCGACTCCGAGATCGTGGCGGCCGGCCAGACCGGCAGCGTGGAGTACGTGCGGATGTACACGGCGCTGCGGGGCCACGAGGTGGGCGCCGAGGACCCCTGGCTCAACGGGGTGCTGCTGGCCGACTTCGCCGACGGGCTGGAGATCGACCGCAGCACGTTCCACCCCAACGCCCGGGGCCAGCAGGAGTTCGCCGAGCGGGTGCTGGACCAGGTGGAGGAGGGCCCCGAGCGCCCGCTGTACGCGGCGCTGGAGACCCTGGACGGCGCCGACCCCGAGGTGCTGGCCGCCGAACTCGACTAGGTCCTGTTTTTTGAAAGGTCTGCGGGGCGGGCTGGTCTTCGGTAATCCTTGGGATTCATGGTCCGACGCCATGAACTCACCGACGCCGAGTGGGACCTGCTCGCCCCGCTCATGCCCGCCCAC
>NZ_JAJAQC010000044.1 GCF_027604915.1 Streptomonospora mangrovi
TCGCCGCGCCCCTCCAGCAACTGGAGGGCCTGGACGATGCCGTTGGCCACCGCGTCGCAGGCGGTGATCCCGCCGAACACGTTGACGAACACGCTTTTCACGTCGGGGTCGCCCAGGATGATCTCCAGGCCGTTGGCCATGACCTCGGCCGAGGCCCCGCCGCCGATGTCCAGGAAGTTGGCCGGCTTGACCCCGCCGAACTCCTCGCCCGCATAGGCCACCACGTCCAGCGTCGACATCACCAGGCCCGCACCGTTGCCGATGATCCCGACCTGGCCGTCCAGCTTGACGTAGTTGAGCCCCTTGGCCTTGGCGCGCGCCTCGCGGGAGTCGGCCAGGCCGTCGTCGTGGAAGGGGAAGCGCTCGGGGTGGCGGTCCAGGGCGTTGCCGTCGAGGGTGACCTTGCCGTCCAGGGCCACGAGGCGGTTGCCGGTGGTGCGCACCAGCGGGTTGACCTCGACCAGGGTGGCGTCCTCCTCCACGGCCACGCGCCACAGCCGCTGGAGCACCACGGCCGCGGGCGGGTGCACGTCCTCGGGCAGGCCGGCGGCGCGGCAGATCGCCAGCGCGGTGTCGCGGTCCAGGCCGGTGAGGGGGTCGACGGGAGTGCGCACGACGGCTTCGGGCCGGGTGGCGGCGACCTCCTCGATCTCCACGCCGCCCTGCGCGGAGCAGATGGACAGGAAGCTCCGGTTGGCGCGGTCGAGCAGGAAGGAGACGTAGTACTCCTCGGCGATGTCGGTGGCCTCCTCCACCAGGACGCGGTGCACGGTGTGGCCCTTGATGTCCATGCCGAGGATCTGCTCGGCCTTGGCGCGGGCGTCCTCGGGACCCTCGGCCACCTTCACCCCGCCGGCCTTGCCGCGCCCGCCGGTCTTCACCTGCGCCTTGACGACCACGCGGCCGCCCAGCCGCGCGGCGCTGGCGGCGGCCTGCTCGGGGGTCGATGCGAGTTGGCGTTCGGCGAGCGGCACCTCGTGCTCGCCGAACAACTGTTTGGCTTCGTACTCGTAGAGGTCCACCGGGCCTCCTCGGCGTCGCGTGCGGTTGACGGACCCTCCTGACTGTCATACGCGAGATCGTATGCAGTATGCAATACCACGAGTGAGGGCCACCTCGAGCGCGAAGTGGCCGACGTGACCCCCTTCACACATCCACCCTGGCCGCGCATACTGTATACGATCGCCCGGTCGATGTGAGGTACGCCACGATGAACTCCCCGCCGTCCGCCCCCTCCGCCCTCACGGGCCATCTCGCCTCCCCCTACGCCCCCGCCGCGGCGGGCGAACTGGCCGACTGGACGGGCCGCCGCTACGCGGTGGGCCGCTCGGCCCGCGACCTGGCCGGGCGCGACCGATTCGCCCTGGCCGCCCGCGCCGTGGCGGCCGTGGCCGGGGTGGGCGTGCTCCAGTTCGGCTACGGCGCGGCCGTGCCGCTGCTGGTGGCCGCCCACGGCTGGAGCCCGGCCGCCGCGCTGCTGCCCTTCGCGCTGTGGACCCTGGTGCAGGGCGCCACCGCGCTGCCGCTGGCCCGGCTGCGCGAGCGCGGCCTGCTCGCTCCGGGGCCGGCGGTGGTCGCCGGCGCCCCGCTGTGCGCCGCCGCCCTGGCGGTGTGCGAGCTCAGCGGCCACCTGGGGGTGGTGGCCATGGGCTACGGCCTGCTCGGCGGCCTGGGCGCCGGGCTCGTCTACCACTCGGCCGTGCACGTGGTCGCCGCCTGGTACCCCGAGCGCCCCGCCACCCACGCGGTGCCCGCCGGCGCGGGGTTCGCGCTGGGCGCGGTGCCGCTGGTGGCCGGGATCGCGCTGGCCGAGCCCGCCCACCTGGCGGCCGCGCCCTGGGTGGGCGCGGCGCTGGCGCTGCTGGTGGCCGGGGCCGGCTGGCGGCTGAGCGCGCCGCCGCCGCGCTGGTGGCCGCCCGAGAGCGATCCCCGCGCCTGGGCGCTGCGCCGCCGCCGCGAGCCCCTGGCCTGCGTCGACCTCTCCCCCGCCCAGGCGTGGCGCAGCGGCGCGCTGCCCGGCCTGCACGCCGTTGTGGCGCTGGCCGGGGCCATGGCGCTGGCCGACCTGGCGGTGCTGCCGCTGCTGCTGGCCCGCGCCGACCTGCCGCCCGGCGGCGCGGCCGCGGTGCTGGCCGCGCTGGTGGCGGCCAGCGGCCTGGGCCGGGCGGCGGCGGGCCGCTGGGCCGAGCGCGTGGGCCGGCGCCGGATCCTGGTGGCCGCGCTGACCGCCGGCGCCGCCGCGCAGTTCGCGCTGCCGGCCGCGGCCGCGCTCGGCTCGGTGGCGGGGCTGGTGCTGCTGGCCGTGCCCGCCGGGATCGGCGGCGGGTGCTGCTACCCGCTGACCCGCACCCTGGCCCTGGACTACTTCGGCAGCCGCGACAGCGCCGAGATCCAGGGGCTGGTCTACAGCGCCAAGGCGGCCGGCGGCCTGCTGGGCGTGGGCGGCGCCGCCGCGCTGCTGGTCTGGCTGCCCGGCGCCGGGGCGGCGGCGGCCCTGCTGGGCGCGGGTGCGGCCGGGCTGGCCGCGGCGGTGACGGCCGCGCGGCTGCGGCGCCCGGTCCCCATTCGCACGATTCCGCTCTAGACACCGGAGAGGGGCTCGTGTAGCAATGGAGACCATACGGTATGCAGTATCCAATGAACGGAGATGGGTGCTCAGATGACTGACGACAAGGGTGGCGACACCACGATCTCGGGCGGTCACCTCGTCGCCAAGGCCCTCAAGGCCGAGGGGGTCGACGTGATCTTCACGCTGTGCGGCGGCCACATCATCGACATCTACGACGGCTGCGCCGACGAGGGCATCGACGTCATCGACGTCCGCCACGAGCAGGTGGCCGCCCACGCCGCCGACGGCTACGCCCGGGTCACCGGCAAGCCCGGCTGCGCGGTGGTCACCGCCGGCCCCGGCACCACCGACGCGGTCACCGGCATCGCCAACGCCTTCCGCGCCGAGAGCCCGATGCTGGTCATCGGCGGCCAGGGCGCACTCAGCCAGCACAAGATGGGCTCGCTGCAAGACCTGCCGCACGTCGACATGATCAACCCCATCTCCAAGTTCGCGGCCACCGTGCCCCACACCGAGCGCGTCGCCGACATGGTCTCCATGGCCTTCCGCGAGTCGCTCAACGGCGCCCCCGGCCCCTCCTTCCTGGAGATCCCGCGCGACATCCTCGACGCCTCGGTCCCGCTGTCCTCGGCGCGCATCCCCCGCCCCGGCGGCTACCGGGCCTCCACCCGCCAGGGCGGCGACCCTGAGGCGGTGGAGCGCCTGGCCGAGCTGCTGGTGCGCTCCGAGCGCCCCAGCATCCTGCTGGGCAACCAGGTGTGGACCACCCGGGCCACCGACTCCGCCGTGGAGCTGGTGCGCGCGCTCAACGTCCCGGCCTACATGAACGGCGCCGGCCGGGGCACCCTGCCGCCCGGCGACCCCCACCACTTCCAGCTCTCGCGCCGGCACGCCTTCAACAGCTCCGACCTGATCATCATCGTCGGCACGCCCTTCGACTTCCGGATGGGCTACGGCAAGCGGCTCTCGCCCGAGGCCAAGGTCGTGCAGATCGACCTCAGCTACGCCACGGTGGGCCGCAACCGCGACATCGACCTGGGCATCGTCGGCGACGCCGACGTGGTGCTGCGCTCGGTGCTCCAGGCCACCTCGGCCTACGGCGACAACGGCGCCCAGGGGCGCAAGGCGTGGCTGGAGGAGCTGCGCCAGGTGGAGCGCCAGGCGCTGGACAAGCGGGCGCCGCTGCTGGCCAGCGACTCCACGCCCATCCACCCCTACCGCCTGGTCAGCGAGATCAACGACTTCCTCACCGAGGACTCCATCTACATCGGCGACGGCGGCGACGTCGTGACGTTCTCGGGCCAGGTGGTCCAGCCCAAGTCCCCCGGCCACTGGCTGGACCCCGGCCCCCTGGGCACCCTGGGCGTGGGCGTGCCGTTCGTGATGGCGGCCAAGTACGCCCGCCCCGACAAGGAGGTGGTCGCGCTCTTCGGCGACGGAGCCTTCAGCCTCACCGGGTGGGACTTCGAGACGCTGGTGCGGTTCAACCTGCCCTTCGTGGGGGTCGTCGGCAACAACTCCTCCATGAACCAGATCCGCTACGGCCAGATCGCCAAGTACGGCGCCGACCGCGGCGAGATCGGCAACACCCTGGGCGACGTCCGCTACTCGGAGTTCGCCAAGATGCTGGGCGGCTACGGCGAGGAGGTCCACGACCCCGCCGAGATCGGCCCGGCGCTGCGCCGCGCCCGCGAGTCGGGCAAGCCCTCGCTGATCAACGTCTGGATCGACCCCGAGGTCTACGCCCCCGGGACCATGAACCAGACCATGTACAAGTAGGCCACCCGGGGAGGATGCAATGACCAAGGCACTCGACGGTGTCCGCGTCCTGGACATGACCCACGTGCAATCGGGGCCCTCGGCCACCCAGATCCTGGCCTGGCTGGGCGCCGACGTCATCAAGCTGGAGGCCCCCAGCGGCGACATCACGCGGCGCCAACTGCGCGACCTGCCCGACGTGGACAGCCTCTACTTCACGATGCTCAACGGCAACAAGCGCAGCATCACCCTCAACACCAAGACCGACGAGGGCAAGCGCATCTTCCTGGACCTGGTCAAGCGCAGCGACGTGCTGGTGGAGAACTTCGCACCGGGCGCGCTGGACCGCATGGGGTTCACCTGGGAGGTGCTCAAGGAGGCCAACCCCCGGCTGGTCTACGCCTCGATCAAGGGGTTCGGGCCCGGCGCCTACGCCCACTTCAAAGCCTACGAGGTGATCGCCCAGGCCATGGGCGGGTCGATGAGCACCACCGGGTTCGAGACCGGGCCCCCGCTGGCCACGGGCGCGCAGATCGGCGACTCGGGCACCGGAATGCATACAGTAGCCGGTATCCTCGCCGCCCTGTACCAGCGCACCACCACCGGCCGCGGCCAGCGCGTCGAGGTGGCCATGCAGGACGCCGTGCTCAACCTGTGCCGGGTGAAGCTGCGCGACCAGCAGCGCCTGGCCCACGGCCCGCTCGCCGAGTACCCCAACGAGAGCTTCGGCGACGAGGTCCCCCGCTCGGGCAACGCCTCGGGCGGCGGCCAGCCCGGCTGGGCGGTGCGCACCGCGCCCGGCGGCCCCAACGACTACGTCTACGTCATCGTCCAGCCCGCCGGCTGGGGGCCGATCTCCCGCATCATCGGCCACCCCGAGCTGGCCGAGGACCCCGAGTGGGCCACCCCCGAGGCCCGCCTGGACAAGCTCGACAAGATGTTCGCCCTCATCGAGGAGTGGTCGGCCACCCTGCCCAAGTGGGACGTGCTGGCCGCGCTCAACGAGCACAACATCCCCTGCGGCCCGATCCTGTCGACCCGGGAGATCATCGAGGACCCCACGCTCAACGGCAACGGGATCGTCACCACCGTGGAGCACCCCCAGCGCGGCGCCTACAAGACCGTCGGCCTGCCGATCCGCATGTCCGACTCCCCCGCCGACATCGACCGCTCGCCGCTGCTGGGCGAGCACAACACCGAGGTCTACCAGGGCGAACTGGGGCTCTCCGCCGACGAACTGGCGGCCCTCAAAGCGAACGGAGTGATCTGACACCATGGCCACGGAACCCTCCACCGGCTACGACCGCGACGCCGTACGCGCGGTCCTGGACCGGGCGCGCGCCGAGAGCCGCGGCGCGCTCACCGCGCCCGAGGCCAAGGTCCTCGCCGGGGCCTACGGCATCCCGATCCCCGGCGAGGCGCTGGCCACCAGCGCCGACGAGGCGGTCGCGCTGGCCGTGGAACTCGGGCTGCCGGTCGTCGCCAAGATCGTCTCCCCCGACATCCTGCACAAGACCGAGGCCGGCGGCGTGGAGGTCGGCCTGTCCTCCCCCCAGGAGGTCAAGGCCGCCTACGAGCGCATCGTCGGCAACGCCCGCGCCTACAACCCCGAGGCCGCCATCGAGGGCGTGCAGATCCAGCAGATGGTCGGCGGCGGCACCGAGGTGCTCGTCGGCGCCACCACCGACCCCACCTTCGGCAAGGTCGTGGTCTTCGGCCTGGGCGGCGTGCTGGTGGAGGTCCTCAAGGACGTCGCCTTCCGCCTGGCCCCGGTGACGCGCGAGGAGGCCCTGGCCCAGATCGGCGACATCAAGGCCGCCGAGGTGCTGGAGGGGGTGCGCGGCGGCGCGGGGGTGGACCGCGAGCGGCTGGCCGACGTGCTGGTGCGGCTCTCCGACCTGGTCACCGACTTCCCCGAGATCGCCGAGGCCGACCTCAACCCGGTGTTCGCCTCGGCCTCCGACGCCGTGGCCGCCGACCTGCGGTTCGTCCTGGACTTCGCCCCGCCCAAGGAGCCGGCCCGGTTCACCCGCGAGGAGATCCTGGGCGCGATGGAGCGGATCTTCAAGCCGCGCGCCATCGCGATCATCGGCGCCTCCAACGAGGCCGGCAAGATCGGCAACTCCGTCATCCGCAACATCGTGGACGGCGGCTACGCCGGCCACGTCTACCCGATCAACCCCAAGGCCGACGAGGTCTACGGGCGTACCGCCTACAAGAGCATCGCCGACGCCCCCGACGGCATCGACGTCGCCGTGTTCGCCATCCCCGCCAAGTTCGTGGCCGGGGCGCTGGAGGAGGCCGGCCGCAAGGGCGTGGCCGGGGCGATCCTCATCCCCTCGGGCTTCGCCGAGACCGGCGAGCAGGAGTTGCAGGACGAGGTGCTGGCGGTGGCCCGCCGCCACGGCGTGCGGCTGCTGGGCCCCAACATCTACGGCTACTACTACACGCCCCAGAGCCTGTCGGCGACCTTCTGCACCCCCTACGACGTGCGCGGCGGCACCGCCCTGACCTCCCAGTCCGGCGGGATCGGCATGGCCATCCTGGGCTACAGCCGCAGCACCAGCACCGGTGTCTCGGCGATCGTGGGCGTGGGCAACAAGGCCGACATCGACGAGGACGACCTGCTCACCTTCTTCGGCCAGGACGACAACACCAACGCCATCGCCATGCACCTGGAGGACCTCAAGGACGGCCGGGCGTTCGTGCAGGCCGCCCGCGAGGTCGTGCCGAAGAAGCCGGTGGTGGTGCTCAAGGCCGGGCGCACCTCGGCGGGTGCCCGCGCCGCCGGCTCCCACACCGGCGCCCTGGCCGGCGACGACAAGGTCTACGACGACATCCTGCGCCAGGCCGGCGTGGTCCGCGCGCCCGGCCTCAACGAACTGCTGGAGTTCGGCCGGGCGCTGCCGATCATGCCCGCGCCCACCGGCGAGAACGTCGTCATCATCACCGGCGCCGGCGGGTCGGGCGTGCTGCTGTCCGACGCCGTGGTCGACAACGGCATGAGCCTCATGGAGATCCCGCCCGACCTGGACGAGGCGTTCCGCGCGTTCATCCCGCCCTTCGGCGCCGCCGGCAACCCGGTGGACATCACCGGCGGCGAACCGCCCGCCACCTACGAGAAGACCATCCGCCTGGGCCTGGAGGACCCCCGGGTGCACGCCCTCATCCTGGGCTACTGGCACACCATCGTCACCCCGCCCATGGTCTTCGCCGAACTGGTCGCCGACGTGGTGACCCAGGCGCGGGCCGCGGGGATCGACAAGCCGATCGTGGCCTCCCTCTCGGGCGACACCGAGGTCGAGGCCGCCAGCGCCCACCTGTTCCGCCACGGCGTGGTCGCCTACCCCTACACCACCGAGAAGCCGGTGCAGGTGCTGGGCGCGAAGTATCGCTGGGCGCGCGCGGCGGGACTACTCTGATCCCGCGCGTGTAACCCCCGCCACACCCGCACCAGCCGCAGCACACACGCCCGGTGGCCGCCGAGCCGCCACCCGAGACCGCCGGGCCGCCCGCGGCGGCGGCGTACGCCAGCGCCGCCGCCGCGGATCATCCGCCGACCGCACGCCACGCACGACGCTCAAGGGAGGCCGACGCAAGGACAGGGGGCGCATGAGGGGGCAACCAGCCCGCATCCGCGATCCAGCGAGGGAGAGCCTCACGCATGGACTCCTCAGACATCAACTCCGACCGGCCGCTGGGCCGTGATGACCTCACCGGCACCGAACCCCCGCCGGCCCGGGTCCCCGCCCAGCGCGGCCCCGCCCCGGCCGAGTCCGGCGCCGCCGCCGGCACCCCCGGCGGTGCCGCCGAAACCCCCGCCCCTGAGCAGGAGCGCTTCTGGAAGGCGGGTCGGCTGGAGCCGATGCCGATCCGCTCACTGCCCAAGGCACCGCCCTCCATCCACCTCCTCGGCCCCACGGTGTTCCTCGTGGCGCTGGGCGTGGGCATGGGCGAGTCCTACATGTGGCCGCGGCTGGTCCTGATCTTCGGACCCGAGATCCGCTGGCTGTTCCTCATCGGCGTCACCCTCCAGGCCGTGGTGATGCTGGAGATGTCGCGCTACGCCATGGCGACCGGCGAGAGCATCTTCTTCGGCGCCGCGCGCGTGTTCAAACCGCTGATGTGGTTCTTCTTCGTCACCGCGATACTCGTCTACATCTGGCCCGGCCACCTCTCGGCCGGCGCCTCGGCGTTCGAGCGGGTGACCGGAATACCCTGGCAGGCCACGGCGGTCGCCGGCATGCTGCTGGTGGGCGTCGTGTTCACCCTCGCCAAGGTGGTCTACAACCTGCTGGAGAACGTCCTCTCCATCTGCATCGGCCTGCTGGTGGTGGGCACCTCGGTGGTGGCGGCCATGGTCGGCAGCCTCTCCGACCTCTCCACCACCCTCACCGGCATGTTCGCCTTCGGCTACCTGCCCGAGGAGGCCCTGTCGCCGGCGTGGTTCCCCGTCATCGTCGGCTCCATCGCCTTCGCCGGGCCCTCGGGCATGCAGCAGATGTGGTACACCCTGCACCTGCGCGACAAGGGCGCCGGCATGGGCGCCCACATCCCGCGCATCCGCGGGCTGCGCCACGCCGAGGAGCAGGAGACCATGCCCACCCGCGGGTTCATGTTTGACACCTCCGACCCCGCGGAGATGAGCAAGTGGAAGGGCTGGCGGCGCTGGGTGACCTTCGACGCGTTCGTGCTCTTCTGGGGCATCACCATGCTGGTGACGGTCTCCTTCACCGTGCTGGCGCAGGCGTCGGCCCGGTTCGACCCCCAGGTCGCCACGGTCATCCGCGACGGCGAGCGCGACGCCGCCCTCGACGCCATGGCCGCCTCCTTCACCGCCGCCGGAAGCCCCGTCTTCGGCACGATCTTCTTCCTGTTCATCTCCCTGATCGGCCTCAACGCCACGCTCGGGCTGTTCGACTCGTTCTCGCGCGGCCAGGCCGACATGACCTACTTCTTCGTCCCCGGCGCGCGCCGGTTCAGCATGTCCAAGCTCTACGGGTTCTTCCTGTGGGGCCTGATCGCGTTCGGGATCTGCATCCTGCTGTTCGGCCCCGCCGACGGGCCGGCGGCGATCCTGGACACCCTGGCGTTCCTGTCCACCTTCGCGATGGGCGCCTACTGCGTGACCCTCCTGCTGGTCAACAACATCACCCTCCCCAAGCCGATCCGGCCCGGGATCGTCCCCAACGTCCTGATCGCCGTCGCCGCGCTGTTCTACCTCGGCATGCTGTTCTACTCGCTGTTCGCCTACGGCGTGGTGGTGAGCTGATGAGCGCGCACGCCCCCTCGGCCGGTCATGTCCCGGCGCCCGCCCAGTACGCTGAGATCGCCGTTCCGGGTGCGGCGATCGGCCTGGTCGCCGGTGTGTTCGCGGCCGGGGTGGCGGCGCTGGCCGGGCTGCCCGGCATGCAGATCGCGACCATCGCCACCGGACTGGGCATCCCGCTCGCCCTCCTCGGAGCCGGATACTGCGTCCTGCTCGCGACGGGGCGGTTCGGGGTCGGCGCGGTCGGCCCGGTGGCGCTGTACTGGCTGGTCGGGTTCCCCCTGGCCCGGCTGGTCGACGAGGTCGCGGTGGCCGGGGTCCTGGGGCACGACGACGTGCTGCGCGATCCCCTGCTGTCGTTTCTGGCGTTCCAGGCGCTGCTCAGCATAGGCTTCGCGATCGGGTTCCTGTGGCTGCACGAGCGCCTGGCGCCGCTCTGGTACTACCGGATCCAGCGCCACAACGCCGCCGCAGCCGACCTCATGCGGCGCTACATCGACCAGGCCGCCGAGATGGAGCAGCGGCGCGCCTCGGCCGGGCGGGGTCGCCGACGCGGCCGTTCCTGACATGTAGTAAACCGGTTCCCGGGCGTTTTCGGACGCCCGGGACCGGCACCCGTGTGCCATCGATCGTCTGGAGTAACTGGCTTGGAAATCGCACCCTGGGTCTGGGGGGTCACGATCGCCGTTCTGCTCGGCGTGATCCTGATCGACTTCATCATCATCGCCCGCCGGCCGCACGAGCCCTCGATGCGCGAGGCCGCCATCTGGATCTCGGTCTACGTGTCCCTGGCGATCGTGTTCGGCATCGGCCTCTCCCTGACCACCGAGGGCCAGGCCGTGGACTTCTTCACCGGCTGGATCGTCGAGTACTCGATGAGCATGGACAACCTGTTCGTGTTCATCCTCATCCTGGGCTCCTTCGCGGTGCCCCGCGAGCACCGCCAGCGCGTCCTGCTGGTGGGCATCGCGCTCGCCCTGGTCTTCCGCGGCCTGTTCATCGCGGTGGGCGCGGCGGCGGTCAACGCCTTCGCCGGGGTGTTCTACCTCTTCGGCGCGTTCCTGCTCTTCACCGCCTGGAAGCTGGTGTCGGGCGGCGGGGACGACGACGAGGAGTACAAGGAGAACGCGGCGGTGCGCCTGGTCCGCCGGGTGCTGCCCACCACCGACACCTACCACGACGCCAAGCTCGTGGCCCGCGTCGACGGCAAGCGGGTGGTCACGCCCATGCTGCTGGTGATGATCGCGGTGGGCCTCACCGACATCCTGTTCGCCCTGGACTCCATCCCGGCGATCTTCGGCATCACCCAGGAGCCCTACCTGGTGTTCACCGCCAACGCCTTCGCGCTGATGGGCCTGCGCCAGTTGTACTTCCTCATCGGAGGGCTGCTGGACAAGCTGGTCTACCTCAGCCACGGCCTGGCGGTCATCCTCGGGTTCATCGGCGTCAAGCTGATCCTGCACGCCGTCCACGAGACCACCGAGCTGCACGTCCCCGAGATCCCCACCACCGTGTCGCTGGTGGTCATCGTGCTCACCCTGGCGATCACGGCCGCGGCCAGCCTGGTCAAGAGCCGCCGCGACGCGGCGGCGGCGCAGAAGGCGGCGGCAGAGTCCGCCGAGCCCACCGGGCCGGCCTCCGACGGCGGCGACGACCGCGGCGGGCGGGTTTCGGTCTGACCTGAACGGGGGGCGGCCGGCGCCGTCCCTCCTGTGGCGGGGGGGGGGGGGGGCCCCCCCCCCGGCCGGGGGGGGGGGGGGCGCCCCCCCCGCGGGGGCCGCGGGGGGGGGGGG
>NZ_JAJAQC010000045.1 GCF_027604915.1 Streptomonospora mangrovi
TCCTGTGGCGCGCGAAGGGCGGCCCTTCCCAGCCGAGTCGGCTGGGGAGGGCCGCCCTTCGCGCGGGCGCCGGCTAGCGGCGGCGGTTGTAGGCGTTGAAGGCGAGGTCGCGGCAGACGCGGGCGAAGTCCAGCTCGGCCGCCTCGACCGCCATCGGGAAGGTGGAGGTCTCGGTCATGCCGGGCGCGACGTTGACCTCCAGGAACCGCACCGTGCCCGCGCCGTCGACGATGAGGTCGGTGCGGGAGTAGTCGCGCAGGCCCAGCGCCCGGTGGGCGGTCAGCGCGGCCTCGGCGGCGGCGCGCGCGGCGGCCTCCGACAGCCGCGCCGGGCAGAAGAACTCGGTGCGCCCCGGGGTGTAGCGGGCGGTGTAGTCGTAGACGCCGCCGTCGGGCACGATCTCGACCGGCGGGAGGTCGAACGGGCCGTCGCCGAGGTCGAGCACGCCCACCGCGATCTCGGTGCCCTCCACACGCTCCTCGATCAGCGCGCGGTCGCCGTAGGCAAAGCAGCTCACCAGCGCCGAGGACAGCGCCTCGGGGGTGTCCACGGCGGTGGCGCCGAAGGCCGACCCGCCCTGGTCGGGCTTGACGAAAAGCGGCAGTCCCAGCGTGGCCACGATGCGCTCCAGCAGCGCGGGGGCGCCAAGGTCGTGAAAGGCCGACTTGGGCAGGACCACGCCGCGCGGCACCGCGATCCCGCGCTCGGCCACCAGCGCCTTGGCCACGGGCTTGGCGAAGGCGGCCCGGCAGGCGGCGGGCGGGGCGCCCACGTAGGGCACCGCGCTCAGCTCCAGGACCTCGGCGGTGGCGCCGTCCTCTCCGGAGGCACCGTGCAGCGCCGGGAACACCACCTGCGGGGGGTCGGCGGCCAGGGTGCCCAGAAGGGCGGAGTCGACGTCGGCGATCTGCACCTCGACGTCGAGGCGGCGCAGGGACTCCGCGACGCGGCGCCCCGAGCGCACGCTGACCTCGTGCTCGGGCGACATCCCGCCCGCCAGTACGAGCACCCGGTCGAGATCGGCCACGGTCCTGCCTTCCTGCTGCGCTGCTGCTGTCACGGGGACGCCCCCAGGTGGTGGGAGGTTAGGGGAGGTCGGGGAACGGGGAGTCGTCGCCCCGGGTGGCCGGGGCCGACGCACCGCCGAAGGTATCACGCAGGGCGGTCTCGCCCTCGATGACGCCGACCAGGCGCCGCACCCCCTCGCGGATCTGCTCGGGAGTGGGGTAGCAGAAGGACAGCCGCATGTTGCGGCGGCCTTCGTCGGAGGCGTAGAAGCCGGTGCCGGGGACGTAGGCCACGCGGGCGTTGACCGCGCGCGGCAGCATGGCCTTGGCGTCCAGCCCCTCGGGCAGGGTGGCCCACACGAAGAACCCGCCCTCGGGCCGGGTCCAGGAGCTGCCGGCGGGCATCATCGCCTCAAGGGCGCCCAGCATGGCGTCGCGGCGCTCCCGGTACATCTCGTTGAAGTCCTTGATCCGCTCCCGCCAGGGGTGGGTGGCCAGGTAGCGGCGCACCACCATCTGGTTGAAGGCGGAGTGGCTGAGCATGGCCGACTCCGCGGCCAGCACCAGCTTGGCGCGCACCGCCGAGGGCGCCAGCGCCCAGCCGATGCGGAACCCCGGCGAGAGGGTCTTGGAGAACGAGCCGAGGTAGATCACCTGGTCGGGGGCCTCGGCGCGCAGCGGCGCGACGGGCTCGCCGCCGTAGCGCAGCAGGCCGTAGGGGTTGTCCTCCAGCACCAGCAGGCCGTGGCGGCGGCAGACCTCCAGCACGCGGCGGCGGCGCTCGGCGGTCAGGGTGACGCCGGCGGGGTTGTGGAAGTTGGGGATGGTGTAGAAGAACTTGGCGCGGCGGCCCTCGGCGGCCAGCCGGGTGAGGTGCTCCTCCAGGGCCTCGGGCAGCACGCCGTCGTCGTCCATGGCGACGTGGCGGATGTCGGCCTGGAAGGCGGCGAAGGTGTTGACGGCGGTGACGTAGGTGGGCGCCTCGCACAGCACGACGTCGCCGGGGTCCACGAACACCCGGGTGACGAGGTCGAGCGCCTGCTGGGAGCCGACGGTGACGATGACGTCATCGGCCGCGGCCGAGATGCCCTCCTCGGCCATGACCTCGCAGATCCGCTCGCGCAGCACGGGGTCGCCCTGGGCGGAGCCGTACTGCAACGCGGTGCTGCCCTCCTCGGTGACCACGCGCTGGACGATCTCGCCGAGTTCGCCCATGGGCAGGGCGCTGACGTTGGGCATGCCGCCGGCCAGCGAGACGACCTCGGGGCGCGAGGCGACGGCGAACAGGGCCCGGACCTCCGATGCCACCATGCCCTGGGCGCGGGCGGCGTAGGCGCCCACGTAGGGGTCGATGCGCGAGCCCTGCACTGAGGGCTGCCGGTGGGACTGCCGGGGATCCTGGGACACGATCCACCTCCGCTGGCGTGGACGGTTGGGTTGTCGGCTGGTGGGACGCGGGCGGTCGGCCGGGGGTTGACCTCCGGCGGCCGGGGCGGCGTCCACCTGGTGCCTCGGTCGGCGCGCGGCGCGCGGCCGATCAGTCCCGGCCCAGTGTATGCCGAGGCGGCGCGCCGCCCGGCGGGCGGGCCGGGTGCCTGGGGACCGACTGCCCCGGCGGGGGCCGGAGCGGCGGCGCTTTGGGGTGTCTTGACCGAGTCCTTGGCGTTTTCGGCCGCACGGGCGGCGGCCGGGCCGCGAGGGGCCGGGCCGGGCTGGGCCGATGCGCGCTGGGCCGCGCCGGACCGGACCGGGTGCGGCCCGGCGGTACCGCCGGCCCCACCGGGTTCCGGGGTGGGGCCGGCGGTCCGCCGAGCGGGCGGCGGCCCGGGAAAGCTCCCCCACTCTCCCTCGGGCCGCCGCCGGGAAAGGCCCGCCGACGTAAACGGATCCCGCTACCCCCCTCAAGGCACGGGCACGGACGGGCCGGGGTCCTCTCCGGTGGGTCTCCGCGGGCGGCGCCGCGGCGATCACCGTCACCGCCGACTCCATCGCATCCGGCCCACACCCGCAAAGGTTGCACCACGTTGCAGATTAGTGACTGTGCGTAGTGTTCACAGTCTAATATGCACATGTGCACTCTTACCGTGTCAGGTCGCCCGCGCGGCGGCCGGGCACGGCCGCGCGGGCGGGGGCGGGAGGGCCGGTGCCGGGGTGGAGGCGCGGCGCGCGGGAGCGGAGAGCGAACGCGGGGCCGCCCGACCCCGGTCAGCGCGGCAGCCGCTGCGCGCCGTCCCCGACCGGCTCCTGTCCCCAGTCGGCGGCCCGGCGCACACGGCGGATCCCCGGCGCGGTGGAGCCGGGCAGCAGCTCGGCGGGGGTGGGCGGCGTGCGGACGCTCACCCGCAGCCCCTCGTGCAGCCGGTAGGGGCGCGACTCCACCACCCCGCCCAGGTGGCGGCGCAGCCGCGACATCTCGGCGCGCACGGTGACCAGCCGGTCGGCGTCGCCGAACAGGTCGGCGGCCAACTGGGCGGCGCTGCGGCCGTTGGGGCTGCGCGCCAGCAGGAACAGCAGCTCGCTGTGGCGCAGGCTGAGCCGGTGGGACCAGGTGCCGCTGGCGCCGCTGACGGTGACCTGGGGCGCGGTGCCGTCGGAGAGGTCGAGCAGCAGGTGGCTGGCGGGCGCGGACTCGCCGTCGTCGGGGCGCACCAGCCAGCCGCCGGGCAGCGGCTCGACGTGGCACTCCCCCACGCCCGGCAGCCACGCCACGCCCGCCTCCAGCGAGCGGGGCAGCAGCACCCGGCGCACCGGCTCCATGTGGGCGGCGGCGGCCGTCCAGCCGTCGTTGTCGACCACCAGCGCGCGGCCGCGCATCCCGGCCAGCAGCGGGGCGGCCACCACGCGCAGCCGCTCCAGGTGGGCGTGGTGCCAGCCGCGCAGCATCGACTCGGCGTGCTGGGCCACGGCGTTGACCAGGGCCAGGGTGGCCGGGTGCACGGTCTCGGCCGGCCCGGTGACGTCCACGGCGCCGATGGGTCGGCCGTTGCGCGGGTCGTGCACGGGCGCGCAGGCGCAGGTGACCTGGTGCAGGCCGCGCACGTAGTGCTCGGCGGAGTAGACCTGGAGGGGCTGGCCCACCACCAGGGCGGTGCCGATGGCGTTGGTGCCGGCGAAGTCCTCGTTCCAGGCGGCGCCCTCGACCAGGCCGATGCTGTCGGCCAGGCGCCGCACCCGCGCCGGGCCGTCGCGCCACAGGACGCGGGACTTCTCGTCGGTGATCACCATGACGTGGGCGGCGTCGTCGGCCACGGCGGTCAACGACTGGCGCAGCATGGGCAGCAACTCCACCAGCGGCGACTCCCGGCGGTGGCGCTGGATGTCCTCGCGGGCCAGCATGGGCAGGCGGCGCCCGGTCTCGGGGTCGACGCGGCGCACCCGCATGCGCGCCCAGGAGTCGGCGATGACGGGCCGGGGGCGGGCGGGCGGCGTGCGGCCGGCGAGCACCGCCTCGTGCACGCGCCGCAGCAACCGGGCGTACTCGCGCGGGTCGGTTCCCGCGGGCACCGCCGCGTCCAGGTGTGGATGGACCATGGCTCCCCCCGCTGACCTGCTCGTTCAACGCCCATCTCATCCTTGTGCGCATGGCGGTCCGCGGCAACCGGAACCGGGGGGTAACAGCACTCGAACGGCGGGGACGGGAGTTGGCCGCCGAAAGCGCTGGCGATCCGCGGATTCGGCCAGGGATTCGTCTTCGCGAACGGGCTTTGCGCGGTATCGCCATCGGGGCCGCTTTTCGGGGTGAACCTGCACCGGTGTCCGGTCCCAGTCCCCACGGCCGGGCGCCTGACCGGCGGAAACGGGGGCTTGACCCATTCTTGGGGCGCGTCGGCCGTGGCGCTGCCGGACGCGCTGCGCGCGTCGGGCCATAGTGGCCCGGACGTGATGAGACCGAGGCGGTCGGGGGCGGCGCACGCCGCAGGGCGGAGCCGGTCGGGGGGATCGGCGGCGGCCGAGCGGTGGGAGCGGAGATGCCCGGGACGGCGGGAGTGAGGGCGGCGGCGATGGCGGCAGCCAGGACGGCCACAAGGACGACGACCCGACTGGCGGCCGGGGCGCTGCTGCTGGCGGCCGGGGCGCTGCTGCTGGCGGCCGCGGCCTGCTCGGGTGCCGAGGCCGACCCCGGGGCCGAGACCCTGGCCAGGGCCACCGGCGAACTGTCGGCGGTGCTGCTGCGCCCCGAGGCCGAGGAGGCGTTCGAGCGCAAGGGCCACCCCATCGAGGGGCACCTGGAGTGCCGCAGCCTGCGCGGCGACGCGCCGGAGTTGGCCGCGGAGATGACGGTGGTGTGCGCGGGGCGCACCGAGGACGGCGAGCGGGCGCGCTTCGAGGGCCGCGTCGACCCCGCCGCGGTGACGGCCCAGCGCGCCGAGGCCGAGGGCCTGCCCGGCACCTACACCGGCACCGTGGCCGAGCGGGAGGTCTTCCGGATGACCTGCTTCAACTGCGAGCCCAAGGAGTCCGGCGCCCGGGACCGCCCCCGCGCCGAGGACGAACCCGAGTAGGCGCACGGGCGGGCGCGCACGGCCGAAGACGGCAACGCCCCCCACGGCCCGACAGCCCAAGGACCCCACAGGACGGCTAAGCCCGGGTCGGGTACTCCGGCGGCTCGTCGCCCTCCTCGCGCTTGTCGTAGGAGGCCGGGTCCGAGGGGGAGGGCTCGCGCTCGGCGGCTATCTCGGTGTCGGGGGCGGGCTCGGCGCCCTGGCCGGCCCGGCGGTCGGCCAGGGGGCGGTCGTCGTCGGCGGGTGCGCCTCGGGGGTCCTCGGGCTGGTCCGTGGGACCGTTGCCGTTGCCGTTGCTGGTCACGATCGCTGCTCCTCGGTGAGGGCCGGCGCTGCCTGCCGGCCGTGGGGCGCCCGCCGGCAGCGGCGACGCCAGATTCCCGGCGCGCCGCGCGGACGGGCGGGGGCCGCTAGCGGTGCGGCGAGATGAACTCCTGGAGTTTGGTGCGCAGCCCCTTGGTCATGAGGGCGAACCCGTCGGGGTCGCCCGAGGCCAGGGCCTTGGCCATGTCGGTGAGCTGGCCGGTCTCCACATAGGGCGGGATGGGCGGGATGTCGGGGTCGCAGTGGACGTCGAGCACGAACGGGCCGTCGGCCGCCAGCGCGCGGTCCCAGGCCGGTCCCATCGCCTCGGGCTCGGTGACGGTCTCGGCGCCCAGCCCCAACGAGGCGGCGAACCCGGCGTAGGAGACCTCGGGCAGGTCCTGGCTGTAGGGCGTGCGCGGCGAGCCGCCCATGGCGCGCAGCTCCCAGGTGACCTGGTTGAGGTCGTTGTTGTGCAGCACGCACACCACCAGCCGGGGGTCGCTCCACTCGCCGGCGTAGCGCCGGGCGGTGATCAGCTCGGCCAGCCCGTTCATCTGCATGGCGCCGTCGCCCACCAGCGCGATGGCGGGCCGGTCGGGGTGGGCGAACTTCGCGCCGATGGCGTAGGGCACGCCGCAGCCCATGGTGGCCAGGGTGCCCGAGACCGAGCCGCGCATGCCGCTGGTGAACTTCAGGTGCCGGGCGTACCAGTTGGCGGCCGACCCGGAGTCGGCGGTGACGATGGCGTTCTCCGGCAGCCGCGAGGACAGCTCGTTGCAGATGAGCATGGGGTTGACCGGGTCGGCGGGCACGTGGGCCTGCTGGTCCATGGTGGTCCACCACTCGCGCACGGCGGTCTCGATGCGCCCGCGCCAGCGCTCGGGCACGTCGTCGCCGCGCCGGTTGCGCAGGTGGTGCAGCAGCCGGCGCAGGGTCTCGGCGGCGTCGCCCACCAGGTTCACCTCGGTGGGGTAGCGCATGCCGATCATGTGCGGGTCGATGTCGATCTGCACGGCCCGCCGGCCGAACGGCGGCAGGTACTGGCTGTAGGGCAGGCTGGAGCCGACGATGACCAGGGTGTCGCAGTCGCGCATCAGCTCCCAGGAGGGCCGGGTGCCCAGCAGGCCGATGGAGCCGGTGACGAACGGCTGCTCGTCGCCGATCACGTCCTTTCCCAGCAGCGCCTTGGCGATCCCGCCGCGCGTGGTCTCGGCCAGCTCGACCACCTCGTCCACCGCGCCGCGCGCGCCCTGGCCGATGAGGACGGCCACCTTGTCGCCGGCGTTGATGACCTCGGCGGCGCGCGCGATGTCCTCGTCGCGCGGGACCACCAGCGGCGCGCCCAGCCCCGGCGGACTGGAGGGCACCTGCTTGAAGGCGTGGCCGGGCGGGCTGTAGTCGGCCTCCTGGAGGTCGGCGGGGATGATGACGGCCGTGGGGCAGCGCTCGGCCAGGGCCGTGCGGATGGCGCGGTCGATGAGGTTGGGGAACTGCTCGGGCACCATCGCGGTCTGCACGAAGGCGCCGGCGACGTCCTTGAAGAGGGAGTGGAGGTCGACCTCCTGCTGGTAGCTGCCGCCCATGGCCGAGCGGTGGGTCTGGCCGACGATCGCCACGACGGGGACGTGGTCGAGCTTGGCGTCGTAGAGGCCGTTGAGCAGGTGGATGGCGCCGGGGCCGCTGGTCGCCAGGCACACCCCCAGGCGGCCGCTGAACTTGGCGTAGCCCACCGCCTCGAACGCCGACATCTCCTCGTGGCGGCTCTGCACGAAGTGCGGTCCCGGGGCCTTGCCCAGTTCGGCGATGATCCCGTTGATCCCGTCGCCGGGGTACCCGAACACGTGCTCCACGCCCCACTCGCGCAGGCGGCCCAGCAGGTGGTCGGCGACACTCTGGCTCACAGGAGATCCCCCATCCGTCTCGCGGCCTTGCCTTCCTCTCGGGCGGCTGCCCGCGAGGCGGGGGGCCAAACCCGGGCGGCGAGGCGGCGGGGGTGCCCCGGTGGGGTGCGCGGGCGTGCGGCAGGCCCGGCGGCGCGGGCGTGTTCGCTGTGGGCGAACACGGCCGCGCCGCCCCGTGATCGCCGCCCACTGACGGCCGGCGCGGCTAGCGGGCGGTGCCGGGGGCGGGGGCGGCGATGTCGCCGGTCTGGTAGCGCTCCACGCCCACCAGGGCGAGGTTGAGCACGCGGTCCACCAGGGAGTCGGCGGTCTCGTCGGGGTTCTCCAGCAGCCAGTCGGTCAGGGCGTCGGCGGCGCCGATGGCGATGCGGGCCAGGATCTCGGCGTCGCGCTCGCCGACGATGCGCCCGCCCTCGGGCAGCGCGGTGCCGGCCACCACCATGCTGGTGATCTCGTCGACGACCCGGACGCGGGCGGTGTGGACCTCCTGGGAGAAGGGCTCGCCCTGGGTGCGGGCCTGCTGGTAGAGCACCCGCCAGGCGTCGCGGTTGGCCGCCACGTAGCCGAAGAACTCCCGCAGCCCCGACCACAGCCCCAGTTCGGGGGGCTCGCCGCTGCGCAGGGCGGCGCGCACGGCCTCGACGGCGCGGTCGGCCTCGCGGTGGATGCAGGCGGTGAACAGCCGCTCCTTGGAGCCGAGGTAGATGTAGACCATCGGCTTGGAGACGCCCGCCGCCTCGGCGATCTCGTCGACGCTCGCCGAGTGGTAGCCGGAGCGCGAGAAGACCCGCACCGCGGCGTCGATCACCTGCTGCTCGCGGACCGCGCGCGGCAGCCGCTGCTGTTTGCTGGCCACGCCCCGACCCTACCGACCGCCGGGGGGCCCGGCGACGCCGCCGGCCCAGGTGTGGCAGGCGTTCCCGGCAGGCGGGTCCCGGCAGGCGCTCCCGGCGCCGACGAGCGTTCCCGGCGGCCGCGGCCCAACGCCCTCTGGTGAACCGACCGGTCGGTCTTGTAGTGTCGCCACCACCTCGGAGTAATCCAGATCACTCGGGAGGGCCGCCCATGAGCGACACCGTCAGCGCCGCCGTCTTCCCCGCGGTCGGCGAGCCGCCCCGCATCGAGCAGGTGGCCCTGCCGGACCCCGGTCCGGGCCAGGTGCGGGTGCGCCTGGCGGCGGCGGGCGTGTGCCACTCCGACCTCTCGCTGGCCAACGGCGTGCTGCCGCACCACTTCCCCGCCGTGCTGGGCCACGAGGGCGCCGGCACGGTCGAGGCCGTGGGCCCCGGGGTGGAGTCGGTGGCACCGGGCACCCCCGTGGTCCTCAACTGGTCGCCGCCCTGCCGCTCCTGCTGGTACTGCGCCAACGGCGAGCCGCACCTGTGCGAGCGCTCCCAGGACGCCGCCCAGCGCCCCTACGCCGAACTCGCCGACGGCACCCCGGTCTACCCCGGCCTGGGCACGGCCGCCTTCGCCGAGGCCACGGTGGTGCCAGAGAACGGCGTGGTGGCGCTGCCCGAGTCGGTCGACCTGGGGACGGCCGCGCTGCTGGGCTGCGCCGTCCTGACCGGGTGGGGCGCGGTCGCCAACACCGCGGCGCTGCCGGCGGGGCGCTCGGCCGCCGTCATCGGGCTGGGCGGGGTGGGCCTGGCCGTGCTCCAGGCGGCCCGCCACGCCGGCGCCGACCCCGTGATCGCCGTGGACGCCGCCCCCGGCAAGCGCGACCTCGCCCTGAGCCTGGGCGCCACGCACTTCCTGGCGGCCGGCGACGGCCTGGCCGGCGAGGTGCGCGCGCTCACCGGCGGGCGCGGGGTGGACCACGCCTTCGAGGTGGTCGGCGCCTCCGCCACCATCCGCGCGGCCTGGGACATCACCCGCCGGGGCGGGGAGGTCACCGTGGTGGGCGCGGGCGCCCTGGAGGACACGGTCGCCCTCAGCGCCCTGGAGGTCTTCTACACGGCGCGCACGCTGCGCGGCTGCTTCTACGGCTCCTGCGACCCCCAGCGCGACATCCCCCTGCTGGCCGCGCACGCGGCGGCCGGCGACCTGGACCTCGCGGCCATGGTCACCGACGAGATCGCCCTGGACGAGGTGCCCGAGGCGTTCGCCCGCATGCGAGCGGGCCGCGGCGGGCGCTCCGTCGTGCGCTTCGGCTGAACCCGCCGGGTGCGGCGTCCCCCGCCCCGGCCGCCGCCCCCGGCCACGACCCCCGCCCCGCCCCACGGCGCACCGGCCCGGCGGTGCGCGAACGCCCCTGGGAGAGTGGACATGACCCAACCCGAGATCGCCCGCCCGCTGCGCCCGCTCAGCGCCGTCACCGCCCGGCTGCTCATCTCCGGCGGCCCCTTCGAGATGGAGGTCGTCGACGTCAACGGCGTGGCGACCCGGGTGTGGAAGCACGCCCTGCCCCACCTGCGCGCGGTGGTCGAGGACGCGCCGCGGCACGGCGACACCGCCGCGCTGGTCTACGGCGACGAGCGCCTGACCTACACCGAATTCCACCGGCACGCGGCCACCATGGCGCGCCGGCTGGCCGAGGACTACGGGGTGGCCAAGGGCGACCGGGTCGCCATCGCCATGCGCAACTACCCCGAGTGGGTGGTGGCGTTCTTCGCGACCGTGAGCCTGGGCGCGGTGGCGGTGCCGCTCAACTCCTGGTGGACCGGGCCGGAACTGGAGTTCGGGCTGGCCGACAGCGAGGCCCGGGTGCTGGTGGCCGACCGCGAGCGCATCGCCTCGCTGGCCGAGGCGCTGGAGCGGCTGGAGGTGTCGGTGGTGGCGGTGCGCACCGGCGACACCGCGCTTCCGGCGGGCGCGCGCACCTGGCAGGAGGTGCTGGGCGAGGTGGCGCCCGACGCCGCGCTGCCCCCGGCCGACCTGGCCGCCGACGAGCCCTGCGCGCTGTTCTACACCTCGGGCACCACCGGGCGGCCCAAGGGCGCGGTGGCCTCGCACCGCAACCTCGCCTCCAACCTGGTGGCCGGCACCTACTCCCGGTTCCGCTCGCTCATGCGGATGGGCCTGGAGATGCACGAGGTGCAGGCGTTCGTGGACGCGCTGCCGCCCTCGGTGGTGCTGTGCGCGCTGCCGCTGTTCCACGCCACCGGCGCGCAGACGGTCATGCTGCCCACCCTGGCCAACGGCGGCACCCTGCTGCTGATGTACCGGTGGGACGCCGAGGAGGCGCTGGGGCTGGTGGAGCGCGAGCGGGTGTCGGGGATCACCGCGGTGCCGGCGATGATCTCGCAGATGCTGGCCTCGCCCCGGCTGGCGGAGTTCGACCTCTCCAGCCTGCTGGTGCTGGGCTCGGGCGGCGCGCCGGCGGCGCCGGCGCTGGTCTCGCGCGCCCGCGCGGTGAGCGGCTTGCAGAACGCGCTGCTGGGGCAGGGCTACGGGCTGACCGAGTGCTCGGCCACCGCCACCGTCAACGGCGGCAGCGACTACCTGCTGCGGCCCGACAGCGCCGGGCTGCCGGTGGCCACCGTGGACGTCAAGATCGTGGACGCCGGGGAGACCGAACTGCCGCCGGGCGAGGTGGGCGAGGTGTGGATCCGGGGGCCGGGCGTGGTGCACGGGTACTGGAAGCGGCCCGACGCCACCGCCGCGACGTTCACCGACGGCTGGCTGCGCACCGGCGACCTGGGGCGGCTGGACGAGGAGGGCTTCCTCTACATCGTCGACCGCGCCACCGACATGATCATCCGCGGCGGGGAGAACGTCTACTGCGCCGAGGTGGAGGCCGCCATCCACGAGCACCCGGCCGTGGGCGAGGTGGCGGTGGTGGGGGTGCCCCACGAGGTCTACGGCGAGGAGGTCGGCGCGGTGGTGCGGCTGATCCCCGGCCACGAGCTGACCGAGGAGGAGCTGGTGGCCTACCTCAAGCCGCGCATCGCGCCGTTCAAGATCCCCGCCCACATCCGGATCACGGCCGAGGACCTGCCGCGCAACGCGGCGGGCAAGCTGCTCAAGCGCCAGGTCAAGCAGGCACACGGCTGGGCTCCGGCGCAGTAGGGGTGGCGGCCGCGGCCAACCCGAGTAGCGGCGGACGGGGCGGCGGCCCGGTCGGGATACGCCGGACGCGGCGGGCCGGAATGCCCGCCGCGTCCGCTCAGTCCTCCCCGTCGGCCGACGCGCCGTCGTCCGCCTCCGCATCCGGCGCCCGCTCACCCTCGGTGGCGTCCGCGCCCTCGGCGGGCCGCTTGCGCGGACGGCCCCGGCGCGGCATCGCGCCGGTGGTGCCCGGCAGGCGGCCGGCCTGGGAGAGCGCGCGGCGCAGCAGGAACTCGATCTGGGCGTTGGTGCTGCGCAGCTCGTCGCCGGCCCAGCGCGTCAAGGCGTCGTGGACCGCCGGGTCGAGCCGCAGCAGGATCTTCTTGCGCTCGGCCACGAGTGGAGCCGCCCCCTACTGGTAGAGCGATCCGGCGTTGACGACCGGCGTCGCCGGACGGTCGGAGCACAGCACCACGAGCAGGTTGCTGACCATGGTGGCCCGGCGCTCCTCGTCAAGCTCGATGACCTCCTGCTCGGCCAGCCGCTGGAGCGCCGACTCCACCATGCCCACGGCGCCCTCCACGATCAGCCGGCGGGCGGCGACCACGGCGCCGGCCTGCTGGCGCTGGAGCATGGCCTGGGCGATCTCCTGGGCGTAGGCCAGGTGGGTGAACCGCGACTCCACGATGCGCACACCGGCGGACTGCACGCGCTCGGCGATCTCGGTGGAGAGCTGCTCGGTGATCTCCTCGGCGTTGTCGCGCAGCGACATCGCCTCCTCGGTGGGGGCGTCGTAGGGGTAGTTGTTGGCGATGTGGCGCACGGCCGCCTCGGTCTGGGTGGAGACGAACTGCACGAAGTCGTCCACCTCGAACATGGCCCGGGCGGTGTCCTCGACCTGCCAGACCACCACGGCGGCGATCTCGATGGGGCTGCCGCCGGCGTCGTTGACCTTGAGCACCGAGGTCTCGTGGTTGCGGATGCGGGTGGAGACCACGCCGCGGGTGGTGAGCGGGTTGACCCAGCGCAGGCCGTCGGTGCGCACGGTGCCGACGTAGCGGCCGAGGAACTGGAGCACGCGGGCCTGGTTGGGCGAGACCACGGTGAGGCCGGCGGCCAGCAGCAGGGCGGCCAGGACCAGCACCGCGCCGAGGACCAGGAGCGGCACCGACAGCGGGGAGATCCCCACCACGGCGACCACGAGCCCGGCGGCGGCGACCAGCAGGCTGAGCCCGGCCATGGGGAGTCCGGCGGTGCCGAAGGCGGCGCGCTCGCGATAGGTGGGGGCGGGCATCTGGACCGGGGCGGATTGGGCGTTCATATGCGGTTGTTCCTTCCCTCTTGCGAAGATGTCTTCACCATAGCATAGTGATATCACTTTTTAAGAGACGCCCGGCTTCGGAAGGACCCGCCATGACCCTCACCCACCCCGCCGTCGCGCTGCGGCCGCCCCGCAACCGGGTCGAGCGCCGCGCCGTGGGCTGGTGGACCGCGCGTGCGCTGGCGGTGGCCGTGCCCGCGGCCGCCGCGCCCGCCGTCGCCGCCCTGTTCGTCCCCGACCCCTACCGCACCTGGCTGCTGCTGGCCGCCGCCGCGCTGAGCGTCGCCGGGCTCGCCGTCGCCGCCGTGATGCCGCTGTGGCGCTACCGCGTGCACCGCTGGGAGGTCACCGGCACCGCCGTCTACACCGCCTCGGGCTGGCTGTGGCAGGAGTGGCGCGTGGCCCCCATGTCGCGCATACAGACGGTGGACACCCAGCGCGGCCCGCTCCAGCGGCTGTTCGGGCTGGCGCAGATCACCGTCACGACCGCCTCGGCGGCCGGGCCGGTGGTCATCGACGGCCTCGACGGCCGCCGCGCCGACGACATCGCCGCCGAGCTGACCGCGGCCACCGACCGCACCGAGGGGGACGCCACATGAGCACCCACACCCGCGCCGCCGCCCCGCAGGGGTGGCGGCACCTGAGCCGCATCGGCCTGTGGGCCGGCTGCGCCGCGTTCGCCGCGCTGCTGCTGGGGCCGGGGGCCGTGGTCGCCGTGATCCTGGCCGTCGCCGGCGTGTTCTGGCCCTGGGGCGCGCTGGTGCTGGGCGGCGCCGCCCTGGTGGTGGCCCTGGGCGTCGGCGCCGACGCGCTGCGCGTGCACCGCACCCGCTACCTGGTCAGCGAGCAGCGCCTGGAGATCCGCAGCGGGATCCTGGTGCTGGCGCACCGCTCCATCCCCCGCGAGCGCATCCGCAGCGTGGACGTCGCCGTGCCGGTCTGGCTGCGGCCCTTCAGCGTCTGCAAGGTCACCGTGGGCACCGGGCAGGGCGCCAAGGCCGAGGAGATCGCCCTGGAGTACGTGGCCCGGGCCGAGGGGGAGCGGCTGCGCCGCGAACTGCTGCTGCGCGCCACGGCTCCGGCGTCTGCGGCGGCGGCATCGGAGGCGCCGGGAGGGGCGGAGGGCGCCGGGGCGGACGCGGCGGCGGGCACCGAGCTGGCGCGGCTGCGCCCGCGCTGGTTCGCCTACGCGCCGCTGGGCGCGGCCGTGCCCGCGCTGGGGCTGGGCGTGATCGGCGGCGCCTACAACGTCCTGAGCTGGTTCGGTGAGCAGCGCGCCGGGCGGGTGGCGGTGGCCGTGTTCGAGTACGCCGTGGCCAACCCCGTGGTGGTGGTGCCCGGCGCCGTGGCCGTCGTGCTGGTCACCGGCGCGGTGTCGGCGTCCGCCGCGCAGATCGAGGCGTGGTGGGGCTACCGGCTGGTGCGCGAGCCCGACGGCACGCTGCTGGTGCGGCGCGGCCTGGTCACCGCCACGTCGCTGTCGGTGGAGGAGCGCCGGCTGCGCGGGGTGGAGCTGCGCGAACCCGCGCCGATGCGCTGGGTCGGCGGCGCCCGCGTCAAGGCGGTGGCCACCGGGCTGGGCGCGGATTCGGCGCAGAAGGGCGGCGCCCAGCGCAGCGGCCTGTCGCCGGACATGCCGCGCGAGCGGGCGCTGCGGCTCACCGCAGACGTGCTGCGCGAGCCCGCCACCCCGGTCGCCGCGCCGCTGCGCGCCCACCCCCGGGCGGCGCTGTGGCTGCGGCTGCGGCGGGCGGCGTGGGCCGCCCTCGCCCTGGGGGCGCTGGCGGCCCTGGGCGCGGCCGGGGCGGCGGCGCTGCCCTGGGGCTGGGTGCCCGAACTCCCGTGGGCGGTGGCCGGGGCCGCCACGGCCGGGGTGGCCGCCCCGGTGCTGGCGGTATGGGCCGTGGGCGCCTACCGGGGGCTGGGCCACGCCCTCACGCCGGGCTACCTGGTGGTGCGCCGGGGCGCGGTGCTGCGCGGCACGGTCGCACTGCGGCGCGACGGCGTGATCGGCTGGCGGATCAGGCGCTCGCCGTTCCAGCGGCGCCTGGGCCTGGCCACCGTGGGCGCCACCACGGCCGCCGGGTCGGGGCTGTACGCGGTCCTCGACGCCGAGGAGGCGGTGGGGCTGGGTGTGGCGGCCGAGGCGGTGCCCGGCCTGCTCGACCCCTTCCTCGCCGAGCCGCCGCACACGGCGCGGCCGGACGCCGGGCGGGCGGGCGGCGAACCGGCGCGGCCGGCGCCGGTGGGAGCACCGCGGCCCGGCCGGTGAACCCGGCGGATGGCCACGGCCGCGCGTGCGGCCGGCGGGCGCGGGCGCGCCCGCACCGGGCGGCGGGGGCGCGGATGGACGGGCCGCGCCCCCGCTCCCACGCCCGGCCCGGGGGGCGGCCGGAGGCCGCGGCAGCCCCGAAGTGGCCCTATGGGGTGCGGCTGTTCAGTTGGGGGCGGCCGTGTGGCCGGCGAGCGGGAGTTCGCGCAGCGGCAGCGTCTCGAAGGAGGCGGCCAGGCCCAGCACCTCCAGCGTGCGGGCGACGGCGTGGGCGGGCTCGCCCAGCAGCAGCCGGACGCCGCGCTCGGCGAGCCGGCGCCGGGCCGACACCAGCGCGCGCACTCCGCTGGCGTCGAAGAACTCCACGCGGGAGAGGTCGGCCACGACGGCGGCGGCGCGCCGGGGGCCGGAGCCGGCCCCCACCAGCCGGGCGTGCATGTCGTCGGCGGTGGCGATGTCGATCTCGCCCACGACCGCGACGACCGCGACCTGCTCGTCCGCGTGTAGCCGACCGTCTCGTGCTGGCACCACCGCGCCGCCTCTCGCTCGCTCAATGTCCGGTTGTTCGGACACCTCCCCCCGGAGGATGATCGTATCGGGCGGAGGCGCCTCGTGACCGCGTGTCAGAGGTCCTGTCGTGGGACCGGTTCCCGCCCGGCGGCGGGGCCGGCCGAAGCACCGCAGGTGGGGGCGCGCCCGCGCGCCGGGGTCAGCCCAGCACCACCGGAAGAAGGATCAGGGAGTTGACCGCCGTGTGCACGGCCAGCACACCCCACACACTGCGGTGGCGCGACCACAGGTAGCCCAGCAGGATCCCCAGGCCGCCGTGCCACACCGCGATCGTGGCGAGAGCCTGCCAGGTGGGAGTCTCCACCAGGCGGGACAGGTGCATCGCGGCGAACAGCAGCGCCGTCGGCAGGATCGCGCCCCAGCGGCCGAGCAGCGCCTCCAGCCGGGTCTGGAGCAGTAGCCGGTAGAACACCTCCTCGGTGACGCTGGCGGTGAGGAAGGTGAGGGCCATCGCGAGGATGAGGTAGGCGCGGTCCAGCCCGGCGTAGGCGGAGACGTCGGAACTCCCGGCCAGCGGGCTGTAGTAGAGCAGGTAGGCCCAGCACACCACGGCGGGCACCGGTGCGAGCAGCCGCCACCGGGCGGGCACCTCGGCGCGGGCGCGCCGCAGGGGCGAGGGGGACCGCCACAGCAGCAGCACGAGGGCCGCGCCGCCCAGGAGCAGCGCCACCTTGGCCGCGCCGTAGAAGGCGGTGTCGCGCAGGGCGACCAGGGCGAGGACGACCGCGACGGCGACGGCCGTCAGGCCCAGCGCCTGGCGCGTCAGGGCGGGGCGCTCCTCGGCGGGCCAGGGGGCGGGTGCGGGCAGGCGGGGCGGCACCAGGCGGATCAGCAGCAGCCCGGCCGCCAGGGAGGAGGCGACGGCCAGGAGCGGGGTGGTGTCGGCCTCGGCGTCGGTCGAGAGCCGCAGGTCGGTGTGCCCGGTCGCGACCAGCGCGCCCAGGGCGAGCGCCACGGCGGCGAGGCAGCAGCCGACGATGAGGGGGGTGGTGCGGATTTGCATCGCGCCAGCATGGCGGCGGAGGCGGCGGCGCGCATCGTCCGTGCGGGCGAGGTGTGCTCGTCCTTTCGGGTCATGGCCGCTCGGCGGGCGGGCGGACATGCGGAGGGCGGGCGCGGCACCGCCCGCCGGCTCCCCGCTCCCGGGGTCAGGCCGGTCGGCCACCGCCATCGAACCGCTCCCCCGTTCCTTCCCCCGGTGCGGCGGCGCTCGCGGCCGTTGACACGTGCGGCGGCGGCTGCCTACATTATCTCGGCAAGCGCTTTCCAAGGCGGGGGCGGAGTCGACGGCACTGCCCTCGGCCCGGCACCCCACCGGCGGACCGCTCCCCCGCGCCGCCGCCCCGCCGGTGCGCCCGCCCCGACCGGTACCGACGCGCACAAGGCAGGCCCCATGAGCCAGACCCCCGTTCCGGTCGTCCTCGTCGGCGCGCACGGCCACGGCCGCTCCCACCTGCGCAACCTGCGCGCCCTCGCTGAGGAGGGGCTGGTGCGGCTGGCGGGCGTGTGCGACCTCGTGCCGCTGCCCGACGCCGACCTGGCGGGCTTCGGCCCCGTCGCCCAGGACGGCGACCTGGCCGCGCTCATCGCCCGCACGGGCGCGCGGGTGACGATCCTGTGCACCCCCATCCACACCCACCTGCCGCTGGCGCGCACCGCGCTGGCGGCGGGCTCGCACCTGCTGCTGGAGAAGCCGCCGACGGCCACCGCGACCGAGTTCGCGGCGCTGCGCGCGGCGGTGGCCGACTCCGGGCTGGCCTGCCAGGTCGGGTTCCAGAGCCTGGGGTCGGCGGCGGTCCCGGCCGTGCGCGCGCTGATCGCCGAGGGCGCGATCGGCGCGGTGCGCGGGATCGGCGGCGCGGGCACCTGGATCCGCACCTCGGCCTACTACGCGCGGGCCGCGTGGGCGGGGCGGCGGGTGCTGGCCGGGCACGACGTGGTCGACGGCGCGCTGACCAACCCCTTCGCCCACGCGGTGGCCACGGCGCTGGCGGTGGCGGGCGCCCAGGAGGCGGTCGGCGACGCGATTGAACTGGAACTCTTCCACGCCCACCCGATCGAGAGCGACGACACCTCGTGCGTGCGGGTGCGCGCGCCCGACGGCACGCCCATCAGCGTGGCGGTGACGCTGTGCGCGCGCACGCACCGGCCGCCGCACCTGGTGGTGCACGGCGCCGCCGGGCGGATCACGCTGTACTACACGCTGGACGAGGTGCGCCTGGAGCGGCCCGGCGAGCCGCCGCGGACGATCGTGTACGGGCGCACCGACCTGCTGCGCAACCTGGTGGAGCACGTGGAGGGCGGCGCACCGCTGCTGGTGCCGCCCGAGGCGACGGCGGGGTTCACGGCCGTGCTCGACGCGGTCCGCCGCGCGCCCGACCCGCTGCCGGTCCCCGAGGAGTTCCAGGAGGTCACCGAGGAGGCGGACGGCACGCACCGGGTGGTGGCCGGGGTGGACGACCTGGTGGCGCTGAGCGCGGAGCGGGTGGCGCTGTTCTCGGAACTGGGCGCGCCGTGGGCGGCGCTGGCCCAGCCCGGCCGCGCCTGAGCGCGCGGGTTGACGCGGGGCGCGGGGACTGCGCGGGGGCGGGCGGCAGCGGATTCGGCGGCTCGTCAAGGAGGCGGAGCGGTGACGGAAGGGAGCGGCCGGATGGCCGAGGAGGCAGCCGAGGCGGCAGCGGCGCGGACGAGCCGGGCGGCGCGGCCGGAGGGCACGGTGCCCGGGGGCGGCGGGAAGCCGGAGGAGACCCGGGGGGCGGCGGACGCGGAGGCCGTGGAGCTGCGCTGCCGCGGTGTCGCCGTGGCGTCGTGGCGCGCGGGCGCCGACGTGCCGCCGGACCTGTCGCCGCGCCCCTACCTGCACCCGGTGCGCACGCTGGGCGGGACGGTCGTCACCGAGGTCTACCCCGCCGACCACCCGCACCACCTGGGGGTGGGGGTGGCGGTGCCCGACATCGACGGCACGAGCTTCTGGGGCGGCACCACGTTCGTCCGCGACCGGGGGCCGGTGCTGCTGGACAACCACGGCCGCCAGGAGCACCGCGCGTGGACGCGGGCCGGGGAGTCGCGGCGGACCGAACGCGTCGCGTGGCTGAACCGAACCGGTGCGGAGTTGTGCGAGGAGGTCCGGGAGACCGCCGCCGTGGACCTCGACGCGCGGGCGTGGGCGCTGTGCCTGCGCAGCCGCCTGCGCAACACGTCGGGCCGCGAGCTTGAGGTCAACAGCCCCGCGACCAAGGGCCGCCCGGGAGCGGGCTACGGCGGCTACTTCTGGCGGGCGCCGAAGGAGGCGGAGCCGCCCCGCTGCCTCGGCCCGGAGCAGGAGGGCGAGACCGCCCTGCACGGCTCCCGGTCGCCGTGGCTGGCCCTGTTCGGCGGCTCGTCGCCGGACACCCGCTGGACGCTGGTGTTCGCGGCCGTGGGCCCGGAGCGCGACCCGTGGTTCCTGCGCGCCCGGGAGTACCCCGGCGTGGGGGCGGCACTGGTCTGGGACACCCCGCTGAGGTTCGCGCAGGACGCGGAGATCGACCGCCACGTGGTCACCGTGGTGGCCGACGGCCACCTGTCGCCCTCCGAAGAGATCCCCGTTCTTGTCGCCAGAGCAGAAGCCGCAGCGGCTGCCGACTGACGGCCGCCCGGTTCACCTGCCGAAGACGTCGGTGGCATCCTCGGCGGTCGCCGCCCGAACGAGCCAGACACGCAACCGGTCAAGATCCTCACACGAGAGCACGACTTCGCGCTGCCGCTCGCTGACCTCGATCCCCCGAGCCCGCAGGACCTCAAGCACAGCCCGAGACTGGGCTTGCACTCGACCCTCCTCAAGCCCTTTCTCGCGCCCCTCCTCAAGCCCTTCCTCCCGGCCTTCCTCCCGGCCGATTCCGACGTACTTCTTGGCGAAGTCACTCTGCCACTCGTATTCCATGGTCTTCATGAGATCCCCCGGCACTTCCGGTCAATCGGCGAAGACCTCATGCGCGTCAGCGGCGGTCGCCGCCCGAACGAGCCAGACACGCAACCGGTCAAGATCGTCGCACGAAAGCACGGCATCGCGCTGCCGCTCGCTGACCTCGATCCCCCGAGCCCGCAGGACCTCAAGCACAGCCCGAGACTGGGCTTGCACTCGACCCTCCTCAAGCCCTTTCTCGCGCCCCTCCTCAAGCCCTTCCTCCCGGCCTTCCTCCCGGCCTTCCTCCCGGCCGATTCCGACGTACTTCTTGGCGAAGTCACTCTGCCACTCGTATTCCATGGTCTTCATGAGATCCTCCCAGTAGCGCCGCGCCTCCGCGTCGAGCTTCGCGACGACGTAGTCATAGTAGAACGCACGCCTGTCCTCGGGCGATGCATCCAGCGCGGCCTGGAGGCAGTCCAGGACCTTGCGGTTGTCCTGGTGCGCGGGCGCCGCCAGTACGGCGAGTTCGGGCACCTCTCGGGCGCGCTCGACATCGTCGATGACGGGAACGTTGTCGGGGCTCATAACCGCAGGCCGTAGAACCATGCCGCCCGCTTCGACCTCGATCGGGCCGGCTGCCCAGTCGGCGGTCTGCTTGGTGGGGCACACCACGAGCAGCCGCACCGGGCAGCGCAGCCTCTCGCGCACTTGGGCGACGTACAAAGGCCACGTATAGGGCTTGTCATCGTCTTGGCGCAACTGGATCTCGGTGATGACGGCGAGCTTCTTTACATTCTTCTTGCCGTAAAGGACCGTCACTTTGTCCGCTTTATGAGCTTTAAGGGAGATAGTCGTGAGATCGGTGCACCCGAGTTCCGCATGGTCGTACTCGGGCACCTCCATCCCGCACACCTCGCGAAGGATGGTCGGCACCACGTCCGGCGCCCATTGCAGGAACAGCACCTGCAATTCGTGTTCTTTTCCGGGCATGGCGTGGAGATTACCGAGACGGCGGCAACAGCCGGTAATCGACACCGAAGTCGCGGCATACGTTACCGCCGTTGCGGATATCCGGAAGGACAAAGCCTACCGCCAAAACGGCATCCGTTCCGGCAAAGAGGACGGCTTTTCGGAACCTTGAAGACACCCTCACCGCACCGGCCCGCCCCCGCTCCCCCGCCGTTGACCCGCCGCCGACGTCCGTGCCATCCTGGTTGGTAAGCGCTTTCCATTTCGCTGACGCCGATCGCGGCTGGAACAGGGGACGATCGCCATGCGCATCCTCGTCACCGGCGGGGCGGGCAGACTGGGCCGCAGTGTGGTCGCCGTGCTCGCCGCTCGCGGGCATGACGTGGCCTCCGCCGACCTCGTGCCCGCCGCCGCGCCCGCCGCCGCCTCAGCCCGTGCCTCCGCCCCCGCTTCCGCGTCCGGCGCCGCACAGGCGGACGGCGTCACCCACATCACCGCCGACCTGCTGGACGACACCGCGCGCGGCGACCTCTTCGCGCAGGTGCGGCCCGAGGCCGTGGTCCACCTCGCCGGGATCGCCGTGCCCTTCGCGCGGCCCGACACCGAGATCCTGGCCGTCAACACCCGGCTGGCCTGGGCCGTCCTGTCCTCCGCCGTCGAGCACGGCGCGCGGTCGGCCGTGGCCGCCTCCAGTCCCACCGTGTTCGGCTACGGCACCCCCGACTGGCGGCCCCGCTACCTGCCGCTGGACGAGGACCACCCGCGCGCGCCCCGCCACTCCTACGGGCTGAGCAAGCTGATCATCGAGGAGACCGCGCGCACCCTCTCCCGTGCCAGGGCCGCCGGCTGCACGCTCACCAGCGTCCGCCCCGGCTACGTCATCGCGCCCGAGGAATGGGCGGGCGCGCCCACCCAGCAGGGACACACGGTCGCCGAGCGGCTGCGCGACCCCGAACTGTCGGCGGTCGCGCTGTTCAACTACGTCGACGCGCGCGACGCGGCCGAACTGTTCGCGCTGCTGTGCGAGCGGTCCGGTGCGGCGACCGGCGGCGAGGTCTTCCACGCCGTCGCCGAGGACGCCCTCGCGCTCGCCCCGCTGGCCGAACTGCTGCCGCGCTTCCACCCGGGCACCGCGCCGCACGCCGCCGCGCTCACCGGCCGCCAGGGCGCCTTCTCCTCCAGGGCGGCGGCCGAGCGGCTGGGCTGGCGGCCCGCCCGCACCTGGCGCACCGAACTGCGCGGCCCCGTGCCCGAGGCGCCCTGACCCCGCGCCCCCGGGGCCGCGCGCCCTTCCGCCGACGTCCGCCCCCTCCCGCCGACGCCGCCCCTCCCTCGGCGCCGCCCTCCCGCCGACCTCCGGCCCCACCGGGCCGCCAGGTCGGCGGGCCTCCGCCCGAACCCCCGGCCGGGGATCGGCCCTGCGTGTCGGGGTTCACGGGCGCCCGTCGGCGGTCTCGGCTGGTCGCCGCCGACGCGCGCGGCCTATGATCGAACGGCGGAAAGAGTTTTCCACCAGGGGCGAAAGGTCAGGCTGTGGGCAGCGGATACGTGACATTGGAACAGGTCGCCCGGCACGCCGGCGTCTCCCTGGCCACCGCCTCGCGCGTGCTCAACGGCAGCACCCGCCAGGTCGGCCGCACACTGCGCGACCGGGTCACCGCCAGCGCGCACGAGCTGGGCTACCTCGCCAACGCCTCGGCGCAGACCCTGGCCCGCAACACCAGCTCCCTGGTCGGGCTGATCGTGCACGACATCGCCGACCCCTACTTCTCCAGCATCGCCTCGGGCGTGACCCGCGCGGCCGAGGACGAGGGCCTTGTCGTGGTCCTGGGCACGACCGGCCGCACGCCCCAGCGCGAACTGGAACTGCTGTCGACGCTGCGCTCCCACCGCGCCCGCGCGGTGGTGCTGGCCGGCAGCCGCACCGTCGAGGAGGAGACCACGCGCCGCCTCGCCGACGAGATCGCCACGTTCACCGGGCGCGGCGGCCGGATCGCGTGCGTGTCCCAGGAGGGGCTGCCCGCCGACACGGTCGTCCCCGACAACCGCAACGGCGCCGCCGAACTCGCCCGGCACCTGATCGGCCTGGGCCACCGGCGCTTCGCGCTGCTGGCCGGCCCCACCAACCTGCGCACCGCGCGCGACCGACTCGACGGCTTCCACGCCGCGCTGTCGGCCGCCGGCATCGAACTGGACCCGCGCAACGTGGTGCACGGCGCCTTCACCCGCGACGGCGGCTACGAGTCCACCCGCCGCCTGCTGGCCGCCGGCACCGACGCCACCTGCCTGTTCGCCGTCAACGACGTCATGGCCACCGGCGCCATGGCCGCGCTGCGCGACGCCGGCCTGCACGTGCCGCGCGACCTGTCGGTGGCCGGGTTCGACGACATCCCCACCCTGCGCGACCTCACCCCCGGCCTGACCACCGTGCGCCTGCCCCTGGAGTGGATGGGTGAGGAGGCCGCCCGCCTCGCCCTGAGTGAGGACGCCGCCGAGGAGCCCCAGACGGTGTCGGTGTCGGGCGAGGTCGTGGTCCGCGAAAGCACCGCCGCCCCCACCGCCGGCTAGCACCGCGCGGTCGCCCTCGGCGGACACCGGCCGGGGGCGGCCCTGAGGTGGGTCAGTCCCCGTCGGGCAGGGGGCGGGTGGCGGGGCCGGTGTAGGTGGCGAGGACCTGGCGCGGCAGGGGGCCCTTGATGCGGGACCGGCCGCGGCTCTCCTCCCAGGCGTGGGCGAGGATGCCCACCGAGCGGGACAGGACGAACAGGCCGCGGGCGAGTTCGGGGGCGAAGCCCAGGGAGGCGTACACCACCGCGGTGGCGCCGTCGATGTTCATCGGGACCGGGCGGGTCCGCCGCTGCGCCAACGCCTCCTCCAGGGCCAGCGCGGACTCCAGGGGGCCGGGGTCCACGGCGCCGGCCCGCACCCCCTCGGACACCATGGCCAGCAGCGGGTCGCGGCGGGGGTCGCGGGGGTGGAAGCGGTGGCCGAACCCCGGCACGTAGGCGCCCCGCTCCCGGTACTCGGCGACGACGGAGCGGGCGACGTCGCCGGTGTCCTCGCCGGCCGCGCGCCGCTCGCCCATCCGCTCCAGCAGGGCCAGGCACTGCTGCCCGGCGCCGCCGTGGACGTCGCCCAGGAGGTTGACCCCGGTGGCGACCGCGCTGTTGAGGCCGACCCCGCAGGTGGCCGCCATCCGGGCGGCGGCGATGGAGGGCGCCTGGGGGCCGTGGTCGACCCCGGCCACCAGCGCGGCCTCCAGCATCCGGGCCTGGGCCGGCTCGGGCAGGTCCCCGCGCAGCAGGAGCCACACCACCTCGACGAAGCCGAGCCGCCCGATGACGTCCTGCACCGGGTACCCGCGCAGGTCGATCTCGCCGGGGGCGATCCGGGTGACGGCGGTGGCCCACCAGGCGCCGATCTCCTCGTGGGTCATGGTCGCGGCGTCCGGGGCGCTCATATCGCTCCCGCCTCTCTGAGCTGGTCGATGTCGGCGGGACCGTATCCGGCCTCGCGGAGGATCTCGTCGGTGTGCTCCCCCAGCAGCGGCGGGGGCTGGCCGGGGCCCAGGGCGTCGCCGTCGACGTGCACGCCGCTGCCCAGCACGCGCAGGCTGCGGCCCTCCTCGCCGGGGAAGGGCAGCGTGTGCAGCAGGCCCCGGTGGGCGATGTGGTCCAGGTCCAGGGCCTCGCGGACGCTGAGCACGCGCGCGGCCGGCACGCCCGCCGCCGACAGCGCGGCCTCCCACTCCGCGGCGGGCCGCCGGGCCAGGTGCTCCTCCAGCGCCTCGCGCAGCGCCTCGCGGTGGGCCTTGCGGTCCTCGCGGGCGGCGAAGCGCGGGTCCGCGGCGAGCCCGGGCGCCCCGACCACCGCGCACAGCGTCTCGAACTGCTCCTGCTTGTTGGCGGCGATGTTGAGCGCGCCGTCGGCGGTGCGGAAGGTGCCCGAGGGCGCGGCGGTGGCGTTCTCGTTGCCGATGCGCCGGGGCTCGACCCCGGCGGAGAGGTAGTTGGAGGCGCCCCACCCCATGGCGGTGATGGCGGTCTCGAGCATGGAGACGTCCAGGTAGGCGCCTTCGCCGCTGCGTTCGCGCCGGACCAGGGCGCTGGACACCGCGAAGGCCGCCGCCAGGCCGCCCAGGACGTCGGCGATGGGGAAGCCGGCGCGCAGGGGGCCGGTGTCGGCCGTGCCGGTGGCGTCCATCATGCCCGACAGCCCCTGCACGATCTGGTCGTAGGCGGGCCGGTCGCTGAGCGGTCCGTCGGCGCCGAACCCGGAGACGGCGCAGTAGACCAGGCCGGGGTTGGCCGCGCGCAGCGCGTCCCACCCGAAGCCCAGGCGCTCCATGACACCGGGTCGGAAGTTCTCCAGCAGCACGTCGGCCCGCGCGACCAGGCGCCGCATGACCTCCCGGCCCCGGTCGGACTTCAGGTTCAGCGACAGCGAGCGCTTGCCGCTGTTCTGGGCCAGGAAGGAGGCGCCCATCCCCCGGGCGTTCAGCTCCGCCGAGGCGCCCAGCTGCCGCGCGAGGTCGCCGGATCCGGGGACCTCGACCTTGACCACGTCGGCGCCCATGAGCCCGAGCTGGTAGCCGGCGTAGGGCCCGGCCAGGACGTTGGTGAGGTCCAGGACGCGCACGCCGGCCAGCGGCCGCCGGTCGGGCGCGGGCGCGCCGGTGCTCACCGGTCCCCCCTCGGGCCGGTGCCCGCGGCGCCCGCGCCGGGGTCGAAGCCGATCTCGCTGACGCGGCGGGCCGCCTCGACGACGGCGGCGGCGAACCCGCGGACGGCGGCGTCGGTGAAGCGGGCGGTGGGGCCGCCCACGGCCAGGGCCGCCACGGGCGCCGCGCCGCCGTCGGGCCGGCGCACCGGCGCGGCGACGCCGGAGACGCCGTGCTCGCGCTCGCCGTGGCTGACGGCGAACCCGCGCTCCCGGGCCTCGGCGACCTCGGCCCGCAGCCGGTCGGCGTACCGGGGCCCCTGGGGCGAGGCGGCGGCCACGCGCTCCAGGACGGACTCGGGCGCGCCCTGGAGCAGGACCTTGCTGGCCGCCCCGCCCCACAGCACCATCTCGTCGCCGGGGTTGACGATGTGCCGCAGGCGCAGCGGCCCCTCCTCCTGGGCCACGCACACGCGTACGGCGTCGACCCGGACGTAGAGGTTGACGGTCTCGGAGGTCTGGACGGTGAGGTCGCGCATCACGGCGCGCACGGGTTCGGGCACCTGCCACAGGGCGTGGGCCAGGCGCGCCCACCGCAGCAGGCCGGGTCCCGCGCCGACGCGGCCGTCGGAGCCGCTCCACAGCAGGCCGCGCTGCTCCAGGGTGGCGACCAGGCGCAGGACGGTGGTCTTGGCCAGGCCGGTCAGCTCCACGAGTTCGCGCGTGGAGTAGCGCTGGTTGCGCTCGTCGTAGAGGTCGAGCAGGTCGAGCGCGCGCACCACGCTCCTGACGCCCCCATCGGTATCCGCGCCCATCACCCTTCCTCCCATGGGTCCACCAGGTGGACCTTTTGGACTGTTAGACGGCATGGAGTGGCCACGGTACCCAAAAGGCGGCCGGACCGCCAGAGGGCCGCCGCGCGGCCCCGCGCGCCCGCCCCGGCGGCGGCGCAGGGCGCTGACCAGCGCGGGTGCGAGGCGCGTCCGGTGACCGTCTTGTTAACAGGAGATGTCGTCCGCCCATTGACACGGCACCACGTGATCTGGATCATTCTCGGAACCGATCCGTGGCCCCGCTGGTCCGCCTGGTGGTCCAAGGGTGAGAGGGAGGACGATGGACAAGCAGCGCGTCCTGCGCGCGGCGGGTGCCGTGGGCGCGGCGCTCGTCGTGGCGGCGGGTGTGGCGAACGCCGCGCTCTCGCAGACCGACGGGTCCGAGGCCCGCGCCCGCATCGACATCGTGGTGCCCGCCGACCCCGGCGGCGGGTGGGACCTGGTCGCCCGCGAGGCCCAGAACGCCATGCGCGTCAACGGGATCGTCGCCAACACCCAGGTGGTCAACCTGCCCGGCGCCGGGGGCACCATCGGCCTGGCCCAGACGGTCCGCCGCGAGGGCAGCGCCACCACCCTGATGACCACCGGGACGGTGATGATCGGCGGCATCATCGTCAACGACTCCGCCCAGACACTGGAGGACGTGGTGCCCATCGCGCGCGTCGCCGACGACTACGAGGTCTTCGTCGTCCGCGACGACTCCCCGCTGCGCGACATGGACGACCTGGTCGACGCCTGGCGCACCGACCCCGGCTCGGTGGCGGTGGGCGGGGGCTCCCTGGGGGGCACCGACCACTTGCTGGCCGGCCTGGCGGCCAAGGACCAGGGCGTCGACCCCGCCGAGGTCAACTACATCCCCTTCGCCGGGGGCGCGCAGGCGCTGACCTCGCTGCTGTCGGGCAGCATCGACGTCGGCGTCTCCGGCTACAACGAGTTCAGCGACCAGGTCGAGGCCGGTGAGCTGCGGGTGCTGGGCGTCTCCGCGCACGAGCGCGTGGAGGGCCTCAAGGAGCACCCCACCCTCCCCGAGCAGGGCGTGGACGCCGTCCTGCCCAACTGGCGGGGGTTCATGGCGCCGCCCGGCATCACCGAGGCCGAGCGCGCCGAGCTGACGGCCATCGTGGAGGAGATGGTCGCCTCGCCCGAGTGGCGGGACACCCTCGAACGCAA
Source organism: Streptomonospora mangrovi (assembly GCF_027604915.1). GTDB lineage: Bacteria > Actinomycetota > Actinomycetes > Streptosporangiales > Streptosporangiaceae > Streptomonospora > Streptomonospora mangrovi. The sequence continues at coordinate 27,390 of NZ_JAJAQC010000045.1, forward strand.
CCGGTGGGACGACACCTTCCAGACCGGCCCCGAGTTCGAGGCGTTCCTCCAGGAAGAGATCGCCCGCATCACCGACGTCACCGAGGACCTGGACCTGTCATGAACCCCACGAGCGAGTCCCCGCCCGCCGCTCCCCCCTCCGCCGCGACCGCCCCTCCTGCCGCCCGCCCGTCGTGGTGGCGGGGCCGCAGCGAGGTGTTCGTGGGGCTGCTGGTCATCGGCGTCGCCGTCGTCATGGCCGTCCAGACCGCCGGGATGCACGTGCCCGACACCTCCACCGGCCCCGGACCCCAGCTCTTCCCGTGGCTGGTGTCGGGCCTGATGCTGGTGCTGGGCGCGGCGCTGGTCGTGCAGGTCGTGCGCACGCCGGCCGCCGACCCCGACGCCGACTCCGGTCCCCGCCCCGGTGGCGCCGGCGCCGATGCCGCTGACGCCGACGGAGGCGCGGCGGGCGCGGCCGGCCGCGCCGGGCGGCGGGCGCCGCAGACCGACTGGCGCACGGTCGCCACCGTCCTGGGCTCGGTCGCGGCGTTCGCGCTGCTCCTGCACCCGCTGGGGTGGCTGCTGTCGGGCGCCCTGCTGTTCTTCGGGGTGGCCTGGGCGTTCGGGGGCCGGCGGCCGCTGTACGAGGCGGCGGTGGCCCTGGTCTACTCCTCCGTCGTCCAGCTCGCCTTCGTCGGCGGGCTGGGCCTGAACCTGCCCTCCGGGATCCTGGGAGGGATTCTCTGACATGGAGACCATCGCGCTCCTGGGCGGCGGGTTCGCCGCCGCCCTGACCCCGGAGAACCTGCTGTGGGCGTTCGTCGGCGTGGTGCTGGGCACCGCGGTGGGCGTGCTGCCCGGTCTGGGGTCGGCCATGGCGGTGGCGCTGCTGCTGCCGGTGACCTTCCGCCTCGACCCCACCGGCGCGTTCATCATGTTCAGCGCCGTCTACTACGGCGGTCTCTTCGGCGACTCCACCGCCTCCATCCTGATGAACACGCCGGGCAACAGCTCGGCCATCGCCACCGCCATCGAGGGCCATCGGATGGCCCTGCGCGGCCGGGCGCCCCAGGCGCTGGCCACCGCGGCGATCGGCGCGTTCATCGGCGCGGTCGTCTCCACGACCGTGGTGGCGTTCTTCTCCGACACCATCATCGCCATCGCACTGAGTTTCGGGCCCGCCGAATACCTGGCCCTGGCGGTCTTCGCGTTCGTGGCGACGTCGGCGGTCGTGGCCCAGTCCATGGTGCGCGGGCTGATCGCGCTGTCGATCGGGCTGGCCGTGTCCATGGTCGGCATCGACGCCCAGAGCGGCGCGGCGCGCTTCACCCTGGGCATCCCGTCGCTGTTCGAGGGCATCGACATCGTCACGGTGACCGTGAGCCTGCTGGCCCTGGGCGAGGTCCTCCACGTCGCGTCGCGCTTCCACCGCCAGGACGCCCACGAGCAACTGGTGTCGGCGCGGGGCACGCCCTGGCTCTCCCTCGGCGAGCTGCGCCGCACGGTCCCGGCGTGGCTGCGCGGTCTGGGTTTCGGTCTGCCCTTCGGCGCCATCCCCGCCGGCGGCTCGGAGATCCCCACCTTCCTGGCCTACGGCACCGAGCGCCGGCTGGCGGGGCTGCGCGCGCGGCGCGGCGGGCGCCCCGACGAGTTCGGCGAGGGCGCCATCGAGGGGGTGGCCGCACCCGAGACGGCCGCCAGCGCCACGGCCGGGACCGCCATGGGCGCCCTGCTCGGGCTGGGGCTGCCGACCTCGGCCACCGCCGCGATCATGCTCGCCGCGTTCCAGCAGTACGGCATGCAGCCCGGCCCGCTGCTCTTCGAGCGCAACGCCGACCTGGTGTGGGCGCTGCTGGCGAGCCTGTTCGTGGGCAGCGTGCTGCTGCTGGTCCTCAACCTGCCGTTCGCGCCGCTGTGGGCCAGGCTGCTGCTCATCCCCAAGCGCTACCTGTACGCGGGCATCACCGGGTTCGCCGTGCTCGGGGTCTACGCCTCCTCCCACTCCGTCACCGACCTGTGGCTGCTCATCGTGCTGGGGATGCTGGGCTTCATGATGCGCCGGTACGCGATCCCGGTGGCGCCGGTGCTCATCGCCGTGATCCTGGGCCCCCTGGCGGAGAGCGAACTGCGCCGGGCGCTGGCGATCGGGCAGGGGGACGTCGGCGTGCTGGTCGCCGGACCCATCACGGTGGGCATCTACACCGTCATCGCGGCCGCCGTCGCCGTCGTCGCGATCGCCCGCGTGCGGGCGCGCCGCCGCGCCGCCGCCGAGGCGGGCGCGGAGGCGGTGCCCGCGCCCTAGGGCAGGGAGGCCCCGGCCGCGCGGGGGCAGGGGGTGCCTTCGGCCGCGGCCGGGGCGCCCCCGCCGCGCGCGGGAAGGCAGGACGAGCGGTCACCGGCCGTGCGGGAAGCCGCTCCCCGCACGGCCGGTCGGTTGCGGTTTCCGCAAGCGGGCGTGCCGGACCGGCGTCCGGCGGGCGAGACTGGCGGCGACCAGGACGGTCCTGGACGAAGGAGGCCGACCGTGCCCACCGCCGCCCGCCGCGCCCGCGGCGACACCCCGCCGCCCCGCACCGCCGGCGGGGAGGCCGAGACCCTGCGCGGGTTCCTCGACTACCTTCGAACCTCGATCGCCGCCAAGGTCGAAGGCGCGCCCGAGCCCCAGGTCCGCACGGCCGCCGTGCCCTCGGGCACCAACCTGCTCGGCCTGCTCAACCACCTCGCCCACGTGGAGCGCGCCACGTTCCTCGGCGAGGAGGTCGCCGACTGGCAGGCCACCTTCCGGGCGGCGCCCGACGACGGCGCGGCCGACGTCCTCGCCCGCTACCGCGACGCCGTCGAGCGCGCGAACCGGGTCCTGGACGGGTGCGCCGACCTCGGCGCGCCGCTGCCCCGCCCGCGCCCGGGGCGGCCCGCCCCCAGCGTGCGCTGGGCGCTGGTGCACCTGATCGAGGAGACCGGCCGCCACGCGGGCCACGCCGACATCATCCGCGAACTCATCGACGGCGCCACCGGCCGCTGAGCGGCGGCCGTCAGGGCGCGGCGTCGGCGAACTGGTCCAGGAAGGCGCGCGCGGCGGGCGCGCACTCCTTGGTCGAGGGAACGGCCAGCCCCAGCGACCGCGTCGTCCTCGGCGTCAGGGGCCGCGTCACCACCGGGCCGAGGTCGGCGGGCAGCCCGAGCGCGGGGACGATGCTGACGCCCAGCCCGGCCGCCACCATCTCCAAAATGGCGGCGGGGCTGCCGGCCTCGTAGGCGATGTCCAACTCCACCCCGGCCGCGCGCGAGGCGTCCATGATCAGCGGGCGGCAGCCCGCCGTGGTCAGGATGAAGGGCTGCCCGGCCAGGTCGGCGACGCGCACGGCGGTACGGCCGGTGAGGGGGTGGCCCTCGGGCAGCACCGCCACCATGTCGTGGGTGCTCAGGTGCAGGGTGTGCAGGCCGGGTGCGGGCAGGGTGACCACGCCGATCTCGGCGGCACCGCGGCGCAGCCAGTCGCGGATGTCGTCGTCGACGCCCTCGAAGAGTCGCACCTGCACCTGGGGGAAGCGGTCGGTGAAGGCGCGCAGCGGCTGGGCGATGAGGGTTCCGGTGGCGCTGGGCAGGCTGGCCAGTCGCAGCATGCCGGTGACCTGCCCGGCGGCGGCCGCGACGTCGGCGCGGATCAGGTCGAAGTTGCGCAGCGTCTCGCGGGCGCGGGCGAGCGCGCGCCGACCGGCCTCGGTGAGCGCGACGCCGTCGCGGTGGCGGACCAGCAGCGGCGCGCCGAGTTCGCGCTCCAGCCCGGTGACGGCGCGGCTGACGGCGGGCTGGGACATGCCGATGTGCTCGGCCGCAGCGGTGAACCCGCCGTGCTCGGCGACCGCGACCAGGACCCGGAGCTGCGTCAGCGTCATAGCGGCATACCATAACGGGTATTTGACGCGGGCCGGATCAGAACCCGATGGTTATGCCATGGCTGAGCGATTGACGATCGAGGTGGACGGCCGCCGGGCGAGTTATCTGGCGGCGGGCGAGCGCGGCCCCCTGGTGCTGCTGCTGCACGGGACCTACTGGAGCCGGGTGTGGCTGCCGGTGCTCGACGGCCTCGCCGCGGCCGGGCTCCGCCCGGTGGCGGTGGACCTGCCCGGCCTGGGCCGCTCCGAGGGCGAACTGACCCCGGAGACGGCGACGGTGCCCGCGCTGGCGGCGTGGACGGCGCGGTTCGCGGCGGCGCTGGGCGCACGGGGGCCGGTCGGGGTGGCCGGGCACGACATCGGCGGCGCGGTCGCCCAGCACCTGCTGGTCGGCGGGGAACTGGCGGTGGACCGGTTGGCGCTGGTCAACTCGGTGACCTACGACTCCTGGCCGGTGCCCGGGGTGGCCCGCTACCGGGACCCGGCCGTGGTGGCGGCGACCGCACCGGCCGACCTCCTCGCCGCCCGCCGCACGGCGGTCACGACGGCCCTGGCCCGCCCGGCCGCCGAGGCCGAGATCGCGGACTACCTCGACCCCTGGCACGACCCGCGCGTGTGCCGCTCCTGGATGGCCCTGGCCGCCGCCGCCGACAGCCGCTACACGCGGGACTCGGTGCCCGCCCTGCGCGCCGACGGCACGCCCAAGCTGCTGGTCTGGGGCGAGGACGACACCTTCCAGGAGGTCGCCCACGCAGAGCGCTTCGCCGCCGAGATGCCGAACACCACGCTGGTGCGGGTGCCGCGAGCCGGCCACATCCCGATGGAGAACGCCCCGGAGACGGTGACGCGCGCGTTGGCGGACTTCTTTCTCGGCCTCGGCGGCTGAGGCCGCGAGGCTGACGGAGGATCGGCAACCACAAGGTGAGACAGCCCGGGCGCACGCCACCCACTCCGACCGTTTCAACGGTCCACGAGACAGGCCCGAGCACGGAAACGGCGAACGGTAGAGTCACCTCGTCGCCGGCTCCCCCGTTCCTCCGCGATCCGCGCCCGTCCTATCCGGCCGCCGAGTCGGCCTCCCGGAAGCGCAGGCCGTGGCCGGGACCGGTGCTCGCCTCGGCCCAGCCGCCGGTGATCCGCACGCCGCTGGGGGCGGCCAGGGCGCCCAGGGCCGCGAAGGACGCGCGGTCGATGTCCTCGACCATCTCCGCGCGCGGTACGCACAGCGCCAACTGGGCCGACAGCTCCGGCAGGAGGTGGGGCGCCACCGGCACGCCGCGGTGGGCGGCCAGCTCGGCGATCCGCAGGAACGGGGTGATGCCCCCGACCCGCACCGCGTTGGGCTGGGCGATGTCGCACACCCCCGCCGCCAGCGCCGCCTCGAACGCGCGGACCGTGCGCAGGTTCTCCCCGATCGCGAAGGGCACCGCGGTGCGGCGGCGCAGCTCCACGTGGGCGGCCAGGTCCTCGGCCGGCAGCGGCTCCTCGACCCAGTACGGCTCGAAGCGCTCCAGCGCCCGCAGCGCCCGCACGGCCGCCGGCAGGTCCCAGCGCTGGTTGGCGTCCAGCATCAGGCGCCGTCCCGGCCCCAGCACCCGGCGCACCTGGGCCACCCGCTCGACGTCGCGCTCCAGGTCGGCGGAGCCGACCTTGACCTTGACCGCGCGGTGCCCGGCCGCCAGCCAGCCGCGCACCTGCTCCAGCAGGTCGGGCAGGTCGTAGTCGAGGTTGACCCCGCTGCCGTAGGCGGCCACGCGGCTCCGCCGGGCGCCGATCAGCCCGACCAGGCCGCGCTCCGCCCGGCGGGCCGCCAGGTCCCACAGCGCGATGTCGACCGCCGCCACCGCCATCGCGGCCAGCCCGCCCGAGCCCGCGTCGGCCAGGTGCGCGGTCAGGTCGGCCCAGCGCGGCCCCGGGTCCGGCGGCCGCCCCACCAGCGCGGCCGGGCAGTCCTCCTCCAGCAGCGCGCGCACCGCGCCCACGCCCACGCGCGGCGTCCACGCGAACCCGGTGCCCTCGGCGCCCGAGGCGGTGGTGAGGCGGGTGATGACGAGGTGGTTGTGGGTGACCCCGCCGTCCCAGGCGCGGTGCAGCGGCAGCTCCAGCGTCCGGACGGCCAGGCCGGCGACGGTGTCGTGCGCGGCGGTGCCCACGCGGCCCTCACCCCTCCTTGACCGCGGCCAGGCCGGCGTCGATGATCGCGGCCAGCCGGGCGGTCTCCTCGTCGGTGGGGTCGGTGAAGGGCGGGCGCACCCCGCCCACCGCGGCTCCGCGCAGCCGGGCGCCCGCCTTGACCAGCGCCACGGCGTAGCCGGGGGCGCGGTCGCGCAGCGCCGCCAGCGGGCGGTAGAACACCTCCAGCAGGGTCTCGGCGAGCGGGTCGCCCGCGTGGAAGGCGCGGTAGAAGGCGGTGGCGACCTCGGGGGCGAAGGCGAACGCCGCCGAGGAGTACAGCGGCACCCCGATGGCGCTGTAGGCGGGCACCGACACCTCGGCGGTGGGCAGCCCGTTGAAGAAGGTGAACCCGGGGCCCTCGGCGCGGCGCACGGCGGCCACCACGCGCGCCATGCGGTCCACATCGCCCAGTCCGTCCTTGATGCCCACCACGCCGGGCAGCGCGGCGACCTCGGCGGCGGTCTCGGGGGTGAGGGCCAGCGACCCCCGCTGGTAGACGATCGCGGGGATGGGCACGGCCGAGGTGACCGCGCGGACGTAGTCGGCCAGGCCGCGCTGGGTGCCGCCCACCAGGTAGGGCGGCAGCAGCAGGATGGCGTCGGCGCCCAGGTCGCGGGCCGCGGCGGCCTGCTCCACCGCGGTGCCCAGGCTGCCTCCGGCCCCGGCCACCACCGGCACCCGCCCGCCGGTGACGGCCACGGCCGCGCGCACCACGCGCGCGTGCTCGGCGCTGGACAGGGCGTGGGCCTCGCCGGTGCCGCAGGCGGCGAAGACCCCGCCGGGGCGGTGGTCGAGCCCGGCGGCGATGTGGTGCTCCAGCGCGGCCTCGTCCAGGGCGCCGGTGCGGTCGAACGGCGTGACCGGGAAGAACAGGATTCCGTCGAAGTCCATGGGGTGGGGTTTCCTCCGGTAGCGGTGGCCCGGCGCGGCCGGGGCCGGCGTGGACACGGGGTGGACGCCCGCCCCGCACCCGCGCGCGGCGGGGCCGGGAGAGCGGGGGCGGGGCGGACGGGGTGGTGCCGCGTGCGGTGGGGGCCGGGGCGCCCCACCGCACGGGGTCGGGGGTCAGGCGAGGTATTCCACGTGGCGCCGGGCCAGCGTGGCGAGCACGGCGTCGGGGTCGGCCGACCACACGTCGGCGTTGAAGATCTCCACCTCCACGTCGCCGGTGTAGCCCGCGGCCAGCACCGAGTCGTGCAGGCCGGCGACGTCGGCGTGGCCGTCGCCGACCATGCCGCGGCCCAGCAGGGCGTCGGCGGGCAGCGGCAGGATCCAGTCGCAGGCCTGGAAGGAGGCGATGCGGGCGCCGGCCCGGGCGATGGCGGCGTGCACCTGGGGGTCCCACCACACGTGGTAGGCGTCGACCACCACCCCGACCTGGCCCACGGGGAACCGCTCGGCGATGTCCACCGCCTGGCCGAGGGTGGACAGCACCGCCCGGTCGGCGCAGAACATCGGGTGCAGCGCCTCCAGCGCCAGGCACACGCCGCGCTCGGCGGCGTAGGGCGCCAGTTCGGCGATGCCCTCGACCACGCGCTCGCGGGCGCCGGCGAGGTCGCGGTCGCCCTCGGGCAGCCCGCCCACCACCATCACCAGGCAGGGCGCGCCCAGTTCGGCGGCCTCGTCCAGGGCGCGCCGGTTGTCGTCCAGGGCCGCGGCGCGGTCGGGTCCGGTGAGGAACCCGCCCCGGCAGTAGGAGGACACCCGCAGGCCCGCGTCGCGGACCAGCCGGGCGGCGGCGGCCGTCCCGGACTCGGCCACCGGCCCCCGCCACAGGCCGATGGCGGGGATCCCGGCGCGCGCGCAGCCCGCCACGGCCTCGGCCACACCCCACTGGCGGACGGTGATCTGGTTGAGGGACAGCCGGGCCAGGCGGGGGTCGCCGGGCCGGGGGGTGGGCACCCGCGCGGGCGCCATGGAGGGCACGTCCAGCGGACCGGTGGCGGCCTGGGCGCGGGCGGTCGCGGGGCGCGGCGGCGTGGCGGCGCCGGCGGGCATCGCGGGTTCGCCGGTCACGGGGCCACCCCCACCACCTCCAGCAGGCGGCGCATGCGCCGCACGGCGGTGTCGGGGTCGGTGAGCACCCCGGCGGCGTCGGCCAGCCGCAGGGTCTCGGCCAGGTGCACCACGTCGCGGGCGCCGTGCAGGCCGCCGACCATGGTGAACCCGCGCTGGTAGCCGTTGAGCCAGGCCAGGAACGCGATCCCGGTCTTGTAGTGGTAGGTGGGGGCGGCGAATACGTGCCGGGCCAGCGGCACGGTGGGGTCCATCAGGGCGCGGTAGCGTCCGGTGTCGCCGTCGTCCAGCGCGCGCAGCGCGGCGGCGGCGGCCGGCGCGATGGCGGCGAAGATCCCCAGTAGGGCGTCGGAGTGGCCCTGGTCGTCGCCGAGGATGAGGTCGGGGTAGTTGAAGTCGTCGCCGGTGTAGAGCCGCACCCCGGCGGGCAGCCGGCGGCGCAGGCGCACCTCCAGGTCGGCGTCCAGCAGCGACACCTTGATCCCGGCGACCCGGTCGGCGTGGGCCGCGATCAGCTCGGCGACCGTGCCGATGGCGTCGGCGGGGTCGGCGTGGCCCCAGTAGCCGGCCAGCGCGGGGTCGAAGGCGGCGCCCAGCCAGTGCAGCACGACGGGGCCGCGCACCTGCTCCAGGAGGCGGCCGTAGACCTTGGCGTAGTCCTCGGGGCCGCGCGCGGCGGCGGCGAGGTGCCGGCTGGCCATCAGCACGGGCACCGCGCCGGAGGCCTCGACGGTCTCCAGTTGCTCGGTATACGCCGTGATAACGCTTTCCAGAGTGGCGGGCGCGTCCGCCGGCAGGTGGTCGGTGCCCGCCCCGCACACCAGCGCGGCGCCGCGCGCGGCGGCCTCGGCGCCGGAGCGGCGGATCAGTTCGGCGGTGGCCGGCCAGTCCAGGCCCATGCCGCGCTGGGCGGTGTCCATGGCGTCGGCGACGCCCAGGCCCTGGTCCCACAGGTGGTGGCGGAAGGCCAGCGTGGCCTCCCAGTCCAGGCGGGCGGGCGCGCCGATGGCGTTGCCCCCCAGCGGGTCGGCCACGACGTGGGCGGCGGCGTAGGCGGTGCGCGAGCGCGGCGGCGCGGCCGGGGCGGGCGCCGGCGCGGGGGCGGGGCGGGGGGTGAACGCGGTGAAGCCGCCGCCGGGTGCGGGCAGGCGCAGGGCGTCGCTCATCGCAGCTCCACCTCCTCAAGTTCCACCCGGTGGCCCGAGAGCGCCGAGCGCAGCCCGGCCTCGGCCAGTTGCAGGCCGCGCGCGCCCGAGAGCAGGTCGTAGGGGAACTCCTCGCCGGCGCAGACGTGGGCGATGAACCGCTCCCACTGGGCGCGGAAGCCGTTGACGAAGGTGGTGTTGTCGGGCACCGGCTCCCAGTGGTCGCGGTAGCCGCCGGGGTCGGCGGGGGCGTCGGGGTCCCACACCGCCCGGGGCGTGGTGACCCGGTGCTGCACGCGGCACTCGCGCAGGCCGGCCACCGCGCTGCCCTCTGTGCCGTCGACCTGGAACTCCACCAGTTCGCCGCGGTCCACCCGCACGCACCAGGAGGAGTTGATCTGGGCGATCGCTCCGCCCTCCAGTTCGAAGACGGCGTAGGCGGCGTCCTCGGCGGTGGCGGCGTAGGGGCGGCCCTCCTCGTCCCAGCGGCGCGGGATGTGGGTGGCGGTGCGCGCGGTCACCGCGCGCACGGGCGCGAACAGGCGCTCCAGGATGTAGTGCCAGTGGGGGAACATGTCCAGGACGATCCCGCCGCCGTCCTCGCTGCGGTAGTTCCAACTCGGGCGCTGGGCCTCCTGCCAGCCGCCCTCGAACACCCAGTAGCCGAACTCGCCGCGCACCGAGAGCACGCGGCCGAAGAACCCGCTCTCCACCAGGCGGCGCAGCTTGAGCAGTCCCGGCAGGAACAGCTTGTCCTGGACGACGCCGTTGCACACCCCGGCGTCGCGGGCGAGCTTGGCCAGTTCCAGGGCGGCGCTCAGCGTGCCGGCGGTGGGCTTCTCGGTGTAGACGTGCTTGCCGGCGGCGATGGCGGCGCGCACGGCGTCCTCGCGGACGGAGGTGATCTGGGCGTCGAAGTAGACCTCGATCGCCGGGTCGGAGAGAACGGTGTCGAGATCGGTGCTCCAGCGCTCCACGCCGTGGCGCTCGGCGATGGCGCGCAGCTTGTCGGGCGAGCGCCCCACGAGGACGGGCTCGGGCACCACGCGCGAGCCGTCGGGCAGCACGACCCCTCCGGCGTTCCTGATGGCCAGCACCGACCTCGTCAAATGCTGGCGGTAGCCCATGCGGCCGGTGACGCCGTTCATGGCGACGGCCAGCACCCGGTCTTGCATACGTCGTCCTATCACTCGGCACCAGAAAGAAAGCGCTTTCCAAGGTACTTTAACGTCCTTTCCGCCGCCAGAGAGGGGTTCGCCCCGTTTCTCCGGTCGGCGTCGGCCGCCGGGGGCCGACCGGCTCGCGCACGGCGCCCGTCTTCCCTGGCCGGATCGGGCACGCGGGCGCTCCGGCGCCCGCCGCCGGGGCCGCTCGCCGCCGCCCAGACCGCTCCCCCGAAACAGAAAGCGCTTACCGACACGGGCCGCACGCCCGCCGCATCCCGCCCGCCCGCGCCGGAAGGGCGGGATCCGGCCCGCCCTCCGCCACCCGCTCCTACCGCTCCTACCGGCCGCCCCGCCGCTGCCGCCGGGGGCCGCAGACGTCGGTCTCCAGGTGGGTGCACAGCCAGGCGTGCTCGGCATAGGTGATGCGCAGCGCCAGCGCCCGGCAGCGGCTGCCGCAGTCGATCACCGCGGTGACCTCGGCGACGTCGGAGCCGGGGGCGGTGAGCACCGCCCGCCGCAGGCGCGGCCGGCGCGCGCAGGCATAGGCCCCGGCCCGGCGCTCCAGCAGCTCATAGGCCCGCCGCGACAGCAGCGGGCGCACCTGGCCCGCCGGGCGGTCACCCGCCAGGACCTCGGCCACCACTTGGGCGAAGGCGGTGAGGTGCCGGGCGCTGCGGGTGCGGGGGTAGGGCGCGCCGCCGGGCCGGGCGGGCGCCGGCGCGCGGCGGGGGCGGCCCTGCGCCCCAGGGCACAGGGCGGCGGTGAGCTGGTGAGCGGCCAAGGGACTCCCTTTCCGGTGGGTGCGGGCGCCCGTACCGGCGCCCGTCACTCCTCCCAGAGCCGCGGGCGGCCCCGCGCTGCCACCTGGAATTCCGGCTTTCCCGCCCGCGCCCGGTGCGCCGCCGGCCGCCCGCCGGCGGTGCCCGCCCGCCTCCCCCGGTGCCCCGGCCGCCCGCGAGCGGGCATACTGCTGCTGTGACTGACGGGTACCTGGACTCCCCCACGCCCATCGCCCTGGCGCACCGGGGCGGCTGGCGCACCGGCCCCTCCGGCGAGGTCAGCACCGAACTGGAGAACACCGCCGCCGCGTTCCAGCACGCCGTCGACCTCGGGTACCGCTACCTGGAGACCGACGCCCACACCACCCGCGACGGCACCCTGCTGGCGTTCCACGACCCCACCCTGGACCGCGCCACCGACCGCCGGGGCCGCATCGCCGACCTCCCCTACGCCGAGGTCGCCCGCGCCCGGGTCGGCGGCAGCGAGCCGATCCCGCTGCTGGCCGACCTGCTCGGCTCCTGGCCGCATGTGCGCTTCAACATCGACCTCAAGGCCGACGACACCGTCGAGCCGCTGGTGGAGGTCCTGCGCCGCACCAACGCCTGGGACCGGGTGTGCGTGGGCTCCTTCAACCAGCGCCGACTGGACCGCGCCCGCCGCGCCTTCGGCCGGCCGGTGGCCACCAGTTGCGGCCCCCTCGACGTCGCCCGGCTGCGCGCGGGCTCCCTGGCGCCGCCGCTGCGCGCGCTGGTGCGGCGCGGCCCCCTGTGCGCGCAGATCCCGCTGCACCACCGCGGGTTCCCGCTGGTCACCCGCGACCTCATCGCCACCGCGCACCGGCTCGGCATGCAGGTGCACGTGTGGACCATCAACGACACCGCCGTGATGGGCCGCCTGCTCGACGCCGGGGTGGACGGGATCGTCAGCGACAACATCGACGGCCTGCGCCGCGTCCTGCGCGACCGCGGCGCCTGGCCGGGCGCCGAGGCGGGCGGCGGCTGGCACAATACCTCCCGCGGCACCCCTGCCGACGCCTCCCCGAACGGCTCGGCCGCCCCCTGACCCCCCGGCGCTGCGCCGCGCCCGGACAGGGCGGCCCGCCCCGGCCCGCGCAAGGATGAGGACCACCATGCCGACCCTTCCCCCGGCGCGGCCCGCCGGCGGCGCCCCCGACGCCGGCCCCGGCCCCGACGCCGAACTGCGCCGCGAACGCCGCGCCTGGTACGTCTACGACTGGGCCAACTCGGTCTTCTTCACCTCGATCATCTCGGTGTTCCTCGGCCCCTACCTGACCTCGCTGGCCGAGGCGGGCGCCGGCCCCGACGGCCGCATCAGCGTGCTGGGCTGGGCGATGGACCCCACCGCGCTCTACCCCTACGCCACCTCGCTGTCGGTGCTGCTGCAACTCCTGCTGCTGCCGGCGGTGGGCGCGCTGGCCGACTACACCGGCCGCAAGCGCGAGATGCTGGGGATCCTGGCCTACATCGGCGCGTTCGCCACGATGGGCCTGTACTTCGTCGCCGGCACCGGTTACCTGCTGGGCGCAGCCCTGTTCGTGGTGGCCAACCTGGCGGTGGGCGCCTCGGTGGTGGTCTACAACTCCTTCCTGCCCGACCTGGCCACCGCCGACGAGCGCGACGCGGTGTCCTCACGCGGCTGGGCCACCGGCTACCTCGGCGGCGCGCTGCTGCTCACCGTGCAACTGGTGCTCTACCTCTTCCACGACTCCTTCGGGCTGGAGGAGGGCCACGCCGTGCGGATCTGCATGGCCTCGGCGGGCATCTGGTGGGCGGTGTTCACCGTGGTGCCGCTGACCCGGTTGCGCAACCGGCGCGGCGGCGCCGCCGCGGGTGCCGCGGCCGGCGGCGCGGCGCCGGGCCGGGCCACCGGCGCCCGCGCGGTCCTGGCCAGCTTCGGCCAGCTCGCCCGCACCGTGCGCAGCCTGCGCGCCTACCCCCGCACGCTGCTGTTCCTGGTCGCCTACATCCTGTTCAACGACGGCATCCAGACGGTGATCGGGTTCTCGGCGACCTTCGCCGACCAGGCCCTCGGCCTGGGCCAGGAGGTCCAGATCGGCGCGATCCTCATGGTGCAGTTCGTGGCGTTCGGCGGCGCGCTGCTACTGGGCGCGATCGGCCGCCGCGCGGGGGCCAAGCGGACCATCCTGGGCAGCCTGGTGGTGTGGATCGCGGTGGTGGCGGTGGCGCCGGTGCTCCAGGCGGGGTCGGCGGTGCAGTTCTTCGTCCTGGCGTTCGCCATCGCCATCGTGCTGGGCGGCACCCAGGCGCTGTCGCGCTCGCTGTTCTCCCACCTGATCCCGCCCGGCAAGGAGGCCGAGTACTTCGGCCTCTACGAGATCAGCGACAAGGGGTCGGCGTTCCTGGGCTCCCTGGCGATCGGGGTGGCCCTGGACGCCACCGGCGGCGACTACCGGCTGGCGATCCTGTCGCTGGTGGTGTTCTTCGTTGCGGGCGCGGCCCTGCTGGCGGCAGTGGACATCCCGCGCGCCATCCGCGAAGCAGGCAACCGGGCGCCCGCCCACGTGTAGGGCCGCCGGGCCGCCGGGCGGGGCGCGCTGCCCCGCCCGGCGGCGCCGCGCGGACGCGGCGCTCGGTGCGGTCGGTGCGGTCGGGGGCTAGACGAACCCGCGCTCGGGCAGGCGGCGCTGCTCCTCGGCGTCGTCCAGGCCGGGCACCCAGCCGCCGGAGCGCGGCTGCGCCTCGTCGGCCACGCCCGCCCACCGGCGCAGCGCCTCGGTGGCGGCGGCGCGGTCGGCGGCCTCCAGCGCCGCGATGGTGGCGCCGTGGTTGGCCTCGGGGGCGACGAACCGCATGGTCTCGCGGCGGGTGCTGTCGGGCACCCGGAAGGGCTCGGCGCCCCACGGGTCCCACTCGCCGTCCACGAACATCATCTCCTCGGAGCGGGTGCGCACCCACCGGTCGATGTCGGGCATGGCCCGGCGGTCGAACCGCGCGTCGTCGAGGTCGTCGGTGAGGTAGGTGCGCGCCTGGAACAGGCCCGGGTAGCGCAGCAGGCCGCGGAGGTGGTCGGTGGGCACGCTGGGCGTGCCCAGTTGCGTGGCCGCCTGGTAGTAGTACGGGGTGTAGGGGATGGTGCCCTGGTCGGTGTAGAAGGAGAACCCGGCGATCTCGTCGAGGAACGCCGCGATCTCGGAGGTGGGGGCGTCGGCCGCGGGCACCTCGGCGCACGCCTGCGGCTGGGGCTGGTACTGCCAGAAAGCCCAGGGGGTGTCCAGCACCAGCATCTCGAACGCCCGGTCGGCGCTGCCGATGGTCTGGTCGAAGGTCCAGCCGTTCTCTTGCGCCAGGGCGGTGTAGTGGTCGACCAGTTCGCCGCGCCGCTCCAGGGCGGTGCGCTGCACCGCCTCCAGGTCCGCCTGGCAGGAGCCGTCCTCGCCCACGGTCTCGAAGAACTCCAGGTAGGCGCGATCGCGGTCGTCGTGGACGTCGTTGGGCGCGACGTAGGCGATGGTGCCGTCGAGGTCGCCGGGGTAGAAGCGGCGGTGGTAGACCGAGGTCATGCCGCCCTTGGAGGCGCCGGTGGAGACCCACTCCTCGGTGTAGACGTCGTTGAGCGCCGCGATGAGGCGGTGGTGGTCGGCGGCGGCCTGGCGGATGTCGAGGTCGTCCCAGTCGGCGGGCTCGGGCCGGGAGGGCTCGAAGAACCGCTGCTCGGTGGAGATCTGGTTGCCGTCGATGAGCCGCGTGGGCTCGGCCCGGAAGGGGCGGGTGTTGACGTCGTAGCCGCTGGTGTGCAGGACGGTGGGCCGGTCGAAGCCGCGGTGCAGCAGGGTCAGCCGCTGCTCGAAGGTCTGGCCGCGCGGGCGGTCGTGGTCGGCGGGCTGGGTGTAGCCCAGGACGAAGTAGCGGAAGCCGGGCTCGGTCTCGACCTCGTCGATGACGCGCAGGCCGGGCACGTCCTCCAGCCGGTCGACGATGTCGGGGGCGGGGTCGGCGCTCACCGGAGCGCCGCTCAGGAGCAGGCTCGCGGTGGTGAGCAGCGCGACGGCGGTGGCGCGCGCCGGCGCCGCGGAACGCGGAGTGCGGGGGGTCACCCGTTCAACCTCCTTGGGGGATCGGATAGCGCCCGGCGGCGGTGGCCGCGGGTGGTCGGTTGCCGACTGAACGATGATTGAGGGCGGCCTGCCCCGAGCCAAGGACGCCGCCGCGCACCGCCGGCGCGCCCCGGCGCGGCCGAGGGTCCCGCGCGTTCGGGTGAGTCGCCGCGCGGCGGGTAGACGCACGGGGGCGCCTCCGGGTAACACGTGGGTAACACCGCGTTGTGGTCCGCCCCAGGAAGTCACCGGGGGCGTGGAAATCACCGGGGGCGTTTCCGCGTTTTCCGCCCTTGGCGGCGAAAAACACCGTGATCGTCGGAAAGGGAGAAACCGTGCTGTACGGCAAGGAGCACGTCGAGCGCTACGTGGCCACCAACGGCGAGGAGGGCCACGACTGGCAGGGCACCACCACCCTCATCCTCACCACCGTCGGCCGCAAGTCCGGCCAGCGGCGCAGCACCCCGCTGATCTACCGCACCGACGGCGACGCGTTCGTCGTGGTGGCGTCCAAGGGCGGCGACCCCGACCACCCGCTGTGGTACAAGAACCTGCTGGCCAACCCCGAGGCCGAGATCCAGGTCAAGGCCGACCGCTACCGGGTGCGGGCGCGCACGGCCGACGAGGAGGAGAAGGCGCGGCTGTGGCCGCGCATGGCGGCCACCTGGCCGCAGTACGACGAGTACCAGACCAAGACCGAGCGCTCCATCCCCGTGGTGGTGCTGGACCCGGTCGAGAAACTGGCCTGAGCCGGCGGGCGGCGCGCGTGCGCGAACACGCGAGTGCGTGCGCGGGCGCGCCGCCGCCACTCCCCGCGGCGGTCGGGCGGACGGCCGGGGTGCCCGGTGGCCACCCGGTCGCCGGGAACGGATCCGAGCGCGCACGGAGCGGCGCGCGGCAGCCGCCGACCTGCATGGACTACCGTGCGGCACAACCCGGTCACAACGGACCGAACATTATCGCACGGTTGGAGAACCGGCGGGCGGGGAATCTTGACACGGACCGCCGTGTTAGACCCATGAAGACCGCAAGAGCGCCTGGAGGCACGTAAACGATGGCCGAGCGAGCACTTCGCGGTACGCGACTCGGGGCGACCAGCTACGAGAACGACCGCAACACCGACCTGGCCCCGCGCCAAGAGGTCACCTACGACTGCCCTCGGGGTCATCGCTTCTCCGTCACCTTCGCCACCGAGGCCGAGATCCCGACCAGCTGGGAGTGCCGCTTCTGCGGCGACACCGCCCTGATGGTCGACGGTCAGCAGCCGCAGGAGAAGAAGGCGAAGCCCGCGCGGACGCACTGGGACATGCTGCTGGAGCGCCGCAGCATGGAGGACCTCGAAGAGGTCCTGGCCGAGCGGCTGGAGCTGCTCCGCGCGCGCCGCAAGGAGGAGCAGGAGCACCTCCGCGCCATGACCGAGCAGCGGCGCAGCGCCTAGCGCCCACCGCGCGCGACCATAGCGCGAACACCAGCACCAAGGGGCGGCGGCCATCGGGCCTCCCGCCCCTTAGTCATGCCGGGATACCTCTCCAAGCCAGCCCGCAACCTCCGCCCTCCTGGCCGCCGCCTCGACGTCGGCGAAGTGGGACAGCCGCCTCTGCGCGTCCTCCAGAACCGGGCGCGCATCCGCGTGGCGGCGCGCTTGGAGGAGCAGCCTGCCGTACTCGGCCTGCGCGAACGCGGCCCGCCGTTCGGCCCCTGACCTGAAATGGATCTCCAGCACCCTTTCGTAGAGGGTTGCGGCCTCATCGACGGCATGCTGCCGCTTCCGGACCTCCGCCGCCCCCTGGAGCGCTTCGGCCTCGCGAACGGTGTCGCCGGTTGTGTGGTGGGCCGCGGCCGAACGGTGGTAGGCGTCCAGGGCGTCGTCCAGATCGCCTCGGTCGACGTGAAGGCGCCCGAGTTCCATCGACGCATAGGCGATCCGCATCTCGTTGCCGAGTTCGTACGCCAGCTCCAGCGCCGTGGTGAGCCGGGCGAGCGCGCCGTCCAGGTCACCTCGGGCGCGAGCCGTCCACGCGAGGGTGACCATGGCCGAGAAGCCGCTCATCCGGTTGCCCGTCCGTTGGTGGAGGGCCGCCGCGCCACTCGCCGCCTGTTCCGCCTCCTCAACGGAGCCGGCCTCGAACAGGGCGTCCGCGAGATTCCCCAGAGCGATCCCCTGCCATCGCTCGTCTCCGAGGTCACGGAAGAGTTCGAGCGCGCGTCGAAAGTTCGATCGTGCGTCCGCGAATTGGCGCTCCCTCAGGTCCACAAGGCCGAGGGAGTTGTAGGACGATCCCTGCCCGAAGAGGTCGCCGGTGCTCTGGCGGATCTCCAGTGCCCGGCGGTGGTGCTCCCGTCCCGTGTCCGTCCGATGGCACTGGACGTAGGCCATGCCCAGGCTCTCGAAAAGATCGGCGACGGCGGACTCCGGTCCGTGGTCCCGAGCCGCGTCGAGGCCGATGGCCGCCGTCGCGATCCACTCGCCGACCGGTCCGTGGAACGCGTGGATGCGCCGGAGGACCAGCGGCAACTGCCAGGCGATCTCGTGGAAGCCGTCGGCAGCCGCCCTCTTCACGGCGGCGGTCAGGTTCGCACACTCGTCCTCGTACCAGCGCACAGCGTCGTCATGGCCGGCGAACGCGCGTGCCGGCCCTCCGGTGAGCGAGGGCCAGGCCGGCTCCGGAAACTGCGCGTCGATCAGCGACGCCGCCGCGTGCGCGGAGCGCAGGTACCAGAGCAGGAGCCGGTGGAGGATCCGTGCGCGGTCCGCGGCCGTGTCCTGGCGCTGGGAGAGTTCGGCGGCGTAGGCGCGCAGCAAGTCGTGATGTTCGAAGCGTTCCGCGCCTGTCTGCTCAAGAAGGTGTGCTCCGGTCAGGACGTCGAGGAGCCGCCTCGCGGTCGCGACGGGCCGGTTCGCCGCCGCGGCCGCCGCCTGCGCGGTAAAGTCGGTGCCCGGCAGCACTCCCAGCACCCGGAAGAGGCGGGCCGCCTCCTGCGGGAGTGCTCTGTAGGACCACGCGAACACCGAGCCGATCGTGTCCTGCTCGTCGTCCATGGCGAGGACCTCCCAGCGCCCTGACTCGTCCTGGAGTTCCTGGATGAGTTCGCTCAGCGGCGTGTGCGGTCGCGTCACGGCCCGCTCCGCTGCGATCTTCAATGCGAGGGGGAGCCGCGCGCACAGGCGCGCGAGAAGGGCGAGTTCGGAGGTGGGGTCCTCCCCCCGCTGTCCGGTGGTGACCTTTCGCAGCAGCGCTACCGACTCGGCGGGCGACAGGGTCCGCAGTGAGACGCGGTGCGCGCCGTCGCGGGTGACCAGCCCGGACAACCGGTTGCGGCTGGTGACCACCACCGCGCACTCCGCCGCACCGGCCAGCAGCGGACGGACCTGGGCCGCGGAGGAAGCGTTGTCGAGCACGATCAGGAACCTGCCCTCGGCGAGCAGCGACCGGTACAGTCCTGACCGCTCGTCGGGATCGACCGGAACCGCGTCCGGCA
The DNA here is from genome assembly GCF_027604915.1 of Streptomonospora mangrovi. Taxonomy (GTDB): domain Bacteria; phylum Actinomycetota; class Actinomycetes; order Streptosporangiales; family Streptosporangiaceae; genus Streptomonospora; species Streptomonospora mangrovi. The sequence continues at coordinate 46,105 of NZ_JAJAQC010000045.1, forward strand.
CCGTACCGAGCGCTTTCAGGAACCGGTCCAGAACCTGTTCCGCGGTGACCGCGGAGCGGGTGTCGAAGCCCCGCAGGTTCGCGTACAACTGCCCGTCCGGAAACCGATCCTTGATCCGGTGCGCCCAATGGGCCGCGAGCGCGGTTTTCCCCACTCCGGCGGTGCCGACGATGACAAACGTCCCGGCCCCGCGGCGGCTCAGCAGTTCGTCAAGGCGGCGGAATTCGTCCGAGCGGTTGACGAAGTCGGGAATGTCGCCCGGCAGTTGGCGCGGGACCGGGAGACGCGGCCCGTCGCGGCCGCCATGGAAGTGAATCCCTCCCCGAACCGCGCCGGCCTGCACCGCCTGGCCGCTGACAGCCGCCATGCGCGAATGGACGGCGCGAGGCGGTGTTCCCCGGCCGGCCTCATACGGTGCGTCATTCGCCATGGGGCGGTGGGAGCGCCGCCACGTGGCGGTCGAAGTACTCGGGGAGCGGGACAGCCGCACTGTGCATCCGGACGACCTCGTCGCGGCAAGCGGCGATTAACTCGGCGTCCGCATACAACTCCGCACCACACAGGACTCCCGAATCCGTATAGCGGATCTTGTACATGACGGAGTCGCCGATGACGAGGATTTCGGGCAGTTGGTGTTCACGTTCGAAGGGGGCGACCAGTTCACCGCCGCCGACCCTGATGTCCTCGCCATGCCGGTGGCGGATACGGAGGGAGTGGAACTCCCACTGGAGGTAGGGGGTGAGCGGCTGCTCGGCGATCCGCAGGCGGTGCACCCGGATCCCGGAGTCGGCAAGGGCGACCAGTTCGTTGCGAACGGACGGGCCGGCATCGTCCAGAGTGCGCAGCGCATCGTCCCACTCCCCCGCCGCGAACGCCGACCAACTCTCGCTCTCGGGCTGCTGAAAATGCTGGCGCCGCTCCAGTTTCCAGATATCGCCGGATTCGAGGCGTGAAAGGCGCTTTTCGAAGTCGGCCAGGTACGCCTCCAAGCCCAGGTGGCGGCCCCGGGCGAACGCCATTCGCTCAAGCATCGGGGATATCGGTTTTGGCGGCGATCAGAACATTGCGCGGGATGACGACCACGCGCTCGTCGCCGTCGACCTTGAGTTCACCCGGACGGCCCTCGGCGTACACGGAGGTGAGATCGCGGCCGATGACGGCGATGTCCCCGTTCTCCAGTTCCCAGATGTCAGGGCAGCCGCTGATTTTGTCGGTGTTCCCCAATTCGCCGGGCGACTTCCCCAGGCGCCGTTTCAACCTCGCGGATTCGTCGGCTTCCCAGGGACGAGGCATTTTCCGTACTCCTACGACTCGAGGACACTTATCGTAGCATGGCGCAACCCGCCGCCCCAGGTCCTTTGCGCCGGGGCGTTGCACCGCCTTCTGCCCGGCGCAGAACCGAATAACAAGGTTCACGTGCGCACCACACGGACGCATTCCGGCGCGGCCGCACGACGTCCGCTTTCGCATGCCCGCCTTGGACCCGACCACCGACGGCCGCCCGTCAACGGTGCCGGTCCTGGCAGGCCCCCGCGCCGGAGTCGGCGGCGCCGCGCCGACGCGCAGACCGGGTGCCGACGGGACACACGCCCCGCACGGCGCAGAGGGCTACTCCGCGGCCGGGGATTCGAGGGGGTCGGCGCCGAACGGGTCCAGGGTGCGGCCGACGAGGTCGGCAACCGAGTCCAGTACGCGGGTGGGGCGGTAGGGGAACAGTTCGGCGGTGTCGCGGTCGGAGATCCCCGACAGCACCAGCAGCGTCTGCAAACCCGCCTCCAGGCCCGAGCGCACGTCGGTGTCCATGCGGTCGCCGATCATCAGCGTGCTCTCGGAGTGGGCGCCCAGGGCGTTGAGCGCCGAGCGCATCATCAGCGGGTTGGGCTTGCCGACGTAGTAGGGCGCGCGGCCGGTGGCGCGCTCGATCAGCGCGGCCACGGCGCCGGTGGCGGGCAGCGAGCCCTCGCGGCTGGGGCCCTTCTCGTCGGGGTTGGTCGCGATGAACTTGGCGCCGCTCTCCACCAGCCGGATGGCGCGGGTGATCGCCTCGAAGCTGTAGGTGCGGGTCTCGCCCAGCACCACGTAGTCGGGATCGCGGTCGGTGAGCACGTAGCCGATGCTGTGCAGCGCGGTGGTCAGCCCCGACTCCCCCACCACGTAGGCCGACCCGCCGGGCCGCTGCTGGTCCAGGAAGCGGGCGGTGGCCAGCGCGGAGGTCCAGATGGACTCCTCGGGAATGTCCAGGCCGGAGCGCTTGAGCCGGGCGCGCAGGTCGCGCGGCGTGTAGATGGAGTTGTTGGTCAGCACCATGAAACCGATGCCGTTCTCCACCAGCTCCGAGACGAACACGTCAGCGCCGGGGATGATGTGCTCCTCGCGCACCAGGACGCCGTCCATGTCCATGAGGTAGTTCCACGTGGCTGTTTTGTTCACGGGAATACCGTATCGGCACATCTGCCCCACGGCACGGTGCGGGCGGCGCGGGGCGGCTCAGGCGGCGGGCTTCCGGCGCCTCAGGCGGTGGTGCCGCCGGGCTGGTCGGGGGTGCCGTCCTCCACGATGCGGCCCCGGATGACGCGGCCGCCGCTGGGGGCGCGCGGCTCGCCCCGGGGGCCGGGGACCACACCGCCCTGGGCGACGAACTCGGCCTCGGCGGAGTCGCGCAGGCGCCGGATGCGGCGCTCGGCCCAGGCGGTGAACGCCCAGCGCAGCGCGGGCCGGGTGAAGGGCAGGGCGAGCAGGGCGCCCAGCGCGCCGGTGACGAAGCCGGGGATGATCAGCAGGATGCCGCCGACCAGCAGCATGAGGGTGTCCAGCAGGCTGCCCTTGGGCGGCTGTCCGGTGCGCATGGCGCGGTCGGCCTCGCGGAAGGTGGTGGTGCCGGCGCGGCGCAGCACGAGCACGCCGGCGGTGCTCAGCGCGAACAGCGCGGCGATGGTCCAGGCGACACCGATCTGCTGGCCGACCAGGATCATCAGCCAGATCTCCAGGAAGGGCAGCGCCATCAGTGCGATGACGATCAGCAGCGGCATGGGCACCATCCTCGATCGGTTCCGCTCACCTGTGGGCACAACGCCCCGGCACCGGGGATCGTTCCCCCGCCCGTTCCCATCGCCGTCCCCGGCGGACCGTCCCCCGGCCCGCTTGACTGACCCGCCTCCCGCGACTGACCCGCCTCCCGGCCCGCTCAGCCGCCGGCGCCCGCCCGGGCACCGGCCCGCTCCCGCCGCCCCCGCCACACGGCGGCGGCGAGGGCGCCCAGCGCCAGCAGGCTCAGCGCGGCCTCGGGCAGCGCGCCCAGCCGGGTGGCGGGGGTCAGCCCGCTCATGGCCGGCAGCTCGGCCACATGGCGGGCGGGCTCGGCCTCGGGCGAACTGTAGGCGACCGCGCCGTCGGCGGTCACCACCGCGCTGATGCCGCTGGTGGCGGCGACCACGGCGGGGCGGCCGTGCTCGACGGCGCGCAGCCGGGTGATGGCCAACTGCTGCTGGGTCTGCCCGGTGAAGTTGTAGTTGGCGTTGTTGGTGGGCACCGCGATGATCTGGCCGCCCGCCGCCACCGACTCGCGCACCGGCAGGTCGAAGGCGATGTCGAAGCAGATGGCGGTGGCCACGGTGGTGCCGCCCAGGCGCAGCGCGCCGGGCTCGTCGCCGGGCACGGCGTCGCTGCCGATCTGCTCCAGGCGCTCCACGAACCGCGTGAAGAAGTCGCGGTAGGGGATGTACTCGCCGAAGGGCACCAGGTAGCGCTTGGTGTAGTGGTCGCCCGGGCCGTCCTCGGGGTCCCACACCACGCTGCGGATCTCGCGCTGGGAGCCGTCGGGGCTGTAGCGGGCGGTGCCGAACAGCAGCGGGGCGCCGATGTCGCGGGCGGCGTCGTCGACCAGTTCGGCGGCGGCGGGGTCGGCGTAGAGGTCGATGTCGCTGGCGTTCTCGGGCAGCACCACCAGGTCGGGCCGGGGCACCCGGCCGGCCTCGACGTCGTCGGCGAGCAGGTGCACCTGCTCGACGTGGTTGCGCAGCACCCGCATGCGCTCACCCAGGACGCTCATCTGCCCCACGGCGGGCACGTCGCCCTGGATGAGGACGACGGTGGCGGTGTGGTCCACGGCCGGGGCGGTCAGCGGCGGCCAGGCCAGGCCGGCGGCGGCCACGGCCAGCGCCCCGCCCACCGCGGCGGCGGCGCCGGGCAGCCCGGCCCGGCGGGCGCGGGCGGCGCGCAGCGCCGCCCACAGCAGCAGGCCGCCCGCCAGGGCGACGGCGAAGGTGACCAGCGCCGAGGACCCCAGCGCGGCATAACCGGTGAAGGGGGTGTCGGGCTGGGCGTAGGCGAGCTTGCCCCAGGCGAACCCGCCGAGGGGGAACCGGGCGCGGACGGCCTCCTGGAGCACCCACACGGCGGCGGTCCACACCGGCCAGCCGGGCAGCCGCATCACCAGGGCCAGGCCCATGGCCATGGGCGCGTAGTACACCGCCAGGGCGGCGGCGATGACCAGCCAGACGTCGACGCCGAAGACGTCCTGCCAGTGCAGGAGGGGGACCATCAGCGCGGCACCGCTGAGCAGGCCCAGCCAGGCGGCGCGGCGCACGCGGGTCTTGCGTACGGCCAGCGCCAGCAGGGCCGCGCTCAGCGGGCCGAGCCACCACAGCCCGTAGGGCTCCAGTGCGAGCAGTTGGCACAGTCCGGCGGCGACCGCGGCGGCGGCCCGCCAGAGCGCGCCCAGGCGCCCGCGCCGTGAGGGGGTGCCGACCGCCGAGGGTGGGGCGGTGCGCGTGTCCTCATTCGCCTGCTGGGCGTCTTCGGCGACCACGCCTGGCTCGCTTTCTGCTGATGGGGGGACGCGGAAAAGGCCCGAAAACACCCTTCGGACCGGATCCGTCTCGTCGGCGGCGAGCGCGGAGACCGTTGTCTACTGGATGTTCGGGCCTTCTCCGGGTCCAACCCCCCGCCCGGTCGCGGAACCCCGGTCCTTGCCGCGCCTCCGACCGCACCTGGTGCGTGGTGCGACGTCCGGCGAGCCAACAACCGGACCGCTCGACCGGTCCGTCCAGTGCTGGACTGGTCTGTAGATTACCCAGACTCCCGGTCGTGCGCCGCAACCCCCGGCCGACGTGTCGGCGCGGGGAAACCCCCGCTCAGGCGGGCGCGGGCACAGCGGAGCGACCGGTGCCGGATATCCGCCGCCAGGCTAACGCACCCACCCCGGCCACGCCAGTCGGCCCCCGCGCCGCCGCGGCGGGGCCGGCGCCCGCGCGAGCGCGCCGTCTCGCCATGCGGACGGTATCGGATCGAAACAGCGCGAACTATCGACAGAACGGCACCGCTGGTGTTCGATATGGACAGCGGATCGATACGAAACGATCAGCCCAGCGGAAATCAGCTCGCTTCCGGGCCGCGGAGCGGGCCACGGACACGGGAGCTGTTGCCCCATGGCGAAGATCGTCCTGGACGGCGTCGACAAGGTGTACTCGGGCGGGGTCAAGGCCGTCGACGCGTTGAACCTGGAAATCGAAGACGGCGAGTTCATGGTGCTCGTCGGCCCCTCCGGCTGCGGGAAGTCCACGGCCCTGCGCATGATCGCGGGCCTGGAGGAGATCACCGGCGGCGAGCTGCGCATCGGCGACGAGGTCGTCAACGACCGCCCGCCCAAGGACCGCGACATCGCGATGGTCTTCCAGAACTACGCGCTCTACCCCCACATGACCGTCGAGCAGAACCTCGCCTTCGGCCTGAAGCTGCGCAAGATCGCCAAGCCCGAGATCCAGAAGCGGGTGAACGAGGCCGCCGCGATGCTGGGCCTGGAGCCCTACCTCAAGCGCAAGCCGGCGGCGCTGTCGGGCGGCCAGCGCCAGCGCGTGGCCATGGGCCGCGCGATCGTGCGCGAGCCCCAGGCGTTCCTCATGGACGAGCCGCTGTCCAACCTCGACGCCAAGCTGCGCGTGCAGATGCGCGCCTCCCTCAACCAGTTGCACGACCGCCTGGGCGTCACCACGGTCTACGTCACCCACGACCAGATCGAGGCCATGACCCTGGGCGACCGGGTGGCGGTGCTGCGCGACGGCCGCCTCCAGCAGGTCGACACCCCCAAGAACCTGTTCGACAACCCGGCCAACCTGTTCGTCGCCGGGTTCATCGGCTCCCCCGCCATGAACTTCGTCTACGCCGAACTCCAGCAGGACGGCACCGGCGCGGTGCTGAAGTTCGCCGAGCACTCCCTGTCGGTGCCCAGCGCGGTGGTCGACACCAAGCCGGGGCTGCGCGACTACCTGGGCAAGCAGATCATCCTGGGCATCCGGCCCTCCGACTTCGAGGACGCCGCGCTGGCCTCGCGCAACGGCGGCAGCACCATGGACGTCGTCGCCGAGGTCACCGAGGAGCTGGGCACCGAGATCAACGTCATCTTCTCGGTGAACGCCGCGCCGGTCCGCCACGAGGAGGCCGCGGCGCTGGCGGCCGACGCCGCCGGCGACGGCGAGGAGCCCGAGACCGCGCTGCCGCTGAGCGGCGACAAGTCGCTGTTCACCGCGCGGGTGAACCCGCGCAGCGGGGTGCGGCCGGGCACCTCGATCGCGCTGTCGGTCGACGTCACCCAACTGCACTACTTCGACAAGGAGAGCGGCCTGGCCATCGGCCACCGCTGACCGGTCGCGGCGGCCCCGCGCGCGGGGCC
>NZ_JAJAQC010000046.1 GCF_027604915.1 Streptomonospora mangrovi
GGCTCCCACTGCCTCCACCGCGCCCGCCCCGGGCCGCCCCGACCCGGCCGCCAACGGCGCCGCCGGCGGCGGCCGTCCGGTCGGGCCGGTGCTGGCCAAGCCGCCGGTGCGCAAGCTCGCCAAGGACCTCGGCGTGGACCTGCGCACGGTCACCCCCACCGGTCCGGGCGGGGTGGTGACCCGCGACGACGTCCGCCGCGACGCCGCCGCGCCCGCCGGCGAACCCCTGGAGCAGCGCGAGGCCACCCCCGCCGCGCCGGCCGCCGACCGGCCCGGCACCGGCCCGGCCGCGCCCGCACCGGCCGGGGCGCAGGCCGTCCGGCCCGACCCCGGCGCGCGCGAGGAGCGCATCCCGGTGCGGGGCGTGCGCAAGCACACGGCGGCGGCCATGGTGCGCAGCGCGTTCACCGCGCCGCACGTCACCGAGTTCCTCCAGGTCGACGTCACCCGCACGGTCAAGGCGGTGGCCAAGCTGCGCGAGCGGCCGGAGTTCGCCGACGTCAAGGTGTCGCCGCTGCTGCTGGTGGCGCGCGCCCTGCTCAGCGCGGTGCGCCGCTACCCCGGCATCAACGCCTCCTGGGACGAGGACGCCCAGGAGATCGTGGTCAAGCACTACGTCAACCTGGGGATCGCGGCGGCCACCGAGCGCGGGCTGGTGGTGCCCAACGTCAAGGACGCCCACGCCATGGCGCTGCCCGAGCTGGCGCGGGCCCTCCAGTCGCTGACCGAGACCGCCCGCGCGGGCGCGGCCACCCCGGCCGACATGAGCGGCGGCACCATCACCATCACCAACGTGGGCGTGTTCGGCGTTGACGCCGGCACCCCCATCCTCAACCCCGGCGAGGCGGCCATCCTGGCGTTCGGCCAGATCCGCGACCTGCCGTGGGTGCACAAGGGCGAACTCGCGGTGCGCAAGGTCACCACCCTGTCGCTGTCGTTCGACCACCGCCTGGTCGACGGCGAACTGGGCTCGCGGGTCCTGCGCCACGTCGGCGCCGCCCTGGAGGACCCCAAGACCACCTCGCTGGTCTGGGGCTGAGCACACCGAAGGGCCGCCCCCGCAGCCGGGGCGGCCCTTCAGCGCACGGGCGGACGGCCGGGGCGCGGCGCCGTCGCCGCGCCCCCGCCCCCGCTCAAACGCCCAGC
>NZ_JAJAQC010000047.1 GCF_027604915.1 Streptomonospora mangrovi
CCCGCCCCGGGCGGCCCGGCGGGGCCCCGGCCCCGCCCCCGCGCCCCGGCCCCGTCTCATCCGCCCTGCCGCTCGGCCTCCCCCGGGTCCTGGGGGGCCGCGGCGCCGCCGACGCCACCGGTGGCGCCGGCGGGGCTCCTCCGCTCGGCGCGGCCGTACATCAGCCGGCGCAGCAGCACCTCCGCTGGGCCGCGCCGCCCGGCGCGCTCCAGGGCGTAGGCACCGGCCACGGTCACCAGCCACACGCCCACGGCGAACGCCGCCACGCTCGCGCTGTGCAGGTGCGCGCCCAGGCCCAGGCCCCAGGCCGCCAGCGCGGGGGAGAACAGCAGCGAGTGGGTGAGGTAGGTCGACAGCGACCGCTTGCCCACGGCGGCCACCGCCACCACCGGCAGGCTCCTCCGCGTCCGCGCCGACAGGGCGTGGGCCGCCAGCGCGAACAGCGCCACATAGCCCAGCCCGCCGAACAGGCCGGTGGCCGACTGGAGGGTGTAGAGCGGGCCGAGTTCGACCATCATGGCGGGCGAGGCCTCGATCAGGCCGACGTGCGCGAGCGCGCTGGGCAGCCCGCCCAGCCAGGCCGTGGCCAGGCCCGCGACCGCCACGGTGCGCAGCAGCCCCAGGTGGCGGCCGGGCTCCTCCAGCACCCGGCGGCGGGCCGCCCAGATGCCCAGCAGCATCGCGGCGTGGAAGGCGAAGCCCATGAGCCCGCCGCCGAAGGAGATGAACAGCCAGGTGAAGAACCGCATCGCCACCGAGGTGGGGTAGTCGGACTCTCCGGAGGCGTAGTACTCGGTGGAGGGCGTGGTGGCCAGGGCGGCGGCGTCGCCGGCCTCCAGCATGGTGACCGAGTTGAGGGCTTCGGTCACCACCAGCAGGACGAAGAAGACCCCCGCCCACACCAGCAGGGTGGTGTCGCGGCGGCGCAGGAAGAGCCAGCCGATGATCAGGCTGGACACCGCGTAGGTGCCCAGGATGTCGCCGGACATCAGCAGCGCGCCGTGGAGCATGCCGAACAGCAGCAGCCACAGGCTGCGGCGGCGCAGGATCCGCACGGCGCCCCGCTCGGTGCCGCCGGCCGCGACCTGGCGGCGCACGACCTGGGCCATGCCGTAGCCGAACAGGAACGCGAACAGCGGGAAGACCCGCAGGTCCAGGCCGACGATCATGGCGAACTGCACGACGCGGTCGACCAGGGCGCCGTCGGTCGGGTGCCAGCCGGAGGGGCCGTGCTCGGCCGTCCACAGGTAGAAGACGGTGTTGGACAGCACGATGAGCAGCAGCATCAGTCCGCGCGCCAGGTCGGGCGCCAACGCCCGTTCGGCGGGCAGGACGCCGCCGCGCGCCGGGCCCCGCCGGGGGGCGGGGGGTGCCGGAGGTGCGGGGCCGTCGGCTCCTGCGGCGGTGGAGGGGGTCGGTTCGGGCATCGGGACTCTCCTTGCCGCGCGGCGCACCGGTGCCCGCGCGCCGCGCGCTCTCCTGGGGCCGAACCGTCCGCCGGGGGCCGATCCGCCTGAAACACCGAACATCGTTCGTTGATTTTTCTTCTCCGAACGGTATACGGGGTTTTATGATGATCGCAAGATGAACAGCGACGCCACCGCCGACGACCCCGCCCGCGCCCTCGAACTGCTGTGGGGCGCGCGCCCGCGCCCCCGGCGCGGCCCCCGCCCGGGGCTGAGCCTGGAGCAGGTGGTGGCCGCCGCCATCGAGATCGTGGAGGGCGAGGGCATCGCCGCGCTGTCCATGCGGCGGGTGGCCCAGCACCTGGGGGTCGGCACGGCGTCGCTGTACACCTACGTGCCGGGCCGCACCGAGCTGATCGCGCTGATGCTGGACGCGATGATCGCGGGAGCCACGCTGCCGCACGAGGTCCCCGGCGACTGGCGCAAGAGGGTCGAGACCTGGGCGCGGGAGGACTGGGCCGACTACCGGCGCCACCCGTGGATCCTCCAGGTCACCGCCGAGCGCCCGCTGCCCGGCCCCAACGCCATGGCCTGGCTCGACTCGGCGGTGCGCGCGCTGGAGGACACCGGGCTGAGCGAGCGCGAGAAGATCGACGTGGTCGAGAGCGTCGACGGCTACGTGCGCGGAATGGCCCGCAACACCATGGAGCCCACGGTCGCCTCGGACACCTGGATCGCCTCGCGCGACGCCTTCCTCGGCGAGCGCGTGGACTTCTCCCGGTACCCCGCACTGGCCCGGACGCTGACGGCCGGCCACCCCGACGCCGACGAGATCTTCGAGTTCGGCCTGAGCCGCATCCTCGACGGCGTGGCGGCCCTGATCACCCTCCGCGCGGAGCGCGGCCAGGGATCGTAGCGGCGCCGGTGCCGGGGTAGGTGCCGGTGCCGGGGTCAGGGCCAGGGGCCGGGAGCGCTACCGCTGACGGCGTGCGGTGGAGTGCGGAGTCTCAGCGCCGGGCGTGGCGGATGCGCAGGCGGCCGAAGCCCATGGCCCCGGTGATGCGGATGGTCGGGCCGCCGCCGGTGCCCGCGCGCGGGCGGTAGCGCACGTCCTTCCAGGCGGTGTGCAGCCCTTCGAGGTCGACCACCGCGTCGCGGGGGACCGTGATCCGGGCTCCTCCGTACGGCACCTGGAGTTCGATGTCCACAACCGGGTGCTCGATGACCGCCCGGGACAGGTCCAGCCGTACGCGCCCGTAGGCGGATTCGACCTTGAGGAACCGGGGAACGCGCCAGGGGCCGCGCCGGTCGATCCGCCCGCCGGCGGCGGAGATCGTCAGCTCGCCGCCCTTCTCCTCGGGCAGCGCGGCCAGCGCCGGAGTGAGGTCGCCATAAGTGCGGGCGGTGAGCACCTGGCCGAGGCGCGTGTCCATCTCCTCGTGCGTGATGCGCTCGTCGGCATAGGCGGCTTGAAGACGCCGCACGGCCGCTTCGCGGTCTTCGGCGCTGAGGAGCTGCGACGGATCATCCTGCTGAGGGGGCACGGCCACACTCTAGTGCCGCGCTCCGGAGCGACCGCGCCGAGTGCCACGCCACGGCGCCCGCACGGGCGCGGTGGTCCGTGCGGGCGGCGGGTTTCATGCCACCGGTTTCATGCGGCGGCGGGTGTCAGGTGGTGGACGTAGGGGCGGACGCGGCCGCGCCGGGGCCGCCGTCGTCTTTTACGCGGGGCGTAGATCCGGAGGTAGGCGGTGGTGGCCTCCTTCGGATTTCCGCAGTACCCGCATATCTCCCTGTCGTTTTGGCGTTCGCAGAGATGGCAGCGCCACTCATCGCACGCAGGTGGAAAATCCGTGGACATGGGAATCCGTGCTTTCGCGGAGAAAAGGACCGATAAGGCTTCGCGGGTCGATCGGGTAGATCGCCTGCTCCCAGTCGAGGCGCTCCTCGCTGACGAAGAACCGCCACAGGACGGCAAGCGGGTAGTCGCGCCCGTCCCAGGTACCCGAGGCGACGCAGCGGGCGCCGACGTGCTTGTGCCACACGCACCACCCCTCGCGCGCGGCCCACAGGACCGAGACCGGCGGGCTGTCGGGCCGGGGCGCGGAGACGACCTTGCCCGAGGCCGGGATCTGGCGCAGGGACCCGGGATGGCGGATCACCCGGCCATCGGCGCTCACGCGGCCACCACGCGGCGGCCGACGCCGAGAAGGTAGTCGTCGTCGGGTTCGAACCGCGCCCACTGCGGGGGTGCGGCGTGCAGCCCGCGCGCGGGTCGAACCAACCGGGCGATAACCGCCAACGGCGCAATAACCATCGCTAGGATGTGCATCGTTCTCAGCTCCCTAGTAGCTGGAAACCACGCCCCCGGATGCTGGCCCGCATCGCGGGGGTCTTTCATGTCCTCAGCATGGACACCACGGCCCACCACGTCACTGTTTCCTCCCCAACAGGGAAGATTTCTGATGACCAGCATTCAGGAGAGATATCGCTGTGGTAGTACGTGGTTGCATGGCGATATCTCCTGACTCAGCCCGTCGGCGCTTCGGTGCCGAGGTTCGGAAGTGGCGCGATCATGCAGGTCTGACCCAACTACAGCTTGCTAGGCTGATCCCTCTCTCACAGAGCCAGGTAAGTGGTATCGAGCTTGGGCAGAAAGGAACCACCGAGGAACAAATCAGGCGCATGGACGACGTGCTCACCACCGAGGGAGCCCTGCTGCGCCGATGGGAAGCTCTAAAGCGGAGCGATGGATATGCGGTGTGGTTTAGGGACGTCGTCCAGATTGAAAAGGCATCAACCGAGATCCGGGTGTACCAACCCATGGTGGTCCCTGGGCTGCTACAGACGGAGCGGCACGCCCGTGTCCTCATACAGCAAGGGAAGCCAGCAGCGGCGCGGGGATGGGTAGATGAGCGGGTCAGAGCGCGCATTGACAGGCAGGTCATCCTGGGCGAAGACGGCCCACTCCTCACGGTCGTACTTGAGGAGCACGTGCTGCGTCGTCCGCTGGGCGGCTATGAGATCATGCGTGAGCAGCTCGGACGCTTGGTGCAGGCGACAGCATCACCGCGCATCACGATTCAGATCGTGCCAATGGCGATGGACGTACATCCCGGCATGGATGGCGGCTTCCAGCTCTTCACCGTTCCAGATAAGGGCACGGTGGTATACACGGAAACTCGCTCCTCTGGGACGCCCATTGATGACGAGGAGATTGTCGCCGACTACCAATCCGTCTTCGCGGAACTCCGTGGGGTCGCCCTGCACCCCGCCGCTTCACGCGAGCTTATGACAAGCATCCTTGAGGAGTATTCGAATGCAGCAGAAGGAATGGCACAAAAGTAGCTACAGCCAGGGGGGAGCTGATAACTGCGTTGAGGTGGCTGAGGGTGCACAGACCCTGGTGCGCGATACCCAGAACCGCCACCTCGGTCACCTCGCCTTCCCCGCTGCCGAGTGGGACGCCTTCCTCACCGCGATCCGGGAGGACAACCTCTAGAACCCCCGGATGACAAGAGCCCCCAGGGTCCCCCCTCGGGGCTCTTCTCCGTCCGAGAGGAAGTTTTCGAGGGGTGATACGAGTGAGTATCCCGACCAACTGGCACAAGAGCAGCTACAGCGGTGGACAGGGCGGCGCATGCGTTGAGGTCGCCGAAGGCGCTCGGACCCTGGTGCGCGACACCCAGAACCGCCACCTCGGGCTCCTGGCCTTCCCCGCCAGGGAGTGGAGCGCCTTCCTCACCGTGGTCCGCGAGGACGGCCTCTAAAACGCTCATCAGCTCCGGTGGTATTCGGGGTGCGCCTCCCAGTACTCGCTGAAGACCACGGCGTTGGCCACGGCAAGATCGCGCTGGGCGCGGTAGTGGGTGAGGTCGGGAGCCGTCAGCAGTTCCGGGTGGCGGAACTCGCCGTCGTCGTCGTAGTGCATGCGGACGACGTGGGTGTCGTCGAAGAGCCAGAAGTCCTCATCCCGCAGTCCCTCAGGGCGCGGCTGCTCAGCGGTGTCCAGCAGGAGGATCCGCTCGCCGCAGCGGGAGTTGTAGGCGTAGCCCCACTCCATCTCATAGCGCAGGTACGCGGTGGGCGGGCCGGTGAAGACGTGCACTCGCGAGCAGTCGATGCCGCGCCTGGTCTGGTCCGCGACCCTCTTCATGTACGGCGTCGGTTCGCGGTCTTTGGGACAGGGCTCCCCGGACAGGTAGGCCCGCAGCTTGTCGGCCTCGGACGCGGGGTTGTAGACCGGCAGCGTCTCCAGGCGGAAGACGCTGGATGCGGCGCTGCGGAACAACGCCCCCAAGTCGCTCGACTCAATAACCGGCATCGATACTCGCCAGCAGTTCGGCAGGGACCTCTATAGCCGTCTCGCCGACCGGCAGCCCCGACAACTTGCGCAACTCCACGTCCGCCTCCGGCGTGCGAGTACAGGTCGAGCCATTTTTTCATGTGGCTCCGGACCAGGAAGCGGAACAGGAATAGCCCCAGGCGAGGGATTGCCGACCTTCGGGGCCAGAGGGGGGAGAGTCTTCCCGGCGGCTTGGGCGCCCGCCGGGGGCGGAGGTGTTGCCTCGGGCGGCTCGCTTACCCGCTGGGCGGGTGCGGCGCCTTTCCCGTTCCCTGATGCGGTCCGCGCGGTGACGACAAGGAGCCCCAGGGGACTTCCTCGGGGCTCTCGTCGTGGGTGTGGCGGGGGTGGCCGGGTATGGCCACGGGGAAACGGGGTAAAGGCGGAACAAGTCCGGAGGCAAGGGCGTCTAGGTCAGTACAGCCGCTCGCGAGGGCGGCCGGGTGCTAGGCGACCGAGAGCGAACGGGCGTGGTGGCGCCCGCGCTGGAAGGGGCTGGTGAGGGGGAAGGAGAAGGAGTTGAGCAGGGCCGCGGCTCCCGCGGGGTCGCTGGCCGGGTGGGTGACGGTGCCGCCGAAGAGGTCGTTCCAGAAGAACTTGCCGTCGCTGCACCAGACGTTGATGCCGCGCATGACCGAGATCACAGCCATGTCGGAGCTTCCGGCGCGGTACATCGGGCGGATCGCGACTGCGACGAGTTCGTCCCACAGAGCGGTGACGGCTCGTTCGGCGCAGAACGCGTGGCGGGGTCTGTGCTTCACGCGGTTGGCCAACGCCGACTTCACGCGGGTGGCCCGAGGGTTGTTCAACCGCCAGTGACTCACTTCGACGTCTCCTGATCAGTCCGGTTACCGCGGTGGGGGTGCCGCTCTACTGATGCGACCACGCTGACCGCGGCGAGAGCATGGGACGTTAAGTCGGGTGACCCATGATCCTGCGCAGAGTCCGGGGGACGACCGCTGTCGTTACCTCCCGGTTATTCTTTGCGCTCCGGATAGTAGCAGGAATCGACCCCTAGGGGTCGACCCTCAATAATGTGGCCCATGTCACACATGACAATAGGGTGACATTGCGGTGGACGGGGCGTTTTCGCAGGTCAGGCCCTGTGTTTCGGCTGTCGCTGGCCGGAAGAGGCCAGGTCAGAGGGGGTGTCCCTCCCTGAACCCGGAGCCGTGGATCACATCGGGGGCTCAGGGTGGGCGACCGGTGCGTCACCCCTGGTGGCGGGCTGGGCGGCGGCCCCGGCCGTGCGGGGGTGGGCGGTGGGCTACCCCGTTCGCCCCGGTCTATTCTCCCCCTCTTTTTTCCCGGCCCTCCCGCCCGCTTTCGGGCCGCGCCCCCGCCCCGCCCGTACCGGTGCGGGTCCGCCCGTAACGCCCGACACGGACGACCGTGGCGCGTCCCACCCCGCCCCGGCCCTCCGCGTCGCGCGGCGCGCACGTAGCGTGGAAACGACATGCGTGCTATCACCGCGCCCAGCCGCGCCCACCGCCGCTTCCGCGAGGCCCGCCGATGAGCGACCTCCCCGCCGTCACCCGGAACCACCCGGACGGCCCGCGCGCCGATTCATCCGGTGACCGGCTCAATCCGGCGTCCTCGGCCCCGACGCCCGCCGCCGGGTCCGCCGCCGTACCCGGGGCCGTACCCGCCGAGGTGCCCGCCAACGGTGAGGAGCCCGCCGTGGCCCCGGCCGCTCCGGCGCCCGCCCCGCCCCCCGCCGAGCCGCCCGGCGGCGCCCGCGCGTGGTGGGTGTGGGGGATCGGGGTGGCCGTCTACTTCCTGGCCATGTTCCACCGCAACGGCCTGGGCGCCGCCGCGCTGGAGGCGCAGGACCGGTTCGACGTCGGCCCGGCCGTGCTCTCCCTGCTGCCCATGCTCCAGCTCCTGGTCTACGTGGTGCTCCAGGTGCCCACCGGCCTGCTCGCCGACCGGGTCGGCCCCCGCGCCTCGCTGACCATGGGCCTGGTGGCGATGGCCTCGGGCGTGGCCCTGTTCGCGCTGGCCCCCGGCATCGAGGCGGCCATCGCCGGGCGCGTGCTGATCGGCCTGGGCGACGCCGTCACCTTCCTCAACGTCATCCGGCTGGCCGCGCTGTGGTTCCCGCGCTCGCGCTACGCCCTGGTCAGCGCGCTCACCGGGGTGGTGGGCGGCCTGGGCCAGGCCGCGAGCGTCGCGCCGCTGTCCTTCGCCCTGCACGGCATGGGCTGGACGGGCGCCTTCCTCCTCTTCTCCGGCATCACCCTGCTGATGCTGCTGCTGGTGCTCCTGGTGGTGCGCGACCGCCCCGGCCCGGCGCCCGACTCCGGCGCGCACCCGCCCCTGCGCGCCTGGACCGCCGTGCGCGAGGCGCTGGCCGCCCACGGCCCGCGCCTGGGCATGGCCCACCACGCCGCCGTCATGCCGCCCTTCACCACCCTGGGGGTGCTGTGGGGCTACCCCTTCCTCGTGGAGGGCGTGGGGTTCAGCTCAGCGGCCGCCGGAGCCCTGCTGTCGGTCGTGGGCGCCGGGGTGCTGTGGATCTCACCGTTGCTGGGCGCCTTCGTGGGCCGCCGCCCCGGCGTGCGCCGCCCGCTGGCGACCGGCCTGGTCGCCCTCCTCGCCGCCGCCTGGCTGGTGGTGGTCTGCTGGCCGGGCGGGCTGCCGCCCGCGCCCGTGGTCGTGGTGGTGCTGGTCGTCAGCGCCGCCGGATCGGTGATCGCGCCCGCGCTGTCCTTCGACTTCGCCCGCGACGGCCTGCCCGCCGAGCGCACCGGCGTGGCCTCGGGCCTGGTCAACATGAGCGGGTTCCTGACCACGGTGGTCGTCACGGTGGCCGCCGGGGTCGTGCTGGAGGCCGGGGGCGGGTTCCAGGCGGCGTTCGTGCCGGTGACCGCCACCACCGCGCTCGCTGGAGCCCTGCTGGCCGTCCTGCTGTGGCGGCGCCCGCGCCGGGGCGGCGCCGCGCGCTGACGGCCCCGGCCGCCCCCCGCCGCCCCCCTGACCCCGC
Source organism: Streptomonospora mangrovi (assembly GCF_027604915.1). Classification (GTDB taxonomy): domain Bacteria; phylum Actinomycetota; class Actinomycetes; order Streptosporangiales; family Streptosporangiaceae; genus Streptomonospora; species Streptomonospora mangrovi. Next base: position 8,738 of record NZ_JAJAQC010000047.1, read on the forward strand.
CGCACCCGCCGAACTCCGGACGGGGGGCGCCGTCGGGCGTGCCTCCGTGCCTATGCGCCCCGGCATACCCGCCCGGGCGGGCCGCGCTGACGGCCCCGGCCGCACCCCGCCGGCCCCCCGCTGACCCGCCGCACTCGCTCCCTCCGCAAGGGCGGCCCTCCGCCGCGCCTCCGCCACGTCCCCGGCGTCCCGCCGCGGCGCCTCCGGGTGCGCCCGCTCCGCCGCCGGGATCCCTTGTCACCACGTCGTTACCGGGTCCTCGCCCCGCCGATGCGGAGGCGTGCTGGCCGACACTACTACCGGGTAGTAACATGGCCTTGTTACCAGTCAGTAGATCGCGTCGGCACACCCACCGGCCGGATACAGCGGAGCGCGCCCATGTCGCATTACAAGAGCAATCTCCGTGACCTCGAGTTCAACCTGTTCGAGGTCTTCAAGCGCCAGGACGTGCTGGGCAGCGGCCCGTTCGAGGAGCTGGACGAGGAGACCGCCCGCACGATCCTCCACGAGGTCGAGCGGCTGGCCACCGGTGTGGTGGCGGAGTCCTTCGAGGACGCCGACCGCAACCCGCCGGTGTTCGACCCCGCCACCAGCAGCGTGCGGCTTCCCGAGAGCCTGAAGAAGTCCTACCGCGCGTACATGGACGCCGGCTGGTACAACCTTGACCTCCCGCCGGAACTCGGCGGCCTCAACGCCCCCCGCTCGCTGGTGTGGGCCGCCGCCGAACTCATCCTGGGCGCCAACCCCGCCGTGCACATGTACGCCGCCGGCCCCGGGTTCGCCAAGGTCCTCTACTCCGAGGGCAACGACGCCCAGAAGCGGTTCGCCCAGCAGGCCATCGACCGCGGCTGGGGCGCCACCATGGTCCTCACCGAGCCCGACGCCGGCTCCGACGTCGGCGCCGGCCGCACCAAGGCGGTGGACCAGGGCGACGGCACCTGGCACATCGAGGGGGTGAAGCGGTTCATCACCTCCGCCGAGCAGGACATGACCGAGAACATCTTCCACCTGGTCCTGGCCCGCCCCGAGGGCGCCAAGCCCGGCACCAAGGGCCTCTCCCTGTTCCTGGTGCCCAAGTACCTGGTGGACGAGGACGGCAACCCCGGCGAGCGCAACGGCGTCTACGTCACCAACGTCGAGCACAAGATGGGCCTGAAGGCGTCCACCACCTGCGAGCTGACCTTCGGCGCCAAGCACCCCGCCGTGGGCTACCTCGTCGGCGACAAGCACGACGGCATCCGGCAGATGTTCCTGGTCATCGAGCACGCCCGCATGATGGTGGGCACCAAGGCCATCGCCACGCTCTCCACCGGCTACCTCAACGCCCTGGCCTACGCCAAGGAGCGCAAGCAGGGCGCCGACCTCACCAAGATGGCCGACAAGACCGCGCCGCGCGTGCCGATCACCCGCCACCCCGACGTCCGGCGCAGCCTGATGCTCCAGAAGTCCTACGCCGAGGCGCTGCGCGCGCTGGTGGTCTACGCCGCCACCCAGCAGGACGCCGTGCAGCTCGCCGAGCACGCCGGCGAGGACGACAGCGCCGTGGCCGCGCTCAACGACCTGCTGCTGCCCATCGTCAAGGGCGTGGGCTCCGAGCGCTCCTACGCGCTGCTGGCGGAGTCCCTCCAGACCCTCGGCGGCTCGGGCTACCTCCAGGACTACCCGCTGGAGCAGTACATCCGCGACGCCAAGATCGACACCCTCTACGAGGGCACCACCGCGATCCAGGCGCAGGACTTCTTCTTCCGCAAGATCGTCAAGAACAACGGGCAGGCGTTCGGGCAGCTCGTCGGCGAGATCAAGGCGTTCGCCGCCAGCGAGGCCGGCAACGGCCGGCTCAAGGAGGAGCGCTCCGCGCTCGCCGACGCCGCCGTGCACGTCGAGAAGATGGTCGAGGCCATGGTCGGCGACGCCATGCGCTCGGCCGAGAAGACCGACGAGCTGTACAAGGTCGGCCTCAACGCCACCCGGCTGCTGATGGCCACCGGCGACCTCGTGCTGGCCTGGCTGCTCCAGCGCCAGGCCGAGATCGCCCTGGCCGCGATCGACGGCGCCGACGCCGCCGACCGCGACTTCTACGCCGGCAAGATCGCCGCCGCGCGGTTCTTCGCCGCCGAGGTCCTGCCCCGCCTGGCCGCCGACCGCGCGGTCGTGGAGAACACCACCCTGGACCTCATGGAGCTGCCGGAGTCGGCCTTCTAGCCCTTTCTCGGCTTCCTCCGCCTCCTCTCCTCCCGCCGGCCGGGCGCACGCCGCCCGGCCCCCGGAGCCGGGAGGGCGGCAACCCCGCCCTCCCGCCGTCAGCCCGGGACGCCCGAACCCCGCGCCCCGGGCTCAGCCGCGCCCGCGCCCGTCAGAGGGTGGAGCGCGGCGGGCCACCCTCGCCGGGGTTGCGCCGGTTGCGGGGGGCGTCCGGACCGGAGGGTCGCCGCCCCGTGCCGCGGGCGGTGCCGCGCCGGACCGCCTTCCTGAGGTTCACGGTGGAATCCCGGGTGGCGACCGGCCCCCGGGTCCAGCCCTGCCCCGGGCGCCACACGTCCTCGGGCCGCGCGTGCTTCAGCCCGTCGGCGAACTCGCTGAGCTGCCTGCTCATCTCGGAGAAGGACGGGTACATGCGCAGTTCCGGCTGCTTCTGCCGCATCTGCTCGGTCATCTCCTCCCAGGGGATCGCCGGCTGCCCCGGCGCCGTCCCGTAGATCTGGTACGGCTCGGGGAGGTCGGTGATTCCCAGGCGGGCCGACATGCCCCAGTTGTTGAGCACCGCGTGCCGCATCGGCCCCGCCTGGATGGCGGCCGTGTTCAGCATGTAGGTGATGTCGAAGAGGTCCTTGTAGCGGTGGTGGGGGCCGCCGGGGAGGTGCCGGAGGGAGACGGCCGGACCGACGAGCGCCGTCACCTTGTCGGCGAGCTGGTTGATCGTGGGGTGGAGGAGCGGCAGGTAGGGCCGCATGCCGGGGATGTCGACGGCGACGACCGGCCGTGACGACCTCAGCGGCGCGGTGGTCGGCGCCACCTTGCGCGGCGGCTTGATGTCGATCGTCAGGAGGATCGGGTCGCCGACGGGGACAGTGCTGTTCGGTCCGTACCTCGGGTCGACCGGCTGCGCTTTGACGACCCCCTTCACGTTGGGCGAGGTGGTCAGGCTCCCCTCCACCGAGTAGCGCACCAGGCCGCCCAGCCCGATTCCGCGCTCGTCGGTCGCGGAGGTGATCTGCTCGATCTCGCCGGCGATGGTGGGGCCGTAGATCCGCTCCTCCTCCGCCGCGTCCGGCCGGGCGAGGTCCAGCGCCGACATGTCGAGGTCGTTGGCCCGCCGCGCCGCCCGGTAGACAGGGTCGACTCCCGCCCCGGGCGTCCACTGACCGAATCCGCGCGGCGGGTGTTCGGTGGAGGCGCGGCCGGGCAGGGTCAGCGACCCCATGAGCACCCACTCGTGGTCGCCGGCCGCCTCCAGCCGCTGGCCGAAGTCGGCCGCCACGATCTGGTGGAGAGCGCGGGCGGGGTCGTACTCCGGGGTGGTGGCCCGGCTCGCCACGTAGGCGGTGAACGCGTCCCAGGTCGGGAAGGCCGCGCGGAACTCGGGACCGATGTGGTCGTTAACGGGTGCCATGGCCGCCCGGTCCCTCCGGTGAAACGGGGGCGTCGTCGGCCCCGGCCAGCAGGTCGTCGAGCCAGGCCCGGCCGTCGCCCGCCAGGCCGTTGCGGCGGAGGTGGCGGTCGATCCCGGCGGCGAGTTCGGCCTTGTCGGCGGCGCCGGTGAGCAGGAACGCCGTGGCGAGTTTCTCGACGTCGGTCAGGTCGACCCCCGGGCCGGTGGCGATGTCGGCGAAGGTGCGCCCCGGCCGGGTGACGGGCAGCCCCTGGACCAGGGTCCACTCGTCGGGTTCGAGCACCGTCCGCGTCAGCACGACGCCCGGCCCGGCGGTGACCGCACCGGTGTCGGCCAGCCCGAACTCGGTGTGGTTTTGGGGCAGCCCCCCGGCGCCGTGGACGTGGGCCGCCGAGTTGCCCACGACCACGCCGGTCTCGGGCACCGCGCGGGTCCAGGCGGGCTGCTCGGGGGCCAGCGCCAGCCAGCGGGCGAAGACCCGGGGGAAGGGGTGCCGCCCGCCCGCGCACAGCCGCAGCACCCCGGGGACGGATGACACCTCCTCGCACACGCCCGCCCGGCGGAGTTCGGCGAGGGTGTCCGGCGACACGCCGTAGGAGGCCGCCTGGGCCTCGGTGAAGGAGCCGAGCTGTCCTTCGGCGAGTTCGGCCAGCCGTCCCAGTTCGTCAAGTACGCGCACGAAGCAGCACGTCCTCCCCACAGGCCGGACGGCGACCGGGACCGCCACGGGTCACAGTGGTCCGGGACGCCAAACCAGCGGTGAATAAACGCTTTCCGTAAAGAAACTATGCGGTGGGGGTCGGACAATCATGCGTTCGGCCTGATGTGGCCGCGCCCCTGCGGACCGGCCCGGGGCGGGCCGCGCGCCGCTGCCGATGCGCCCCGGGCGGGGATCATCCGGCGCACCGGCACCACAGGGCTCTCACCTCGCGCGATGCCGGGATTTCGGGGTGTGCGCGGGGTTTCCGGGATGGTGCGGCGCGGAACGGGTAGTGATAGCCCACGCAAACGGGATCGCAAAACAAGGCGGTGCGGAGGCAGCAAAGATGGGAATCGGACTCGGCATCTTCCTGATGGTCATCGGGGCGGTGCTCGCCTACGGCATCACCGCGGACATCGCGGGCCTCAACCTGGACGCGATCGGGATGATCCTCATGGTGGCCGGTGTGGCGGTGGTCGTGATCACCATCATCCTGATGATGATGCGCCGCGACCGCACCGCCCGCGCGGCGATGGACGACACCGACGTGCTCTGACCGGCGCGGAACGACACGGCACGGCGCGCCCGGGGCGCACGCTCAGGGAGTCCTTGGCCTCGCCGCGGCGCACGCTCAGGGAGTCCTTGGCCTCGTCCAGGTCGACCACCACGAAGTCGCCGTCGTTCAGCTCGCCCGACAGCAGCGCCTTGGCCAGCGGGTCGCCGATGGCGGCCTGCACCAGGCGGCGCAGCGGGCGCGCGCCGTACACCGGGTCGTAGCCGGTCAGCGCCAGCCACTCGCGGGCCGCCGGGGTGACCTCCAGCCGCATCCGGCGCTCGGCCAGCCGCGCGGCCAGCCGGTCCACCTGGAGGTCCACGATCCGGGTCAGCTCGTCGGTGGACAGCGCGTCGAAGACGATCACGTCGTCCAGCCGGTTCAGGAACTCCGGCTTGAACGTGCCGCGCACCACCGCCATGACCTTCTCGCGGCGCTCCTCGCCGTCAAGGGAGGGGTCGACCAGGAACTGCGAGCCCAGGTTGGAGGTGAGCACCAGCAGCGTGTTGCGGAAGTCCACGCTGCGGCCCTGGCCGTCGGTCAGCCGGCCGTCGTCCAGCACCTGGAGCAGGGTGTCGAAGACCTCGATGTGGGCCTTCTCGACCTCGTCCAGCAGCACCACCGTGTAGGGCCGGCGGCGCACCGCCTCGGTGAGCTGGCCGCCCTCCTCGTAGCCGACGTAGCCGGGGGGCGCGCCCACCAGCCGCGACACCGAGTGCTTCTCGGAGTACTCGCTCATGTCGATGCGCACGATCGCGCGCTCGTCGTCGAACAGGAACTCCGCCAGCGCCTTGGCCAGCTCGGTCTTGCCCACGCCGGTGGGGCCCAGGAACAGGAACGAGCCGGTGGGGCGGTCCGGGTCGGAGATGCCGGTGCGGGCGCGGCGCACGGCGTCGGACACCGCGGTGACGGCCGCCGACTGGCCGATGAGCCGCCGGCCCAGCTCGTCCTCCATGCGCAGCAGCTTGGCGGTCTCGCCCTCCATCAGCCGGCCCACGGGGATGCCGGTCCACGACGACACCACGTCGGCGACGTCGTCGGCGCCCACCTCGTCCTTGACCATGGTGGGCTCGGGCGAGGGCTGCTCCTCGGCCGAGGACGCCTCCTCCAGTTGCTTCTCCAACTGCGGGATCTCGCCGTACATCAGCCGCGACGCCTCGGTGAAGTCGCCGTCGCGCTGGGCGCGCTCGGCCTGGGTGCGCAGGTCGTCCAGCCGCTCCTTCAGCTCGCCGACCCGGTTCAGGCCCGCCTTCTCCTGCTCCCAGCGGGCCACCAGCCCGGCCAGCTCCTCCTGCCTGTCGGCGAGGTCGGCGCGCAACCGCTCCAGCCGCTGCACCGAGGCGGAGTCGGACTCCTTGGCCAGCGCCATCTCCTCCATCTTCAGCCGGTCGACCGTGCGCTGAAGCTCGTCGATCTCCACCGGGCGGGAGTCGATCTCCATGCGCAGCCGCGAGGCGGCCTCATCGATGAGGTCGATGGCCTTGTCGGGGAGGAACCGGGCGGTGATGTAGCGGTCGGACAGGGTCGCCGCCGCCACCAGGGCGGAGTCGGCGATCTGCACCTTGTGGTGCGCCTCGTAGCGGCCCTTGAGCCCGCGCAGGATCGCGATGGTGTCGGCCGCCGAGGGCTCGCCCACCAGCACCTGCTGGAACCGCCGCTCCAGCGCGGGGTCCTTCTCGATGCGCTCGCGGTACTCGTCCAGCGTGGTGGCGCCCACCATGCGCAGTTCGCCGCGCGCCAGCATCGGCTTGAGCATGTTGCCGGCGTCCATCGCGCCCTGCGCGGCGCCCGCGCCGACCATGGTGTGCAGTTCGTCGATGAACGTGATGATCTGCCCGGCGCTCTCCTTGATCTCGTTGAGGACCGCCTTGAGGCGCTCCTCGAACTCGCCGCGGTACTTGGCGCCGGCCACCATCGCCGACAGGTCCAGCGAGATCAGCCGCTTGTCGCGCAGCGACTCGGGCACGTCGCCGGCCACGATCCGCTGCGCCAGGCCCTCGACCACGGCGGTCTTGCCCACGCCGGGCTCGCCGATCAGCACCGGGTTGTTCTTGGTGCGCCGCGACAGCACCTGCACCACGCGGCGGATCTCGGAGTCGCGCCCGATCACCGGGTCCAGCGCGCCCGAGCGCGCCCGCTCGGTGAGGTCCACGCCGTACTTCTCCAGCGCCTGGTAGGTCTCCTCGGGGTTCTCCGAGGTGACCCGGCCCGGACCGCGCACCCGCTCGAACGCCTCCAGCAGCGCCTCGGGGGTGGCGCCGGCGTCGCGCAGCAGCCGGCTGGCCTCGCCGCCGTCGGCGGCCAGCCCCACCAGCAGGTGCTCGGTCGAGACGTACTCGTCCTCCATCTGCTTGGCGCGCTGGGCGGCGGTGTTCAGCGAGACGATGAGCTGGCGCGAACTCTGCGGCGCGCCCACGGTGCTGCCCTGGGCCGCCGGCAGGGAGGTCACGGCCTGCTCGGTCTTGGCGGCGAGGTCCTCGGGCGCCGCGCCGACCTCCTTGAGCAGCGGCCGGATGACGCCCTCGCCCTGGTCGAGCAGGGCCGCCAGCAGGTGGACCGGCTCGACCTGCGGGTTGCCGTCGGTCGTGGCCCGCCGGATGGCCGTCGAGACCGCCTCCTGGCTCTTGGTGGTGAGTTTGTAGTTCATGCGTCGCCGCCCCCCTTGCGCGTACAGAGCGAATCGCCGTGCGGTTGTGGACATGGTGGAGTGCGCCGGCCGCCCCCGGCCGGCCGGCGCGTGCGGCCGCGCACCGCGGACGGCCTCACCGGTCGTCGTCGGGCGGGGGCGCGGTGTTGAAGATGGTCAGGCGGGTGCGGCGCACCGGGATCAGCTCGCCGCCGCGCGGCTGGGCCTGGGCGGAGGACCGCCGGGCCACGGCCGAGCGCGCCGCCTGGAGTTCGTTGGCGAGGTGGAACATCTGCGCGCGCAGCTTCTCCACCTCGTTCTGGAGTTCGAGGATGCGCTTGATGCCGGCGAGGTTGATGCCCTCCTCCTGGGAGAGGCGCTGGACCTCGCGCAGCATCTGGATGTCGCGCATGGAGTAGCGGCGCCCCCGGCCGGACGCCCGGCCCGGTGAGACCAGGCCGAGCCGGTCGTACTGGCGCAGCGTCTGCGGATGGAGACCGGACAGCTCGGCGGCGACCGAGATCACATAGACCGGGATGTCGTCGCCGAACCCGGGATCGCTCATGCCACTTACACCCCTTTCGCCCGCGCCTCAAGCCCGCTGCGCGGGTCCTGGTCGGCGGTGGCGGCGCGGAACTTCTCCAGGGCCTCGCGGGCTTCGCCGCTGAGGCTCTGCGGAACCGACACTTCGACGGTGACCAGGAGGTCACCGGTGGTGCCGTCGCGCCGGGTGGAGCCCTTGCCGCGCACCCGGAACGTCCGGCCGTTGGGAGTGCCCGGCGGGATCTTCACCGTGACGGGCAGGCCGTTGAGGGTCGGCACCCGGACCTCGGCGCCGAGGACGGCCTCGGGGAAGGTCACCGGGACGGTGATCGTCAGGTTGTCGCCGGACTTGCCGAACACGGGGTGCGCCTGCACATGTACCACCACATAGAGGTCTCCGGCCGGTCCGCCGTGCTCACCCGGCGCGCCCTTGCCCTTGAGCCGGATCCGCTGGCCGTCGGAGACGCCACCGGGGATCCGGGCCTGGATCGTGCGGGTGCTCGTGCCGCGCCCGCTGCCGTTGCAGGTGGGGCAGGGGTCGTCCACGACCAGCCCGCGCCCCCTGCACTCGCCGCAGGGCTCCGACAGGGAGAACCCGCCGAGGTTCTGGTTCTCGTGGCCGGTGCCCGCGCACTTGGGGCACACCCGTGGCGCGGTCCCGGCCTTGGCGCCGGTGCCCTTGCACGTGGGGCACGCGGCGTCGCTGCTGAGCTTGAAGGAGCGGGTGACGCCGGTGGCGGCCTCGGCGAAGGTCAGCCGGGTCTCGGTCTCGATGTCGGCGCCCCGCCGGGAGCGGGTGGCCGTGCGGCCGCGCCCGCCGAACAGGCCGCCGAACAGGTCGCTCAGCCGCTCGCCGCCCGCCGGGCCGGCGGTGCCGCCGGTGCCGCCGGGCTGGCCGAACAGGTCGCCCAGGTCGAAGCCGCCGGGGCCGGTGCCGCCGCCGGGGCGGTAGGAGCCGCCGAAGAGCGAGCGGGCGTCGTCGTACTCCTTGCGCCGCTTCTCGTCGGACAGCACGTTGTAGGCCTCGGAGATCTCCTTGAAGCGCTCCTCGGACTTGGGGTCGCCCTTGTTGGCGTCGGGGTGGTTGGCGCGCGCGAGCTTGCGGTAGGACTGCTTGATCTCGTCCTGCGAGGCGGTCTTGGAGACGCCGAGGACCTTGTAGTAGTCCTTCTCCAGGTAGTCCTTGGTGCTCATCGACGCTTGCCTTCTCCCGCTTCGCGCTCGTGGTCGAATGATGCCTGCCGGGGCCGCGCCCGCGGCGCCCGGGGTGGCCGGGGCGGCCCGCCGGGGCCGCGGGCCCGGGCGCCCGAAGGCGTCCGGACCCGCGGACGTGCCGCCGCCAGGCTAGCCGCGGTCGCCGGTGCCGTCCGTGGGGTCGGCACCGCCGTCCGCGCCGTCGGCGGGGCCGGGCTCGGCGTCCGCGTCGGCCGCGGCGGGCGGTTCGTCCGCCTCAGCGGTGTCCTCGGCCGCGTCCTCGCCCGGCCCGGCCACGACCACGCGGGCGGGGCGCAGCACCCGCTCGCCGATCAGGTAGCCGGGCTGGAAGACCTCGATCACGGTGGGCACCGTGACCCCGGGCGAGGGCACCATGGTCAGGGCCTCGTGGACGTTGGGGTCGAACTCGTCGCCCTTCTCGCCGTACCGCTTCAGCCCGAGCTTGCCGACCAGGCCCTCCAAGGCCTCGCCGACCGACTTGAAGCCCCCGGTCAGCTCGCCGTGCTCGCGCGCCCGGCCGATGTCGTCGATGATCGGCAGGAGTTCGCCGACCACCTGGGCCATGGCCTGCTCGCGCACGGCCACCCGGTCGCGGTCGACCCGCTTGCGGTAGTTGGCGTACTCCGCCTGGACCCGCTTGAGGTCGTTGGTGAGTTCCACGACCTGCTCGCGGGCCTTGAGGAGCGCGCCGTCGTCGGCGACGGGGTCGCCGATGACGGGCTCCGCCTCGGGCCCGGCGGTGTCGGGCCGCTCCGGGGTGTCCGGGCCGGTGCCCTCGGCACCTTCGGGGGTGCGGAGTTCACCGGTCTCGGGATCGATGCGCCGCTTGTCGCGAATCACCGGTCCTTGCCGCTCCTCACCGTTGTCGTTCTCCGGCAGCGCCATTGGCTGCGCCTCCCTTGGCTAGCGTCGGATCAGGCGTTGCCGTCCTTCTTGGTGGTGTCGTCGTCGACGATCTCGGCGTCCACGACGTCGCCGTCGTCGTTCTGCTCGCTGGCGGTGGCACCGGACTCGGTGCCGCCGGCCTGCTGCTGGCCCTGGCCGTAGATCGCCGAACCGATCTTCTGGCTGGCCAGCGCGACCTTCTCGCTCGCCGAGCGGATGGCCTCGGTGTCGGAGCCCTCCAGGGCCGACTTCAGCTCACCCACCGCCGACTCGGTCTCGGCCTTGACGTCGGCCGGGATCTTGTCCTCGTTGTCCTTGATGACCTTCTCGGTCTGGTAGACGAGGGACTCGGCGTTGTTGCGGACCTCGGCCTGCTCGCGGCGCTTGCGGTCCTCCTCGGCGTACTGCTCGGCCTCGCGGACCATGCGGTCGATGTCGTCCTTGCTCATGGCCGACCCGCCGGAGATGGTGACCGACTGCTCCTTGCCGGTGCCCAGGTCCTTGGCGGTGACGTTCACGATGCCGTTGGCGTCGATGTCGAAGGTGACCTCGATCTGCGGCACGCCGCGCGGCGCCGGCGGCAGACCGGTGAGGTCGAAGACGCCGAGCTTCTTGTTGTACTGCGCGATCTCGCGCTCGCCCTGGTAGACCTGGATCTGCACCGAGGGCTGGTTGTCGTCGGCCGTGGTGAAGATCTCCGACCGCTTGGTCGGGATGGTGGTGTTCTTCTCGATGAGCTTGGTGAACACCCCGCCCTTGGTCTCGATGCCCAGGGACAGCGGGGTGACGTCCAGCAGCAGGACGTCCTTGACCTCGCCCTTGAGGACACCGGCCTGGAGCGCGGCGCCGATGGCCACGACCTCGTCGGGGTTGACGCCCTTGTTGGGCTCCTTGCCGCCGGTCAGCTCCTTGACCAACTCGACCACGGCGGGCATGCGGGTGGAGCCGCCGACCAGCACCACGTGGTCGATCTTGTCGACGCTGATGCCGGCGTCCTTGATGACCTGGTGGAAGGGGGCCTTGGTGCGGTCGAGGAGGTCGGCCGTGAGGCGCTGGAACTCCGCGCGGGTCAGCTTCTCGTCGAGGTGCAGCGGGCCCTCGGCCGAGGCGGTGATGTAGGGCAGGTTGATGGCCGACTCGCTGGAGCTGGACAGCTCGATCTTGGCCTTCTCGGCGGCCTCGCGCAGGCGCTGGAGCGCCATCTTGTCCTTGGCGAGGTCGACGCCGTTGTTGTTCTTGAAGCGCTCGACCAGCCAGTCCACGACGGCCTGGTCCCAGTCGTCGCCGCCGAGGTGGTTGTCGCCGTTGGTGGCCTTGACCTCGACCACGCCGTCGCCGACCTCGAGCAGGGAGACGTCGAAGGTGCCGCCACCGAGGTCGTAGACGAGGATGGTGGCCTCGTCCTCCTTCTCCAGGTGGTAGGCCAGGGCCGCCGACGTGGGCTCGTTGATGATGCGCAGGACGTTGAGGCCCGCGATGGTGCCGGCCTCCTTGGTGGCCTGGCGCTGGGCGTCGCTGAAGTAGGCAGGGACGGTGATGACCGCGTCGGTGACCTCTTCGCCCAGGTAGGACTCCGCGTCGCGCTTGAGCTTCTGCAAGACGAACGCGCTGATCTGCTGCGGGTTGAAGGTCTTGCCGTCGATCTCGGTCTTCCAGTCGGTGCCGATGTGGCGCTTGACCGAGCGGATGGTCCGGTCGACGTTGGTGACCGCCTGCCGCTTCGCGACCTCGCCGACGAGCACCTCGCCGTTCTTGGCGAAGGCAACGACGGACGGAGTGGTTCGGGCGCCTTCGGCGTTGGCGATGACCGTCGGCTCGCCGCCTTCCAGGACCGAGACGACCGAGTTGGTCGTCCCCAGGTCGATACCGACCGCACGTGCCATGAGTACGTCCTCCGTCAAGAGTTGAGTCTTACAGGCGGAAGTTTGCTTCGCGGTTCGCCTGCTGTCAAATGACTTGAGTCTGCGCGACTCAACGTCGTGTCACCCTGTCCAACGGGAGGAACCGGGCGTTTGTTCCCCGCGGCCCGTTTTGTTTTGCGGGTGAGGGGCGGCGGAGGGCGCGGGGTGGCGATCGGCGGTACCGGGCCTCGGGGGCGAGGGCGGGGACGGGGTGCCGAGGGCGGGGGGCGGCCCGGGGGGGCGCGACCGGCCCGGCCGGGCGGTGGCCCGCCGCCGCCACCCCCGCAGCGAGGAGCGCTGGTCGCCGCCCCATCCTCTACGGTTGGTTACCGTCGCCCCGCAACCGCGAGGCGCGGTACGGCCACGTATTACCGACTAGTAACATGTGGTACAGCCTCCGGTGCGTGGCGCACCGGATCCGGGACAGCAGGATGGAGGCCGCAGGCGATGCTCTACATCGTTCTGGGGATCATCACGACCCTCTTCGCCGTGGCCGGGATCGCGATGTTCGCCTACGGCGTCAGCCGGATGGTGCGCACGGTGCGCCTCGGCCGCCCGGTGGAGCCCGGCCGCGTCGGCCCCTTCGGGCGGCGGCTGACCACCACGCTCATCGAGATCCTCGGGCACAACCGCATGCTCAAGCGCCCGTGGGTGGGCGTGGCGCACTGGTTCGTCATGGTGTCGTTCCCGCTGCTGGTCTTCACCGTGGCGGAGGCGCACGGCGAGGTGTGGGACCCCCACTTCCACCTGCCGGTCATCCACGACTGGACGGTCTACGGGCTGTTCATCGAACTGGTGTCGGCGGCCAGCCTGGTGGGCATCATCGGCCTGGCGGTCTACCGGCAGGTCACCGGCCCGGCCCGCATCGGCCGCGCCTCCCGGTTCGCCAACTCCCAGCACTGGACGGCCTACTACGTCGAGGCCTACATCATCGCCCTGCTGGTCTGCATCTTCCTGATCCGCGGGTTCAAGGTCGCCATGGGCGACTTCCCCTTCCCCGTGTGGGCCACCCCGGTCTCCCACGCGCTGGGCGCGGTGCTGCCCGCCAGCGAGCCCGCGCTCGCCCTGGTCGCCGCGTTCAAGCTGATCATCTCGTGGATCTTCTTCATGGTCGTGGCCGTGTACATGACCATGGGCATCGCCTGGCACCGCTTCACCGCGCCGCTGAACATCTACTTCAAGCGCGACCCCGAGGGCGGCCCGGCGCTGGGCGCCGCCAAGCCGATGATGGACAAGTCGGGCAAGAAGCCGCTGGACTTCGAGGAGGCCGACCCCGACGAGGACCCCTTCGGCGTCGGCAAGATCGAGGACTTCACCTGGAAGGGCCTGCTCGACTTCACCACCTGCACCGAGTGCGGCCGGTGCCAGTCGCAGTGCCCGGCCTGGAACACCGGCAAGCCGCTGTCGCCCAAGAAGCTCGTGATGGACCTGCGTGAGCACGCCTACGCCAAGGCGCCCTACCTGATGCAGGGGATCACCGAGGAGACCCCCGACATCCACGACGACGTCCTCGCCCTGCTCGGCAAGCCCCTGGTGGGCACCGAGGAGGAGGGCGGCGTCATCCACCCCGACGTGCTGTGGTCCTGCACCAACTGCGGCGCGTGCGTCGAGCAGTGCCCGGTCGACATCGAGCACATCGACCACATCATGGACATGCGCCGCTACCAGGTGATGATCGAGTCCAGCTTCCCCTCCGAGGCCAACACCCTGCTCAAGAACCTTGAGAACAAGGGCAACCCGTGGGGCATGAGCGAGGACCGGCGCATGGACTGGATCGCCGACCTGGACTTCGAGGTCCCGGTGGTCGAGGACAAGCTGCCCGAGGGCACCGAGTACCTGTTCTGGGTGGGCTGCGCCGGCGCCCTGGAGGACCGCGCCAAGCGCACCACCAAGGCCATCGCCGAGCTGCTGCACATCGCGGGCGTGAAGTTCGCGGTGCTGGGCGGCATGGAGGCGTGCTCGGGCGACCCCGCCCGCCGCCTGGGCATGGAGTACGTGTTCCAGATGCTGGCCCAGCAGAACGTCGAGACCCTCAACGAGGCCGGGGTCAAGCGGATCGTGGCGAGCTGCCCGCACTGCTTCAACACCCTGGGCAACGAGTACCCGGCCCTGGGCGGCGACTACGAGGTGGTGCACCACAGCCAACTGCTGGCCCGGCTGGTGGAGGAGGGCCGCCTCACCCCGGTCCAGCCGATCGAGGAGAACATCACCTACCACGACCCCTGCTTCCTGGGGCGGCACAACAAGGTCTACACCCCGCCGCGCGACATCATGGCGCAGGTGCCCGGCATCAAGACCCAGGAGATGCACCGGCACAAGGAGCGCGGCTTCTGCTGCGGCGCGGGCGGCGCGCGCATGTGGATGGAGGAGCGGATCGGCAAGCGCATCAACACCGAGCGGGTGGACGAGGCGCTGACCACCAACCCCGACACCGTCTCCACCGCCTGCCCGTTCTGCCAGGTCATGCTGGGCGACGCCATCAACGAGAAGAAGGCGGCGGGCGAGGCCAAGGAGACCCTGGAGGTCGTGGACGTCTCGCAGTTGCTCCTGCGCTCGGTGCGCGGCGGCGCCCCGGCGGCCGAGGAGGCAGCGGAGAACGCTTGACCGCGCCGCCGATCCGTCCGGGCGCGCCCGGACGCACCGGCGCACCCGCGGCACCACGGGGCCGTTCCGCCACGGTGGCGGGGCGGCCCCGTCGGAGTGTCAGCAGACGGTTTCAGGAATGGAAGGTCCGGGCGGGGGAGGGCACGCGCGGCGCCCTCGGCGGCGTGCGGGGTTGCCGGGCGCTCGCGGCGCCGGACACCGTTCGGCCGGCGCGCTACCTGCGGCGCGGGCCGACGCGTTCGCGCACCCGCCGCCGGGTCTGCTCGGGCACGGGCCGGCGCACGCCGAGCACGAGGTCGATCTCCTCGGCGGTCAGCCGCCGCTCGGCGAACGCGACGGCGGTCAGCACCTCGGCGTACAGCTCGATCTCGGCGAGGGCGACGTGGTCGTGGAGGGGCAAGTCGGAATCCACCCGCGCCCACCTCCATCAACGAAACCGCGGGGGCGCGACACCCGCCTGGGACGAACGGCCGGGTTCCGGCGTGCGTATCCCCGGCCCCGGGGCGGCGCCCGTGCTCCGTGGGATCCCACCGGTGAAATCCCGCCAACGACAGGCTACGTGCGGGTAGCCCGCCGCCGCATGACCCAGAAGGGCCATTCGCGCGACCGCCCGCGGGTAGTCATCCGGTGGTATGCGGCCGTCCCCCTTCCGGCCCGCCAGGCCCAGCGGCCCCGGCCGCGAGCAGCGCGCTCGCACGGCGGGGCGGCGCCTGGCCCGTATGGGCCATGCGGGGCATGGCGGACGGGGGCGGGACGGGGGAGGGGAGGGGGCGCCGGCGGGTCAGGCGCGGCGCCGGCCGCCCGCCCGCCAGGTGACCTCGCGGTGGCGCTCGGCGTAGCGGGCGTACTTCTCGGGCGTCTCGGCGAACCCGGCGCGGTCCTCGTCGGTGAGTTCGCGCACCACCTTGCCCGGCAGGCCGGCCCACAGGGTGTAGGGCGGCACGGTCTTGCCCGGCGGCACCAGGGCGCCGGCGGCCACCAGCGCGCCCTCGCCGACGCGGGCGCCGCCCAGGACGATCGCGCCGATGCCGATGAGCGCGCCCGCGCCGATCTCGGCGCCGTGGACCATGGCCTTGTGGCCGAGGCTGACGCGGTCGGCCAGCACGGCGGGCTGGCCGGGGTCGGAGTGCAGGCCGCACTGGTCCTGGATGTCGCAGCGCTCGCCCACCACGATGTCCTCGGTGTCGGCGCGCAGCACCGACCCGTACCAGACGCTGCTCTCGGCGCCGATCCGCACCCGGCCGACCACCACGGCGCCCGGGGCGACCCAGGCGTCGGGGTGGATGTCGGGCTCGCCGAAGGGGGCGTCGCCGATCAGGGGAGCGGACATGGCTGCCTCCTCGCGAGAACGTGCGCGGGTGCGCGGGCGGCCGGTGCGCCGGGGCGCACCAGGGCGCTGGGGTGCGCAAACGCCTCCCGGCGGCGCCCGCGCGGGCCGGCCGCCGAAAGCGCGGCCGCGGCCCCGCGGCGGCGTGATCGGGCATACCTTAGTAGGCGAGGACCACGGCGGTCGCGGCGGCCCGCCCCCGGGCGGACACCCGCCGGGGCTATTGAGGGAGAGGAGCGTCGGCCACTACCGTGGTCGCCTCCCCCTGTGCACGAAAGTGCACGTTACGTCATGCTTTCGCACGCGATATGGGCCTCTGCCGCCCTCTTCCATCACACCCCAAAGCTTGAGGAATGAATGTCTTGACGTGTTTTCCGCAGGTTAGGGGAATGATAGGCAGGGAGTCCGGCCACTTCCCAAATGCAGCCAACCTGGTTGATTAGGACATGAACGAGCACAGCGCAGAGATCTTGCCGAACCTACTCCGAGAAGAAGCCTTCCCGACCGAGAAGCGGGGCTACAACAAGCGCCAGGTCGATGACTACGTGGTGCGCAACCACAACCAGATGCGCGACCTCCAGGAGCGGCTCGCGCGCGCCCACGACGAACTGGAGCAGCTCCGGCGTGAGCTGGCCGAGGCCAAGGAGAAGGCCGCGGTCAAGCCCGAGCACGAGCAGATCAGCGAACGCATGTCCACCATCCTGCGCATCGCGGAGGAAGAGGCGCGCGACAAGCGCGCCAAGGTCGACAGCGAGGTCGAGGCCATCCGCGGCAAGGCCGAGGAAGAGGCCGCCAAGCGGATCAAGGACGCCGAGGAGCACGCCGAGCGCGTCGTCTCCACCGCCCGCTCCGAGGCCAACGACATGGTGGCGGCGGCCAAGCAGGAGGCCGAGCAGTTGCGCTCCCAGGCGCAGCAGGAGGCCGAGCGCCGCCTGAGCGACGCCGAGGCCCGCGCCAAGAAGATCAACGACACCGCCGACCGCCGGCTGGCCACGCTCACCGCCACGCACAACGAGGCCGTGCGCCGCCTGTCCGACATGCACGGCACGCTCGCCGAGCTGCTCGACGCCGAGAAGACCGCCGGGCCGCTGGAGGCCGGGCTCTCGCGCGCCGAGGTCGAGGCCGAGCAGGAGGCCGCCAAGGCCGAGCAGGCCGCGCCCAAGCAGCAGCAGCCGGCGCGTCCCGGCCAGCCCGCCGCGGGCCGGCCGCAGGGCCGCCCCGTCCAGCAGGGTCAGCAGGGCCAGGGCCAGGGCCAGCAGGGGCAGCAGCCCCCGCAGGCGCGGCCGGCCGCCGCGCGTCCGCAGCAGCAGCCGGCGGGCGCCCAGGGCACCGGCCCCAACGCCGCGCCCAAGGCTCCGGCGGCCGCGCCGTCGGGCCCGCAGGCCGCGGCGAGCGGCTGGGAGCCGCCGGCCGGCGCGGGCGCCGACGACGAGGCCACCATCAAGGTCGGCCCGGGTCAGCAGCTCGACGAGGCCACCGTGCGGATCGCCCCGGTCAAGCAGGGCGAGGGCATCACGTCCCAGCCGGTGCGCCAGGCGCCGCGCCCGCAGGGCGCCCGCTACGCGGGTCCGGCGCCGCAGCAGTACCCGCAGCCGCCGCAGGCCGGCCGTCCGCAGCCGGCTCCGGCCGCGGGCAACGACCCGGGGGTCACGGCGATGCACCAGCGGCCCGACGCCGCGTCCGGCCCGGACGACCCGGAGGCCACCGAGGGCGTGCGCATCATCAAGCCGTGAGCCGGGCCGGGGCCGCCCGGCGCAACGGGGGCGCGACGCGTGCGCGCGCCGCCCGCCGCGCGGCTCCGGCGCCGAGGGGACTCGCTCATGTCGGGTGCCGGGGACGGGGTGTCCGAAATCCCCGCCCCCGGTGCCTTTTTGTCCTGTCCTGTGGGGGGACGTCGGGCTTGGCGCCGGTGTCGGCTACGATTCCGGAAGCCATGATTATCCGCGCGGCCATCCGGTCCGACCTCGGTGCGATTCTGCGGCTCTTACGCGAACTGGGCGACACCACCCCTGCGCAGAGCAGCACCGTCCGCATGTCCTCGGCCGCGGTGCGGGCCTGGACCCGGATCGAGAACGACCCCGACCGCACCGTCCTGGTGGCCGAGCGCCGCGGCCAGATCATCGGCACGCTCGACCTGCTGGTGGTCCCCAACCTCACCCACGACGCCCAGTCCTGGGCGGTCGTGGACAACCTGGTGGTCGACCCCGCCTGCCGCCGGCGCGGCGTGGGCCGGGCGCTGGTGGAGGACGCGGTCGACCGCGCCTCGCGCGCCGGCTGCTACAAGATCGAACTGATGCCCCACGAGAACCGGGCCGGCGCCCACCAGTTCCACGCGGCGGTGGGGTTCGCCGACTCCGCCGGGGGCTTCCGCCGCTACCTCTAGGGCCACCGCACCCCGCTCGCACGGGCGCCCCTCACCCGCTGCCGCCGGCGGCGCCCCCGTTCCCGCCCGTGCCCCCGCTCCCGCCCCGCGTCTCTACGCCACCCCGAACCGGCCGCGGCCGGGCCGGGGCCCCGCCCCGACCCGGCCGCCCGCGCGGTCCGCGCGCTAGTGCCCCGAGCGCAGCGGCACCGGCCGGAAGAACAGCACGACCACGAACGCCACCGCCGCGATGGGCAGGCCCAGCGTGAACACGGTGTGCATGGCGTCGCTGAACGCCTGGACCACCGCGTCCTGGGCGGCGGGCGGCAGGGCGTGGATCGCCTCGGGCGAGCCGGTGGCCGAGCTTGAGAGGTCCATCGATCCCTGCGGCGCCCCGGCGCGCTCGGCCTTCTCGGCGAGGCTCTCCAGCTCCTCGTGCAGCCGGTTGGTCATCACCGAGCCGAACGCGGCCACGCCCACGGCGCCGCCGAGGTTGCGGAAGAAGGTGATGGCGGAGGTGGCCGAGGCGAGGTCGGCGCGCGGCAGCGCGTTCTGCACGGCCAGGATGAGGATCTGCATGGACAGCCCCAGCCCCAGCCCGATCAGGCCCACGCCCGCGCCCACCAGCAGCAGCCCGGAGTCCACCTCCAGCCGCGTCAGCGTGAGGTAGCCCAGGCCGATCAGCACGGTGCCGGCGATCGGGTAGATCTTCCACTTGCCGGTGCGGCTGACGAGGATGCCCGAGGACACCGAGGCGACCAGCAGGCCCAGCACCATCGGCAGGGTCATCAGCCCCGACTCGGTGGGGGTGAGGCCCTGGACGATCTGGAGGTACTGCGGGAAGTAGATCATCACGCCGAACATGCTCATGCCCACGGCGGCCGAGGCCAGCGACGACAGCACGAACGTGGAGTTGCGGAACAGGCGCGGCGGCAGGATCGGGTCGGCGGCGCGCAGTTCGGCCCACACCGCCCCGATCGTCAGCACGACCGCGGCCGCCCCCAGCACGTAGCTCGGCGTGGAGGACCAGGCGAACTCGTGGCCGCCCAGGCTCAGCAGCAGCATGACGGCGCTGGCCGCGCCCACCACGCAGGTGGCGCCCCACCAGTCGATGCGCGCCTCGCCGCGCGGGCGCTGGGGCAGCTTGAGCAGGCGCTGGATGACGATGAAGGCCACCACCGCGACGGGCACGGTGATGAAGAAGCACCACCGCCAGCCCAGAGGGCTGTCCACCAGGAAGCCGCCCAGCAGCGGGCCGGCCACGGTCGAGACGCCGAACACCGCGCCCATGAACCCCGAGTAGCGGCCGCGCTCCCGGGGCGCCACCACGTCGCCCAGGATGATCTGCGGCAGCGAGGCCAGCCCGCCCGCGCCGATGCCCTGGAAGAACCGGGCGCCGATGAGCCAGCTCATGTCGTTGGCGAACCCGGCGGCCACCGACGAGCAGATGAAGACGACCAGCGCGATCTGGAACAGCAGCTTGCGGCCGAAGACGTCGGACAGCTTGCCCCAGACCGGCGTGGAGGCCGTCATGGTCAGCAGCGTGGCGCTGGCCACCCAGGACAGCCGGTCCTGGCCGCCCAGTTCGCCGACGATGGTCGGCAGCGCCGTGCCGACGATCGACGTGGTCAGCATCGACGTCAGCATGGCCAGCATGAGCCCGATCAGGATCTCGATGACCTGCCGGTGCGAGTAGTTCACCTGCGGCTCCTCGGCGCCGCCGGCCGTCGCGCCCGCCATGGGCTCCCCCCGCCCCGCCGGAGCTAAGCGTTGCTCCACTCTGTGATCTCCCGTTCCAACGTCCCCGTACGTACCGCACCCGCCGCTTCCGCCGTGCCTGCGGGCGCGTGGCCCGTCGCGGCCCGCGCCCGTGTCCAGACATGGCGAACCACCCTCCGAAATAGAGGGCGGAAGACTGATATGTGCTCTTACCGGTATAAGTAAACAGTGTTGACTTGTCAAGTGCGGCGGCTATAGTGCGGGCAACCCCTCGACATCCGCGCCGCGCCGTGCCGCGGCGGGGGACCGACCATGGGAGCCTGGAGAGATGGACCTGCCGCCGGCCGCCGACGCCGCCGACCCCTGCGCCGGACGCGTCCGCGACCGCGAGGCCACCCGGCGCCGGATCCTGGCCAGCGCCTACGAGCTGTTCACCAGCGAGGGCTACGAGCACGTGTCGTCGCGGCGGATCGCCGCCCACGCCGGGGTCAACGTCGCGCTGATCAACCGCTACTTCGGCGCCAAGCGCGGGCTGCTGGCCGAGGTCATCGCCGAGGACGCCGCGTTCCCCGCCGTCTTCGAGGGCGACCGCGCCACCCTGCCGCGCCGCATCGCCGAGCACGTCACCCGGCGCACCCTGGGGGAGGGCACCCCGCTCCAGCGCGCGCTGGTGCACTCCATGGGCGACCCCGACCTCCAGTCGGTCTACCAGGAGCGGTTGCAGAACGCGATCATCGATCCGCTGGCCGCCTGCCTGGAGGGGGAGTCCGCGCACGCCCGCGCGGCGTTGGTGGCCTCGCTGCTGCTGGGGGTCAACGCGGTGCGCCGCATGGGCGGCGCCGGGCCGCTGACCGCCGAGGACCCCGAGGCGCTGACCGCGCGGCTGACCCGGGTCATCGAGGCGTGCGTGGCGGAGCACTGAGCCGGTGACCGCGCGCCGGTGACGCCCGGCGCGCGGTCACCGGGTCGCGCCCCCGCCGTGCCGGGCGGCCCGCGCCGGCGGCCGGGCGCGGCTCAGGCGTGCGGCGCCGTGGCCCGGATCCCGGCGAGCACCACGCCCACGATCCGGTCGGCGTCGGCCCGGGTGAACGGGCGCGTGCCCCGGTTGACGACGAGGTGCACCGGGCCGGAGACCATCTCGCCCAGGAAGGAGCTGTCGACCGGCGGCAGTTCGCCCCGCTCGACGGCGGCGTCCACCCGCACCCGCATGGCGGCCACCCGCTCCTCCAGGATCCGGCCCAGGGCCTGGCGGAGCGTCGTGCTCTGGCGGGCGGGCAGCAGGGCCTGTTCGAGGGTCTGCCCGAACGGGGTCGCCAGGCCGCCGGCCAGCGCCACCAGGAAGTCCACCAGGTCGCGGTGGATGTCGCCGGTGTCGGCGACCGAGGCGAGGTCCTCGGCGTAGCGCAGCATGGCCTCGACCACCAGGTCCTCGCGGTCGGGCCAGTTGCGGTAGACGCTGGTCTTGTGCACGCCGGCGGTCTCGGCGACCTCCTCGTAGCGGAAACCCGCGATGCCGTCGCGCGCCACGAGCTCGGCGGTCGCGGCGAGGATCCGCGCCCGCACGCGCGCGTTGCGGCCGCCGGGGCGCCGTGTGGGCGGCCGGTCAGGGGTCCCCTCGGTCATCGCCGCGCTCATCTCCTCGTTCCGTGTCCGGGTGCCGATTGTGGCCAGGTGCGGCGTTGCGGTGCAAGCCGGTCGGCAGTACGCTCATAAAAGCGACAAAAAGTTGCTTTGAGTGTCGGACGGCCTCCGCGGTCGGCCCCCGGGCCGCACCGTCTCCCCGCTCCAGCGCCCGCCCGACCGGTGGCATGCGGAGCGGCGGCCGGCCCGACCGCATCCGCCCCCCACTCCCACCTGGAGTCCCACACGTGAAGATCCTTGTCTCCGGAGCCGGTATCGCCGGGCTCGCCAGCGCGATCCAGTTGGGCTCTCGCGGCCACGACGTCACCGTTGTCGAGTACGGCCGCGACCTGCGGCTCACCGGCACCCCCATCGACATCCGCGGCGACGCCGTCGCCGCCGTGGCGGACCTGGGGCTGCTGGAGGAAATTCAGCGGCGCCGGGTCCGGATGTCGGAGCGCACCTGGTTCGTCGACAGCCAGGGCGACCCCGTGGCCCCGCTGCCGCTGGCCCAGATCAGCGACTCCGCCGACGACATCGAACTGCTCCGCGAGGACCTCGTGCGCGTCCTCGCCGACGCGCTGCCCGCCACCGCGCGGATCCGCTTCGGCGACTCGATCGCGGCGCTGACCGACGACGGCGCCGAGAACGGCCCCGGCGGCGGGGTCGAGGTGCGGTTCGCCTCGGGCCGCACCGGCCGCTACGACCTGGTGGTCGGCGCCGACGGCCAGCACTCCGCCGTCCGCCGACTGGTGTTCGGCACCGAGGCCGACCACCAGCGCCACCTCGGCGTCTACTTCGCCCTCGCCGACCACCCCCGCGAGTCGCAGACCGAGGGCGCCAACGCGGTGTACAACGTCCCCGGCCGCATGGCCGGCCTCTTCCGGTACGGCGGCAAGGCCGTCGCCGTCTTCCAGTTCCGCTCGGACCCCATCGCGTTCGACCACCGCGACCTGGCCGCGCAGAAGCGGATCCTCACCGACGCCTTCGCGGGCCACACGTCGTGGCGGATCCCCGAACTGCTCGACGCCGCCCGCGCCGACCCCGCCCTCTACTTCACCTCCGCCGCCCAGATCCACCTGCCGTCCTGGCACCGGGGCCGCGTCGTCCTCGTCGGGGACGCCGGGTACTGCCCGGCCTTCCTGTCCGGCCGGGGCACCTCGCTCGCACTTACCGGCGCCCGCTTCCTCGCCGAGGAACTCCAGCGGAGCGGCGGCGACCCCGCCGCCGCGTTCGCCCGCTACGAGGCCCGGCAGCGCCCCTACGTCTCCTTCGCCCAGGGCCGCGCCGAGAGCGGCCGCGACCGCATGCTGCCGCCCACTTGGTCCGCCATCGCCGCCCGCAACGCCGCGCTGCGGGCGTCCGCCGCCGCGCCCGTGCCCCCCGCCGGAGGGAACGCATGACCGACACGCTGGACACACGCGCCCCCGGCGCCCGGGAGCACCGCTGGAGCGGGCGGCTCGTGCTGTGGGCGGGCGTCCTCACCCTCGCCAACGTCCTGGCCGACGTCGCCATCGGCGCGCCGCTGATGGTCCTGCCCCAGTTGATGGAGCACTTCGGCACCGACCAGGCCGCGTGGCTCAACGCCAGCGCGATGCTGGCCGGGGCCATCTGGTCGCCGCTGCTGGCCAAGTGCTCCGACATCTTCGGCCAGCGCCGGATCCTGGTGGCCACGCTGCTCCTGGCCTGCGCGGGGGCGCTGGTCTGCATGGTCGCCCCCAACGTGGCGGTCTTCCTGGTGGGGCGGTTCCTCCAGGGCGCCGCCTTCGCCGCCGTCTTCATCACGGTGGCCCTGGCGCGC
The DNA here is from genome assembly GCF_027604915.1 of Streptomonospora mangrovi. Taxonomy (GTDB): domain Bacteria; phylum Actinomycetota; class Actinomycetes; order Streptosporangiales; family Streptosporangiaceae; genus Streptomonospora; species Streptomonospora mangrovi. Next base: position 32,204 of record NZ_JAJAQC010000047.1, read on the forward strand.
CAGATCTGCTCCCCGGCGGTGGCGATGGCCGTGGTCGGGATCGTGACCTCGGGCTCCGCGGTCGTGGGAGTGATCGAGCCGTTCGTGATGGCGCCGGTCATCGAGGCGTTCGGCCACCAGAGCGTGTTCGTCACGGCGGCGCTGCTCGCCGCCGCGGCCGCCGTCTGCGTGCGCACCGTCATCCCCGAGTCGCCGGTTCGCGGCACCGGCCGGGTGGACCTGGTCGGTGCCGCCCTGCTCGGCGGCGGCCTCGGCGCGGTGCTGGCCTACATCAGCCTGGGCGGGAGCCTGGGTTGGGACACCGAGGGCATGATCGCCCTGGTGGTGGCCGGCGCCGCCGCGCTCGCCGTGTGGGCGGTGCTCGCGCTGCGGGTCGAGGAGCCCGTCATCGACCTGCGGGCGCTCACCCGCCCGATCCTGCTGACGCTGCTGGCCCTGGTGCTGGCGGCGGGCTCCTTCCGCAGCATGCTGCAACTGACCGGCGTCATCGCCCAGGTGCCGCCCGACCTGGGGCTCGGCTACGGGCTGGGCGACGGCGAGGCGGTCGCGCTGCTGCTGGCCGCGCCCAACGTCGGCATCGCGCTGGGCGGCACCTGCGCCGGCTGGCTCGCCGGGCGGTTCGGGCCCGCGCTCCCCCTCCTCGGCGGCATCGCCCTGGGCGCGGCGGCGACCTTCGCCATGCTGGCGGGGGTGGCGGTGCTCCCGCTGGCGGTCGCCTGCGGCGCCGTGGTCGGCATCGCCGCCGGCGCGATCGGCGCCTCCGGCTACAACCTGGCGACCGCTCTGGCGGCGCCCGAGCGGCAGGGCACGATCGCCGGTGTGGTGTCGGTCGTGCTGGCGCTCGGCTCGGTCGTCGTCAACATCGCCGGGGGCGCGGTGCTGCAAGGCAGCATCGTCCCCGGAGTCTCCGCCGACGGCGCGCCGGTGAGTTCGGCGGCGGGGGTGTACACCTACGTCGGGATGGCGGGGGTGCTTTTCGTCCTCGCGGCGGTGCCCGCGATCCTGCTGGTGCGCTCCCGGACCGCCGCGCCGCCGCGCCCGGCGGCGGCCGCCCGGTAGCCCGGCGGCGCGGCGGGCGGCCCGGGCCGTCCCGCCCGCCGCGCACCCCCGCCCCGGCCCTCCGGCCCGGTTCCGGGGCGGGGGGCGGGGCGACACGCCAAGGCGCGCTGTGAGAACCGTTATCCGCAAAGGTCTGTGTTTCCCTATGGAACTGTGTCCGGCAATTGCGCCGGGCGCGAGTTGACGAAAACGGGGGGAACAATGACCGAGCGCATGGAATACGGGTTCCCAGGCCGGGGAAAGAGACCGCTCTTTGTGACCCGGACCTTCCTGACGTTATCCTCGCTGGCCGTCATCGCCGCGTTCGGGCTGATAGCCGGGCCGGCGGCGCGGGCCGAGGAACGGCTGCCGCAGGCCGGAAGCGTCGCCGAGCAGGCCGTGGAACACGCCAAGAGCCAGGTGGGCAAACCCTACTCCTACGGCGCTGAGGGACCGGGGTCCTACGACTGCTCCGGGCTCGTCCAATGGGCCTACAAAAAGGCCGGAAAGAACCTCAGCCGAACAACGTACACGCAATTCAAAGAGGGGTCTTCGGTGGCGCGGTCGGAACTGCGCGCCGGAGACCTCGTCTTCTTCTACCCGGGTCCCACCCATGTGGGGATCTACATCGGCGACGGGCAGATGGTGCACGCGTCGAGTTCCAAGGACCGCGTCATGATCGTGGGCCTGTCGGACTACTACGACGACCACTTCACCGGCGCGCGCCGTGTCGCCTGAGTCTCCGCCCGGCCCCGCCGCCGCGGACGTCGAGACCGGCTGACCGCACCGCACCGCCCTGCGGCCGCCGTCCGTCCGCCCGGAGCCCGCGACGCGCGACCCGCGCCGGCCCGGCACCCCGGGCGGCGGCCGCACACCCCGGCATCCGCACGTCCGTCCCCTTGTCTTCGTCGCCGTTCGCGCACCCGCCCGCTCCGCCCGACCGGCGCCGCCGGCGCGGGGGAGCGGCGGGGGCGCGGGAACCGCCGCCCCCGCGGGGCGGCCGGCGGCCGGGCTCAGCCCAGAACGATGGCCCCGGCCAGCACCGGGTCGCCGAAGCTCACCGACCCGCTGCCCGAGGCGACGGCGCGCCCGCCCTGGCAGGAGGTCCCGGCGAACAGCGCGTAGCGGGTGGCGACCTCGGTCTCGATGGCGACCACACCGCCCTGGTCGGACTCCAGGGTGCGGCACCCGCCGCCCTCGACGACCTGGCGGTGCCCCGACTCGAAGACCACCGTGACCGGCCGCAGGGGCTCCTGCCCGGCGCGCATGCCGGCCAGGGCGCCGGCGATGGTGGCGGACATGGTGGCGAGGTTGGCAGGTCGGATGGGCACGGCTGGGCTCACGTTCCTCACGGGAGGGCGGGTGGTGGTCACTCCCTGTCATTTAGCTACAGCCGACCGTGCCGGGCCGGTATTGACGCCGGTGTGTCGCCACATCGGTGCGATCGTGCGGGGCGCCCGGGGCCGTGCGGGGGGCGAGCCGCGCCGGCGCCGGACAGCGGCGGACAGCGGGGTGCGCGGGTGCGCGGGGCGGGCGCGGGGTGAGTAGGCTGGCGGCGACAACCGCACCGCGAACGGCGATAGGAGGGCCGGCCCGTGGCGTTCGTCTCCGCGATCCAGCGCGCCGTCGCCGCGGCGCTGCTCCTGGAGTTCGACCTCGACTGGCCCGTCGGCGCGGCCGGCACCGCGCTGGGCGTGTTCGCGGTGCTGGCGGTCCTGGCCGCCGGCGCGGCGCTGCTGCTGGCGGTCGTGCGCGGCGCCCACGGGCGCGCGGGCGCCGACCCCGCCGAGGCCAGCCGCCACAGGTTCCTGCTGCACCTGGCCGGCCGCGCCGCCGCGCCGCCGGTGCGCGCACCCGACACCCCGGGCAAGCCCCGGCCCCGCGCGCCGGGCGCGCGGGCGGCGGTCGGCTGCGGCTGATCCGCCTCCGCGGCGCACTCCACCCGCCGCGCGCCCGCCCGGCCCGCCCGCGCTAGGCGTCGACCGGCACGACCGGTCCGCCCACGGCCCGGGCCGAGCAGGAGTTGGCGTAGCGCGCGGTGAAGTCCCGGTCCTCGCCCTGCCAGGTGCCGGTGATCTCGACCCGGACGGGGTCGTGGTCGCCGGGGCACAGGACGTACTCCGGGCTCAGCCGGTGGAGGTCGCCGTCCAGGGTCCTAAGGCGGTCGCAGGCCGCGTGCGGCTCGGGATGGGTGCCGAAGTCGGGGGCGCAGTTCAGCCAGAAGCGGTCGACGGTGTCCGCCAGCACGCGCTCGACGGTGATCTCCAGGGTCGACGACGACTCCCGGGCATCGGCCGGCGCGGCGGCGGCCACGGTCAGCACCGCGGCCGAAGCCGCTGCCGCGACGGACGCGGCGAGGCGACAGAGCATGGGCATCCAATCACACTGGGTTACGACGTGTCGCGTTGAGTGTGTGCCATGCCGTACACCGCCGCAAGCGTCGGCACACCGCATCGCCCCTTTGGACCTGGCCGAATCCGGCTGAGGCTCACGGGGCGGCGGAGTGCCGCCGCGCCGCCCGTCCGCGCCGCCGGCCGCCGCCTTCTCCCCTCCCCGCCGCGCCGGACCCGCGCGCGCCGCCCGGCGGCGGGCGTCCGGTCCGCCCCGCGCGGCCCGCCCCAGCCCGCTCCCGCCCGCCGGTCCACCGGACCGCTGTGAACCGAGGTGTCCGCATGTACGCGTTCCCGCCGATCGCCGCCGCCGTCGAACTCGCCCACACCGCCCTCTCCGGGCTCGCCGTCCTGCTCACCCCCGTCGCGGGCACCGCCGCCGCCGCGGCGGCGGTCGTCTGCCTGACCGCCCTGGTGCGGCTGGCGGTGCTGCCGCTCAGCGTGGCCCAGGTGCGCGCCGAGAAGGACCGCGCCCGCCTCATGCCGCGCCTGCGGGAGTTGCAGCGCCGGCACTCCGACGACCCCCAGCGGTTGCTGGCCGCCCAGCGCGAGCTGTACGCCGCCGAGGGGTCCTCGCCGCTGGCCGGCTGCCTGCCGATGCTCGCGCAGATCCCGGTGTTCACCGTGCTCTACGGGGTGTTCATCGGAGCCGCCGGCGGCGGCGACCTGCTGACGGAGACGCTGGCCGGGGTGCCGCTGATGTGGGGCCTGGGCGACGCGCTGGCCTCGGGCGAGGCGGCGCACGTCCAGGTGTTCGGGGTGCTGCTGCTGGTCCTGGCCGTGACGGCGTGGGCCTCGCGCCAGTGGCTGACCCTGCCGGCCATGGCGAAGGCGGCGGCCGACGCCGAGGCCAACGCCGGCGCCCCGGGGGCGTCCGCGATGCGGGCGATGTCTTACCTGTCGTACCTGACCGTGGCGTTCGCGGCGTTCGTGCCGCTGGCCGCCGGGCTGTACCTGGCCACCACCACGGCGTGGTCGGTGGTGGAGCGGCTGGTGCTGCGGCGGGTCCTGGGCGTCGACCGGGTCGAGGCGGACACGGCGGAGGAGAAGAAGGAGTAGGCGAAAGGAGCAGGCGGGCGCAGGGCGGGCGGGGGCCGCGCACGCGGTCCCCGCCCTGGGCCGCCCCGGCGGGCGGCCCGCGCCTACATCGGGAAGTTCACGCAGGCCAGGCGGTCGCCCGCCTCGCCGGCGTGGCCCTCCTCGGTCATGGTGTGGTGCTCGTGGATGACGATGGAGTTGCCCTCGCCGGGGCGCACCTGCCAGTCGACGTCGGTGTCGGCGGTGGCGGTGCCCTCGGCGTCGGTGGTGAAGTCCAGCCAGACCTCGTTGTCGTCGTTGGCGTACTCGGGGTCGTTGGCGGCGTCCTCGGCGGCGGGCTCGTCCTGGTAGTGCGGGCCGGAGTCGTCGGGGTTCTCGCCGCAGGGCTCGGTGTGCAGGTGGGCGCCGAACTCGCGGTCGGGCTCCAGGCCGTTCACGGCCAGGACGAACTCGGTCTCGGCGCCGTTGCGGGTGGCCGACGCCTCGACGCTCGCGCCCTCGGGCACGGCCTGGTCGTCGTAGGTGACGGCCTCGGCGTCGGGGGAGTAGGGCGCGAACTCCGCCTCGACCGACACCCGGTCGGGCTCGCCCCCGTCGGGGCTGCCGTCGAGCGAGGGGGAGGGGTCGGCGGCGCCCTGGTCGTCGCCGTCCTGGTCGCCGCTGCAGGCCGTGGACCCCGCGGCGAGCAGGGCGCAGACGGCGATTCCGGCGATGGTTCGGGTGACGGACACGGTGGTGGCCTCCCGGTGTCGTGCTGCGGTGTCAGCGTGTCAGCCGCCACGCTACCCAACGCGACCGCGTCGTCACAGGGGAACACCCGAAGGTGTCAGGTGGACCTCCCGGGCGCTCAGGCGGAGGGCGTGGGGGCGGTGGCCGGCGCGGCGGGGGAGGCGGTCGCCTCGGGGGCCGGGAAGCGGGTGGCGAAGGTGAACGCCTCGGGGGTGGGGCCGTGGGCGCGCAGGGTGCCGAGGCGGGCGGCGGCCTCCTCGACGGTGGGGATGTGCCCGGCCGGGACCCACCACAGCACCATGTGGGCCTCCTCGGGGAGGTGGAACCACGACCGGCGGCGGCGCACCAGGTCCAGGTGGCCGGTGCGGTAGGTGAAGTTCCACAGCGCCTCGACGTCGGCCCACACCGTGAGGTTGACGATCCAGTCCGGGCCGAAGGGGCGCAGCGACGTGGCGTCGGACTCGCCCTCGCCGACAAGGCGCCAGACGAACCCGGGGCTGGCCTCGGCCAGCGCGTTCACCGGGTCGAGGAGGGCGACGAAGTCCGCCATCAGCGGGTCGTCCAATGTCGCCCGCATGCGGGCGACATTGAGTTGGGCGAGTTGGGCGAGTTGGGCGGGAGGAGAGGGTCGAGCGGGCGGGGCGGGCTCGTGGTCGGTCATGGGCCAAGGATGGCGACGCGCGGCGGCGCGTGTCAATCTAAATCAACTTCCATTGGTTTTGGAATCGGTGCGAGGGGTTGCGGCGGGGGCGCGGACGGCCGCCGGCGCTCGCGGGTGATCGCCACGCAGCAGCCGTCCGGCCCCGGCGCCATCCGCGCGGCCATGCCCTCCGCACCGGCCCCGGCCAGCACCCCGCGCAGCATCTCCAGGTTCATCCCGCAGGCCAGCGGCGGGAACCGCTCGGCCGTGGCGTGGAAGGGGCAGTTGCGCAGCCGCACCTCGGCGCCGCCGGCCGCCTCGACCGGCTCGTAGCCCCGGCGCTCCAGCCACGCGTACAGCGCCGCCGGGGTCGCCGGTCCCTCGGCCGCGAGTTCGGCCCCCCGGCGCTCGCCCTCCTCGCGCGCCGCCGCGTGCACCGCCTCGTCGGCGCCCGCCCGCTGCACCGCCTCGGCCAGCACGGCGGCGGCCGTGGCGTAGTCGCGCGGCGGCAGGTGCACGCTGTGCTCCCGGCCGGCCCGCCGGTACAGCTTGGCCGGACGCCCCGACCCCGGCCCCTCGCGGCCGGACACCTTGCGCAGGGTGACCTCCAGCAGCCCCGCCTCGACCAGCTTGTCCAGGTGGAACGCCACCAGGTTGCGCCGCGCCCCCACGGCCTCGGCCGCCTCGGCGCGGCTGACCTCGCCCCCGTGCCGGACCACGTACCCGTACAGCCCCCGCCGCAGCGGCTCGGCCAGCGCCCCCACGGCGTCGATCCCGGTGTCGGTCATGCCCCCATTCTCCGCCGCCCCCCGCCGTGCCGCCCACACCGGGAGGAACGCGGCGCCGTGCGCGGACGGCCGCGTACGATCCGGTAGGACATGAGAACGATCAAGCGCGGCGGCGAGTACGAACTGCACGTCAAGAAGTCGCGGTTCATCTGCGCGCTGGCGCGGGTCGCGGACGAGGACGAGGCGCGGGCCTTCATCGCCGAGCGGCGGCGGGCGCACTGGAGCGCCAACCACAACTGCTCGGCCTACGTCCTGGGGCCCGGCGGCGAGGTGCAGCGGTCCAGCGACGACGGGGAGCCCTCGGGCACCGCCGGGGTGCCGATGCTGGAGGTGCTGCGGCAGCGCGGCCTCACCGACACCGCCGCCGTGGTCACCCGCTACTTCGGGGGCGTCAAGCTCGGCGCCGGGGGACTGGTGCGCGCCTACGGCGCGGCCGTGTCGGCGGCCCTGGACGAGGTCGGGGTCCTGGAGCGGCGCACCCTGCTCGTGGTCGAGGTCGGCGCCGACTACCAGCGGGCGGGGCGGCTGGAGAGCGACCTGCGCGACTCCCGCTACCCGGTGCGCGGCGTGCGCTACGGCGAGGGCGTGCGGATCGAGGCTGCGGTGCCCGAGGACGGGCTGGCAAAGTTCCGCGCGTGGCTGGCCGAGGCCACCGGCGGCGGCGCGTCGTGCGAGGTCACCGGCACTGCGGTGGTCGAGGTCGAACCCGGCGGCGCGGCCGGCGGCGGCGGGGAGTTCTAGGATTGCCCCACGTCCGACTTGAGGGAGTGACCGGCCATGCGCACCTGGCGATCCGGTCCGCCGGCGTTGGCCGCCGCGGCGGTGCTGCTGGCCGCCGCCTGCACCCCCGGCGAGCCGCCCGAGCGCCCCGAGGGCTCCCCGACGCCCCTGCCCACCGACTTCGAGGGCGAGGTGCCGCCCGGTGTCGGCGGCGAACCCCTGCGCCACCTGCACGGCCCCGGCGCAGACGCCCCCGACATCCTCGGCGACGAGCTGGGCGTGCGCATCGACTCCCTGGGCGAGGCGTTCCTCATCAGCTCCAACAGCGAGGAGTGGCACCTGCTGATGGACCCCGAGACCGGCGAGGCGCTGTGGCAGGGGCGGCGGCGCATCGAGCGGTTCTCCGTGGCCGGCGACGGCTCGGAGGTGCTGGTGCTGACCGGCGACCGGGGCCGCACCTCCGTCGTGGACGACACCGGCCGGACCGTGTGGCGCGGCACCCAGGGCCGCGAGGAGTTCGTGGGCGGCACGGTGGTGCGCCGCCCGCTGCGGTGGAGCCCCGGCGACCCCTACGGCGAGTACACCGTGCTCGACACCGAGGGCCGTGAACTGTGGGACTACACCTTCGAGCCGCCCCCCGAGGGCGGGGACGGCGGCGGTGAGGGCGCGGACGCCGAGGATCCGGACGCCGAGGGCTCGGGCGACCCGGACTCCGGCGGCGAGGACCCGGGCGAGGACGACCCCGACCGCCTGGGCGTGCCCGTCGCGGCGCGCGACGGCGTGCTGCTGCTGGACGACGGCGCCGGCCTGCTCCAGGCGCGCGGCCTCGGCGCCGGCGACGAGGGCGGCGGTGACGGCGCCGGCGACCTGCTCTGGTACGTCGACGGCCAACACCCCGACCTGGCGGGCGCCGCCCCCGGCCAGCGGCCCCGGCCGCAGGTGGTGGGCGGCTTCGACCTGCCCGCCGACGCCGAGGGCGACGGCGGCACCGAATCCCCGGAGCCCACGGCCACCGGCGACCCGGCGACCGGCGAGCCCACCGGCGAGGACACCGACGCTTCCGCCTCCCCCGCCCCCGGCTCCGGCCCGTCCGGGTCCGCCGACCCCTCGGCGTCCGACGGCGGCTCCGCCCGCCCGACCGTCCTGGTGCGCTGGAGCCTGCCCGAGGACCCCTCGGTGCTGTCGCTGCACGACCTGCGCACCGGCGAGATCCTGTGGAGCCTGCCCGAACCCGGCGCCAACCCCGCCGCCGACCCCTACGCGCCCGCGCCGCTGGGCGGCGCGCTCTACGACGACTCCACCCGCACCCTGCTGCTGCCCCAGGCCAGCGGCGCCACCCCGCTGATCGCCGTGGACCTGGCGGCCGGCGAGATCCGCTGGGAGTTCGAGGACGACGCCGAACGCGCGATCACCCCCGCCTTCGCGCTCGGCGGCTACGTCTACGGCGACTCCAGCGCGGCCGACGATCCCACCACCGCCCAGGTGGTGCTGGAGGCCGAGACCAAGGACGTGGCGGCCGAAGGGCTCGACGCCTACGTCGAGGCGGCCACCGCCGGCGGCTACAGCATCGTGGTCAGCGGGCGGCAGCGGTTCGTGTTCCCGCCCGCCGGCCCCCCGGGCGCGCCCACCGGCACCGGCGGGTAGCGCCACCCCGAGCCGCCGACCGCCCGATCCCGCCGCGCGGCCCGACCCACCGCCGCGCGGCCCGCCCGGCGCCCGGAACGCCGCCGCCTACCGGGGCGCGAGCCCGGCTTGACACCGGAGCGACCCCCGCTTCAGGTGATCTTCAGCACGGTTGCCTACCATCTCAAAGTATGGATATGCCGGACAGCGGCCCGCGAAGCGCCCCCGGTCAGGGCACCCCCGGCCAGGGCACCGCCCCTGTGGCCGAACCTTCCGGGGCCGAACCCGCCGGGGCGGAGTTCCCAGAGTTCCCCGTGACCGGGTTCCCCGATGCCACGCGCGAGCGCTGGCGCGAACTCGTCGCCGGAGTGCTGCGCAAGAGCGGCGCCGAGGTCGGCCCCGGCTCCGCGCCCGAGGACGCCCTGGCCACCACCACCTACGACGGGATCGTGCTGCGCCCCCTCTACACCGAGGAGGACGGCGCCGACTCCGGCTTCCCCGGCCTGGCGCCCTACACGCGCGGCGGCCGGCCCCAGGGCGCGGTCAGCGACGGCTGGGAGGTCCGCCAGCAGCACCGCGACCCCGACCCCGCGCGGACCCGCCGCGCCGTGCTGGCCGACCTGGAGAACGGCGTGGGCGCGCTGTGGCTGGTGGCCGGCCCCGGCGGGGTCCCCGTGGAGGGCATCGGCGAGGCGCTCGCCGACGTCTACCTCGACTTCGCGCCGGTCGTCCTGGACGCCGGCCCCGAATACGAGGCGGCGGCCGGTGAACTGCTGCGCGCCTGGCGCGACCGCGGCCTGCCCGACGCCGCCGTCACCGGCGGCCTGGGCATCGACCCCCTCAGCACCGCCGCCCGCACCGGCCTCCCCGCCGACCTGGACACCGCCGCCCGCGCCGCCGCCCACCACGCCCTTCGCCACCCCCGGCTGCGCCTGGTCACCGCCGACGCCACCCCCTACCACGACGCCGGCGGGTCGGAGGCCCAGGAACTGGGCGCGGCCGTCGCGGCGGGCACCGCCTACCTGCGCGCGCTCACCGCCGCCGGGCTGGACCTCGCCGACGCCGCCCGCCGCGTGGAGTTCCGGTTCGCCGCGAGCGCCGACCAGTTCCTCACCATCGCCAAGCTGCGCGCCGCGCGCGCCATGTGGGACCGGGTGCTGGAGATGTGCGGACTGGGGCCCGACCGCCCCGCCATGTACCAGCACGCCGCCACCTCGGCGGCCATGGCCACCCGCCGCGACCCCTACGTCAACATGCTGCGCGCCACCCTGGCCTGCTTCGGCGCGGGCGTGGGCGGCGCCGACGCGGTGACCGTGCGCCCGTTCGACTCCGCGCTGGGCCTGCCCGACGGGTTCGCCCGCCGCATCGCCCGCAACACCCAGGCGCTGCTGATCGAGGAGGCCCACCTGGCGCGGGTGATCGACCCCGCCGGCGGCTCCTTCTACGTCGAGCGGCTCACCGCCGACCTCTACCACGCCGGCTGGGCGTTCTTCCAGGAACTGGAGGGCGCCGGCGGCATGGCCGAGGCGCTGGCCGCCGGGCTGGTGGCCGAGCGCGTGGAGGAGGTCTGGCGGCGGCGCCGCGACGCCGTCGCGCACCGGCGCGACCCCATCACCGGCGTCAGCGAGTTCCCCCACCTGGACGAGCCCCGCATCGAGCGCCCGGCCGCCCCCGCCGACGCCCCCGCCCCCGCTTCCGCCGACGTGCCCGCGCCGCGCGCCGCGCTGCGCCCGCACCGCTACGCCGAGGACTTCGAGGCCCTGCGCGACCGCTCCGACGCCCACCTGGCCGCCACCGGCGCCCGCCCCCGGGTCTTCCTGGCCACGCTGGGCCCGGCGGCGGCGCACACCGCCCGCGCCGCGTTCGCCGGCAACCTGCTGCGCGCCGGGGGGATCGAGCCGGTCGGCGGTGACACCGCCGGCGGCCCCGCCGAGGCCGCCGCCGCGTTCGCCGCCTCCGGCGCGCGCATCGCCTGCCTGTGCTCGGCCGACAAGGTCTACGCCGAGCAGGCCGCCGAGGCGGCCGCCGCCCTCAAGGCGGCCGGCGCCGAGCTGGTGCTGCTGGCGGGCCGGCCCTCGGCGGTGGCCGAGGGCGCGCCTGTGGACGACTTCTGCTTCGCCGGCGGCGACGCCCTTAGCCTGTTGACCAAGCTCCACAACGCGCTGGGAGTGGCGTGATGATCCCTGACTTCAGCCGGATCGGACCCGGCACCACCGGCCCCGGCCCCGCCGGGCCGGACGCCGCGCCGGCGTGGGCGCGGGCCGTCGAGGACACCACCGGCAAGGGCCCCGACGCCCTCGTCTGGGAGACCCCCGAGGGCATCGGCGTCAAACCGCTCTACACCCCGGCCGACCGCGCCGGCCTGGACTTCGCCCGCACCTACCCCGGGATCGCGCCCTACCTGCGCGGTCCCTACCCCACCATGTACGTCAACCAGCCGTGGACCGTCCGCCAGTACGCGGGGTTCTCCACGGCCGAGGAGTCCAACGCCTTCTACCGCCGCAACCTCGCCGCCGGGCAGAAGGGCCTGTCGGTGGCGTTCGACCTCGCCACCCACCGCGGCTACGACTCCGACCACCCGCGCGTGGCCGGCGACGTCGGCATGGCCGGGGTGGCCATCGACTCCATCTACGACATGCGGCAACTCTTCGACGGCATCCCGCTGGACCGCATGAGCGTGTCCATGACCATGAACGGCGCCGTGCTGCCGGTGCTGGCGCTCTACATCGTGGCCGCCGAGGAGCAGGGGGTGCCGCCCGAGAAGCTGTCGGGGACCATCCAGAACGACATCCTCAAGGAGTTCATGGTCCGCAACACCTACATCTACCCGCCGCAGCCCTCCATGCGGATCATCTCCGACATCTTCTCCTTCACCTCCCGGCTCATGCCGCGCTTCAACTCCATCTCGATCTCCGGCTACCACATGCAGGAGGCCGGGGCCACCGCCGACCTCGAACTCGCCTACACCCTGGCCGACGGCGTGGAGTACATCCGGGCGGGCCGCCGCGCCGGGCTCGACGTCGACTCCTTCGCGCCGCGGCTGTCGTTCTTCTGGGCGATCGGCATGAACTTCTTCATGGAGGTCGCCAAGCTGCGGGCGGCGCGGCTGCTGTGGTCGCGCCTGGTGGCCGACTTCGGCGCCGCCAACCCCAAGTCGCTGTCGCTGCGCACCCACTCCCAGACCTCCGGCTGGTCGCTGACCGCCCAGGACGTGTTCAACAACGTCGTGCGCACCTGTGTGGAGGCCATGGCCGCCACCCAGGGCCACACCCAGTCGCTGCACACCAACGCCCTCGACGAGGCGCTGGCGCTGCCCACCGACTTCTCCGCGCGCATCGCCCGCAACACCCAGCTCGTGCTCCAGCACGAGTCCGGCACCACCCGGGTGATCGACCCCTGGGGCGGCAGCGCCTACGTCGAACGCCTCACCCAGCAGTTGGCCGAACGCGCCTGGGCGCACATCACCGAGGTCGAGCGGGCCGGCGGCATGGCCCAGGCCATCGACGCCGGCATCCCCAAGATGCGCATCGAGGAGGCCGCCGCCCGTACCCAGGCGCGCATCGACTCCGGGCGCCAGCCGGTCATCGGCGTCAACAAGTACCGGCCCGACACCCACGACGAGATCGAGGTGCTGCGGGTCGACAACTCCCGGGTGCGCGCCGAGCAGGTGGCCAAGCTGGAGCGGCTGCGCGCCGAGCGCGACGACTCCGCGGTGGCCGCGGCGCTGGACCGCCTCTCCGCGGCGGCGGCCGCCGAACCCCGCGGCGACACCCTCGACCACAACCTGCTGGCCGCCGCCGTCGACGCCGCCCGCGCCAAGGCCACCGTCGGCGAGATCTCCGCCGCCGTCGAACGCGTCTTCGGGCGCCACTCCGGGCAGGTCCGTACCATCCAGGGTGTGTACCGCGACGAAGCCGGGTCCTCCGCCGACACCGAGGCCGCCATGGCCGCCCTGGCCGACCGCGTGCGCCGCTTCGAGGAGCACGAGGGCCGCCGCCCCCGCATCCTGGTCGCCAAGATGGGCCAGGACGGCCACGACCGCGGCCAGAAGGTGATCGCCACCGCGTTCGCCGACCTCGGCTTCGACGTCGACGTCGGCCCGCTGTTCCAGACCCCCGCCGAGGTCGCCGCCCAGGCGGCCGAGGCCGACGTCCACATCGTGGGCGTGTCCTCGCTGGCGGCCGGCCACCTCACCCTGGTCCCTGCGCTGCGCGCCGAGCTGGCGGCGCTGGACCGCGACGACATCATGATCGTGGTGGGCGGGGTCATCCCGCCGGCCGACCACCAGGCGCTGCACGACGCCGGCGCCGCGGCCGTCTTCCCGCCCGGCACCGTGATCGCCGAGGCCGCGGCCGGCCTGCTCGACCGCCTCGAAACCGAGCTGGGCCACGGGTCGTGAGCCCGCGCCCCGTCGACCTCGACTCCTACGCCGAGGGCGTCCTCGCCGGCCACCGCCCCACCCTGGCCCGCGCCATCACCCTGGTGGAGTCCCGCCGGGCCGACCACGCCGAACTGGCCCAGCAACTTCTGGTGCGGCTGCTGCCGCACAGCGGCAAGGCGCACCGGGTGGGGATCACCGGTGTGCCCGGTGTGGGCAAGTCCACCTTCATCGACGCGCTGGGCACCCGGCTCACCGGCGAGGGCCACCGGGTGGCGGTGCTGGCCGTGGACCCCTCCTCCACCCGCACCGGCGGCAGCATCCTCGGCGACAAGACCCGCATGGCGCGGCTGTCGGTCGACCCGGCGGCGTTCGTGCGGCCCTCGCCCACCGCCGGCACGCTGGGCGGGGTGGCCCGCGCCACCCGCGAGACCATGGTGCTGATGGAGGCCGCCGGATTCGACGTCGTGCTGGTCGAGACCGTCGGGGTGGGCCAGTCCGAGGTCGCGGTGGCCAACATGGTCGACTGCTTCGCGTTCCTCACCCTGGCCCGCACCGGCGACCAGTTGCAGGGCATCAAGAAGGGCGTGCTGGAACTGGTGGACCTGGTGGCCGTGAACAAGGCCGACGGCCCGTACGAGGCCGACGCCCGCAAGGCCGCCCGCGAGCTGTCGCGGGCGCTGCGGCTGCTCCAGCCGGTCCACCCCGCCTGGCGGCCGCCGGTGCTCACGTGCAGCGGGCTCACCGGGCAGGGCCTCGGCGAGTTCTGGCAGGCGGTGCTGGACCACCGCCGGGCGCTGGAGGAGGCCGGGGAGTTCGCCGAGCGGCGCAGCCGCCAGCAGGTCGACTGGATGTGGGCCCAGGTGCGCGACCGGCTGATGGACCGCCTGCGGCGCCACCCCCGGGTGCGCGCCGACACCCCGGAACTGGAGGCCGCGGTGCGCGCCGGCGAGCTCACCGCCACCCTCGCCGCCGAGCACATCCTCGCGGAGTTCACCGGCGGTGACGGCCCCGGCACCGGTCCGGCCGCCCGCCCCGCGCCCGGCGGCGGCCCCGAGGGGCGATGATCACACCGGCCGGACCTCCCGCCAACTGCGGCATTGCGCCGCACCCGTGAAACAGACCACAATGGCCGCGGGTCTTGATCGACCCGTATGGGAGAAAATACTTCCGCAACGGCATTCCCGTGAGCCCGCGCGGCTAATACCGTGTGTGGTCAGAGACTTACGGAACCAAGGTTGGACCGGAGCCCTCGGCCCCGTCCGGCGGCGCTTCACGCGCCTCGGTCTCCCCGATGAGGCCGCCGCCGGCGGGACGGTGCGGGTGAACCCCTACCGGTTTCCGCCGTTTTCCGTAGGGTGAGCAAGGGGACCCCTCATCACAACGTGGGGCTGGGAGGAGTGAACGTGCACAGGCTTGGGCTGAGCACCCGGGTCGAGAACCACAGCGTGATCGTGAGCGTCGAGGGCGACCTCGACATCGCGACCGCCGACGACCTCCACGAGCATGTCCTGTCCGCGATCGACAAGCACGGGCCGTGGCTGATCCTCGACCTGTCCGCGCTGGAGTTCATGGACTCCAGCGGTCTCAACGTCGTCATCAACGCCTACCGCGCCGTCAAGGAGCGCGGCGGCAGCCTGGCGCTGGCCGCGCCGAACGAACGGGTGACCAAGGTCGTCCGCCTGGTGGGCCTGCACCGCCAGGTGCCGGTGCACGACACCGTCGCCGCGGCCGTCAACGCCATGGAGGTACTGGAGAGCAGGCAGCAGGCCGGCTGACCGCGCATCGCCGTGCCCACGGACGACCACACCACGGCGCGCCGGGCCGCCCCGGACCCCCGGGGCCGCCGCGGTGCCCCGTGGCCGCGCGCGGTATTGGGAGCCCTGTCGGTGGACCTCTCCTGGAACCACAACGTGCACTACCACGAGCACCTGCTGCGCCACGTGCCCGACTCCTGCGTGCGCGCGCTGGACGTCGGGTGCGGGGCGGGGCGGTTCGCCCGGCGACTGGCGGCGCGGGCCGCGCAGGTCGAGGCCATCGACCCCGACCCCGCCATGATCGCCGAGGCGCGGCGGCGCACCCCGCGCCGCATGGGGGTGCACTACGTCCGCGCCGCCCTGGACGACTTCGGGGTCGCCCCCGGCGCCTACCAGTTCGTCTCGGCCCTCGCCAGCATCCACCACATGCCCTTCGCCGACTCCCTGCGCGTGCTCGCGCGGGGGCTGGCGCCGGGCGGGGTGCTCGCGGTGCTGGGCTGCTACCGCGAGGAGTCCCCGGCCGACTACGCGGTGAGCGCGGCCGCGCTGGTGCCGCAGTGGTCCCTGGGCGCCGGGCTGCGCGCCGCCCGCGCGCTCACCGGCGTACCCGACCCCACCCCCGCGGCGGGGTCGGGCATGCGGGTGCGCGAACCCGACATGGGCCTGGCCGAGATCCGCGCCGAGGCGGCGCGCGTCCTGCCCGGGGCCCGGGTGCGGCGCCTGCTGTTCTGGCGCTACTGCCTGGTCTACGCCCGCCCGGTCACCGGCTGAGGCGTCCCGGCCCGGCGCCCGCCGAGGGCTTGGTCGGCGCGCGGCGGGGCTGCGGCCGGGGTGCGCCGGCCCGGTGCGGGCGGTGGGTAGGGTCGGTGCCATGGCGACACCCGACTTCATCCTGGCCCTGCGCAAGTACGTCGGCCACGACCTGCTGTGGCTGACCGGGGTCACGGCGGTGGTGGTCGCCGACTCCGGCGAGATCCTGCTGCACCGCCGCGCCGACGACGGCCACTGGAGCGCGCCCGGCGGCATCCTGGAGCCCGGCGAGCAGCCCGCCGCCGCGCTGGTGCGCGAGGTCGCCGAGGAGACCGGGGTGGCGGTGGTGCCCGAGCGGATCGCCAGCGTGGTCACCGAGCCGCCGTTCACCTACGCCAACGGCGACCGGGTGCAGTTCATCGACATCACCTTCCGCTGCCGGGCGGTGGGCGGTCAGCCGCGCGCCGACGGCGAGGAGTCGCTGGAGGTGGCGTGGTTCGCCCGCGACGCCCTGCCCCCGATGAACGAGCGCGTGCTGCGGCGCATCCGCCACGCCCACGACGACGGCCCCGCCTACTACGTCCCGCCGCACGAGGACGGCCCGCTGCCGGGGTGAGGCGCGCCGCGCCGGCGCGCCCCCGCGCGGCACCGGCCCCGGCGGGCCGCGCCCGCCTCAGCCGCCGAGCCGGTCCAGCACGTCCACCAGTTCGGGGTCGCGCGCCAGGAAGTGCGGCGAGGCGATCGAGTGGACGTCGAAGGGGTTGTCCGGGGTGAGCCGGTCGGCCTCGGCGATCCACTGGTCCTGGAGTTCGGGCGGCAGCAGCCGGTCCTGGGTGAGGCGGACGTAGGTGCGCGGGATCCGGCCCCACGTCTCGGCGTGCCCGCGCGCGTCGGCCGTGGTGATGGACCCCGGCTCGTCGGGCTGGAGCATCTGGTGCATGGCCCGCGACTGCGCCGGGGTCCAGGTGTGGGCGTTGGCCGCGCGGAACGCCGCCTCGTGCGCGGGGTCGGCCGAGCGCCAGTTGACCCGGGCCACCCCCTCGGGCGAGGACTCCAGGGACAGTTGGGTGATGCGCGCCAGCTCCCCGGTCAGCAGCGGCGGCTCCTGGAGGTAGGCGGCCATGGAGGGCCGGTCGACGCAGCAGAACGCGCTGATGTAGACCAGCCGGTGGATGAGGTCGGGCACCCGGTTGCCGACCAGGCTGAGGGTGACGCCGCCCTGGCTGTGGCCCACCAGCACCACCGGCCCGTTGCGGCGGGCGCGGCGCACGACCTCCTCGACGTGGTCGGCGTAGTCCTCGGCGGTGAGCTTGGCCAGCGGCGAGGGCTCCGCGGGGAGCGCGGCGAGGTCCTGGCGCTGGTAGGCGTCGGGCAGCACGGCGTCGACGCCGTGGCCCGGCAGGTCGACGGCGAGCGCTCGGCGGCCGCGCAGCGCCAGCTCCTGGCAGAACCAGGACCAGTAGTAGGCGTTGGCGTGGGTGCCGTGGACGAACACGTAGGTGGGGTCCTGGGACACGGTGGTGCTCCGTTCGAGGTGTGGGTCGGGATGGGCGGGACGCGGCGGGGGCGCGGGGACGCGTACGGGCGTCCGGCGGCGCCGCCGGCGCGGTGCCGGCGACGTGCGGGTGCGGTGTGCCGAACGCGGTCGGCGGCCGTGCCCGCGCCGGGACCGGCGGTTGACCCGGAGCGTACGGGATACCTGTGAGGGTGGAAAACGCCGGACACGACGGGCGTCACGCGCGCAGTGCGCACTAGTGCACCAGGAAGGGGAGTGGGTCTGCGGAGCCGCCCGCCGGAGCCGCGGTCGCCCGGCCGCGCGGGCGGCGGGGCGGTGGCCGCGTCCGGCCGGTGCACTAGTACGATGCGCACCCGGAAAGGAGGCCACATGGACGGCCACCCGGCCCCCGAGGACCGGCGCGCGGCGCCCGCCTCCGTGCGCATCGCCGCCGAGTTGCGGCGCGACATCGCCGCTGGGCGGCTGCGGCCGGGCGACCGGGTGCCCTCCACCCGCGAGATCACCCGCCGCTGGGGCGTGGCCATGGCCACCGCCACCAAGGTCATCACCACGCTGCGCCAGGAGGGCCTGGTGCGCACCCTGCCGGGGGTGGGCACCGTGGTGGGCGAGCCCCGGCCGGCCCCGCGCCCCGCGCCGACCGGCCCGGCGGCGCAGGGCCGCTCCGCGCGGCGCCGCCCCGGCGCCGGCACCCGGCTGGCCCGGTCGGCCGTCGTGCGCACCGCCGTGGAGATCGCCGACGCCGAAGGGCTGGAGGGGGTGTCGATGCGGCGGGTGGCGGCCGAACTCGGCGCCGCGCCGATGGCGCTCTACCGGCACGTCCCGGCCAAGGAGGACCTGCTGCGGCTGATGGTCGAGGCCGTCTTCGCCGAGCACCCGCCGCCCGACCCCGCGCCCGAGGGCCTGCGCGCGGCGCTCGCGGCCGGCGCGCGGGTGCAGTGGCGGCTGTGCCGGCGCCACCCGTGGGTGGTGCGGCTGATGTCGATCGCCCGGCCGGTGCTCACGCCCAGCACGGTCGACCACACGGAGTGGGCGGTGCGGGTGCTCACCCGGCACGGTGTCGGCGGCGCCGAGGCGCTGCACGCGGTCGTGGCGCTGACCGGCTATGTGCTGGGGATGGCCACCCAGGTCAGCGACGACACCGAGGCGGCGCACGAGACCGGCCTGCACCACGCCCAGTGGTGGGCGGCGCGCGAGCCCGTGCTGTCGCGGCTGGAGGCCACCGGCCGCTACCCCCACCTGTTCGCCCACGCCGCCCCGCCGCCCGACCTCGACGAGTCGTTCGAGTTCGGGCTGGAGGGGTTCCTGGCGGGCCTGGAGGCGCGGCTGGTGGGCGGGCCGGGCCGGTGATGCGCGCCGCGTGCGCAGCCCGTGCCGCACGCGGCGGCCGGGGGGCGGCGCGGCGCCGACCGCGTCGCGGCCCGACTGTCGGCGGCGTGCGCGATCCTGGTGCCATGAGCGCGAGCGCGGAGGACCCCGCCGAGACCGGGGTGGACATCGGGCACCTGGCCGCGGTCCTGGTGCGCCGCCGGCGCGAACTCGCCGGCGGCACCGCCGTGATCGGGGGGTCGTCGGTGGTGCACCGGGTGCACGAGACCGTGTGGGCGGGGGTGCGGGTGCCCACCACCGCCTGCCGCGCGGCGGGCGACCCCCTGCGGCTGCGCCCCGCGCCCGGCCCGGTGACCTGCCGGCGGTGCCTGCGCCGCACCACCGGGCGCGACACCGGGGTGCCCGAGGGGCAGACCGAGCTGAGCGTGTGAGCCGGCGGCCCGGCGGCGCTGGGGCCGGGGGTCAGTCCCAGATGCGGCGCAGGGTCCAGTCGTCGGTGGCGGGGTCGCGCGTGATGTCGGCGACGCTGGGTTCGCCGCGGTCGGACTCGGCGGCGACCCGGATCAACTGGAGGTCGGTGGCCGTGGCGTGGCCGCCGCCGGGGGCGGGATCACCCGGGGAGGTCCAGGTGCCGATGACCCGCCGCACGCGGTAGGTGCCGCCGCGCCAGGCGAAGAAGGCCGGGTGTCCGCCGGTGGTCGATCTGACGTCGATCCGTTCGTTGTAGAGACTCACCCGGGCATCCTATCGAACATGCGTTCGATTTCCCATCGGAACGGCCCGATGTCGCCTGGCCCCACCCTAGGGGTGTGCCGGTCGCGCGGGGGCGCCCGCGCGGGCGCGTGTCGGGCGCGGTCCGCGCCGGAAAGCCCGCTCGACCTGCGTCGATCCGGGTCGCCGGGCGGTGCCGCGACACGGCGGACCGGCGGGCGTGTCGCCCCCGGCCGGGCGCCGGAGGTGCCGCCGGCGCCTGATGCGGGGCTACCGACCGATTGGTATGCCTATCCTGGAGGCGGCGCGACGACACGGGGAAACGGGGAGCACGCATGGACGACCACACGGACGGCGGCGGACGGGCGGCCGCCACCGGCCCCGACCGCACGCTCCCGGTCCCCGACCGCCTGCTGTCGGCGGCCACCCGGCTGTTCGCCGAACGCGGCTTCGAGCGCACCTCGGTGCAGGAGCTGGTGGCCGCCGCCGGGGTCACCAAGGGCGCGATGTACCACTACTTCGCGTCAAAGGACGACCTGCTGTACGCGGTCTACCAGCGCGTGCTGGCCATGCAGACCGAGCGGCTGGCCGGGTTCGCCGCCGCCGAGGGGCCGATCGAGGACCGGCTGCGCGCGGCCGCCGCCGACGTCGTCCACACCACGGTGGACAACCTCGACGACACCCGGATCTTCTTCCGGTCCCTGCACATGCTGCCCGAGGACAAGCTGGCCGCCGTGCGCAAGGAGCGCCGGGCCTACCACGAGCGCTTCCGCGGCATGATCGAGGAGGGCCAGCGCACCGGGGCGCTGCGCGCCGACGTGCCCGCCGACATCGCGGTCACCCAGTTCTTCGGCGCCGTGCACCACCTCAGCACCTGGTACCGCCCCGAGGGCGAGCTGAGCGGCGCGGCCGTGGGCGCCTACTTCGCCGACCTGTTCCTGGCGGGCCTGCGCTCCCCGGACGCCGCGCGCTAGAGGAACACCCGGCCGGGGCGGTCGCGGTCGCGCAGCGCGGCCATGCGGCGGGTGTTGGCCGGCCGGCTCGACAGCAGCGTGTAGAGGAACAGGAACGGACCCCGGTCGGTGCGCCCGCGCTCGGCCATCTCGCTCAGGTTGACCTCGGGGTAGAGGTACTTGCCCCCGGCCAGCAGCCGGATGGCGTGGGCGCCCTCGGGGCAGTGGGCGTGGGCGTGGTTGTCGGCCGTGTACTCCATGGCGCGCGCCAGCGCCGGTCCCAGCACGGGCAGCAGCCGCCCCAGCGAGGTGGCGCCGCGCAGCAGCGGCGACGTGTGCCCGGCGGCGATGTGGCCGAGCTGGTGGGCGACCAGGAACCGGAAGCCGTCGGGGTCGCGCAGCCGGCCGCCGACCTCGAACAGGTCGCTGGAGATCACGATGTAGCGGCGGGTGCCGTGGCCGTCGGCGGTGGCGTGCGGCGCGCCGCTGCCCAGGGCGACGTAGGCGTCGGGCACGAACGCCAGCCCCATGCGGGCGCTCAGCCGGTGGATGGCGTGGTAGGCCTCGGGGAACTGGGTGGGCGAGATGCGGACGGACTCCGCCCGCTGCTCGGCGTGGCGCAGGCCGCGCGCGGTCCAGGACCCGGCGGGCACCGCCAGGACCGCCAGCCCGAACCAGCGGTGGGTGACCTCGGTGGCGGTCCACAGGGTGTGGGCGGCCATGCCCAGCAGGCACAGGGTGGCCAGCGCGGCGGCCACGGCCAGCGGCAGCTCCCAGGGGTGGCGCGGCACCAGCAGCGGCTCGGGCGGGGCGTCGCGGCCCGAGACCGGGTACACGCCGCCGGGCACCGGGGTGAGGGGCGGGCGGCAGCGCGCGGCGGCGTACTCGGCGCGGGGCAGCGGCGCCCGCGCGTGGCTGGCCGGGGCGGACCCGCTCCAGGCGCGCCGCACCGCGCGCGGTGCTCCCGGGCGGTCGTGATCGCCGCCGGAGGTTGTCGCGAATGTCATCCTCTGCCCCTCCCCCGTACCACCGCTCCAGTCCACGACACGCATGAGCTACGTCAAGTTATCGCATATTACTGTGCGTATCGGATTCTGATCACACTGATTTGGGCGTGTCCGCAGGGCGGGCGGTTTCGGCGGGGTCCGGGCGGCGCTGCGGGACCGGCGTTTCCGGGGGAGGGGAGCCGGACACCGGTGGCCGGGGTCCGGGCGATTCGCGCGCCCGGACCCCGGGCCGCCTAGCCGTGCTCGTAGCGGCGGAACTCGGCCGCCAGGAAGTCCAGGAACGCGTCGACCTGGGACGGGTCGTAGCCGGGGCGCGCCCGCGTGGTGGCGAACTGGGTCCGGTCCACCTGGGCCGAGGTGAGCAGGGCCTGGTCGGGACGGCCGCGCTGGAGCGCGTCGAGGGTGGTCTCGGCGCGGTCGAGGAACGCGTCGACCTCCGCCTCGTTGTAGCCGGTGGTCAG
Organism: Streptomonospora mangrovi; assembly: GCF_027604915.1. Lineage (GTDB taxonomy): Bacteria > Actinomycetota > Actinomycetes > Streptosporangiales > Streptosporangiaceae > Streptomonospora > Streptomonospora mangrovi. The sequence continues at coordinate 54,029 of NZ_JAJAQC010000047.1, forward strand.
GCGGGTGGTGGCGAAGCGCTTGTTGCGGATGTCCTCGGGCCGCAGCGGCGGCGGCCCGGAAGGGGGTCCGGAAGGGGCGTGGGGGGAGGCGGGGTGGGGGTGGGGGTGGCGCGGTGCGGTGGGGGCGCCCGCGGGAGCGCCGGGCGGGGGCGGCGGCGCGGTGGGGGGCGGGGGAGCGGCGTGGGGCGGGCCGGGCGGTACCGGGCCGTGCTGGGGCGGCCGGGGGGCGGCGTGCGACGGGGGCCGCCGCCCCGGCGGCGCGGGCGTCCGGCCCGCCACGAGCCCGAGCGCCCGCAGTTCGGCCACGACCTGGTCGAGGAAGTCGTCCACCTCGACCTCGTCGTAGCCCGGTGCCAGCCGCGTGGTGCGGAACTGCGCTTTCTCGACCTCCTCGGCCGTGACGGGGTCGGCGGCCGGGGGTCCGCCGTGGAAGCCCGCGAGGGTGGCTTCGATCCTGTCGCGGAGGGAGTCGACGTCGTCCTCGTTGTAGCCCGGTCGAAGGCGCACAGTTCGGAACTGCTTGTTGCGGATGTCCGCCGGTGTTAGAGGCATGGCCCCATTGTGCCGACCGGGTGGGGGCGCGGGCCGTTTGTGGCCGATGTCGGAAAGAAACGGTTCGCGCGGCGGAGACCGTTACCGCCGCCGTTCCGCAGCCCTTCCGCCGTCCTCGCGCGGTCCTTCCGCTGCCGTTCCTCAGGGGGTGGCGGAGGGCCCGCGCTCCAGTTCCGCGCACAGCCGCTCGACGGCGGCGTCCACCTCGTCCCTGCGGAATCCGCGCAGCACCTTGGGCAGGCGGGAATGGCGTTCGCGCAGTTCGGCGGCCACGTCGGGAGCCCGGCCGGAGCGTCCGGCGCGCAGGGCGTCCGTGCCGAAGTCCACGAGGGCGACCACCTCTTCGGGCGCGTATCCGCGAAAGGCGAGGCCGAATTCGAACGACGGCACCGCGTGGTCACCGGGGGTGTCGCGCGGGCTGTCGGCATCCGGTGGGGTGGATCCGGAGAATCCGGAGGGGGGAGTGTCCATCGCGCCATTGTTCCCCATATCGAACCGTTCGACGGGCGCGGTTTCACCGCTGACCGGATGCGGCCGGAGCCCCGGTGAACCGGCGGGTGGGGGAGTCGCGGGGCGGACCGTCCTCAAGCCGTTCCGGCGGCTGCGGAGGCGCCGCGCGGCACGATCGGGTCCAGTTCGTGGCCCTCGGTGTGGACCAGCACGAAGTCCGGCTCGGTGCGCCGGGCCGCCGCCAGCAGCCGCCCCATCACGTCGGCCGACAGGTCCAGCCCCAGCGCGGCCGCCACCCGCTCCTGGCAGCCGGCCAGATCGGGCGCGTAGTCCTCGGCGTCCTCGACGCGCAGCCGCGCGTGGGCCGCCCGCATGCCCGCCGCGCCCTCGCGCCACCGGCCCAGGCACTCCGGCCACCAGGGCGCCGCCACCACCAGGGTGAGCAGGTCGGCCAGGTTCTCGGCGACGAGGCTGGTCCGGCCGTCGCTCGACAGGTACAGGACCGGGCGCTCCTCGCCGCCCTCCCCGCAGAAGAAGTAGCCGCAGCCCGAGGCCCGCCCCGCGACGGCCTCCTTGGGAGCGCCCGACCGCAGTCCCTCGTCCTCGCCGACCCAGTAGGGCCGGTCCAGGTCGAAGTCGAAGGGGTGGACGAGGAGTCCGGCCAGGTCGCGGTCGGCCCGGATCCGCTGGAGGAGGCTCATGGCCGCCGATCGTAGCTGCGCCGGCCGCCGGCCCGGGACGCGCCCGGCGTCGTCCGCTACTCGGCCAGGAAGTCGCCGATCCCGTCGGCGATCGCGGTGGCGGCGGTGGCCTGCCACTCGGGGTCGGCGAGGTTGGCGGCGTCGGTGGGGTTGCTCATGTTCCCGGCCTCCAGGAAGACCTTGGGGACGTCGGACAGGTTGAGGCCGCCCAGGTCGGTCCGCTCGTCCAGGCCCTCCTCGGCGATGTAGTCGGCGCGGGGCTGGCCGGTGCCGTCCTCGAACGCGGCGCGCAGGTCGCGGGCCAGGCGGCGCGAGGGCTCGGCGATGTCGTCGGTGTAGCCGGTGAGCACGCCCGGGGCGATGACGTGGAAGCCCCGGCCCGAGGCCGGGCCGCCGTCGGCGTGGATGGAGACCGCCGCGTCGGCCTCGGCCTCGTTGCCGATCTCGGCGCGCTCGTTGACGCACGGCCCCACGCCCGCGTTGTCCTCGCGGGTCAGCACGACCTCGGCGCCCTCCTCCTCCAGGCGGTCGCGCACCAGGGTGGACAGCTCCCAGGTGAACTCGTGCTCGGGGTAGCCGCCGTCGGTCTCGGCGCCGACCGTGTCGCACTCCTTGGTGTCGGGGCCGGCGGGCACCTGCTCGGCGATCTCGGTCGCGGCCTCGGCGTTGCCGCCGTTGTGGCCGGGGTCGATGACCACGGTCATCCCCGACAGCCGGCCCTCGCCCTCCACCTCGCCCGCGCCCGAGCCGCCGCTCGCGCCCTCGCCGGGCCGTCCCGATCCCGGTTCGCCGGGCGCGGGGGCGGCCGAGGGGTCGGGCGGGGCGCCGCCCGGCAGGGCGGCGCACGCGGAGAGGGCGAGGACGGCGGCCGCGGCGATGGGGGCGACGGGGGTGGTTCGCCGCGTTTTCCCCGGGGTGGGGGAACTGATGCGCATGATGACGGTTGGGGTCCTTGCGTCGGGGATGCGGGCGCGCAGACCAACCTAGCCGGTTTCAGGGAACGTTTTCGCGGTACAACGCGTCATATCTTGAGTAGTGCAGCGGTTCCACCCCCCGGCTCCGCGCGGCGCCCACCGCACCGCCCCGGGGCACCGGACCACTCAGATGCCGAGGTGAAGACAATGCGCAAGTCCAACCGCGCCGCCGCGGGAGCCGCGGCCTGGCAGGCCGTGCAGGCCGGCAGCGCCCGGCCTGGCGCGCCCACCGTGTGGGAGCGGGCCGGCGCCCTTCCGCGCATGCTCGGAGCCCGTATCCGCGGCCACTACGACGGCCTGTCGGGCTCACGGCTGCTGATGTACCTGCTGGCGGTCGTCTACGTCGCGTCGCCGGTCGACCTGGTGCCGGAACTCTTCGTCCCCTTCCTCGGGCTCGCCGACGACGTCGGCGTCGCCGTGTGGCTGGCCACCAGCCTGATGTCGGAGTCCGAGCGCTTCATCCACTGGGAGCGGCGCGACAACTACGTCCAGGGCCACGTGGTCGACTGACCGCACGCCCCCGGCTCCTCTCCGCCCCGCCCCACCGGACCCGGCCCCGCCGTCGCCACCGCCGACGGCGGGGCCGCCGCGTGCCGGCCCCCGCCCCCAAATGACTTCGCGTCCGGCGGTGAAGCGGTTCGACGGAATGACGTCGCCTTACGCGCGAACCGTCGAACACGCACCGGACCGACCCGGTCTCCCCCCGTTGACGGGCGTCGGATCTGCTCCGCACACTGGCGGCGGCGTCACCGTGCGACCGCGCCCGGCGCCGGCGCGCGGCGGACTCCCCCCACCGTCCGCCCGGCCGTCCGGTGCGGTCACCGCGGCCCGCGCGCCGCGGCCGAGCGGGCTCATCCCCCACACCAAGGAGCCTGACGTGACATCGGCACCGCCCCCGTCCCCCGCATGCCCGCCGCCCCCCTCGGGCGGCTCCCGCCGAGCCGCACCCCGCCGTGCCGCACCCCGCCGTGCCGCACCCCACCGCGCCGCCTCGGCGGCCGCGGCCGCCCTGCTGGCGGCCGCCTCCCTCACCGCGCTCGGCGGCGCCGCCGGCCCCGCCGCCGCCGACACCGCCTACACCTGGCGCAACGCCCAGATCCAGGGCGGCGGGTTCGTGCCGGGCATCGTCTTCAACGAGACCGAGCCCGACCTCATCTACGCCCGCACCGACATCGGCGGCGCCTACCGCTGGAACCCCTCGACCGAGCGCTGGACCCCGCTGCTGGACTGGGTCGGCTGGGCGGACTGGGGCTGGACCGGCGTCGCGGGCCTGGCCACCGACCCCGTGGACCCCGACCGCGTCTACGCCGCCGTCGGCAGCTACACCAACTCCTGGGACCCCAACAACGGCGCGATCCTGCGCTCCACCGACCGCGGCGACACCTGGGAGGTCACCGAGCTGCCGTTCAAGCTCGGCGGCAACATGCCCGGCCGCGGCGTCGAGCGGCTCTCCGTCGACCCCAACGACAACCGGGTCCTCTACCTGGGCGCCCCCAGCGGCAACGGCCTGTGGCGCAGCACCGACTACGGCGCCACCTGGTCGGAGGTGACGTCGTTCCCCAACCCCGGCGACTACGCGGCCGACCCCGGCGACGGCTCGGGCTACTCCAGCGACAACCAGGGTGTGGGCTGGATCGCCTTCGACCGCTCCAGCGGGTCGCCGGGCAGCCGCACCCAGGACGTCTACGTCGGGGTGATGGACAAGGAGAACACCGTCTACCGCAGCACCGACGCCGGGCAGACCTGGGAGCGCGTGCCCGGCCAGCCCGAGGGCCACCTGGCCATCGAGGGCGTGGTCGACCACGAGAACGGGCGCCTCTACATCTCCACCAGCGACACCGGCGGCCCCTACGACGGCGGCAGCGGCGACGTGTGGCGGTTCGACTTCGCCACCGAGGAGTGGACCAACATCAGCCCGGTGCCCTCCGGCTCGCCCGACAACCACTTCGGCTACGGCGGCCTCACCATCGACCGGCAGAACCCCGGCACCCTGATGGTCAGCACCCAGATCTCCTGGTGGCCCGACGTGCAGATCTACCGCACCACCGACGGCGGCGACACCTGGACCCAGGCGTGGCGCTACGGCTCCTACCCCGAGCGGGTCAACCGCTACGAACTCGACATCTCCGCCGCGCCGTGGCTGACCTTCGGCGAGAACCCCCAGCCCCCGGTCACCTCGCCCAAGCTCGGCTGGATGACCCAGGCCATGGAGATCGACCCGCACGACTCCGACCGCATGATGTACGGCACCGGCGCCACCCTCTACGGCACCGACGACCTCACCGACTGGGACGCCGACCAGACCTTCACCATCGAGGTCAAGGCGGCCGGCATCGAGGAGACCGCCGTCAACGACCTCGCCGCCCCGCCCGGCGGCGTGCCGCTGGTCTCGGCCCTGGGCGACATCGGCGGGTTCCGCCACGACGACCTCACCCAGGTGCCCGACCTGATGCACACCCGGCCCTTCCACGGCACCGTCACCTCGCTGGACTTCGCCGAGCGGGCGCCGCACACCTTCGTGCGCGTGGGCAGCAGCGACAACGCCGCCACCTCCCGCATCGCGCTGTCCACCGACGGCGGCGCCAACTGGTGGGCCGGCCAGCAGCCCTCCGGCGTCACCGGCCCCGGCACGGTCGCCATGGCGGCCGACGCCTCGGCGGTGGTGTGGAGCACCGAGGGCGCGGGCGTGCACGTGTCGAACAACTACGCGGGCTCCTGGCAGGCCGCCACCGGGGTGCCGGCCGGTGCCCGGGTCGAGGCCGACCGCGTCAACCCCGACCTTTTCTACGCCTTCGCCGACGGCGGGTTCTACGTCAGCACCGACGGCGGCGCGACGTTTGCCCGCTCGGCCGCCGGCGGGCTGCCGCAGAGCAGCGTCCGGTTCGCGGCCGTCCCCGGCCGCGAGGGCGAGGTGTGGCTGGCCGGCGGGACCTCCGGCGGCGCCTACGGCATGTGGCGCTCGACCGACTCCGGCGCCACGTTCACCCCGGTGGCCGGCGTGGACGAGGCCGACACGGTCGGGTTCGGCAAGGCCGCGCCGGGGGCCGACCACCCCGCCGTCTACACCAGCGCCCGCATCGGCGGGGTGCGCGGGATCTTCCGCTCCGACGACGCCGGCGCCACCTGGGAGCGGATCAACGACGACGACCACCAGTGGGCGTGGACCGGGGCGGCCATCACCGGCGACCCCGACGTCTACGGCCGGGTGTATGTGAGCACCAACGGCCGCGGGATCGTCTACGGCGACCCGGGCGCGGGCGGCTGACCGGCCCCGGCGCGTGACCGGCCCGGTGCCGGCCCGCGCCGGAACGGCGGGGGCGGCAGCGGGGGCGGGCGCCCGCGCGGGG